>JABSQZ010000015.1 GCA_013215505.1 Oceanospirillaceae bacterium
TCCAACTTCCAACTTCCAACTTCCAACATCCAACTTCCAACTTCCAACTTCCAACTTCCAACTTCCAACTTCCAACTCACCCCCCCCTTCATCTTCACATGCAACAAATTCGGTTTTCTCGTCCATCCTCCCGAGTTATAATCCCCCAAGAGCACTTAACTTTGGCACTAATAGGAGCAAGCCCAGTGGATATCACCCGTAAACAGCAAACCCCCGGTTTAGTCTGCACTTGTAATGACTTATACGCAGAGGAAATCGCCGAGATCACCGCCATGGGTGAAACCGAATACAAAGAAATCTTTGCGCTACTGGACACTCAACCCCGCTGTGGGGAATGTGTTAGCCATGTCAATCAATTTGTGTCGGCTAGTGATGGAAAAACTACTTTATAAATTATTTTTGGTTGCTGTAAATTCTCAGGTATCATCATATTGTTAAGGTAGAACTTATACCAAATAAGCTAAGGAATCCCCATGTATTCAGGAAGATGCCACTGCGGCGCTATTACCTTTGAAACCACTGAATCACCCAAATGGTTGACCGAGTGTAATTGTTCTATATGCCATCGCCTCGGCTCTTTGTGGGCGCACGTACAGATAGATACTGTTACTTTTAATGACCAGCAAAAGCCAGATGCTGCATTGACCAGCATCCGTTATGTACAAGGTGACAAGTCTCTTGCGGTACACAGCTGTAAAATCTGTGGCTGCACTACTCACTGGGAAAACCTGCACCCGGATACATCCTCTGTAATGGCGCTTAATTTTCGTATGTGTGAAAGAACAGCTATCAAAGAAATACGCATCAGAAAGTTTGATGGCGCCGATACATGGTCTTATATAGATTAAGTCCCAAGATTGCAGTACCAAGATAATTGCTGATATGCCCCCTTCAGGGTCGGATTAGCTTTAGTAGAGAATTTATACAGTTAATGGAAGTTAACAGCAACGCGCAGCCAGCAAAAATTCACAGTGCCCAGTACCTCAAAAGAATTAATAAAGTGCTGGATTACTTAGAGGAGAACTACGCCAGCTCGCTTAATTTGCAGCGGCTAGCCGAGGTGGCTGATTTCTCCAGTTTCCACTTTCATCGAATCTTCAAGGGTATCACCGGTGAGTCCCTCAACAAGTATATCCAACGTATCAGGCTTGAAAAAGCCGCGCACAGTCTCAAGTATGATCTTACAGAGTCCATTACTAACATCGCCATAGATTGCGGCTTTAGTAGCAGTGCTGCATTCGCCAAAACCTTTAAACAACACTTTAGTATGAGCGCTAGTCAATGGCGAAGGGGTGGCCACAGTCTTGATAGCAAGAATCGACAAGCGCTCAGCAATCACGGCCAAGATTGTACGATCTCTGCTATGTATATTGATCAAATCAACCAACAATATACATGGAATATTTCAATGCTGAACATCAATCATGCGACTATCACGGTCAGGCAACTTGAACCCTGCACAGTGGCTTATATTCGCCATATTGGGCCCTTTATTGGCGAGAGTAAAACCTGGCGCAGGCTATTTGATAAGTTAACCCGCTGGGTGGCCAGCAGAGGCCTATTGAAATGTCCGGGCTCTGACTTTTACACTGTTTTTCGAGATCAATTGGAGATAACCGATTTCGTAAAATTTAAAGCGGATGTCTGTGTCTCCGTCGATGCAGGCACACAAAGCGAGGGAGAAATAGGCGTCACTACTTTAGCCGGTGGCAAGTATGCAGTTGCCTTATTCGAGATTGATGCGGATCAATATGAACAGGCCTGGGGGGTGATCTATTCGCAGTGGTTACCCAACAGTGGCTACCAGCCGGATCAACGCTGCTGTTATGAAAAGTATTTAAATGACTTCAGAACACATCCGCAGCAAAAACATATTATCGAGATTTGTATTCCTATTAAGCCGTTGTAACTTAAAGTGCTATGTTGAAAATGCAGCTTAGTGGGCTAGTTCAGAATGCTTTCATTGAGTCTATGTCTAATCTATCTGTATAATATTATTCAGTATTTTACATAACTAGGTCTGCAGAGGAGAGATTAGTGAGTTTTCAGGATAAGTTGCAACACAGTTGGCAGCAAAATAATTCGTTACTTTGTGTCGGTCTTGATCCCAATCCCTTACTGTTCCCGGAACATTTTCACAATATCGACAATGCGATATTTGAATTTAATAAAGCTATTATCGATGCCACTTGCGATCTGGTCTGTGCCTACAAACCACAGATCGCCTATTTTGCCGCACATGCCGCTGAAGATCAGCTAGCGCAGACCATTACCTATATTCAACAGTATCATCCGCAGATTCCGATTATCCTCGATGCTAAGCGCGGTGATATAGGCAGCACTGCCGCAAAATATGCAGAGGAAGCATTTGTCAGGTATAACGTTGATGCAGTAACTATAAATCCCTATATGGGGTTTGATTCTGTCGAGCCTTTTATTGCTTACAAAGATAAGGGCAGTATCCTGCTGTGCCGTACTTCCAATAGCAGCGCAGCTGATATTCAAGATTTAGCTATAGCGACTGAAAAAGGTGTAGAACCACTGTTTAAACGAGTAGCTAAACTTGCCTCGGGCAAGTGGAATACTCACAATAACTGTCTGTTAGTGCTAGGTGCTACAGAACCACAACAGATGGCTGAAATACGGGAGATAGTCGGTGATATGGTATTCCTGGTGCCGGGAATAGGTGCTCAAGGGGGCGATCTCGAGGCGATGCTCAAAGCTGGACTAAGAGGTGACGGTAAAGGATTAATCGTCAGTTCCTCCCGGAGTGTTCTGTATGCTAGTCAGGGAGCAGACTTTGCAGAGGCCGCCAGAGCAGCAGCGTTAAATCTGCGCGATCAAATTAACCGCTATCGCCAGCTTCGATAACCACAAAACAACTGCGAAAGCCTAAGTGAGTCATTCGCAGCAGCTACTTTATTGCTCTAAGGGCTCTAACAGCGCCGCCAGAGTTTAAGCACTGATTACCTACAGATAAACCCCTTGGGTTATGTTCCGGCTATAAATATCGATGGTCAGCTATTTTCTGAATCTGTGGCTATTATTGAATGTTTAGAAGAGCTTCAGCCAAATAAGAGATTGTTTCCAGAGTGTGCATTTGCCCGTGCGCGAGTCAGAGAAGTATGTGAATACGTTAACAGCACTATTCACCCGGCACAAAATCGAACTATTCTAAACTACTTGCGTTCACAGCTGGATAATTTGACTAAAAAGCAGCTCAGAGCCGATTGGATTAGCCTAAATCTTGGTAAGTTACAACAGCGGTTGTGGGTACAAAGTTAGTTTGCTGTTGGTGATCAATTTACCCTGGCGGATATTTTTTGCATTGATTTATAAGAAAGCGCTCAGTCATGGCGCCGCTGAAATAGTACCCTTTGAACAGCACCTGCAGTTCCTGCAACAGCAGCAGTTATTTGAATCGCAATAGACGATGGGGCTTTATGAGCAATAGAGAAATACATGTAGTGGCCTACAGTGAAACATGGCCGGTGATGTTTGCAAAGGAGCGTTCGGCTCTACAGTGCGCATTGGATAAAGTGTTAATTCGGCTCGATCACATTGGCAGTACCTCTGTGCCACAATTAATGGCCAAACCAATCATTGATATGCTGATGGAGGTTGCTAGCTTGGCAGCTCTGGATCAGTTGCAGGCAAAGTTTGAGGCACTGGGATACACCGCGATGGGTGAATTTGGCATTACCGGTAGACGCTTCTACACTAAAGGTGGAGATCAGCGCTCTCATCATATACACGCTTTTGTCAGTGGTGATGATAATTTATCCAGGCACCGGGCCTTCCGCGATTATCTGCAAGCACACCCAGTGATAAGGCAGCAATATGGTCAATTGAAAGAACAGCAAGCGTTAACTTGCAGGCATGATAATGATCTATACCAGCAGGGAAAAAATAGCTTTATTCAAGAGCATCAAGCTAGGGCCTTACTCTGGGCGTTTGCCAACTAGTTGATTAAAGGGAATTCATGGAAATACGTACTGCTATATATACAGATGCTGAGGAAATCAGCCAGTTAATAGAGCCGCTGGTGACTAAGTACATCTTACCTAGCTGCTCTGTGCAAGGCGCTGAGATCTTATTGAAATCTATGCGCAGGCAAAGTATTGAAAGCTACTTTAAATCCGGTTACCAGTATTGGCTGGGTGAGGTTGATAACCGGCTCATGGCGGTGATCGGTATTAAAGAGAATAGCCATCTCTACCACTTATTTGTCGCTGACGCCTTTCAGGGGAAAGGCTATGCAAGGCAGCTGTGGCATTTCGCCAAAGGGGAGTGCCTGGCCAAAGGGAATCTGGGAGTATTTACCGTCAATTCAGCGCTAAATGCTGCTCCAGTCTATCGTAAATGGGGCTTTAAGGCCCTGAGTGAAGTACGTGAGAGATCCGGGATCAAAGACATTCCGATGCGTTTACAGCTAGAGCTTTAACCAGCTCCAGCTGCCTACTGCATAGTTATTTTTTTGATCGGGCAATAATAAACAGCCCGGCACATAGTACCGCGATTGCGATTATCATCTGTGCAGTGATCTGCTCGCCTAATAACAGCGCCGAGAGGCTGATGGCGACTATTGGTACCAGTAGAGAATAGGGTACTACTTGAGCTACCGGGTGGCGGCGACATAGCCAGGCCCAGCAGCCGTGGCTGATGATACTGGAGACGATGGTTGAGTAGAGTACTGCCAGATAACCTTGTGAGGAGACATTGACGAGGGTAACAAAAGGGGAACCCTCCAGGTAATAGGCTATTGAGGCGACCATGGGGGTGCCAAAAATTGCAGTCCAGCCGATGATATCTATGGGGCGGATTTGGCTGGGCATAGAGCGCAGTAAAACCGAGTATAGACCCATAAACATAGCCGACAGCGCCGCCACTATTAAGGCCAGGCTGGCGCCGAGTAAATTGGGCTCGTAAAACAAAATCAACATAGCGCTAAAGGCCATTAGCAAGCCAATAACTCTGCGTCTTCCCGGTCTCTCTTTCAATATCAGCCAGGCGAAAAGAAGTGCAAAAGCGGGATTTAATTGAATGAATAAAGAAACGGACGAGACATTAGTGGTCAATTCTGAGGCTAGGAATAACAACCCAAAATGACCGGGTACCAACGCCAGTGAAATCAGCAGATAATATTTGAGCTGTGGTATAGGGTTGCGTAAAAAAACCGCTAACAACACTGCGACTAATGACAAACGCATGCTCAGTGCCGTCCAGCTGGGAATCTCCAAAACGGCATATCTTATCGCTAAAAAGTTGCCACCCCAGCCCAGTAAGGCAATCGCCAGGGCAAATATATCTAAGGCTTTCCAGGGGTGATTGTTAAGATTGGACACTGATGATTGAACCTCAAACTAGCGCTAAAGAGTAAATCAGTTCTGAAGTTGTGATCACCGCAGAGTTTGTCGGTGAGAACATTTCAGAATCAGCCAGACAATTAGCGCGTCCGGTTGACTGAGAAAGGCGCGGATACTATCACAGTAGACCAGAGTTGTGCGGTTATCGAGATTAAACAGAGATTACTTATCTACGCCTGCTTGTTTAGAAGCATGGGCTCCATCTGAGACTGACTATCTGCACTTTGGGCTGCAAAGTGCAGATTTTGCGATCCTTTACAGTACTTTACTGAGAAACTGCTGGGTGCGCTGACGCTGAGGGTTGTTGACTAACTCTTTGGCAGGGGCCAGCTCTTCGATCACTCCCTGATGAAAAAAAGCAATTCGGTCAGAGACATCACGGGCAAAGTTGATCTCGTGAGTGACGACTATCATGGTCATCCCATCTTCACGTAGTAGTCTTAAAGTATCTAATACCTCCCCGACCAGCTCTGGATCTAACGCGGATGTGACTTCATCGAATAACATATAGCCGGGCTCCATTGCCAAAGCTCTGGCGATTGCCAAACGCTGCTGTTGTCCTCCGGACATCCGGGTTGGGTAAGTATCTAATTTGTCACCCAGATCGACGTGCTGCAGCTGTTTTTCTGCGATACTACGCGCTTCGTCTGCGGATTTCCCCAAGACAATTTTCGGCGCCAAAGCGACGTTGTCCAGTACTGTCAAATGCGGGAAGGAATTCCACTGCTGAAAAACCATACCGATATTTTGCCGCAATTTGTTGATGTCAGTGCTTTTAGCATGTACGTCGAGCCCGTCGACACTGATGCTGCCGCCCTGAATCTGTTCCAACGCGTTGATGCAGTAGAGCATCGTAGATTTACCAGAGCCACTGGCGCCTATGACGCTGAGAACTTCGCCTTTGGCAACGCTTAAATCGATACCTTTAAGGACTTGCAGGTCGCCAAAAGATTTATTAACACTGTTTAATTCAATCATACTGCCACCTTTGTTCTAGTTTAGCCGACAACTTGCCGATGGGGTAGGACAAGGCAAAATAGAAAGCCCCGACTATTGCCAAGATAATGAACGGCTCTTGAGTTCTTGTAATAAGTATTTGTGAAGCACGCAGTAATTCTAAGTAGCCTAAGACCGACACCAGTGCCGAATCTTTAAGCACTCCCAGTGCGACCCCGGTCCAGGCTGGTAACATTGCCCTGGCGCCGATTGGCCAGACTACATAGCGCATATCTTGTAGGTAGCTCATCCCCAGTGAACGCGAGGCTCTGCGCATTGAATCAGGCACCGCTTCGATGCCGCCGCGGGCGACTTGAGCGACCAGTGCACTGGTATAAAAAATTAAGACGATACAACCGGCGGCAAATGGCTCTAACGGCAACCCCAAAATAGGGAAGAAGTTGAAAAATAGCAGTAACTGGATGATTAAAGGCACACTGCGAAAAATGTCCAGCACCGAGCCCAGTATATAGCGAGCTAGCACAGAGACATGCAGTGCCCAGCCAAACAGGCAGCCGAGTACTGAGCCGATGGAAATCGAGATAACGGAAATTAATAAGGTATTACCCGCCGCCTCAGCGAGAAATCCTAAGTCGTTAAATCTAAAGCCGGTGAAAAACTGGATCGTATTTGCAGATTCAGACATAACATCCTCCTTAGTAGGTAAATAGTCGACGACTGAGTAAATGGGCGGCGAGTAAAATCAATTTGACTAGCAGGTAATAAAAAACCGCGGCGGCCAGAAAGAACTCAAACAGTCTGAAAGTATTAGAGGCTAAAAACTGTGTTTCACCGGAGAGCTCGCGAAATCCGACTAACATGCCCAGTGAACTCATTAATACCGCCCAGACCATCTGGTTGGTCATAGGGTAGTAGACCAGGCGAAATACCTGCGGGATAATGATGCGTGTATAAGTTTGTGTGGCGCTCATTCCCAGACTACGGGCCGCTTTATACTGTGGTGCAGGTATCGCCTGAAAGCCACCGCGAAAGTTTTCTGCCAGGTAACCGGCGTTATTAAATGCCAGACCACAGAGCACAATCGTAAAGGGGGTCAAGTGCCAGCCAAAAGCCCCGAGACCAAAGCCGAAGAAAAATAATTGCAGCAGTGCCGGAGTATTGCGCGCCAATTCTATCCACACAGTGGCAAATAGAGACAGCGGCCGACTGCCGTGCAGGCGCATCAAGGCCAGTACCAGGCCAAAAATAATACCCAGCAGCATAGACAAAACCGCCGCTTCAAGGGTAACTAAGGCTGCGCTAAACAAATCCGGCAGAGCCTTGATGACCGGGCGCCAGTGAAAGGTGTAATCCATATGAGTGCCTGATGACAATAGTGAAGCTAGCGAAATAAACAGCTTAAGTTGTATGTCGCTATTAAGAGATGCGTCCAACATAGGCCGGGCCCTAGCGAGCGATATGCTCGGGCCCGGCACAGCAGAGCGCGGTTAATACATCACGTTGGGAATACGCAGTGCTGGCGCTTCACCGCCGACATATTTGCCCCATAGCTCTTGATAGCGACCAGAGCGAACTTGATGGGTGACAAACAAGTTGAGGTAGTTTAACCAGGCGATATCTTTACGCGGCCCCGCTACCGAAGTGTAATCTGTGGTCCAGGGCATGCGAGGCCCCGCGGCTAGACTAGAAAATTGTCCGACAACCGGCTTAATCGTAGTGTTAGTGGTTAAGCCTGCATCCGCCTTACCTTGAGCGACCGCCAAAAATACCTCATTTTCACTTTGGTAACCTTGGTACAAGCTCTCAGTACCCCATTTTTTGGCGTACTTTAGAAACTCTTTTTCTGGGACTGTACCCACCGCCCCGGCAATGCGCTTGCCCTTCATGTCTGCAAAGGTCTTAATACCGCTGTCTTTGCCGATGATGGCCTGAGCGTAATAGATGGCATAGGGGATTGAAAAACCGACAGTTTTTGCGCGCTGCAAACTGTCAGAAGTACCGCCAAAGATCACATCAGTACGATTGTTGACGATAGCAGGTAGGCGCTCGGCCCAGGTCAGAGGAATTATTTTTGCGTCAACATCTAAGGCTGTTGCCAGATCTCTACAGTAATCTACGTCAAAACCAGCAGGGTTATTATTGGCATCGCGATAACCGATAGGCGGGAAGTCCAGAACTACTCCACAGCGTAACTCACCTTCTGAAATCACATCATCTAGCTTGTCTGCCAGGGCATTAGTTGAGAGGGACACGGCCATCACCGCAGTGGCGGCTAGCGCCGATAGTTTGTTGCTTAATAGTTTCATACAAACTCACCTTTTAAATTTATTATTGTGTTTAGGACTATACAAACAAGCCCAGTGAGGCTCTTTGCAGGTTCCTTCAGAACGTAAAGACCAATTTACTCTAGCATTGAATACATAATGTCGACAAGGATTATTTTTATAGCATACAATAATTAAAAGTTAATGATTTTAATTATTGACGACACTTTGTATGCAATATAATGTCTGTTAATAAATTGCTATTGGAGGTCGCTGCGATGCGTTGGAAAAAAACTTTGAATATGGTCGAAGCCCATGCCGAAGGGGAGATAGGCAGGGTAGTAACGGGTGGTGTACTCGATATTCCCGGCAGTACCATGTTGCAAAAAATGACTTACATTAATGAAGTCGATGACAGTCTTCGGCGTTTTTGTGTCTTTGAACCTCGCGGTTACGCACAGATGAGTACCAACATTTTATTGCCGCCAACGCGACCAGACGCGGATGCCGGTTTTATTATTTTGCAGGGCGACCAGGCGCATGCGATGTCCGGTTCCAACTGTATTTGTGTCACTACTGTATTACTGGAAACCGGTATTCTGGAGATGCGTGAACCGCAGAGCGTCGTGCGCTTTGATATGCCCGCCGGTTTAATCACCGCCACCGCGCAGTGTAAGGATGGCAAGTGTGAGCGGGTCGAACTGGATATGAATCCCAGTTTCGTACACTGCTTAGACTTAGTGGTAGAGACTGAGCAATACGGCAGTATCACTGTAGATATTGCCTTTGGCGGGGTCTTTTATGCGCTGATTGACTGTGCGCAATTGGGGATCAGTATAGAGCGTAAAAACGCCAAAAGAATCGTTGAAATCGGCTGCGAAGTACAGCGTCAGTTGAATAAAAAACAGCATATTGTGCACCCGGAAAACGACCAGCTAAAGGGCATTGCCTATAGCATGCTGATAGATAAAGGAGCTGATAACGAGTTACGCGGTGCTACAGTGATGCCTCCGGGCCGTATCGACCGCTCTCCCTGCGGTACAGGCAACAGCGCGCGCATGGCAGTAATGCATGCCCGCGGTGAAATTTCTGTCGGTGATCAATACAGTGCCTACTCAATCATCGGCAGCCGTTTTGATATGACTGTTGCAGGTCTTACCAGCATCGCCGGAAAACCGGCGGTGCTGCCTAAGGTATCAGGGCGCGGCTGGATTTATGGAATGCATCAGATCGGAGTCGACCCGAGCGATCCTTATCAGCAAGGTTATAGCGTTGCTGATTGCTGGGGTGATGCTGACGACTTGGTGAGATAAAGTGATGAAAAGCACTAATAAACCTTTACGTGGGCGTAAAATTGCCGTGGTTGGGGCCGGGATTGTTGGCGCCTGCTGCGCCGCGCAACTGACTTACGAAGGTGCCCAAGTGACCATTATTGATCGGGCCATGCCCGGCATGTCTGGACCTTCAAGAGGTAATGCAGCGCATATAGCGTCCTCAGAGATAATTCCTATGTCGTCACCGGGTATTGCCCTGGAGGCTCTGGCGATGTTGCTTAATCCGCGGGCGCCGCTAAAAGTACCGCTGGCTCAATGGGCGAGCTTAGTGCCTTGGCTAACGCGCTTTTTATTCAACTCCAGGGGGGTTATCTATCGGGAGCATATTAAAAAGCTGGCGCAGCTAAACAATCAGGTATCTGCAGATGTAGAACGACTGTACGCGCTGACTGGGCTCAGTGAGCAACTGCAGCGCGACGGTGCGCTGTATTTGTATGAGAGTCAACGCAGCTTGCAAAAGGCCGCCAGTGGTTTTGCAATTCGCCAGGACTACGGCTTTAGCTCCGAGGCTATCGGCACAGAGCAGTTGTATCAGCTGGAGCCAGAATTGGCGAAAATTTTTGCTGGGGGTTATCGGATACCCCAGTGGATGACCGTCAGTGATCCAAAAAAAGTAGTGACAGGGATGATCGAATACAGCTGCACTAATGGGGCGGAGTTTATCTGTGAAGAAATTCAACAAATTGATCCACAGCCAGCGGACGGCAGGGCTGGAGTACAGTTGTTGTATAAAAACGGTCAGAGCAGAAGCTTTGATCAGGCGGTGTTGGCGGCGGGAGTCTGGTCTAAACCCTTATTAAGACAGCTGGGCACGCCGAAGTTGCTAGAGGCCGAGCGCGGCTATAACACTACTTATACACAGCCCGGTATACGGATCGCCAGAGCGATATTATTTGGCGATCGGGGCATAGTCGCCACCCCATTAGATCATGGAATCAGGATTGGCGGCTGGGCCGAATTGGGCGGTATAAATCGACCGCCAAACCCTAAGTATTTTCAGGCGATAGAGGCAATGGCCACAGAGATCTTTCCGCAGTTGCAGACGCAGCAGAGATACCGCTGGATGGGACATCGCCCCAGTACCCCCAGCTCACTACCCATCATAGAAACCAGCAGTGTTAACCCGAATGTCGTCTATGCCACCGGGCACGGCCATTTGGGGTTAACTCAGGGGCCGACAACTGCAAAATTAGTGCAAGAGTTACTTTTACAAGTTTGAGAAAATAGTGTTGTGGCTATTTTTGGATAACGGCACCTCAGCGCCTGATCGTCTTAGTTATTAATGCCATAGCTTTGATCCTTTAGATTTATCTCAGGGAGGTATCGGGCAGGGGAAATTAGTGCAAGAGTCGCTGTTGAACATTTGAGGGGGGTGTTTGTAAAAAGTAGCAGTAATAGAAGCCGGGACCATGCCGTCCCGGCAATATCTGTTGCCAGTTAACTGACCTTAATACCCGAGGTATAGCTAGTCGCCATATATTCGAGGAAGCGAGTCTTGACTTCTATACTGTGCTCATGCGCTAAGCGCTCTGCTAAGTCTGCATCCTGAGAGCGAATGGCCGCTATGATGTGGTCGTGTTCCACCACTAACTCAGGAGGTAGGGTATCGTTGTAGGAGCGAAAATACAGCCGTAAGATGCGCCTCCCCTCATCCAACAAACTGGAGTAGCTCTTACTTAAGTAACCGTTGCGTGAGGCGCTGGCAATGGCCATGTGGAATGCCTGATTGCGCTCTATCATTGCCACGACATCGCCATCTTTGACTGCCTGGGCGAACTGTTGCTGGCACAAATCAATACTGGCTAAGTCTTCATCGGTGCGCAGTATTGCCGCCAGCCGATGGGTGGCGCGCTGCAGTAAATCTAAAGCGTCAATATATTGTGGGAATTCCTCAATGTTCAGCGGCGAGATAATAGTGCTCTTGTTGGGCAGAGTACTGACTAGCCCCTGGGCTGCTAAACGAACTAGCGCTTCGCGTACCGGTGATCTTGAGACACCAAAGCGCTCGGCCAGACCTACTTCATCCACCGGTTGTCCGGGGCTTAGCTGCATAGATAAGATTTCTTCGCGCAAGATATTAAAAATACGATTCGCGCCGTCACCGCGAGTACGTTTGGGAGTTACGACATTACTTTTGCTCAAAGTGGGGACCTTTAATAACCAGGATTAGCGCTAATGCTCGAACTCATTAACGAAAAGATTGCCCTAAGATAGCTGAGCATCAGCTAAAAGTCACATACAAGCGGGATAAGGGGGCAATTTAAGCGCTATTTGTGCACTTTTACTAAGTGGCTTAATAAGAATTTTAATTCAGTATACAAACTGTATTCAATCCAGTATAGTTTTTCTCAATTACACTGCATAATATTGCAATCACTATTGAATATCGGCAGCTCTGTGATAAATAAGCTGGGCCGAAAATGAGGATAAAGTATGAAATTTCAAGGTATTTACACGCCAATAATCACTGCCTTCAGTGCCGACGGTAACATTGATTACAACGCCTGGAAAGTTGTTATAGATAACCAGATCGACAATGGTGTACACGGCTTGATAGTCGGTGGTTCTACCGGCGAGTTTTATACAATGTCTAAGGAAGAGCGCCTGGCGCAGTTTGCCTTTGCCAATGACTATATTGGCGGGCGAGCGCCCTGGATAGCCGGGGTCAATGACATGCTGGCAACAGAAGCGTACGCTTATGCCGCAGCGGCTAAAGCAGCAGGTGCCGATGCAATGCTGGTGGCGGCGCCTCCGTATTCGCTACCCGATGAGTCGGAATTGGCTGCACATGTCATTCGTATCGACGAAGCCGCGGACTTGCCTATTATCCTTTACAACTATCCGGGCCGCACTGGGGTGGAAATGGGTACCAGTTTTATGGACGCTGTAGCCGACAGGAAAAACATTGTCGCTATCAAAGAGTCCAGTGGTGATGTAAACCGCATTCACCAACTGACCCTGGATTACCCGCAAGTACAGCTTAGTGCCGGTGCCGAAGACCAAGTATTAGAGTTTTTTTCCTGGGGTGCCCAGAGCTGGGTCTGCGCTTGCGCCAATATCTTCCCTAAAGCTTGTGTGGCTTTCTACCAGGCTTGTGTCGTCGATAAGGACTTCGTTAAAGGTCAGCAATTTATGGCGATACTAATGCCGGTGATGGAGTTATTAGAGCAGAGCGGTAAATTTGTCCAATGCGTTAAACTCGGTGCCAAGCTACAGGGAATCGACGGTGGACCGGTGCGCTTGCCGATGATGGCGATGAGCGATGAAATGTCGGCGCAAGTGCAAAGCGTGATCGAAACAGCCGCTGTGAAGTTAGATAAATTGATGTCTGCCTGAGGAGATAGCCATGACTGAATTATTGAGCACTGAAGAATATAAAAGCATTGCGGCCGGACTAAAGTTGCCGACCCGTGCCTTTATCAACGGTGAATTTGTCGACGCTATCGATGGCGCCACGATGCAGAGCATTAACCCGGCAACCGGCGAAGTACTTGCCGATATCGCCGCCTGTAAAACTGCGGATGTGGACTTGGCAGTCGCCAATGGCAAGGCGGTATTTGAGCGCGGAGACTGGTCACAGTTGCATCCGAGCGAGCGTAAAACTGCTATCGCTAAATTGGCGAGTCTGATTGAAGAGAACGCGCTGGAGCTGGCAGTCATGGAGACACTGGAAGCGGGTAAGCCGATTCACGAGTGTGTGAAGACTGACTTACCTGAGACCGTGCATTGCATCCAATGGCACGCGGAGGCAACCGATAAACTATACGATCAGCTCTCTCCTTCAGGCAATGGCGCGCTCGGCATGATAGTGCGAGAGCCGCTGGGTGTTGTAGCTTGTGTCTTGCCCTGGAATTTCCCGCTGATGATGGTGGCCTGGAAGTTGGCTCCGGCACTGGCCGCAGGTAACTCGGTGATCGTTAAGCCCGCTGAATCTACCAGCATGACCACACTGCGTATCGCCGAGCTGGCGATTGAAGCGGGTATTCCCGCCGGTGTCTTCAACGTGCTGCCAGGATTTGGACCCGATGTAGGTGAGCCTTTGGGTATGCACGAAGATGTTCAAGTTGTGTCATTCACCGGCTCAACAGCCACCGGCAGACGTTTCCTCGAGTATTCAGCGCGCAGTAACTTAAAACGGATCGTGCTTGAATGCGGAGGTAAGAGCCCAAGTGTAGTGCTAGGTGATGCTGAGAACCTGGATTCTGTGGCAGAAAACATTGTCACTGCCGCGCTGTGGAATATGGGTCAGAACTGTACCGCCAACTCGCGAATTATTATTCACAAAGATTTGAAGGCTGAGTTGACTGAGAAGATCCTGGAGAAAATGCAGGATTGGCAGACCGGTGATCCGATGAATCCCGAGCATATGCTAGGCGCTATTATCAACCGGGTGCAATATGACAAAATCATCAGTTTTATCGAGATAGGTAAAAGGCAGGGGGCTAAAGTTCTTGCTGGTGGTGAGGCAATCACTATGGGTGACGGACTGTTTATCGCCCCTACACTGTTTGACGATGTGACCCCGGATATGACTATCGCGGTTGAAGAAATTTTCGGTCCGGTATTCTGTTTGATAGAGGCAGAGTCTGACGAACAGGCCCTGCGGATGGCCAATGACAATTGTTATGGGCTACATGCATCACTGTATACTGGCAATCTAAAGAAAGCGCACAAGTACGCACGCAGATTACAGGCGGGGACTGTGTCGGTTAACTGCTTCAGTGAAGGGGATATCAGTACCCCTTTCGGCGGCTTTAAGCTTTCCGGCTTTGGCGGGCGCGATAACTCACTGCAAGCTCACGATCAATATACTGAGGTTAAAACCATCTGGCTTGATCTGGAAGACTAACAGCTATTATTTAGCCCGACTTAGTGTCGGGCTGAACTACAGCTGGGCTTCTGTCTGGCATGGGCTGGGTCTTAAGTTAAGATCTCCTGCAAACCCCGCACTCCCAGTTCAAGGTGCTTTTCTGGGGCTCCACTAAAGCCTAGTAAAAAGCCTTGCTCCCCACACTCAACGTAGTGACTCGACAGTGCTATGGCACTAACCCCCCGGCTGGCCAACTGTCGCTCCAGCACACGATCATCCACTGCATAATCAGCTGCTTTGATTTTTGCCAACAGATGCATACCGCCGCTGGGTAATTGTGTTTCTAGTCTATGGGCTAACCTTTCATGCAATAGCTGCTGCAAAAAGTCTCTGCGCTGCTGGTAACATCGGCGCATGCGTCGTAAATGTCCGGCAAAGCGTCGATCACTGATGAAATCCGCCAGTGCCGGCTGAATCGGCACCGAAGCTAAATTTCCCAGCTGGCGCTGCGTAGTTACGAAGGTCTCTATCAGTGACTCTGGCACAATCAGATAGCCGATCCGCAATGTTTTAAAAAACAGCTTCGAAAAGCTCCCCGCCAAAATCAGTGATTGCTGATCGCTCTGATAGAGCCTCGCGGATAGATTAAACAGTGGCGTCAAAGGCAGTTTGCTGTAGTGAAATTCTGAATCAAAATCATCTTCAACTATCCAGCATTGGTGTTGTTTCGCGTACTCCAGCCATGCCAGTCTTCTCTGGATAGACATAGTTACACCTAAAGGGTACTGACGTGCGGCAGTTATCCAGGCTAATCTGACTTTTGCTTTCGGTAACAGCATGCCCTGACTATCAACCGGGCAGTATTGTAGTTCGGCTCCAAGTGCTGACAGGCCATGTCGCAAAGGAGGGTAGCAAGGGTCCTCCAGTGCCACTTTTTCTCCCGCGAGCGAAGCTGCGCTGGCAATTAATGCCACGGCATCGCGGCTTCCAGCAGTGATAATTACTTGCTGCGGATGGCAATCTACATCCCTGACCGCTTTGATATAGCGGGCCACGCTCTCGCGCAGTGGCATATAGCCTCCCAGAGGAAAGTCCCTGAGTAAGGCGGGATCAGGGTTGCGCCAGACTCTTTTAAGGCTGCCGGCCCACTGGGCAAACGGAAACTGATTAACATCCGGGCCCGCATCAAAAACCGCCACATTATCTTTGCTGCTGGTTCTGAGATTTATATTGTCGCGCAACACCGCAGGTGTATTAGCAACAGCTGATTTTCCTGCAGAGCTATTGCGTGTGCTGACAAAAACGCCGACAGCCGGTTTGCTGATTAACATCCCCTCGGCAATTAACTGATTGTAAGCGTTTAATGTTGAAGTGCGGGAAATGCCCAGCAGTTGGGCGAGTTTACGGCTCGACGGCAACTGTTCACCGGGAGTGAGTCGCTGATCTAGTAGCAGCTGGCGGATCTGCTGAGTTAACTGCTGATAGATTGGTTGGCTGTCAGCGGCATCAATACTAATATTTAGTGTCGCCAAATCGTCGATAAAACTCAAACTGGTACCTAATAACTATCGGAAACTGGATGTTTATTGAATACCAGTTGTTGGCTAGTATAGCAAAACATATCTGCTATGCAGACCTCAAATACTTAGATAACATTCCCGGATCACTATGCAGGATAACCCAATGGAAAACTCACCGACTAATGCTTTAGGACAACCTATAGGTTCTGAACTGGCTAATTGGCAAGGTTGTGACCGCCCAGCGCGAACAGTAATGCAGGGCCAGTACTGCGAGCTGCAGCCGCTGGACCCGAAAGCGCACGCAGCTGAACTGTTTGCCGCTTTTGCCGAGGACAGCGAAGGGTGTAACTGGACCTATTTACTCTCTGAGCCCTTTGCAAAGCTCGAAGATTTCCAGCAGTGGTTAGTGAATAGTTGCAGCAGCCAGGATCCACTCTTTTACGTGGTCATTGATAAAACTAACTCCAGGGCGGTAGGTATGGCGGCGCTGATGCGCATAGTGCCAGAAACGGGGGTGATTGAAGTGGGAAATATCCACTTCTCGCCAGCTCTGCAAAAAACACCTATGGCAACAGAAGCGATGTTTCTATTGATGCAGCGGGTTTTTGACCAGCTGGGCTATAGGCGTTACGAGTGGAAATGTGACAACTGTAATGGCCCTTCAAAAAAGGCCGCTGTAAGACTAGGGTTTAGTTTTGAGGGGGTGTTTCGACAGGCCTTAGTCTATAAACAACGCAACAGAGACACCGCCTGGTTTTCGATACTGGACACTGAGTGGCCCCGCCAGAAAGCTGCCTTTGTGCGCTGGCTCAGCCCTGATAACTTCAATGCCCAGGGGTTGCAGAAGCACAACCTACAACACTTTCTGGATTAACAGCAACTACCTTACCAAAGGATACTAACAAGTGACTTACACCATTAGCGCGCCGCAGCTAGAAGACAAAGAGCAGTGGCAGCAGCTTTATTACGGCTATGCCGAGTTTTACCAGGTGCCGATGAACCAGCAGATACTGGATCAGGTCTGGAGTTGGATTGTTGCTGCCGATCAACCATTTTACGCCCTGATTGCCAAAGATGACCAAAGCCAGGCAGTTGGGCTGATGCATTATCGCGGCATGCCGTCGCCGCTGCGCGGAGCGACTGTGGGTTTTCTCGATGACTTGTATGTCGATCCGAGCACCCGAGGCAGTGGCGTAGTGGACTTGTTGTTTGAGCGTTTACAACAGGAAGCGAAAGCGCACAGTTGGCCCTTTGTTCGCTGGATTACTGCGGAAAACAACTACCGTGGCAGGGCGGTTTACGATCGGCTGGCAGAGAAAACCCAGTGGCAGACTTATCAGTTATCTGCCGCCAAATAGTTTGCCTCAAAGTGAACTATTTAGAGTATAAAAACCAATGGCCCTGACACCCAGGCTGGGTCAGCCTGCGTAGCGGTTGGCTGCTAAACTTTCGAAATCCGCCCCTGCAGTGGGTAGGCCGGGTCGTTGTAGCCGGGAGTTGAAGAGTGCCCGGTGACCACCAACTGCTCGATTAACGCTTCATCAGCGGCGCTGAATTGGTAATCGAGTGCGCCTAAGTATTCATCCCATTGCGCCATAGTGCGTGGACCGGCGATTGCACCGCTGATTAGCTGGTTGTTGAGCACCCATGACAAGGCAAACTGACCGGCGCTAATGCCCTGTGCTTGTGCGTGGGCTTTTATCTGCTGGGCGATCTGCAATGACTCCTCGCGCCATTCAGTCTGCATTATGCGTTTGTCTTGCTGGCCGGCCCTAGTGTCAATCGATGGCTGCTGGTTGGGCAGATACTTTCCGGTTAACACACCTCTGGCCAGTGGGCTGTAGGAAAAAACTCCCAGACCATAGTGCTGGCAGACCGGTAAGTGCTCGGTCTCTGGCATGCGATTTAGTGCATTGTAGTAAGGCTGGCTAACCACTGGATAGGGGACATTTAAACTGTCACACAGGCGGATAACCTCTGCGACCCGCCAGGCGCGAAAGTTACTGAGGCCGAAGTAGCGTATTTTCCCCTGGCGAATTAAGTCTCCGATGGCCGCTATGGTCTCGTGTAGTGGAGTATCCAGGTCTTCAAGGTGCAGATAGTAGACATCGATATAATCAGTATCTAAGCGGGTCAGACTGGCATCTGCCGCCTGCATTATCCACTTACGACTCAGACCTCGGTTATGGGGCCCCTCTGCCATGGCGTTACCCACTTTGGTGGCCAGTACCCAATCGTGGCGGGTCGCTTTTATCAACTGGCCGGTAATCTGCTCTGAGACTCCCGCATTGTAGACATCCGCAGTATCGATAAAGTTAATCCCGGCGTCTGCGGCACGATCGACAATATTTTTACTTACACTGTTATCGGTGCGACCACCAAACATCATAGTGCCTAAACACAAAGGGGATACTTTTAGACCTGATTTTCCTAAGTTATTGTATTGCATTTATAACCGTACCTTTTGGACAGAGTGACAGAGTGACAGAGTGACAGAGTGATTTTACAGCTAGATATTAGCAAACTAAGAAAAATTAGCTATAGCGATAAACAGTGTATTTTAAGCTGTAAAACGCCGCTAAAAGTTTTGCTTAATACCGCGACAGGGAGTTATGCTAGCGCCTGATAATCTACCCAGAGTATATATTCACTATGAGCATCAATGTTAGTTGCCCACACTGCAATGTCACCAACCGTCTTCCCGAATCACGGCTAACTGATAATCCCAGCTGTGGAAAGTGCAAGTTGGCCATTTTTAATGGCAAGCCAATTGCCTTAACCAGTGCCAATTTCGCCAAACAAGTAACCAGCAATGAGCTTCCAGTACTGGTTGATTGCTGGGCCAGTTGGTGTGGTCCCTGTGTACAGTTTGCCCCTATCTTTGATGCGGCCGCGGCGCAGTTCGAACCTAACATCCGCCTGTTAAAGCTGGATACAGAAGCAGAGCAAAGTATTGCTGCGAAATGGAGCATCAGGTCTATCCCCACCTTAATATTATTAAAAGCCGGCAAAGAAGTCGCCCGCACTAGTGGTGTGATGCCGATCGGGCAGCTCAAGCTCTGGTTGCAGCAGCATAAGGTAGAGTTATAGTCGTAAGTCGTAAGTTGTAAGTTGTAAGTAATGAGTAGCTGGGCGTTAGCCCAGTTACTCAAGCTCTGCTATACTTCCCCCTCTGTTTTTCTATAGCTTCTTTCCTGTAATTAGCACACCTAAAGCAATCCGTTAATATTCAAATACCTGAGGTTCTACATGGCATTTTCCAAGCTTGGATTAAGCGATCCTATATTAAAAGCTGTCTCCGAGCTGGGCTATACAGCGCCCACGGCCATCCAGCAGCAGGCGATTCCGATCATTTTGTCGGGGAAGAACTTAATCGCCGCTGCGCAGACAGGTACCGGCAAGACCGCCAGTTTTGTACTGCCGATGATAGAGAAGCTAAATGCTGCGCATTATGGCCACAAGCTACGCGCCAAACGGATACGTGCACTTATTATTACTCCCACAAGAGAGTTAGCGGTGCAAGTTGAGTCGAGTGTTAGCCAGTACGGTCAGTATCTGAACCTTACCTCTATGGCGATGTATGGCGGGGTAGATGAACAACCGCAAAAGCAGCGACTGCTGGAGGGGGTTGATATCCTGGTGGCGACCCCGGGCAGATTGTTGGATATGGCCCATCAACGGGCGTTGCATTTTGATGAACTAGAAGTACTGGTATTAGATGAAGCCGACAGAATGCTCGACATGGGCTTTATTGGCGACATCAATAAAATAATTGAGCGTTTGCCAGCTGAGCGTCAGAATTTATTGTTCTCCGCCACCATTTCTCAGGATGTGCGCTATTTAGCCAAAAGCGCGATCAGCGATGCAGTAGAAATATCGGTATCGTCTAACAGCGCTGCTACGCCGGAGATTGAACAGTGGTTGATCACCGTCGATAAAGATAAAAAATCCGCCCTGCTGAGTCATTTAATTCAACAGCAACAGTGGCAGCAAGCGCTTATTTTCATCGAGACTAAACACGGCGCAGCTAAGCTGGTCAGCCAGCTGGAGAAGCGCGGTATTAAAGCCCAGGCGATTCACAGTGGCAGAAGTCAGGCGGTGCGCGAAAAGCTACTGGCCGACTTTAAGAGCGGCGAACTGCAATTGCTGGTGGCCACCGGCATCGCCGCCCGGGGACTGGATATTGATGAGCTGCCAAGGGTGGTCAACTATGATTTGCCCTACCCCAGTGATGAGTACATTCATCGCATCGGCCGCACCGGTCGGGCGGGCTCCAGTGGAGAAGCTATCTCTCTGGTGTCAAAAGATGATTTTAAAAACCTCTGTGCAATAGAAAGCCGCCTCGGGCATATTATCGAGCGCCGTGAGATCGACGGTTTCCCGGTCAAGAAAGTGGTGCCTGTTTCTATTCTGAATTTTGTGCCTAAGAGTAAGAGGAAATAAGTTGTAAGTTGTAAGTTGTAAGTCGTAAGTCGTAAGTCGTAAGTCGTGAGCGGTTAAGCTGTATTAGCTCAGGCTTGAACAGACAGGGCCAGATTTTCAACTCGATCTTTACTTACATTCAAACTACTGGATTCGCTCTACACTAGAGTGTTTTACTTGGGGAGCATGAGGCCGTTCGCGGCCAAAAGCAGTCATTTAAACGAGCTATTGGTCGTATCTTTTTATTCACTAGCCTTTAATGGCTAAAACTCTTTAGAATTTTTTACTGCCCTATGGGCGTATCTAAACAAGCAGTTACACAAAGTAATTTTCAGCCCAGAACAGCCGCAGGGCGGGGCAGAGAAGTGGGGCAAGTGCTGCGTAGGATACGGCGGTAAGCTCGCTTTTTGAGTCTAGCGCCGCACACCAAGGTATGAATATGTTGGACTTGATCACGCACTGAAAGCAGTGCAATACAACCTGAAGAAACGCGTTCAGCCTCGGGTGTTACCAATCGGTTCATGCCTGGGAAAATAATAACTGTTAGTCAAATCTAATACGATTGAATTCCCGAATGTAGCTGATTTTTTACTCACCCTTCTATCATGGCTTTTCTAACAACCAAACACTCTCTGTTGAAGGCACTTTCCCTTTAAATCCGCCAACAACAACTTTGGTTTCGACTAACTTCAATTGATGAGTTGCCGCAAAATGGCGTTCAAGTTCCCCTTTAGATATTGAGAACGGTGGACCGGAGTATAAACGTTGATCGTAAACGTAATTGATCAACATTTGCGGTGCTGCGTCTGTAATGTTAACGATGTGTGAGCTGTATTGATTACGTATGTTTTCAGGCAAAGCAACCAGCGCGGCTCGATCATAGACTAAATCAACAAGCCCAAGAAGTTCAGCAGATAGAGCAAAAATATCGCCGACAAAAATGTCGATACCCTTTGCGCTGAATAATATTAACTCACCGACTCTGGCGATACTTGGCACTACACCCAGTTCATCAAATAAGGCGATAACTGCAAGTTCGCTCAATTCTATGCCGACTACTCGATAACCGCAGTCCAGCAACCATGCAATATCTCGAGTTTTTCCACATAATGGAATAAATACGCGGCTTCCATTTGCTAAGTTCATTTTTTCTAGATGCGCTACAAGTAAGGGGTTAGCCTTACTTTGATGAAAGGAAATTTCACCCTTATTCCACTTTTGATGCCAAAAACTTGCTTGCATAACTGTCCCTTCAGGTATTTACCAATAAGTTCTCTACCCGGGCCTAACAACGTACGCCTTGCGTCAGGTAGTGCTGATAGATAACATACAACTTCAAGTCGACTTTAAGTCAAGTATAATTACTTAAGGAAACATCATGGACATTGGTGAGGTCTCAAAACTTTCAGGTTTACCCACATCTACCTTACGTTATTACGAAAAAAAGGGGCTGATCCAGTCCAATGGAAGAAATGGCTTACGGAGGCTTTTCGCAGCTAGCGTCTTGGAGAATCTCGCGCTAATCTCTTTAGGGCGCACCGCCGGGTTTTCACTTGATGAAATTGGCGAAATGTTCAATCAGGAGGGGCCAAAAATAAATAGAACTCTTCTCTTAGCGAAAGCAGATGAACTAACTAAAAAGATAAAAGAACTTACTGCAGTGCGAAATGGCTTGCAGCATGCTGCTGCCTGCCCTGTGCCAAACCAATTAGAGTGCCCTAAATTTTTGCGAATACTTCGAATCGCGAGTAAAAATCGCACTAGGAAATCCAATATTTTGAAAAATAATTAGCCACTTTCTATGCAGCATATAAAAGCATTGGCTGCTAGATTTGCTATATCAGCTCATTCATTTATTTTACCTCACCCTAAAGGAATGGGTTTGTGAATACCTGCTATCGAAGCCTTAATGGGTATTATCTCAGACTTGAACAAGCAGGGTCAGCTTTCCAACCCTAGATATTCTTGCATTCAAACTATTGGATTGGGTCTACACAAGAGCGGTCTATTTGCTAAGCTTATATTTACCCTGTGACCTCCCCTTGTCATTCATCATCGATTAACGTTTAATAACTCGTTGAAGTGTCGACTGTTCTAAGGCCTAACCAGGACACTAATTTCGTTTTCAGTCGGGTTATTGGAGATATGTAAATGTTTGGTTTTATAGTTATCGCACTATGCAGCACAGGAATGAGCACATAATTTGGATATCCTAACCCAGGCTTTGCTCGGGGGTGTCGTCGCACAGGCGGCATCGCGTAAAAGCGAGATTAAAGTTGCCACTGGCGTTGGTTGCGGTGCCGCCTTACTTGCTGATTTGGACACCCTGATCCGCGCTAGCAGTGATCCATTACTCAACATTGAATTCCATCGCTACTTTACCCACTCACTGCTCTTTATTCCGCTTGGTGGTTTACTGGCGGCGTTGCTTGTTTGGCCTTTTTTGCGACAGCGACTGAGCTTCAAACGGCTGCTCTTCTATACCTTGCTCGGCTACGCTACTCACGGGCTACTGGATGCAGCCACTAGCTATGGCACCCACTTACTATGGCCATTTAGCGATTTACGCACCGCCTGGGGAATAATAGCCATCATCGACCCAATATTCTCGCTGATTTTGCTGCTAGCCATGGTTGTTGGCTTGCGCCGTGGCACTGCTCCCAGTTCTCGACTAGGCCTAGTGTTGGCGGCTAGCTATTTGTTGTTGGGTGTCTGGCAGAACGGCAGTGCCAGTCAAGTCACACTGCGACTGGCCGAGCAACGAGGTCACCAGGTTGAGCGTATGCTGGTGAAGCCAACCTTGGCAAACTTGCTGCTGTGGCGCTCCATATATGAGAGTAATGGAATATTTTATGTCGATGCTATTCGTCTTGGGATATTTGCAGATGATCGCATTTATAGCGGGGGACAAGCCAAACGTTTTGTCCTGAATCGCGATAAACCGAGGCTGGAGCAAACATCTGTACTACGTCATGATATAGAGCGCTTTCTGTATTTTTCCGATGATTATGTGATCGCCGATCCAGATAGAGAGAATGTACTCATTGATATTCGATACTCGATGTTAGCGAATGGATTAAAGCCGATTTGGGGTATAGACATGAGCGTAGCTTCATCAACCCAACACGCGCAGTTTGTAAATTACCGTGATCGAAGCGGTTTTTCGATTGAGCGGTTTGTTGCGATGGTACTGGGGCGCTAGTATGAGCCGAGGGTAAGTCTAAAAAGGAGACCGCATGCGCGATTTACCGTAAGCCGAAAAAATTATAGTCCATAGGTACAGCCGTGATAGTCATAGGCAACCTTTAATACACATTTGGCGAAGCGAAGGGATCTCTAGGCGCGAAGTGAATCGATGCCGAGTAACCTATGGAGCCGATACCGAGGTGGTCCATCTGAGTGACCGTTTATTAAGTCAAATACCTGTCTCGCTCCAAGCCGATGCGCTTATGTGGATCTAATTAGTTGATTTAATATTGGGTAAATAAAATAAAGCCGCATGAGATTGCGGCTTTATTGTTTGTGATAACTAATATGTATGAGCTTTGACTTCAACAAGCAGGGTCAGATTTCCGATCCGACCTATTCTTACATTCAAATATCTGGATTCGGCCAGTTCCTGCGGTTAGCCAGTGATTAGCGACTGCCAAAAGCGGCCTCCTAGCTGTTATTTACTCTCCAATAAGCTCCATGAACTCTGGAGAAAAGAGCCCTACTAGAAATATGGGGAGATAAATTAGGAAGTGACAGAATCTAGCGCCACTATCAACCCCTCGTGTAAGACGAATGTTGCTGTAAGGTTGATGAAAATCCTTTTTCAAAATAATGGGGTTTAAATTTATTGCACCCCAGACATAAGCAAGCAAACTAAGTGTGAGTTCTGTCAAAGTGAGATCTATACCAAATATTGATCTAGTAATTAAATAAGCAAAACCGACAACAATCCAATATTTCACTTGAATTTTAATAACCATATTCTTGACTAACATGTATCCTTTACACCTTCTTTACGAATACCCAGGCTGATAAACTAGCATAGAATCAGTGAGCTGCAAATGACGGTATCGGCCAAAAGAGGCCTGTATTTGATCTTAGAGCCTTTATCAATTCAACGCGTTGGCTTAATTTTAGTGAATATCGCTTTCACGTAAATGAGACGTCGCACTCTTAAGCTGTCATGTACCTAGTCAAGTTGAGGCGTATTTGGAAAATTATAAGTTTGGAATTATTGGTTTTATTCTTTTTTGCATATTCGGCTATTTAGAATATCGAAAATCCAACAAGCCATGTAAAAAGTGTGGTGGAAAGCGGAAGGTCATAAAGGTTAAAGATCCCTTAGGAAAAAATTTATCGAAAACTATAACTATTGGTATTGATTTAGGTTCATTTAATCCAAAAATATTGATTAAATATAAATGTGAAACCTGTGGCAGTATTACCAATGAAAAACGTAGACAATAGTGCAGTGTAAAAGGTACATAACAAGCAAATTAACAGAACTAAAAACAGTGGTAATCCCCTAGTTTTCTAGACACCTATTTGGTTCTCAAAGCACCTTTCGCCAGAGCCTTTGAAATGTCTGCAATGTGTCAGGTTTTGCCGTTACCCAGCTTGACTTGCAAGCGCTGAATCTTCGGTTAACTATGGCGACTGTAGGCCAATTGCAGACATTCTTGGTTAAAATACATCAGTAGGAATTACCATTTTAAAAATAGAGTTTTTCTTATTCCAGCGGCTTTAACAACAAACTATTGTGGTACTTCTCAATTTATAGAGACTATCTGTTAGATATTTCTTGGTAGAAGTCTATCAGTTGATCAGTTTTGTATTGTTATTCATCCACTGCTTTATGACTCCCATTGCCCTTGGAGGTAAGAAATGAAATTTAGGTATGTATTTACAGCTAGCCTGTATTTCTTTTTCTGTGGTTATAGCTACGCAGCAAGTTTGGTATTTGCAAAATCAGGTCCGCTCGATTATTCCGCTGATATTTCAGAAACTATACTTAAAGAAGCTTATGGCCGCTTAAATATTGATATATCAACTAAGGTATTGCAATCGCATCTATCACTTTGGACTGCGAACTCTGGAGCATTGGATGGAGATATTCATAGAATAATTGGAATAGAGAATAAGTACCCAAATCTAATTCGAGTACCTGTTCCAATAAATGCGATCGAAGGGATGGTGTTTTCCAAAAAAGTAGGGCTTAAAATCAATTCCTGGGATGACTTAAAGTCCTTTTCTGTAGGATTAAGAATTGGAGCGAAGTTCGCTGAGGCTGGCACTCAAAACATGGTTGTATCGGCTGTAATGACTAATGATCAAGTTTTCAAAATGCTTGATGAAGGGAGGACAGATGTAGTTGTTAGTACTCGAATCGAGGGTTTACTTACTTCCAGAAAACTCGGCCTTGCTAATATTTACCCAATAGAGCCTGCAATTGTTAATCTTAAGCTTTATCACTATGTTCATAAGAAAAACAAAGCGCTTATCCCTGAGTTAACACGTATTCTGAAAATAATGGAAAAAGAAGGACGTATACTTGAGATTAAAAAGACTGCCATTGTAGAGTTACTTCGACAATAGCAAAGGTAGGCACGGTGTGTTTTATTGAGAATAGAGAGTTTAATCCACGCATCTCATAGTGATGATTCCTCGTATTAAAAAAGTCTGCAATGTGTCATTTGCAGACATCCGTAGGTAAATGGTGTGGCGGTTTTCACTGACAACCCTGACCTATTATACAGTCGGATCTGAGCTAATATTTCAAAGTTTCAGATAAAGTACAAGCTACTACAGTTAAGCTACCTTTTTAGATTTTCTGGCCAGGAACTGTCGACCTGGCTAGGTGAAACTGCTACAGCAGTTCCCAGTGTACAGCGGCAGCCGCCAGGCTAACCCCATTATATTGCACGGTCTGAGGATTATAGTTAAACACAAACCTGTGGGTTTTGGTTTCCCTCACTCGTACGCCTTCAGTTAGTTCCTGCACTGCTATTCCCTCTGCTACGCAAAGTTTTTTCAGCATAGCTATTAACGCTTCTCTATCCGCCCATGCGGTTAAATACTGGCGCTTGTCAGTGCCGATCAATACCGGCCTGTCACAGGCCGTGCGCTCGATCACCGGGTCATCACCGGTGGTAGTTTCAATCCAGTTAAAGACTTTTCCACTGTCTTTGAGCGGCAACTCAACGCTGGGGCGCAACGACTCTACATAACTGACTTTATTGTTAATCCCCGGCATAGGCGGCTGCAAATTCAGCGCGAAGTTGGCGGTTTTAGAGCCACTTCTTGGTCCGGCCAGCACTGAGCCTGAAAAGCACTCAATTGCCGCTGTTAACTGCGTATTGAAGCTCATTAAACCGGGAATCACTACTAACTTGTAATTTTCCAGAGAGGTACTGTCAGGCGGGATAATGTCGATAGATAAACCTAGGCTGCGCAGTGCTCTATAGTAGTCAAACACCAGCTTAAAGTAGTTAAAGCTGGCCCCCTGTGGTTGAATCTGCCAGGCCCAATCTGACTCATAGTCAAACACTAGTGCCACTTGAGCACTGGCAGTGCTGACCTCAGGCATAGTTTCTATTTCAGCGGCGACCGCACTGGCTTCGGCTAGCCCCGGTGCCGGGTTGTTGTCTGCGGTATAGAGACCGGTGTGCATTTGCTCCTGAGCGAAGGGCACTTGGCGCCAGCGAAAGTAGCAGACCGCCTCTGCGCCATGGGCGAAGGCCTCCCAGCTCCACAGCCGCACCATGCCCGGCAGTGGAGCGGGGTTGTAGGGCGCCCAGTTCACCGGGCCCGGCTGCTGCTCCATAATCCACCACCGGCCGCGACCGACACTGCGGTACAGGTCGTGGTGAAAGGCCTGAAAGTCCGGGTCGCCCTGCTGTGAGAAGTGTAATTTCCAGTCATCTCCCTCTTCAGATCTATCTTCCAGGAAACCCAGCGGATAGCTGTCCCAGCTGGCGATATCTAAATCGGCACCGACCTTGTAGTGATCGAAATCTGTGATTCGGCCCATGTAGTTGTGAATTAACGGGGCACTGCTATGCTTGCGTAGCACCTCAGCTTGAATGCGGTTAAAAGTCACTACCTGGTCGGAGCTGAAGCGCTTAAAATCGAGTAAATGGCTGGGGTTTGGATCAGTCACACATTGATTCGGCAGTTGTATCTGCGCAAAACTGTTGTACTCCATTGACCAAAAGATGTTACCCCAGGCATTGTTAAGTGCCTCGATACTGTCGTATTTGTTTTTCAGCCATCGCTTAAACTCGGCCAGTGCGGCTTCACTGTAAGATAAAGTTGTGTCGTGACAGCTGTATTCATTGTCGATTTGCCAGGCCTGAATGTGCGGGTTGTCGCCGTAGCGCTTGGCCAGCAGAGCGCAGATCCGCTGACACTCCAACCGATAGGGCTGGTGGCTGAAACAGTAGTTGCGGCGCGAGCCGAATTTTTTCGGCGCACCACTGGCATCTACGGCCAGCATTTGTGGCCACTTGTCTAACATCCAGCGCGGTGGGGTGGCGGTGGGAGTACCCATAATGACTTTTAAGCCGGCATTACCCAAGGTCTCAACCGCTTTGTCCAGCCACTGCCAATCCAACTGGTAGGGGCTGGGCTCGATGCGACTCCAGGCAAACTCGCCTATACGCACCCAGCTTAACCCCGCTTCGACCATGCGTTTGGCATCTTCTGCCCATATATCCTGAGGCCAGTGCTCCGGGTAGTAACAAGTACCTAAAGTGCGTTTCATTTTTTTTCCTTTAATCGATGATAACGGGGTGTTCACGCTGGCCGCTAACAGTCAGGTCGGTATAGAAGGTTTGCCCGGCGGGTTGTTGGTGCAATTGACAATCACTCAGCCCCTGTCTGGCAGTGGTGATAAAGAGCCGATTTAATTGCTGGCCGCCAAATGCCGGGCAGGTGGTGTGTGCCGTGGGCACCGCAATGCTCTGTAGCAATTCGCCCCGACTCGAATACTGGGCGATACGCGCCGCGCCCCACTGGGCTATCCATAAATTTCCCTGTGCATCGCAGACCGCCCCATCGGGGTTGAGGTCATGCGTTTGCAGGTCTATCAGCATTTGTCGTTCCCCGCTGGGCCAGCCGTGCTGAGGATCCAACGGCTGTCGCCAGATAATTTGCTCAGCGGTATCTGTGTAATAGCTACAACTGCTGTCCGGGGCAAAACAAATGGCATTAGAAATACTGACAGCGGTTTTAATTTGTCGCAACTCACCGCGGTAATAGCGGTAGATAGCACCAGCTGCAGGCTCTGCCTTTTTGCCCATAGTGCCGATCCAGAAACCACCCCAGGGGTCGGCGCGACCGTCGTTGGAACGAGTGATAGGGTTGTCGGCTTCCAGCGGACAGATTATCGACTGTTGTCCGTCGAGCAAGTTGAACTTGAATAACGCGCTTTCACTGGCGATCAGCAAGTGATCCCGGTCTATCCAACCGGCGGCCGAAACCATCTCGGGAAATTGCCACGACTTGAGCTCGCCGCTGCCTTTAGCGTATAGCGTCTTAGCCAATATATCGAACCAGTAAAGCTGCTGGCGCAATGGATGCCAGAGAGGCCCTTCGCCCAGTTGGCAGGGGCTCTGATCAAAAACTTGCATTACAAACCTTTAGCGCGATTGTAGGCCGCTACCATCTGCAGGGCAATCTCTTGCACTTGAGCGGCGCTGTAACCAGGTTTATACAGTGCAGATCCTATACCAAAACCTTGCACACCCGCTTTGATCCACTGGCCGAAGTTATCGGCACTGGCACCGCCTACCGCATAGAGGGGTATGCTTTTAGGTAACACTACCGACATCGCAGCGACTCCGGCAGGTCCTATGATAGAGGCGGGGAATATTTTCAAACCGTCGGCGCCGGCATCGATGGCACTGAAGCATTCGCTGGGAGTGAGAACACCCGGGTAAGAAAGTAAATTTAGCGCTTTAGTGCGCGCGATGACATCAATATTGCAATTGGGCGAAACGATCATGCTGGCACCGGTCTGTGCCACCGCTTCGACATCTGCAACAGACAATACCGTGCCGGCACCAAAAGTGGCGCGCCCGGCGAAGCTCTCGACCATTAAGCTGATACTGTCCAGTGCGTCTGGTGAGTTCAGTGGTACTTCTATCTTAGTGATGCCGGCCGCGATTAACACTTCGGCGATGGCTATGGCATCTATAGGCTCTATACCACGCAATATGGCGATTAACTGACGCTGTTGCATCTCAGGCTCCATTTAATTGTCGGTAGGCTAAGCTCAGCCCTTTTAAGGTCATAGTTTCACTGTTAGCTTGTGTGCTAGTGACAGAGAGCATTTGTAACGCCTGACTATAGTGTCTACTGAGTTGGCTCTCACCGATAATAGTCACTTGCTGGCCGGCCCAAAAATCTTTGCTGCTAGCTAACTCCAGACCGATTAACAGACCTGATAGCCGTGCATTGGCACCTGCAGCGGATAAGTCGCCAATCAGCGTCTCTGCGCGCAGTGCAAATAGTTGCGCGGTAATACTCTGCGGGCGTGCCATACTGTCATCGATGGCCACCTTGAAAGCCTGCTCATCCCAGGCGCTAGTGTCCAGAGAGTGGCGCAACACTGATTGTTTCGCCAGCAGGGAGTAGAGCTCGCCAGTGAGGAAAGTTTGAAATTCGGTAATCTTACCTTCGACCACCCGCACCCATTTACAGTGAGTGCCGGGCAGGCAAACCACCCCGGAGAAATCCGCGGCATCGGTCAGTAACCCCGCCACTTGAGTCTCTTCACCGCGCATCACATCGGCGGGAGCCAACTGTTTAATTCCCGGACAGATATGCACATTAATGCGCGGATCGCTAACCGGTGCTTTAGTCAGTACGGTTCCAGGGGAGCAAGGGACGCTGTCGTAGCTCGCTTCTACCCAGCCCTGTCTGGAGCCCAACATGCCGCAGGCCAGTACTTGGGTACAGCTATCGGCGTTGAGCCAATAATCAATCTGCTCTAGTAATACCCCTTCAAACTGATCAGAATTCAAGCTGTTCATACCTTGATCACAGCTGCGTTGATCGAGTACTTCACCGCTACTGTTCATTAGCCAGGCGCGTAAATGACTTGTGCCCCAATCCAGGGCTATCCAGTTATCTGTGTTCATCCGGTCACCACCACTCCGCCGTCGACGGCGATGGCCTGGCCGCTGATCATGCGGCTGGCTTGTGAAGCTAAAAATAAGGTGGCATCGACTATATCTCTGGGCGCTAAATGCTCCTTCAGGCACTGCCTATCTAAATGCGCCGCTAAATCTTCTGGACTCGCCCACATATCCAGTTGCTTTTGGGTGAGTACCCAACCCGGCAGCAGCGAGTTAACTCTGATGTTATCGCCACCGAGCTCGCGGGCCAGGGCGCGGGTCAATCCGGTGATGGCCGCCTTGGAGGCGACGTAACCCGGATAGCCGGCATTACCCATTAAATAGGATATAGACGAAAAGTTTATAATTGAGCCGTAGCCGAGTTTGCGCATGCCGGGGCTGACTGCCTGAGCGGTAAAAAAATGTGGCCGTAAGTTTACCGCCATCCCCGCATCCCACTGCTGCGGGGTGTAATCACTCAGTGAGTGGCGGGCATCGTTGGCGGCGTTGTTGACCAGTGTAGTGATTGCTCCGTGGGCTTGCTCGGCCTGTTGTATGGCGTTTTGCAAAGCTTCGATATCAGTGATGTCGCACTGGATAAATAGCGGTGTTACTCCGTGTTTTAACTGCATGTCTGCGACAAATTCGCCGGCATCCGAACGCTGCACAAAAGCGACTTTAGCACCTTGTTCGATAAAACCTTCAGTCAGGGCGGCGCCGATTCCAGAACCGCCGCCGGTAATAAAGACACTGCTATTTTTTAAATCGTGGAAGGTAACAAATTTTGACATTAGCCTAATCTCCTTGTGTCCCGGGCGAAGCCTGGACCAATCAGCTGCTGAATCGGGCTATCTGGGTATGTAATTAGTGCCTGCATTAGTGACTCTCCCTGGTAACGAGGCGGGTATCTTTGCCCACTAAAAAGTCTAAGTCGGCACCGGTATCGGCCTGCATCACATGATCTATATAGAGTTTTGCGTAGCCACGGGTATAGTGAGGTGGCTCGGGCTGCCAGTGCTTGCGTCGTTCTTCGAGTTCAGCGTCGCTGACCTCTAATTCTAAAATGCCATCCTTTGCCGAAAGGCGAATTATATCGCCAGTTTTTACCAGGGCTAAAGTACCACCGGCATTGGCTTCAGGGGCGACGTGTAGTACCACAGTGCCAAAGGCGGTGCCCGACATGCGCGCATCCGAGACCCGCACCATATCGGTGATACCCTTTTCTACTAAGCAGCGCGGTATCGGCATATTGCCAACCTCCGGCATGCCCGGATAACCTTTGGGACCACAGCCTTTAAGCACTAAGATAGTATTTTCATCCACCGGCAGGTCGGGCAGGTCGATCTTGGCTTTCATATCTTCGATGTTTTCAAATACATAAGCGCTGCCGCGGTGCTCTAACAAATGTTCAGAGGCCGCCGAAGGTTTAATAATGGCACCTAGAGGTGCTAAGTTGCCGCGCAATACTCGCAACCCAGCAGCGGGCTTTAGGGGTGCATCAAAGCGGTGTATCACATCAAAATTGAAACACTCAGCCCCCTCGCTATAGCTGCTGATGTCTTTGTTTAAAACCGTGTTGGCGGGGTATAGCTTATCCTTTAGCTCTTTTAGTACCACTGGCATGCCGCCGGCGTAACAGAAATCTTCCATCAGATATTTACCCGATGGCATGCAGTTGACCAGTAGTGGAATCTCGCCACCAATTTCAAAGTCTTTCAAGCTAAGTTCTATTTCGGCGCGCCCGGCTATCGCCAGTAAGTGCACCACTGCATTACTGGAGCCACCCACTGCCGCGTTGGCCACAATGGCATTTTTCAGACTCTCTTTGCTCAGAACCTTAGACATGACCAGATCTTCTTCGACCATCTCAACGATGCGTTTGCCGGTTAGGTGGGCAAGGGCTGCACGGCGCGCATCCACTGCCGGTAGCGCTGCGTTAGTCGGCAGGCACAGACCCATCGCCTCTACCAGAGAGGCCATAGTCGAGGCGGTACCCATGGTCATACAGACACCCGCAGAGCGGCTCATGCCGGACTCGGCTGCCATGAAATCTTGCAGGCTCATGTCACCGGCGCGCACGCTCTCGGAGAATTTCCAGACGTCGGTCCCAGAACCGATATCTTTACCCCGCCACTTGCCGTTAAGCATAGGGCCGGATGACACAACGATCGTCGGCAGGTCGACGCTGGCAGCGCCCATTAACTGGCCGGGGGTGGTTTTATCACAACCTCCAAGCAGCACTACGCCATCGATGCCGTAGGCGCGGATACTCTCCTCAACATCCATGGCCAGCAAATTGCGAAACAACATGGCGGTAGGTTTCATCTGCGTCTCGCCAAGCGACATCACCGGGAATTCCACCGGAAAGCCACCGGCCTCCCAGACTCCGCGCTTGACCATTTCCGCTAAATCACGCAGTCCAGAGTTGCAGGGAGTCAGCTCTGACCAAGTGTTGCAGATGCCAATGATCGGGCGGCCATCGAAAACGTGGTCGGGAAAGCCTTGATTTTTCATCCAGCTGCGGTGAATAAAGCCGTCTTTGTCCTGCTTGCCATACCAGGCTTGGGAGCGGCGAGTTTTTTTATCTGTCATAATTTTTTACCTTCGATAACCCATAAGGTGGCCGCAAAAGCTACCGGTAGTTGTATACCGCGCTCCATTAACACCCGACCGCTAAGGGTAACTGGCGCAGTTTTCAGCGCAGGATTGCCGCGGCTGGTGGGCGCTGTTTGTTGCGGGTTGTGTAGTTTAATTTGATAGCGAGTTGTTGGCTGTAGACCAGTTAGTCGCAGCGGCCTTGGCAGCACTTGTTGACTAACGCTCATCTGGGCGACAAAAGCCACGAACTGACTCTCGTCTGCCGCCAGTTGTAACTCGCCCAGTACCGCGTTGTCATCACAATCTAAGCGCAGTATATGGCCGCAGTGTAGCCAGTCTCGGTTACTCTTGTACCAGCGGCTGACGTCTTGAATCAGTGCAATATCAGAGTCGCTCAGCTCTCTGGGATCCATTTCAAAACCCAAGTGTCTGCTGGCTGCTACCCAGGCGCGAAAAGCGATTGGCAGCTCACGTCCAGAAGTGTGACAGCGGGCGGGTCCGATATGGCTGCCGGTGATTTCACTGGGGAAAAACAACGCGGCGTTGTGCTGCATCCAAAAGCGCTCCAGAGCATCGTTAGAATCTGACAGCCAGATGCGCTGGGTGTGTTTCAATATGCCAAAATCGATGCGTCCGCCACCGGATGAACAGCTCTCTATTTCAACCTCTGGATGTGTCTCCCGCAGGTCGCTTAACAGTTGATAGAGCCCCCGGGTTTGAGCGGCGTCGACTTGGGGTAATACGCGGTTGTGATCCCACTTGATGTACTCGATCGGATACTCGTCTAACAAGCTGGAAATGCGCTCGAATAAATACTCCCGCACTGGTGCTTGAGAGAGATCTAAAACTAATTGCTGGCGTCCTAGCACTTGTTGCTGCGGGCCCAGTACCCACTGTGGATGGCGGCGGTACAAATCGCTGTCAGGGCTGACCATCTCAGGTTCAAACCAGAGACCAAAACCCATATCGAGGCTGTGTACATGTTCGATCAATGGCCCTAAGCCCTGTGGATATTTTTTTGGGTCTACCCACCAGTCGCCCAAGCTGCTGCAATCGTCGTTGCGGTTTTTGAACCAGCCGTCATCTAAGACAAAGCGCTCAGCGCCTAAGTTGGCGGCTCGGCTGGCAATGTCTGTCAGGGTCGCCAGGTCATGTTGAAAATACACGGCTTCCCAGCAGTTATAGTGCACCGGCCTAGCTTTGTTACTATCGGGAAAAGAGACGATATTGTGGCGTAAATGGCCTTGGAATGCTCGGGCTAAACCATTCAGTCCGGCATTGGAATAAGTGGCGTACAGAGGAGCCGTTTCGAAAATCTGGCTAGTCGTTCTATCTGTCTGAGAGGCGTGGCCAAATTGAATTTGGCGTCTGCCGTCAGGGAGCTCTTCAGCCAGCATCTTGTGTCCGCCAGACCAGCCGTAATGCAAACCATAAGCTGAACCAGCGCTGTTATTAGTGCCGGTGCAGGGCATCAGCAGCGCCGGAAAATGCTCGTGGGAACTGCGGCCTAAATGGCACTCGCGCAAGCGCGTTCCAGGGCGCCAGGGGACGCTCTGCATTTGCAGCTCACCACACCAGCGACCGGAAAACTCTAAAGTGTGTTCACTGTTTTGCGGTGCAGGTAATACCGGAGCTGCCAGCCAGTCGATATATATAGGCTGTTCACTTCGCAAAGTAGCGCTAAAAGTGAACATATTGGTCTGCACATCGATCAGAGTTTGCAGCTGGTAATTAATGCCCAGCGCACTGTCACTGTAATTGAGGCACAGGCAATGGTCACTTCGTTGTTCACTGACAAAAGCTAAGTTTAGCCACAGCTGGGCACCCATAGCGTCGCGCAGTTGCAGCCCGGTCTGACCGGGAAAAGAGTGGCTGTATTGCGGCGCCACTGATAAATCGGAGACCCGATCTAAGGTGGCGCAATTGTTGTCATACTTAGCCGAGTTGGCAACTTGCTGAAGGTCTTCGTCCTCACTAAGTATCCCACCCCAGTAAACCACTGTCGGCAGCTGCTGCTGTTCACTGCACAGCACTATAGTTTGTTCAAGAGTGTCCAGACGCCAGGTTTGCATTACTTCACCGCTCCTGGTGTCATGCAGACTATGATGTATTCCTGCAAGACCAAGAATATAGCGACAGTTGGGCGCTGCTGCATTATTTAACCGCTCCTAAAGTCAGGCCGGCGATGAAGTGTTTTTGCATGGCGAAGAACATCAGTACCGGAGGCATAGCAGCGACAATCGAACCGGCTGAAACTAAGTGCCATTTGGCGACCCACTGGCCGTTCAGCGAATACAGACCCGCAGTGACTGGCTGAGTATCGGCGCCCTGAGTCAACACAGTGGCCCAGAAATAGTCGTTCCAGATAAAGGTAAAGATCAGCACTGAGAGCGCAGCGATTGCCGGTTTCATCAGCGGTAGTACTACGTACCAGAAAATCTTAATTTCCGAGACGCCTTCGACTCTGGCAACTTCGATCAGCTCACGGGGCAAATTTTTGATAAAGTTGCGCATAAACAATGTGCAGAAACCCGTTTGGAAGGCGATATGAAACAGCGCCAGGCCGGTAGTGGTGTTATACATACCCATTGACAAGGTCAAATCGCGTACCGGGACCATCAGTATCTGAAAGGGAATAAAGTTGCCGGCAACAAACATAAAAAACACTAACATGTTGCTTTTAAATTTATAGATGCCCAGGGCGAAACCGGTCATACAAGACAAAATCAAAGTGCCAATAACCGTGGGAATAGTGACTTTAAAACTGTTTAATATGTATTTACCAATCGGCGAGTCAGTGAAAACGGCGGTATAATTTTCCACCATATTAAACGAGGTCGGCCAGCCCCAGTAGTTGCCGGCGGTGATATCACCTGCGGAGCGGATCGAAGTAATGGCTACCGCGATCAATGGCAATAGCCAAAGGATAAGAGCGATCGGCAGGGCAATTTTGTAGATCAGTTGCACACTGGGGGCGGTTTTCGCAATAGGTGTGGGAAACATCTCAGAGTCCTCTCTCATATGGATACATTTTATAAATTATCCTTGCACAGGAGTTGGTTATTCCCAAAGCTGTCGGCTGCATTTCAGTGTCCTTTCTCGTCACGATACATTTTATAGAGGAAGCCGGCGATATAGACCATCATGATTAAAAACAGCACTACAGCGATAGCCGCGCCATAGCCCATCCGGAATCCGTATTCAGAGAAGGCCTGCTCGTACATGTAATAGGCCAGTACCCGGCTTGAACCCCAGGGGCCGCCGCTGGTCATAATAGAAATCAAATCGAAGCTGCGCAGAGCGCCTATCACTGTGACTACTACGGCGATAAAAGTGGCGGGTCTAAGCTGCGGTAAAATGATGTACCAGAGCATCCGCCAGCCTTTGGCGTTATCCAACCTGCCAGCCTCAATTTGCTCTGGGTCGACTGAATTTAAACCGGTCAAATATAAAATCATGCAGTAAGCTGTTTGCGGCCATAATCCGGCGACAATAATGCCATAAGTGACAAAACGCTCATCGGCGAGTACCGCGATAGAGTCAAAACCGATAGCGTTTAACAAGACGTTCATCAGACCGTTGGTGGGGTCATAAAACCAGGAAAATACCAGTCCTACTACCACTTGTGAGATAACAAAGGGGAAGAAGAACAAGGATTTATAAATGCGGATGCCGCGCACGGTTTGATTGAGGAATAATGCTACAAACAATCCGGCGGGGACCGCCAGCATATAGAGCACTAACCAGATAATATTGTTTTGCAGGGCAGTGTAAAAGGCCTCGTCATCCATCAGCTCGACATAGTTGTCCAGACCGACATATTCTTTTTCACCTAAGCCGTCCCAGGCGTAAAAGGAAATATCTAAAGATTGAAAAACCGGCAAAATGACATACAGGGCAAACATAAAAATGCCCGGCGCCAGAAATAACCAGGGAGCCAGTTTTAACTGATTGGCCTTCCAAAAAGCACGCATAGTGTGAAACCTCAAAATAAAAAAATACCGCCACTGTAAGGTAACGGGTAAAGGGATCCTGGGTTTAATAGCAGGACTTGTCTACCTGTTGCAGTGGCGGTGCAGTCGCATTAATTACTTATAAACGCGGTTACGTACTTTTTCCAGACGCTTGAGGATAGTTGCTAGACGCTCTGGCTTAACCATAAATTCCTGGAAGCCTTCCATGCCAGCTTTGGCCATTTCAGCCGGGGCATCGCGATCGAAGAACTGGGCAACTTGTGAAGTCTTAGAGAGCATTTTGAAGCCCGCCTGTAAGAACTCATCATCGCCAGCAATTGAAGCGGAGTTGATAGGCAGCTGACCTAAAGTCTCATTCATTTTTGTCTGTACATCGGCGCGGGCAAGATAAGCTAAGAATTTCTTAGCATCAACTTTGTTTTTAGCGTTAGCGGGGATGTGCAGTGTATCGGTAGGCGCATCTTCTGCCATCTCGATACCCGGAGTGATTTCAGGGAACTGGAAGAAACCTAGCTGATCTTTAGTCAGACCGGCTTCACGCAGTGGTGCCACTGCAAAGTTGCCCATGATGTACATGGCCGCTTTGCCTTGTACCATAGGGGCCAATGCTTCCTGCCAGCTGTAAGCGGCGTGGTTTTCCAGGAAGAAACCGGCATCTACCAGCTCTTTCCAGTTGTTCATAGTCTTAACGACACGCTCATCCGTCCAGGCAATTTCACCTTTAGTCAGTGCCATGTGGAAATCAAAACCGTTGGTACGCATGTTCAGGTAATCAAATACACCCGCTGCAGTCCAAAGGTATTTAGTGCCTATAGTGATAGGGGTAATGCCTGCTGCAGTAAGCTTAGCTCCGGCTGCTTTGAACTCTGCCCAATTAGTCGGAACTGCTATGTCATTGGCGGCGAATAGATCTTTGCGGTAGTAAACGCCCCACTGGTAATAAGTGTATGGCACGCCCCATTTTTTACCGTCAATGGTCATAGAAGCGGCGGCAGAAGCCAGCGACTTGTTTAGACCGTTTTCTTCCCAGACATCGTCAACACTTTCAAATAATCCTGCATTTACGTATGGCAGCATGCGGTTGCCAGCATACCAAGTGGCCAAATCAGGAGCCTCGGCAGTCAGGAAGTTGCGAATAGAAGTCTTGTAACCCTCGTGATCGAACAAGTTCAAAGTCACTTGCACGTCTGGATTTTCAGCTTCAAAACCTGCAATCACATCTTCGAAGGCTTTTTTAGGTGCCGGGTCAGATGTATCGGTATTGATCACCAGTGTTCCGGCAAACGCGGATGAGCTAAACAAAGTGGCTAATGCCAACGTTGCCAGACTCTGTTTAAGTAAGCTTTTTTTATTTTTCATCAGATGTACTCTCTATAGTTATTGCTATTTAGACTTTTCTCAGCTGGGCCTCATTAATACCTGAGAATTGTCCGGCTAATATTTTTTGTTGTTCCAAATAGTGAAACTAGGTTTCAACTATTGACAATATGCGCCTTTTACCTGATACTTGTCAACAGTTATGATGTAAAATTTACCCAGAGAATAGACATGGCAACGGCAAAGAATACCGACGGCACTGTTGGTAAAGCATTAAGTTTGTTAGATAAAGTGGCTTCAGTTGGCAGGCCGGTACGCTTTAGTGAATTACTGGCAGAAAGTGAGCACCCCAAGGCGACTTTGTACCGTCTGTTACAGACACTGACCAATCAAGGCATGCTCGGTTATGACAGTGAGAGGCAAATGTACAGTTTGGGAGTGCGCTTAGTTAGATTGGCGCATGCCGCCTGGCAGCAATCGTCGCTGGCTCCTATCGCCAGACCACTGCTGGATCAGCTGTCGTTAAAAGCCGGCGAGACAGTGCATTTAGGGCAGCTGGATCACGGACAAGTGCTGTATGTAGATAAGCGCAATCCAGCATCACCGCTGGCCATGTTCTCTGACGCTGGCAAAATAGGCCCGGGTTACTGCACCGGGATAGGTAAAGCGATGTTGGCTTTTTTAGATCAAGAGCAGCGTCAACGCTTAGTGCAACAGCAGTCCTATCATCGCTATACCCCCAGTACTTTAACCAGTGCTGAGGCGCTGTGCACTGAGTTGGCGGAGATTCGCCAACAGGGAATCGCCTTTGACCGCGAGGAGCACGAAGCCAATATTATTTGTATCGCTGCCCCTATCCTTTCTGGAACTAATAGAGTCCTGGGTGGCTTGTCTATTACCACTTCTACGTCGCGCTACTCGTTGCAGCAGCTGGAAGAATTTAAACAAGATCTTCTCGAAACCGCTCATAAAATAGGTCAGCTTGCCGAATCCTGGCACTTTCCTGAAACTAACAGTTAATAATATCCGGAGTTGCAATGTCAGGCGTATCCTTAAAAAAAATAATCAAGAAATACGATAATTTACAAGTTATTCACGGCATTGATTTAGAGATCGCTGCGGGAGAGTTCTGTGTATTTGTAGGGCCGTCCGGTTGCGGCAAGTCGACCTTGCTGCGGATGATTGCCGGTCTGGAAGAGACTACCGGCGGACAAATGAGTATCGGTGGTCGCGATGTGACTACTGCTGATCCCGCCGAGCGCGGTATCTCTATGGTGTTTCAGACTTATGCTCTGTATCCGCATATGACCGTAGAACAGAACATGGGCTTCGGCCTGAAAATGAACAAGGTCGACAAACAGGTGATCAAAGAAAAAGTCGCCGCAGCCTCTAAGATACTCAAACTTGATGATTATTTGGGACGTAAACCTAAAGCATTGTCTGGCGGTCAGCGTCAGCGGGTGGCCATTGGCAGAGCGATAGTGCGTGGCCCTGAGGTGTTTTTGTTTGATGAGCCACTGTCTAATTTAGATGCTGAACTTCGGGTGGAAATGCGCGTGGAAATTGCCCGTCTACACAATGAAATCGGCGCCACTATGGTTTACGTGACTCACGATCAAGTCGAAGCTATGACTTTAGCCGACAAAATTGTGGTATTGCGCGATGGCAGAATTGAGCAAGTAGGGGCTCCGTTGGAGCTCTATGATAACCCGGACAATAAATTTGTCGCTGGATTTATTGGCTCCCCGGCGATGAACTTTTTGCAGGGTGTAGTAGAAGGTAATGGAGTCAGAGTGGCGGCGCTGGACAATAAGCTACTGGAAACGTCTGTGCAACTACCGGCAGAAGGTGCTGCTGTGACCGTCGCTCTTCGTCCACAGACGATTAGTTTGCAGGGTGAGCAGGGAACATATACGGTGGATATCGCCGAGGAATTAGGTGGTGTTTCCTACCTCTACTTAACTAGCACGACTGGGGAGCGCCTGGTGGTAGAATCGCGGGGCAAGTCGCTAGTCACTCACGGTAGCAAAGTCGCGATCAATTTCGAAGCAGATCAAGTGCTGTACTTTGCCGCAGACACTGAGGTTCGATTACGTTAGAGATGGTTCCTGTCAGTTCGCTGTGAACTGACCTATGAGGTCTTGGCAAACATGCCAAGACCTCTAAAATCTGCTCCCCGCTATTCTCGTCTGTAAAACACTAAACCATTTTTAACTGATTTCTCTTTTAAAGTTTGCCTTTAACGGTGGGTTTTCTGGAAAATTTTAATAACTGATATTTTGTTAGTTTATAAGGAAAAGTTTCGTTTTCAACGAGTTACTTTTTTGCTCGTGCAAAAGAGTAACCAAAAAAGCACGCTCAAGATTGCCGAAAAATCCCACCGCTTTGGACTAAATGACTGGCCGCTCATCAGGGGCATCCATGCCCCATTCGCTCTTCGCATCATCCTGATGCTCCGCTTCAGTAATTTACTCCAAAACTCCGGCGGCACTCTAAGGGAGAGTGGTGCTTCGTCGCTAACTCAATAGCTTCAATTCATTAATTTTTCATTGAATGATTTTTTAAGGCAGAGCTCAATACTTCCGACTTCCGACTTCCGACTTCCGACTTCCGACTTCCGACTTCCGACTTCCGACTTCCTATTCGATCAACAAGCCTTAGCGGCGATAACCGCCTTGGCTCTGCTGCTGACTCCAAAAGTCTTCAAAATAGCAGTGACATGGGCCTTAACGGTACCTTCGGTACAGAAAATTTGTCGGGCAATTTCTTTGTTGGAAAGCCCTTTTTCAATCAGCTCCAGCACTTGTACTTGTCTTCTGGTGAGGCCGGTAGCTGTGTCCCGGCCCAGCGGTAAGTTTGTGGCAGCAGCAGAGTTGGCCTGTTGGCTGTCTTGTAGCAGTATTGAAGGCAGGTATATTTCACCTGCTAGGATCAGCCGGATAGCCTGTAAAATTACCATTTTACTACTGGTTTTTGGGATATAGCCATCAGCGCCAGCGATCAGAGCGGCGTGCACTGACTCTTGATCATCGAGTGCAGAAAATATAGCTACCGGGGTGTCTGGAGCTGTCTCTTTGATTTGTAACAGTCCAGAGAATTGCTCTGTGTCAGGTAGGCCTAAGTCTAACAGTACGATATCGATGTCCGGGTTGGCAGGTAGCTGTTGCAGCACAGCCCCAATACAGTTGGCACCTAGAATAGATATCTGCGGATCCAGTTCTTGAAGGGCGCTCTTAAAGCCCTCTCTGACTAAGTCGTGATTATCTGCGACAAGAATGGTTAACATGCGCCTCTTCTCTAACTAATTGTTTTTAAGACGGCAGCATGCCATTGATTACCTTATATGAACAGGGGCTGAGTGAGAAACAAAAAATTTATAGTGTTCACAGGCGCTAGGATTATCCTTAGCTGATGAAAAATCAATAGATATAAGTAATCTGCCCTGGCATCTGTGGTTGAGTGAGATTATTCGCTGTAAAGGTTTTACGGATTGAAAAAGCTATCGACCTTTTGCATATAAAAATCCAGAAAAGCTTTTATCTTCGGCTGTGGGTGGTCGGTCTTTTTATAGAACAAATACAGCGGGAAATCTTGGATACTGAGTGGTTCGAGAATTTGTATTAAATTGCCGCTCCTTACTGCTGCCTGACAAGCTGGGAGTACCGTAGGCAGTTGGGCGATGCCGAATCCCTGGCTGGTGATGGCTATTTGCGAGGCGTAGTTACTGGCGATCATTGACTCTTTTACGGTGATGAATTCAGTGCTGCCATCACTTAATAGCTGATCGCCGCCGCGAATAATGACAAAATTTGAGGGGCTGTTTTGGGTGCTAGTGACAAAATAGTGTCGTTGCAGATCTGCTATTGAGTGCGGGGTGCCGTACTTTTTTAGATAGTCACTGGATGCATAGAAGTCTGCGCTAAAGCGCGCCATTTGTCTTCTGACTAAACCCGGCTGCAACCTGCCAATGTACTCTCCGGAACCAAACACTAAATCGAATTGATCTTGATTGGGGTCAACGGCTTTCGCGTAGCCATGCAGTTTGATAATGATCTTGGGATACAGCTGGTTGAACTCGCGCAGATAATTGACGATGAAGTCGGCCAACTCATTCAGCACTATTATTTCAATCACTCCCTGCGGCTGACCGCTGGAGTTATCCAACCAGTTGAGCAAATTATCCCCACTGGCGACTAAGGTTTTCGCTTGAGCTAAAAATACCGTCCCAAATTCCGTCAACTTTAGATTTCTGGTGGAGCGGCTAAACAGCGCCTGGCCAAGTTTCTGCTCCAGTTGTTTGATCTGTTTACTGATGGCCATCGGGGTGACTTGCAAGCGCCGTGAGGCTGCTCTGATACCGCCGGTTTCAGCGACGCAGACAAATGAAGTACACAGATCCAGCCAATTCATACCAGTGCCCGTCCATTATCGTATATAAGATACGTATACCAAAAGTTTACATAAAGTGCGAGTGTATAGCCTAGTATATTACATGCCTCGCATCTACTCTTAGCGCATATTTAGTCAATCGCGGAGTAGATAACATGAGTTTAGATATCAGATATAGGCTGCACCAGGGGCTGCACTGGGGAATATTAGGCTTAGTGTTACCGGTACAGACAGTGCTGTTATTGGGCTTAGGTTTCGAATTGGCCGAGTTGGGGTTCTTTTTTGCCGCTTACGGCGCCGGTAATGTCCTGGCGGAATTACCCACGGGTGGCCTTGCCGATCGTTATGGTCGGGTAAAAGTTTACCGTTGGTCGCTATTGATAACTATTATTGCCTGGAGTGGCTTAATTTTCTTTAGCTCACTGCCGGGGTTGCTGATTTGCGCACTGTTGTCCGGGGTCTCTCGGGCAATGAGTTCAGGTACTGTAGAATCATGGTATGCCGAGCAGCTGAAAAAGGCCGGGCGCGATGATTTACACGCTGCTTTAGGCAGGGCCGGAATGTGGGTTACCACAGGGCTGATCGTCGGAGTCTGCGTCGGCAGTGTGCTACCTATTCTTAACACTGAACTGGGTCTGTTAGACAATGTTTATGTTGGCAACGTTATATTAATAGTACTGGCCTACAGCACTTTGTATCTGCTGACACCTTTGTTTTATAAAGAGCGGGAGCAGTTATCGCAAGTAACAAATGCAGGCAGTCATACCTGGGCGGCGCTAAAATATTGCTGGGGCTCTACTACACTGTTGGTATTACTGATCGGATCACTGAGCTTTGGTTTTGTGATAATGCCAGTAGAGGCCTACTGGCAGCCCTTTTTTCAGAGCTATTTTATTGATATTAGTATGATAAGTCTTTGGTTCGGGGTTTTTTTGATCGCCACTTTTGCCGTCACCGCTGCGGGCAATGGCCTGTCGAGTAAGGTACTGGGCTGGTTTAGTGGCAATACCGGGCTGATGCTGCTGGTCGTCACCCTACTGGCGACTATCGCACTATTATCTGCGTGTTTTTCAACATCGCTGGTGGTTTTTGCTCTGGGCTTTTTATTGTTCTACTTTTTCATTGGACTGCGCAGCCCATTAATTAATACTTTACTGCACCTGGAAGTCGATGACAGCATTCGTGCCAGTGCCTTGTCTATATTGAATTTAGCAGTGCAGCTTGGCGGTTTGCTCTCTTCATTAGTGATTACCTGGCTGATTGGCATGCTGGGTATAAGTGTGGGCTGGAGTGTTGCACTGCTGGTTAGCTTAGTGTTAAGTGTCAGTTTTCTGTTACTGGAGAAAGCCGCTGTAGCAGCAGTGCCAGCTGCTGGGTAATAAGTTAAAGTTGCTCTGTGGTAGTAAAGTTACTGACAGTAGTTGTCAGTAGTAGTGACATATTATTAGCAGCTTCCTTTACTTAATGAGAGCAGTTATGCAATTAGCCACTATCAAACAACTTATGTTCACCGTTTTTTTCTCTATCTTCAGCACTGTTGCTGCAGCCGATCTGGCGGTAGTGGAATGGGCGCCATTCGTTAAAAACTCGCCAGTCACTGACCGGCAGTTAATGGCGGCCGCAGACAAAGTAAACATTGAATTTTTAAGCCAGCAGCCGGGTTTTATCAAACGACAATTGGTGAAAAAAAATGACACTGACTACGCCGATATTGTGTATTGGGCCACCGCTGCGGATGCCGGCAACGCCGCGGCAAAAGTACAAAATTGCTCTGTCTGCGGTGAGTATTTTAAGTTGATGGATATGCAGGCCAGTGCAACTTCCGGGGCTGGCTTTGCCCACTATCAAGTGCTGGTAAACTGGAACTGATCTAAGTTATATGGCAATTGTCGATGCCTGTTATCGTTTATGCCCACGGGATTGGCCTGGGCATAGATGCGCTTAAGCGACAGGCGTAGGCGTCGTTAAGTCAACATCTCCGCTGATCTCCGCTGTTAGCCAGTGCATAAAAGCAGCGATGTGCTTTTCCTCTTCCCGGCCCTTTAAACAGAGCGCATAATACGAGAAATCCAGTTTGATTTTGTGTTCAAAAGGCATTACCAGGCGGCCATTGTCTATATCGTTTTGTGCTAGGACTTGTCTGCCCAGTAATATCCCCGCCCCGGCAATCGCGCCAGCAATGGCGTGATCCGCCAAATTAAAGTGTAACCCCTTGCTCTTTTGGGAAAAGTTTTTGACCCCCATAGATTTAAACCAATCGTTCCAGGAGGGGATTTTAAAGTTATGAGACATGTGAGTGTCGTCATAGATCAGGGTTTCGCAGCGCAAATCTGACGCTGACACAGGTTGGATTTTAGCTAAAAAATCAGGACTGCAAAGTGGCAGCATATAGTCATCAAACAGCTTAGTAACACAGCAGTCAGGATAGTTGCCGCTGCCAAAGCGGATCGCCACATCGACATCGTCTACTTTGAGGTTACTTAAAGCCAATGAAGCGGAAATTCTGGCGTCTACATGCGGATGCAGAGCCATAAATCTATACAGCCTGGGGGCCAGCCATTTGGCGACAAACGCCGGACCCGCCGAAATCACTAATACGTTTCCAGAGCGCTTTTGTTGCAGCAATTGCATGCTCTGTAATAACTGTTCAAAGGCCTGGCTAATACCCGGGTAGATCAGTCGTCCCTGATCAGTAAGTTCGATAGCACGGTTTAATCGGTTAAATAATTTTACCCCGGTGAACTCTTCCAATTGCTTGATCTGATAGCTGAGTGCGGCGGGAGTGACGTACAGCTCGGCGGCCGCTTTGGTAAAACTCATGTGTCTTACTACAGCATCAAAGGCCCGCAGGGAATTAAGTGGTGGTAGCCGGGAAGTATTCATAGGCACATCCTTAATTGTTAATTCACATCAAATTATTTTAACTGAAGCAAGTGTAGTGGCTTTGCCAGCACTAGTGCAAGTTGGCAATATTTAGTGAACAACAAATACTGCAGTTAAGGTTTATCTAACTCTCAGATAGAGGATTCAGGCTGTTTCTGCGGTGTAAAAATATTATTTTCAGTAGTGTGATGTTTACAGAGGAAAATAGCATAAAAATCTATTCAATCTGATCCTTTGCCACTCCTAGCTTTTAGTCAAAATTAAGAGCAATATTATAAAAATCAATTACTAAGGTGGCGAGTATGAAAGTTGAAATCCGCGCTATCCAACATCAAGATGCAGCAGGTTTTTGCGCCGTTCTCGATGCGGTGGCTAAAGAGCGAAAATTTCTATTAACGTTAGCTGCCCCGCCTGTGGATAGGATCCAGAAGTTTGTCGACAACAACATTGCTAAAAAATATCCGCAATTTGTCGCACTATACGATAGCCAAGTGATCGGCTGGGCAGATTTTATTCCCAGTGAAAATCCTGGCCTAAAACATTCTGCGCAATTGGGAATGGGGGTGATTAAACAGCATCGCGGCACCGGGGTTGGCAAATTACTACTGGGTAAAGTGACTCAGGCTGCTATAGATTACGGCTTTAGCCGTTTGGAGCTGGAAGTATTTGCCAATAATAGCGCTGCGATCGGGCTGTATAAAAAATTTGGATTTACCCATGAGGGCACTAAACGCAATGCCAGACATATAGACGGTGTCTACATAGATAGTTTGGTGATGGCAAAAATAATAAGTTAAAAGAGGGATAGAGTAATGCAACTAGGAGCATTTTCGGTCAGCCTGAAAGTCAAAGATATTGGAATATCCAAAGCATTTTATCAACAGCTCGGTTTTGTCGTTTATGCGGGTGAGGAGCAACAAAATTGGTTAATCATGAAAAATGCTGATCATTGTATCGGGCTGTTTCAGGGGATGCTCGAGGAAAACTTACTCACCTTTAACCCGGGTTGGGATAAAGACTGTAATCCGTTACCAGAGTTTAGTGATATACGGGAGTTACATGCTCAGTTTACCAAGGCCGGATTGGAGATATCTAATCAGTCGCTATCGTCGCAATCTGGCCCCGGAAGTTTTTCGATCACAGATCCGGATGGTAACTTGATATTGTTAGACCAGCACCTCTGAGCAAGGGAGCGTAGCAACTGAGAGAAATAGAATTTAAAAATAATTGTTTACCAGGCATTCGCATTATTTAATGAATTGGGCTAACAGCTAAAAACTGCCTAATAACAAACAGTTGTCTGTGATGCGTGGCGAGTTGACGCTGATGTAAGAAGAGGAGTTTCCGGTTGAATGTGGCTTAGCTGCAGCGACTAAAACTCAGGCGTTGATGGTAAAAAAATTAACGCCGGTACGCTGTCTGAAAAAAAGGCATTGCCCTTATCGAACCTATCTTTGCCTAGGGACAAGTCGATATACACAAACATCTAAAAGTTAAAAAGCGTTTTATTTGCTTTTGATTTTATCCGGATTACTACACAGAGACAGTTATGCAGCAGTTAGAATCTGTTGAAATTAAAACTTTTATCCCGGCCAAAGATTTTCAGTTAAGCAAAGGTTTTTATACTGATATAGGCTTCACTAAATGTTGCCGACGGCAATGGCATCGCCTATTTCAAACAGGGCAAAAGTAGTTTTTTGTTGCAGGATTTTTATCAATACGAGCAGGCGGTAAATTTAATGATGCACTTACTGGTCAAGGATGCACAGGCCTGGCATCTGTAACTAGCAGGCATCGCTGAAAAATATAAAGTAAGAATCACTACAGTGACAGAACAACCTTGGGGCATGCTGGATTTTGTCATCACAGATCCCTCGGGAGTATTGTGGCGCATCGGGCAAAATTTATAGCTACGAGTTGCAGCTAAGTTTGCAGCAAATGGCTGCCGTTTTATGGTCGGTTTCCCGCCTCGCCAATAGTTCTGGGCTGCTCTCTTTCGAGCTATAAGCTGCGCTGATATCCCCGCAAGAAAATGGCTATTATCTTTAGTGAAAATCTGTCTTTATTATGTCAGCATTAGGGGATTTCAAGCAGCGCCATTGCACAGCTCATTTTTATCAGCAGTGCCCGCCATTAACAACAATAACCCATTTGGATAGAGATGTAGTCATGACAGCATATTGGACAAAAGTGTTAAAAGAGATCTGGGATATTGACGCCAGTTTAACTCAGCTAGATGGGGAGTACGATCTCAACTTTTTGCTCTCTGGCGAGAGTCAAGGCGTGTTAAAAGTGATGCGTGCCGATTGCGATAGCAGCTTTATCGATATGCAGTGCCGGGCTTTTCAGCACTTGTCGGATAACGCTGCTGCAGTGCCTGTCCCCAGTGTTTTAGCGACCAGTGCTGGTGAGTTATACACTACTGTATCAGGGCCCGAAGGCGAGCCGCGGATTGTCTGGTTGCTAGAGAAAATGCCGGGTCGGACCTACGGTCAATTTCTGCCGCAGAGCTTGGATTTAATTCATCACTTAGGTCAGTCAGTCGGGGTCATGGATAAGGCATTGCAGGGCTTCAAACACCCGTCACTGCAACGTCAATTTAAGTGGGATTTAACCACTGCTCAATGGATTGGGGATGAAATTGCAATTTTCTCTGAAGCCAATAAGCGTCAGCTGATTACAGATATCCTCAGCCAATACCAGCAGATACAGTCAGCATTGCAGCAGCTCCCACAGGGAGCGATTCACAACGACGTCAATGATTACAATATCTTAGTTTCCGGGTCACTGACCGAGGCCGCGCGTGTAACTGGGTTGATTGATCTCGGCGATATGTGTGCCGGGCCGAGAATCTGTAACCTGGCGATCACTGCCGCCTACGTGGTATTGGGCCAGGATCAGCCGGAACAGGCGCTGGAGTCCCTGGTAATGGGCTATCACAGCGAATATCCGCTGACATCTACAGAGTTGGAAATGCTCTGGCCACTGCTGAGAATGCGCTTGGCTGTCAGTGTGGTCATTTCAACATTAGTGTCCAGGGAAAAGCCGGATGATCCCTATGTGCTGATCAGCCAGGGACCTGCCTGGCAATTCCTGCTCGATAACAAGGTCAATTTTGAATTACTAGGCGGCAGATTGCGGGTGGCCTGCAATCTGGCGGTCACAGACACAGCGACAGAAATAGCTGCCTGGTTAGACAGTGAGCGCGGTAATTTTGCGCCTATATTAGGCTGTGATTTGGCCACTGCAGCTATGCGTGAACTGTCAGTTGAGGCGAGTACAGTACCTAAAAACCCCTTTGCTATGAGCGCTGAAGAAGCTTTAGTACTCGGTGGAGCATACGACCCAGCCGAGGGCGTTTGGCTGGGTTACTACAATGAGCCCAGGTTGGTCTACACCGATGCGGCATTCAGTAAGGGTCCTTACAAAGCCAGCAGCAGACGCACCGTACACATTGGCGTGGATGCTTTCGCCGAGGCGGGCAGGAGCGTGCAGACACCGCTAGCTGCCACAGTGGTTTGCACCGAAAATCGTCGCGCCAACCTGGATTACGGCGGTATGGTTATCCTCAGCCACCAAACCACAGCTGGCGATGTTTTTTACACTTTGTACGGACATTTAGATCCAGAGTCGATCAGCAGTTTGAGCAGCGGCCAAGCCCTGCAGAGCGGTGAAACTTTTGCCGCTCTGGGTGGCATGCACGCCAACGGTGGCTGGAATCCACACTTGCATTTTCAACTTGCCCTGAGCACTAAAGGCATAGGTGCAGACTGGCCGGGTGTGGCCGACCCCGATGAGCTGGCTCTGTGGAACGCGCTCTGCCCCAACCCGGCGGCGCTGATGAATCTTCCAGATGCGAAAACGGGATATAAGCCAGTGGCCAAAGCAGCTGTACTGGCTCAGCGTCGGGCGCATTTTGCTGAGAACGTAAAGCTGACTTATGCCGACCCGGTCATGTTTCTGCGCGGCTGGCGGCATCACTTATTTGATGAGTGGGGTCGCCCTTACTTAGACAGTTACAATAACGTGCCTCACGTGGGGCACGCACATCCACGGATTCAGGCGGTAGCGGCCGATCAGCTGTTGCGGATGAACTCAAATACCCGCTATCTACACCCGGCCCAGACTGCATTTGCCGATAAAGTATTATCCAAATTGCCCAAATCACTGTCAGTGTGTTTCTTTGTCAATTCCGGTACTGAGGCCAACGAGCTGGCGTTGCGTTTAGCCAGGGCACATACCGGTGGTAAAGACATGGTGACTCCCGACCACGGCTATCACGGTAATACTACCGGCGCTATCGATATCTCCGCCTATAAATTTAATGCCAAAGGCGGTGTAGGTCAGGCGGATTGGGTGCAGCTGGTGGATGTTGCCGATGAATATCGGGGCCGCTTTAAAGCCGACGACCCACAGCGCGCTGAAAAATACGCCGCCTTAGTGGACGATGCACTGGCGGCAATCGACGCCCGGGGTGGTAAATTGGCCGGCTTTATCGCCGAGACTTTCCCCAGTGTCGGCGGCCAGATTATTCCCCCGCAGGGCTATCTGGCGAGTGTTTATAAGCGTATCAGAGCCGCTGGCGGGGTCTGCATAGCAGATGAAGTACAGACCGCGCTGGGTAGATTGGGCGAGTACTATTTTGCCTTTGAGCAACAGCAGGCACTGCCGGATATCGTGGTGATGGGCAAGCCGATAGGCAACGGCCAACCTATAGGCGTATTAGTGACAACCCCGGAAATAGCCGCCAGCTTTGCCCACGGGCCTGAGTATTTCTCTACCTTCGGTGGCTCTAACTTGTCATGTCGGGTAGGTACAGAAGTATTGCAGATAGTCGATGATGAAGGGTTGCAGGAAAATGCCCGGGCTATGGGTAACTTGCTGCTTAACGGCTTGCGCCAGTTGCAGAAAAAATATTCAGTGATAGGTGATGTACGTGGCTACGGCTTATTTATTGGTGTGGATCTGGTCACTGACAGAGAGACCCGCGAGCCCGCCACGGCAGTGGCAGATTATGTGAAGAATCGCATGCGCGAACACCGTATCTTGATGGGCACAGAGGGACCGGCGGATAACATACTGAAAATACGCCCGCCGCTGACCATTGAAGAGCAAGATGTGCAGATGATTCTGACCCTGCTTGAGCAAGTGTTAGCAGAGGCCGAAAGCTTACTGGCGGATTGAGCAGCTAAGGGCTAGAGTTTAGTTATAGATCAAGTCGGACTGCTGGTGCGTAGCAGTTCGACGCTATTCTCTCTGATAGACTCTCGGCGCTGCAAATATCGATTCATGACTAAACAGGTTTAAAGGAAGATGCGCGACCCGTTAAAAACAGTTTTAATTATTAACTATTCTTTATTGGCTTTTAGCTTGTGCGCTATTAGTGCGCTGTTTTTTGCTTTCGCTAATTTTGTTAGTCTTAATGACATTCATAACGGTGGTGAATTTCTCAATGCCATCAGTATTTTTGTGCTACTGGTGTGCGCTGTTTCTTTTTGCAATGCGGTGTTTACTGTCATTTTTATCAAAATGAAAAAGTTAAGGTGCAGTGGGGTGGCCATGTATTCTCCATTGGCTATCTATGCCCTGATAGGCGTTTTTGCAATAATTACCAACATACTAATGTAAAAAATTAGCATGATTGATAACTGATTTTTCTTTTAAGGTTTGTCTTAGAGGCGGGTTTTATTCGCTTTTTGAATAGCTGATGTTTAGATGGCTTACTAAGAGATATTTCGTTTTCAACGAGTTACTTTTTTGCTCGTGCAAAAGAGTAACCAAAAAAGCACGCCCTATATTGCCGAAAGACTCCTCCGCTCTGCGCTAAATGATTGGCCGTTCATCAGCGCCATCCCTGGCGCATTCACTCTCCGCATCATCCTGATGCTCCGCTTCAATTATTTAACTCAGAGCTACGGCGGCACTATCAAGGGAATTAGTCAGCTTGCTCGTTGGCTTATGTATTAGTGTGCTTTCCGCACTTGTAAAGTAACTCCCAAAGCTGCGCTTTAACTACGGAGAAAAGAATAGGGTAAGCGTAAACGCACTTGAAAAGTAACTCCTAAAGCTGTGCTTTAAAGACGAAGGAAAGAATAGAGTAAGCGTAAACGCACTTGAAAAGTAACTCCTAAAGCTGCGCTTTAACTACGGAGTTACTTTTCCCCTTGGGTTGCCGCCGGAGCTATTTGTTAAATTGGCGAAGCGGAGCGACAGGACGTCGCGGAGAGTGAGTGGGACAGGGATGTCCCTATGAACGGCCGTCTATTTTGCAAATAGCGGAGGAGTCTTTCGGCAATATAGGGTGGAGTTTTCTTTGGTTCCGTTTCTTTTGTCCCATTTAAAAGAAATGAACTCGCCGCAGGCGAAACTGCACCTAAATGATTTGATTTTAAAATTTAAAAAAGAAATCAGTAAAATTTTTACAATGTTAACTGACGACTCACGTCCCTTTAATATTAGTAATCGCCGCCAGCAAGCTCGGAGCCACCGGAGTATTTTTACTGTAGGCTAACCCCACCACCCGTTCCAATTGCAAGTCGCTGATCTCACAAAAACTTAAATCTGCACGTCCATCCAGCGAGTGTAGTGGCACGATAGAGACCCCCAGTCCGGCCGCCACTAGATCTAGTGCATACTCTTCAGTTTTTACCGTGGCTTTAACTTTCAGGTTGAGGCCGCGTTTGGCAATGGCGAATTGCCAGGAGTCTATGATGTCGCAGGGAGACCGACTGATGAAAGAACAGTTGTTTAGTTGCTCTAAACTGACGCTGGATTCTTTGGTTAAAGGGTGTTGCAGGGGAACCGCTAATACGTATCTGTCGACCCATAATTTGTGAAAGATCTCATCTTTTTGCAAGACTGTCTGCGAGATGATCCTGGCATCGGCCTCTGCGTTGGCATCAACTAAGGTCAGATCCAGATTAGGTAGAGTCTGCATTAATTTTTGGATTAGCTTGGAAACGCGCTTGCCGGAGAGAAAAGGCAATAGCGCCAGTTTAAAAGACAGCTGTTCAGGATTTTCCTGGAACTGTTGTTTAATTTGCTGCACATCTGCCAGTACCTGGCAGGCCTTAGGGTAGAGCGCGGTGCCTTCAGTGGTGGGGGTTATGCCCTTGGAGTGGCGTACAAACAGCGCGCATTCTAACTCTGACTCGAGCTGTTGCACAGCACCGGAGATAGACGGCTGGGCGACAAAGCAGCGCTTGGCGGCGGCACTAAAACTGTGCTCTTCATAGACGGCGACAAAATATCGTAAAGATCGAAAATCCAAACTGACTAAACTCCAGTTACCCTTGAAAATAGGCTATAGCTAAAATTGATATCCCCGGTAGAAAATAACTACTACCACTTGAGAGCCGCGCTTAGTATATTGCTATTAAGCTAAATTTTACACTACTGTATTGCTCTTTAAAGCTGAGGAACGCCGGACTTGTCTGCAGGTCCGCTACAGTAAATAGCAGCCATTCTCCTGATACCATTATGGGGAATACCCATTATCTCCATTTTCCGAGTGAACACAGATGAGCTATCCAGATACCTATTACGCGAGTACGGCAATTAGCACTGCGCCGCGCAGCGCCCTGAGCGAGGATGTCAGCGTCGATGTCTGTGTGGTCGGTGGGGGTATCGCCGGGTTGAGCTGTGCACTGGAGTTACTCGAACAGGGCAAGAGTGTCGCTATAGTAGAGCGGGAGGCAGTGGCCTGGGGAGCTTCAGGTAGAAACGGTGGGCTGGTGTCAGCAGGTTGGGCGCAGGGCAATGATGCATTGGAGAAAAAGCTGGGTTTGTCGCACGCACAAAAATTATTTGCTTTATCAGTGCAGGGGGTTGAGCAAATTAGCAATAACATCCAGCGCTTTGCACTGCGCGATTGTCAGCTGCAAATGGGCCGGCTGAATGTTGCACGCTATCCGCAGCGGCAAAAATTTATCGCCAGACAGCGGGTAATGCAAGACAAATATCAGTACCAGCAGGACTACCTGGATACTGATCAGGTACGACAGATCTGTCATACTCAGCGCTATTTTGACGGACTTTACGATGCCAGCTCTTTTCACTTCCACCCGCTGAATTACTGTTTGGGGCTGGCGAATGTGATCGAGCAAAAGGGCGGTTTGATCTATGAACAGAGCGCTGTTGTCAATATCAGCAGAGACAAAAATAAGCAGCTAGTCAGCATTGCAGATAGCCCTGCTAAAGTCAGTTGTGAAAACGTAGTATTTTGCGGTGGTGGATACAGCGGCAAAGAGATACAGGCGCTGCAGCGCGCTTACCTGCCTATTGCCACTTATATGTTGTTAACAGAACCGCTCGGTGATCTAGCGGCGCAGCTGATTAGCCGTCCCTACAGCATCAGTGACGACCGCCGCGCCGCCGACTATTACCGCATCGTAGAAGGGGATCGGTTACTCTGGGGGTCGAGAATTACCACCGACAATCAAGACAATGTGGAAAAACTTTGCAGCTTGTTACGTGAGGACTTATGCTCGGTTTATCCGCAGTTGCAAGAGGTTAAAATAGACAAGGCCTGGTCGGGGCTGATGGCCTATGCAGGGCATAAAATGCCGATAGTACAGCAGCAGCAACCTGGGGTGTGGATCTGCTCATCCTTCGGCGGTCACGGCCTGAATACCGGCACCATCTGCGGTATCAAAGTGGCCCAGGGGATTTGCGCCATAAATCAGGACTATCAGTTATTATCCCCCTTTGGCTGCGACTGGAATGGTGGGGTATTAGGTCCTATGGTGGCTAATTTGACTTACAAGTACTTACGTTTAAAAGATAAAATTCAAGAGGCTGCTTTTTAAGAGGCTATCTCGGTTACTAAAGTGACTGAATCTGGACAGTAGCTACAGACATTGTGCGCGTGCCTGTAGCTCAGATTAACTGATTAAGTTTGTGCCACTAGGTTGCCGCGGGATAATAGCGGTTTTTTCCATTGGGTGAATAGATTGCCCAACACTACTAGCACTAAACCTATGCTTGAGTAGTGAGTCCACTGATAAGACTCGTAAAAACTGGAGACAATCAATGCCACTATCGGGGTGATCACCAGCAGATAGGAGGCGTTGTTGGCACCGATGCGATCGACCAGAACTAAGTAGCCAGTAAAACCGATCACTGATGCCGGTATCGCTAAATACACTAAGCTGGCGAAATATTTGAGCTCAGTATTGAAGTTAAACTCCAGTCCTTTGAACAAAATAATTATTAACAGTGCCAGGCAACCGTAGAGCATGGCGTAGCTGGTGGCAGTAAAAGGTTGCACGTTATTGCGGCTGTTGCGAATACTCAGCATGTTCCCTATCGAGAAAAACCACGTTCCCGCCAAGGCAAAACCCAAACCGGTCAGAGTTTGCGCGGACCAGGCTGTTTGTATTAACTCGGCACCAAACAGCAAGCTGATCCCCGATAAACCGACCACAACTCCCAGCCAGAAATTAGCGCTGGTGGGGGTTTGATAGAAGAGTTTACCGTGCAGGGCGTTAAATACAGGGACGCTGGCCATCACAACTGCTGCTAAACCACTGGGTATGTAGTGCGTCGCTGAGTAAAAAGCTAGGAAGTTACAGCAGAACAGGCATACCCCCTGTGCGGCGATAAATTTATGCTGAGCCAGAGTGACCTTTTGCAGCTTCTTACTAATAAGCCCTATAGCGAACATGCAGAGCGCGGCAAGAGCAAAGCGATACAAAATAGACACTTCCATAGCCACTGAAGCATCTTGCCATTTTATGGCGATCCAGGAAAAGCCCCAGGCGAAAATCATTAATATATACAAAAAAACCGACATCAGTGCATCCTCATCATTATCAGTAACCTCGCTAATCAGTACTTGATTTCGCGAGGAGGGTCATTATTGCTGATCAGAGCAGAAAGTTATCTCCTGAAATTGGCGAAATTAACACAATCTTGCGCATATATACGGGATAACTGTTGAGCACTTAAACAGAAGTGTTACTCTTGTTTTCCAGCGAACAGTAGGTAGGAAAATGCGCAGTAAACCAGTCAGGCCATTAAATTTTGAGCAGTCGAACACAGATCGCCTGCGGTTTAAATCGCTGACTAAGTCCCTGAGTTGGGCCCACTACCAAAACGACAACGACAATCTGTATTACCAAAATAACAAACAACATACTTTGAGCATGTACCTCGATGGTGGTTTCGAGACATTCAGAATGGACCGGCCTAAGCAATTTGGCTTTCCCGGTAGTTTTTGTCTGATGCCAAAAGAAACTCAAAGTCATTGGCAAGTAGGTATGCAGCAACAGTTTATGCACTTGTACTTCGATGACGATTACCTGAAACAGTTGGCGTTAAAAACCTTTGATATAGACCCGCGGACTTTAGAATTACCTGAACTTACCTTTTTTGAAAACCCGGGATTAGAAGCGATTTATCGGCATCAGATAGCGGCCAGCGACTGGTCGGTCGATGCTGATCAGTTGCTGTTGGAGCAAGTTACCAACACTGTGTTAGTGACTATGATCCACGCGTTGGCGCGAAAAAAGCTCAATGTAAAAGGTGGGCTTGCGCCTAAGGTACTGCTACAGGTCTGTGATTTCATGCAGAGCAATTTTTCCAGGCAGATATTTTTAGCAGAGCTGGCAGCTATCGGACAACTGAGTGAGTACCATTTCTGCAGGATGTTTAAACAGAGCACCGCACAGACGCCGCAAGAGTTTTTATTAAATATCCGTATCGAACGGGTGAAAGAGCAATGCCGCAGTACAAAATTAAAATTGTCTGAAATAGCGCTGTGCTGTGGTTTTTCCAATCAGAGCCACATGGGCCGTAGCTTTAAGCGCATACTTGGCGTTACCCCCAGTCAGTACCGTAAGCAGCTACTCTGCAGCGGCTAAAAAATTCCATTGCCCAGAAACCCTCGGGGCTATATTTAACGTTTAATTCACAGCGGCCTTTCATATTTCTATCAATCTGATACTATGCGCCGCCTAATTTTGGTAAAAATGACTATGAGCTTAACGGCAAGACAATCGGGCACACTGGAAATGACTGCAGCTATGGTCCTCTCCGGTTTTATTGGCTTCCTGGTGGTTGAATCGGGGCAGTCGGTGTGGAATGTTATTTTCTTTCGCTGTCTGTTTGGTGCTATTAGCTTGGGGTTGTACTGCTGGTGGCGCGGCTTTTTGTCGCCCTGGCCACTGAAGGGCAAGGCGGTTTTAATCGCGATACTGTCGGCAACGGCATTAGTGCTCAATTGGGTACTGTTATTTAATGCCTTCAACTACGCTTCAATTTCGCTTTCAACCGTGGTTTATAATACTCAGCCGTTCTTTTTGTTGCTGGCGGGTAGTTTGTTTTTCGGCGAAAAAATAGCCTTTGGTAAATTACCTTGGTTTATCTGCGCCTTTATCGGCCTGTTATTCATCATTGAGATCAGTGGCAGTGACTTTGCCGGTGATCAGCAGTTGCTAGGTTTTGCCATGGCTCTGGGAGCGGCGATCTTATATGCGGTAAATACGCTGCTAACCCGGCGTCTGGCTGAAATTCGCCCAGAGGTAATAGCACTGGTAAATACCTTCATCGGTTGTACCTTACTGCTACCTGCGGCAAATTTTGCCATGTTGCCGGTAAATGCGCTGAGCTGGAGTTATTTGCTGATACTAGGTGTCGTACATAGCTGCCTTATGTATATTTTGATGTATTCAGCCTATAAAAAACTGCCGATCAGTATGATTGCTATATTGGCATTTCTGTATCCGGCGGTTGCGATATTAGTTGATTTTGTCGTTTACGATCAAAGCCTAACTGGCTACCAGTGGTTCGGCATTAGCGTTATTTTACTGAGTGTCGCCGGTTTGAATTTAGGCTGGGGATTACACAGTATTAGTTTTAGCAAGAGACAAAAAAACTCTTAAATTGTTTTATATAAACAGCGTAGAGAGCCCTCTCTACGTAATTTCCAGGTTAATTATTCGAAAAAATCACGAATTCTACTAAAAAGTTACAACTTGTTACAACTTGATGCGTCAGTGCAAAGAGTCTAACGCTCGTATCATAGATACTTCTCCTACCCCATGAGAGATTCGTTAAAAGTGAAACGGATATTCTCAATAATCAAACGGAGAAATATCATGAAACGATCTACTAAAATTATCAGTGCAGTTGTTCTCAGTATCGGCCTTATCGGCGGCACCACCGCCTATGCGACTTACAAGGCCAGCGATGCAGACGCCCGCGCCGCTTATGTAGTGACATATATCAGCAGTGAGCTAAATTTAGATGATAAACAAAAGCAACTTTTGGGCGAACTGCGTGACAAAGTGATGGCGGTGAGATCGACATTGCACGCTCAGGGCAAACCCTTGCATCAAGATGTAGCAAAGCTGGTTGGCGCCGACAAATTTGATCAGCAGCAGGCACTGGATATGATCAATAGCAAAACCGAACTAGTGAAGTCCGAAGCACCTGAGATCATAGCGGCTTTTGGCAACTTTCTCGATGGCCTTAATTCTGAGCAAAAGGCTGAAATTTTAGAGTTTATTGAACACAAGAAAGAAGCTCGCGGCCACGGTTGGAAGCATAACTAAATATATATATTCGACCAGCTGACAGAACTCTGCAGCTGGTCGGACAGGGAGTGACATTATGAGTCAATTTATACAGGCGGGCAGCTGCAAAGAGGCCGATGATGCCTATTGGAAATCAATCGAAATTTATCCGCTCGATACAGAGCAAAAGATTGATACTGAAACAGAAGCTAACTTGTGGAACAAGTTCTGGAAGTGGCGTGAGCAGCGCAACGGCAAAAAAGTCCTGGCAAGAGTCGCCAGTCTGCTGGCGAAACTAGCACAGAATGAAAAAAAGCAGGGACACAACGAAGAGCCCTCGATTATAAAATAAGCCACTGTAACAAATAGCCAAAAGCACTATAATCGCAGCACCAGAAAAGTCTCAGGATTCGATATGTACAAGGTTTTATTGATTGACGATGACAAAAAACTCGCCCCTTTACTCACTGAGTACTGCGAGCGCTACGGGATTGCCATCAGTGCTGCAGAACTGCCCTCTACAGGGCTGCAAATGCTCCGCAATGGAGATTATGACGGTGCTATTTTGGATGTCATGCTGCCGGAAATGGACGGCTTTGAGCTGTGCCGTACTATCCGTCAATTCAGTGAAATACCTATCATAATGTTGACCGCTCGCGGAGAGGTCACCGACAGAGTAGTGGGACTGGAATTGGGTGCAGATGACTATCTGCCCAAACCTTTTGATCCGCGTGAACTAGTGGCGCGTCTCAACAGTATTATTAAACGCAAAACACCCAGCCCAGCGCTCACCCAGTTATTAGAATTTGATCAGCTGTGCATAGATACTAATCAGCGTCAGGTATCAGTCAACGATAAAAATCTGGAGCTGACGACAATGGAATACCAACTGTTACTGCTGTTGGCGAATAATCCAGGTAAAGATTTCAGTCGAGATGATATTCTCAACCAGCTTAAAGGCATTGATACAGAACTATTTAGCCGCTCGGTAGATATTTTGGTCTCGCGGCTGCGCACTAAACTTAAACCGGCGAAGCCGATCAAAACCGTGTACGGCTCAGGTTATGCCTTCGTGGCCGCGCCCAAGGGGCCCTAAGATGAAAAAGTTCCTATTATTATTGCAGCGCTCACTGCCGGCCAGGATGTTATTGTGTTTTAGTTTGGTCAGCACTTGCATCATCATTTTGATCTTCGGTATTTTATTCCATGGATTTTCCTTCCAGTGGAAAAACAATGTCCGTCCGCACTTTGAGCAGTACTTAGATTATATCAATACCGATATCGGCAACCCGCCCAATCTGGATCGCGCTCAGCAATTGGTAAAACAGTTACCTATCAATATCTATATTAAAGGTCCGGATATAAATTACTCGTCGACCGGTATCGACTTTGATTTGACCGAGGTCGAATTTTCTTCCCACCACAACAAGTGGGACGATAAACATCATCATAAACCCTACCAGCAAGTTAATAATCGACAAGTGACTTTTGCCGAGTATCAGGATCGTATGGTGATGCGCAATCAAGTAGGCGACTATCAGATATTTTACGAGCTATCCAACAACAGAGAAAACTCTCGCGATTATGTCTTCGTTTTGTCAATGCTGTTTATCTTGTTGATTATAGCTGGCAGTTTCCTGGTATTAAAGCGCATGTTACGGCCGGTACAAGACATCAAAAAAGGTGTGCAACTGATGGGACAGGGGCAACTTGACTACCGATTGCCGATTCGCAGCAACAATGACCTGGGTGATCTGGCGAATAGCATTAACGCCATGGCGGCCGATATCGAGCAGATGTTAGATGCCAAACGGCAGCTGTTATTAGCTGTTAGCCACGAGTTGCGCTCACCGCTGACCCGGGCCAAAATTGCCACCCAGATGCTCGAGCAGTCCGTGAATAAAGAGCGCTTGCAGGAAGACCTGATGGAGATGGAAACCCTGATCACTGAGATCTTAGAAACGGAGCGGATGAAAACTCCGCACGCTGCCCTAAGTCGCTCACCGGTGCAATTAGATGCTTTAATCCAAAGTGTCATCGATGAACTGCCCGACAATCATGTCAGCTTGAGTGCCCCCGAGCAGCTTCCGGTTCTGGATCTAGATGAAAATAGAATGCGCCTGTTAATGCGCAATTTGATTGGCAACGCCATTCTCCACGGTGGCGATGTTAAGCCGGCTCCCAGTGTGCAGCTAACTTATAGCGGTGAGAAATTGCATATCAAAGTGCGCGACCATGGTCCGGGTATCTCTGAGGCTGATCTAATGCATGTTACCGAACCTTTTTATCGGGCCGACCCATCGCGAACCCGTAACACCGGAGGCTTTGGTATAGGCTTGTATCTGTGCAAGCTGATTGCTCAGGCACATGGCGGTGAGTTGCTGATTAGCAGTGAGCTGGGTAGTGGCACTTGTGTGGAAGTGCGATTGCCCGACAACAGCAAACTGAAATTGCTAAAATAATCAGGATACTTGTTCATATTCCAAAAATGCAGAGGCTTTGTCACTGAGGAGTAATGCATTTTGGTTAGAATTTTTGCAGCGACTATCTGCAAGGTAGGAGTTTGTGCACAGACGACGATTACAGCATTAAAGTTTTGCCAGGGCTGCTGCACTGAAAACTAATAAATCAGCAGGCTGCAATGACTTTAGTCACCGGGAAATACGCCTGGGGCGCGCCTTAAACTGAGCGGCCTAGCAGATGATCTGCAAAACTGGTTGATCCTGCTGCGCCAGAGATGACTCAGACGCTGACGTTAAATGTAAAAAGAGGCAGCGACAGCGACCCGTTTCGTGCCAACATAACTAAAATTACTGCTAAACCAATATTAGAATTTGCGTTTACTGGTGGAGTTAGGGAACATGTTGTGGGGAGTTTTAATAAGAGAAGAGTTTGATGCTTAATAAAAATGATAAAGTTGCAATTATTGCTCCGGCCGCTCAATTTTGTCACGCCGATCGAATTTTGTTGCAACAGAGCGTTGATTTACTGGAAAGTTGGTCACTGAAAGTAGAAGTTCTGGTTGAGGAGAGCCATCACTTTTATCTGGCGGGGACTGATCAGCAGCGCCAGCAGCATTTAAATGCCGTGTTAACTGATGGGCAAATCAAAGCTGTTTTTTGCACCAGAGGCGGCTATGGTAGTGCCAGACTTTTAGCGGGACTGCCGGATTCAACAACAGTAACCAGTAAAATGCTTATAGGCTGCTCTGATATCAGCGCATTACATCTGGCAATGGCGGCAAACTACCCGCAAGTTCAGTCTATTCACGGTCCTAATGTCGCGACTAAGCAGTTATTAAATGGCTCTGAAAGTGCCATGCATAATCAAAAATCACTTTATGACAGTTTATTTGTCTCTCAACAGGCATCTTATAATCTTGATTTTATTACCCCGGGACGTGCTCAAGGGAAGTTAATGGGTGGTTGCTTGTCGTTAATTTCTAGCGCCATTGGCACGCCGTATTTTCCCGATTTATCGGAGTCGATCTTGTTACTGGAAGACGTTGGCGAAGCGCCTTACAAAATTGACAGGATGCTACAACAGCTGATTAACACCGGTCTGATTGCTGATTTAAAGGGCATTGTATTTGCTGAAATGCATAATTGCACTGACCCCTACAATGATCTGAAGGCTATAATTCACGACTTATTTTCCTGCTATAACTTACCTATAGCTTTCGGCCTTAAAACCGGACACGGATTAATTAATAATTCAATCCCACTAGGTTGCAGAGTAATCCTGGACAGTGAGGAAGGTAGTTTTTCAATTCAACCACAGTTCGAGTATTAAAACTTCGGCTGCTCTTAAACACCCTAACATTGCCAGCAGTCCCCCTGAGGGAGGACATGCAAGCGCTTTTAGGCTCCGCGGAGTAGCCAGTGGATTTTCTGCTCTGGCCCTCAGAGCTTTTATGCCACTTTAAAATGCCCGACAAGTTGCTTAAGGCTTTCCGACAACTGGGCGATTTCCTCTGTTGCTGTCGCCAGTTGCTGCGCTCCGGCAGAGTTTTCAATCGCTGCCTGGTTAATCTTGTTGATAGAGCTGCTGGTTTGCTCTGCCACTGCGCTCTGTTGCTCGGCTGCACTGGCTATCTGTACGTTCATTTCATTGATGGTGGTTACCGCCTCTGATATCTGCGACAGAGATTGCTCGGCTTGTGTTGATAGATCAACAGTTACAACTGTTGTTGCATGGCCATTTTGCATCGCCTGCACGGAGTTTTTTGCCTCGCTCTTCAAGCGGCCAGTCATCTGCTGAATTTCAGCAATCGACATTTGCGTGCGACTGGCGAGGGTGCGAACCTCATCGGCGACCACCGCAAAGCCCCGACCTTGCTCTCCGGCCCGGGCCGCCTCAATCGCGGCATTCAGAGCCAGCAAATTTGTTTGTTCAGCAATAGAGGTAATCACCTCGAGAATAGAATCGACATTTTCGGTTTCATGATCAAGCCGGGTGATCACAGCCTGGGTATCTTCTATTTCTGCTGCCAGGGTATGGATTGAACCGCTGACCTGATCGACAATAGAGCGTCCGCGGCTTGCTGCTGTATCAGCCTTACTTGCCGACTCAGCAGCAAGGGCAGCACTTTGTGCGACTTCCTGGACTGTCGCAGACATCTGCTCCATGGCAGCAGAGGTTTGACTGAGCTCAAGTTCTTGAGCTTGCAGATTGTCAGCTGTCTGTTTTGTCACCGCCGTCATTTCCACTGTTGCGCCAGTTAGTTGCTCCGTTGAGGTTGCTACTTGAGTGATTATGTCCCGTAAGTTCTGTGTTAGTTTGCGCATAGCAAGCAGCAGTTGACCAGTCTCGTCGTTGGATCTGACATTGACTTCAACAGTAAGATCTCCCTCTGCAAGTCTATTTGCCGTCGCTACGGCGTGGGCAAGGGGTTTAGTGATGGCACGAGTAATCAGGATGCCCAAAATAATACCTGTAATACTTGAAAGCAGGCTTATCAAGATCATGCCTTGCAGTGCAGACTCTTCGTCATGCAGCACTGTTTCCAGTGCGTGGCCGGTCATTGTTTCAACGTTGACCAGTACTTCTTCAAGATGGTGATTAATCTTTGTCTGCGCAACTTCAACGTCGTGCACTTCCGCAGCTGTTACTTTCTCGCCGCTTTCCAGTAAATCCATTAAATGTTCAACTTTGCTTTCATACTGCATATGCTCTTTTTCTATAGAGATAAGATATTTCTCCAGATTCAGCAGTTCAGTGAGTTGTTGGTCAGACAGCGGATGAGTCTTGGCGATTAACAGAATTGCCTCTCCTTCTTTTATTTCGCGATCGATCTCATCGGCTAAATGTATAACTTGCTGATGCAGCTCAGAAATAGACTCGCTTGCATCAGAGACTCCGGCAATACGCATCGCTTTCTCGATTAATATCGCCTTCTCGAGTTGTTTAACAGTAATGTCCGATACTAATTGGATAAGTGGCATATCTTCTGACTGCACGGTTTTCATTTCGCTGCCAATACCACTGACTTTAATAAAGCCATAAACTGAGCTGATTATTAGCAGGCTAATCAGGATAATCACTATCCCTCCAATCTTCTTACCAATCGATAAATCCCGAATAAACTTCATAGTATTTAGTCCCTTAATTATTAACTTTGGAGATTTTATGGCTAATTATGTCAAGTTAACTCTGCTAGCTTAAGCTAGTATAAAAAATGTTTGTTACATTTTTATTATTGGCTAATTTGACCTCTACTGCCAATCATCATTAGTTCTGTAAATGAAAATATACCGTCATTGGCAATGCTGTAAGCGTTTACATCCGTAAATGGTTGCAACTCTTGCATGGGAATAAAAGCAGCAGATACATTAAAGACTCAGAAGCTGCTAAATAGATATACTAATCATTTATACTGTATTTGTTGTTATTTTGCTCTTTGATAAAGATTATCATTAATATAGAGAATAATAGAGCTATAAATGAAATTTTTGTTGTTATAAAGCAACAAGATAATTAACAGTAAATTAAAAAAGAACAAAACTAGATGTTTTTCGAACAGTTTAACGAGAAAATTTGTCTGAAATAAATGTACTGGATATAGGAGCGAGGATAATCGCCGCTGTTCTGGATAGCTCAGAGGCTGTAACAGTAGGGCTTTGCCTGAGCTGATAAAATAAAATCGAGGATCTATTTAAGGACTGGAAAGTTTATTGAGTAAATGTTTAGTAGATGAATAGAGGAGCAGTTAGTCCCTCTATTCATTTTTCAGGATGGCTTAATTTTTCGGGCGTTCGGGCCCTTTTATGGCATTTCCCGCTCCTTCTGGTTGAGGAAGTTTACAGTGCTGTGCAAATATTGCGGTGAGTTTGTCTTGCACAACTTCACCAGCGGGGCAGCTCTTGCCCAAATTTAAATCCACATGTAACAGCAAGTGTTCACCGGTGGCAAGTAGCTTTCCACTATCGGGATGGTACAAGCTATGGAACAAATGCATCTTCTTCGGCCCCTGGGCGATAAGTTGCGTTTTCACTTCTAACTTCTCACTCAATTTGACTTCATCAATGTGTCGAATGTGTGTTTCCACGGTGAAGTAGCTCTGACCATTTTCTACATAGTCACTGTCGGCACCGACTATTTTCATAAAATTATCGGTGGCGAGGCTCATTACCTGTAAATAATTGGCCTCATTCATATGGCCGTTGTAATCTATCCAGGCGGGTAACACTTTACCGCTATAAGTGCTAAGTGGCTGACTAATATCAGTGACTGGAGTGCTGCTAGGTGTCTGCTGTGCCAGGCGTAGATCGTGCTCTTTGAGCATTTCGCCAACGCCCCAATTGGCGTCCTTTTGCACCCGCATAATACCCACTAAGTTGTCATCGCGGATCCGCTCCAACTCGCGAATACTGTGCATGCCCGATTGTGCATCCGATTGATCGGCAATTTTTTGTACCAGCTCATCGGTGAGTTCAGGCACATCCATTAATTTAGTCCAGGGCCAGGCTAGCGCCGGACCGAACTGGCCGATGAAGTGCGCCATGCCCGCTTCGCCGCCGGCGATGCGGTAAGTTTCAAACAGGCCCATTTGCGCCCAGCGCAAACCAAAGCCAAAGCGAATCGCATCATCGATTTCCGCGGTAGTGGCGATATCATCTTTGATTAACCACAGCCCCTCACGCCAGACGGCCTCGAGCAACCTATCGGCAATATGTGCATCAATCTCTTTGCGCACTAGCAGAGCTTTCATACCGATAGCAGTGAGTAACTGCTGGGCTTTAGCGACTGTTTCAGTTTTGTTACTGGCACTGGGGACCAGCTCAACCAGTGGCACTAAATACACCGGGTTAAAGGGATGCGCCACCATTATCTGTCCGGGGTTGCTGCTGTGCTGTTGCAACTCGCTGGGTTTGAAGCCGGAAGTAGAAGAGCCGATGATGGCATCTTGGCTGCAGAACACTTGTACTTGCGCTAAGATTTTGTGTTTTAAATCTAGGCGCTCGGGAACACTTTCCTGAATCCACTGGGCATCGCTAACCGCTGCTTTTAAACTGTCGCAGAAAACCAGCTTGCCTTCCTCGGGCATGGCCACATCGGCCAGTGCCGGCAGTGAACGTCGTGCATTGGCCAGTACTTCGTCGATCTTACGCACGGCATCCGGCGCCGGGTCAAACACATTAACATCCCAGCCGTGTAATAAAAATCTGGCGACCCAGCCGCCACCTATAACGCCGCCGCCAATGCATGCTGCAATTTTTTTCATTGAGTCTATCTCTGATAATTGTGATATCGATGGCTGATGCTTGAACTAGGGCCATCGTCACTGTTTGCAAGTGATACCCGCTAGTCTTTAAGCTGACAGCGGTGCTCTTTTAACTAACTGCATCTTCTCGCGCACTTGTGCCGGGGTCATTAAGGTTGCGCCCATATTAGTGACAATAGTGGCTGCCTTTTCAACAAGTTGTGCGTTGGTTGCCAGCTGACCTTTGGCCAGCCATAAGTTATCTTCCAGACCGACGCGGATGTTGCCGCCAGCCAGCATAGCTGCAGCGGCAAATGGCATCTGGTTGCGACCGATAGAGAAGGCAGAGAAAGTCCAGGACTTAGGCAGGTTATTAACCATGGCCATGAAAGTATTTAAATCGTCGGGTGCACCCCAGGGGATACCCATGCACAACTGAATCATCACTGGATCTTGGATAATACCTTCATCGACCAATTGTTTAGCTAACCATACATGACCAGTATCAAAGGCTTCAATTTCCGGACGCACCCCCATTTCGGTCATCATTTTACCCATGGCACGTAACATGCCCGGGGTGTTGGTCATCACATAATCGGCTTCGGCAAAGTTCATCGTGCCGCAATCTAAAGTGCAAATTTCCGGCAGGCACTGGCGTATATGTTCAACTCGCTCGCTCGCTCCAACCATGTCGGTGGCTGCGAGGTTTAGTGGCAGTGGTGCTTCGGGGCTGCCAAACATTATGTCTCCGCCCATACCAGCAGTTAAGTTCAATACCACATCAACATCAGAGTCGCGCACCCGCTCGGTGAGTTCACGATACAGTTCGATATCACGGCTAGGTGCACCAGTATCGGGATCGCGCACATGGCAGTGCACTATTGCAGCACCTGCTCTGGCGGCATCAATACAGCTTTCGGCGATTTGCTTAGGAGAACGCGGTACCAGAGGGGAGCGATCCTGCGAGCTACCTGAGCCTGTTACAGCGCAAGTAATAAAAGGGTTATTGTTAGCTTGTAATGACATGATGAAAATCCAATTTGATGTGTTTATCGCTGCATCTTCTCATGCTAGTATGACAAATAGTTAACATTTTGCGCATTTATTTGATAATTAGCGAACATCTATAACCGGAATTACAATGAGCCTTTTTGCTACTAGTGATGCAACACTTAAGGTATTGATTTTACTGTTGCCGCAATCTTCTTTAATGTCATTAGCGGCGACTTTGGACACTATGCGTGCTGCGAATCGTATATCCAGGCGCAGATTATTTGAATGGCAAGTGACGACTTTAGATGGGGAGCCTGCCACATTAAGTTGCGGACAGAACATCTATCCAGATAAGAATTTTGATCAAGAGTGCAGAGGTGATTTATTGATTTGTATCGCCGCATTTGGTCATCAAAAACACATGCAGGCGCAGCAGTTATCAGTATTCAAACGACAGGCGAAAAATTTTCACTATATAGGTGCTGTTGAGTCAGGCAGTTGGATATTGGCCAGAGCGGGATATTTACGAGGGCGCAGCGCCACTACCCACTGGGAAGACCTGGAAGATTTTCGCGACAGTTTTCCCGCCATTAACGTCAGGCCTGATCGCTACGTTATTGATGGAAAATATTTCACTACTGGGGGGGCGGCACCGACCATTGATTTATTTTTGCATTTAATCCGCAGCCGCTTTAGTCATACCTTGGCATTGGAAGTCGCCAGTGTTTTTATCTATGACGGCAAGCACAGTGCAGATGTACCCCAGCCTCTAGTGTCTCTTGGTACCCTGCAGGAAACCCAACCGAAAATAACGGCGGCTATCAGGCTTATGGAACAACATATTGATACGCCGCTGAGTACCACAAAAATAGCGCAACAATTATATATCTCCAGCCGCAATTTAGAATTACTGTTTCGCCGCCAACTGACGACCAGCCCACAGCGTTATTACAAACGTTTGCGCTTACAAGCTGCCAGGAGATTAGTGCTCGGGAGTGAACACAATATGCAGGAGATAGCGGTGCGCTGTGGCTTTAATTCTCTGGCTGCATTTTCCAGAGAGTTTAAACGTTTCTTTCAGCTCAGCCCTCTACAGTATCGCAGTCACTACTTTGATCAGAACAGTTAAGCGAGCAACAAGCAGTTGCTGTCTGACCCAGCGCTTTAATCCTGTTCAGCAGCGACAAAAAATACACAGAATTTTGGTTGTATTAGTATCAATCGCCAGCCGTTGGCGCGATAATTTAAGTCCGCGTTTAGCCACTACAACGTGTGAATTTGGAGCCAGAAAATGAAACAGTCGATAGTACATGTCGCCTTAGTCGTCAGAGATTATGACGAGGCGATAGATTTTTACGTTAACAAGTTACAATTTGACTTGATCGAAGACCAATATCAACCTGAGGAAGACAAGCGCTGGGTGGTTGTGGCTCCACCGGGCTCCAAAGGAGTGACGATTCTGCTGGCGCGGGCCTCCAAGGAAGAGCAACACAGCTTTATAGGCAACCAAACCGGTGGCAGGGTTTTTTTGTTTCTCAATACCGATGATTTCTGGCGTGATTATGACCGCATGTGCTCCATTGGTATAAACTTTGTCCGCCCGCCGAAAGAACAGTCATACGGCACTGTCGCAGTCTTTGAAGACCTGTACGGTAACTTGTGGGATTTGTTAGAACTCAAAGAAGAGCACCCAGTGTTCTTGCGTGCGGTAGCGAAAATAAATCACTAGCTTGCGGTAATGTTGCGGTGTTATTGGTTTTCTTGGTACTGACTCTGTTGCGCTTCATCAATTAACCAACTGCGAAAAGCTTCGGCGTTTGCATGCCGATATTGGCGTTCCGGGGTGATCAGATAGAAAGCTTCGTCGGTGTTTAATGGTTGTGCAAATGGCGCTATTAATTGCTTTGAATCCAGTTGAGCTTGCACCAGACAAGTTCTGCCCAGGGCGACTCCCTGACCTTGAACTGCCAATTCCAGAGCTGGCAGTAAACTATCCAGTTGCATGCTCTGAGCAGGCTTTAAATCCGGGTGACCGTTTTTATGCAGCCAGTGCCCCCAGCCTTCGTTATAGCCCAGTACATGCAATAATGTGCAGTGGCTAAGTACTTGCACACTGGCTTCAATGTGTTGCTCTTGGATAGCAGCGGCAAAATATTCCGGGCTGCAAACCGGTATTAACTGATCCCAGCTGAGCCGGTCGCAGCTAAAACCACTCCATTTTCCTAAGCCGTGGCGTATTTCTAAATCGGCATCCACCGGCGTCTGGTCTGTCCAGATATTACTGGAAAAGCGCAGTCCAACCTCTGGATGTTGCTGCCGGAATTTTCCCAGACGCGGTGCCAGCCAAGAGGTAAAAAAAACTAAACTGACGCGGATGTTCAGATCGCGGTTGCGGTTTTGGCCAAAAAGTTCATCAGTGGCGACCACTAAGCGTTCAATCGCCTCATGTACTATGGGTATATAAGCTCTGCCCGCCTCGGTTAGTTCTAGTCCTCGTGGCAGACGTTTAAATAGCGCGACTCCCAGCTGTGACTCCAGCCCTTTGATCTGCTGGCTGATAGCTGCTTGGGTAAGGTTTAACTCTTGAGCCGCCTGAGTAAAATTCAAGTGCTGTGCCGACAACTCAAAAGTGCGCAACCAATTAAGCGGCGGTAATCTCTTTTTCATTTAACAGGCCTCATCTTGGCCAGATTCTTCATTGTTGAGCAGTTCGCCGAGTTCCAGAGCGGTCTGCTGCAGTAATGGAGTAAACTGCAACAGTTGTTGCAGGCTCTTGCGGATCACCGGGGCATGGCTGAACAGACAGGCAAAAAGTTTGCCATCCCTATCGGTAATAGGTACCGCTACGGCCACCATACCGTCGATAAACTCTTCATTGTCGGTGGCTATACCGATGTTCCTGATATTGTTGATATCTGCAGTTAAGCGTTGCACGTCAGTACAGGTTTTGCGGGCGTACTGCTGTAGTGGTAGATTCTGCACAATACGCTGGCAGCGGCTTTTTGGTAGGGAACTTAAATACAATTTTCCACTGGCGGTAGCGCAAATAGGTGTGTGGCTGCCGATCGGTAAGTGAACTTGTAGTGGACTGGCGTTTTGCACCCTGTCGTAATAGATCATGTCTGAGCCATTGGGGATGGAGATACCACAAGTTTCTCCTATCTGCTCAGTCAGTTTGGTCAAAATTGCCTGACGCTCAGCTTTGAATCTGTTGTTATACAGCACCCCCAGGGCGATACCCTGCATCCTGTTGCCGGGAACCACTAAACCACGCATGTTAATCTGCAGAAAATTTTCCGCTTCTAATTGCGATAACAGACGGTGAATGCTCGGTTTGGGGATATCCAAGTGGTAGGCGAGATCTGCGGGAGACATCGGCCGCTCCGCCTTGGAGACTGCTTCAATAATTTCCAGGACTCGAGTGATGGAAGAACCTTTTTCTTTGTTGCCAGCTCTCATCTAACGACTCCTTGGTTTAGTATTCTGGTTTAAACTAGCGCCGCTGGAATGCGGCGCCAGAGACATGTGCATAAGGTGGCAGAGAAGATACCGACTTATGCGCATGTTGCCAATCGAATGTTTAACTTGGGAAGGAGAAACTGGCTCCCTCGCGCACACCAGCAGAAGGCCAGCGCTGAGTGATGGTTTTACGTTTAGTGTAAAAACGTACTGCATCCGGGCCGTAGGCATGTAAGTCACCGAACAGTGAACGCTTCCAGCCACCAAAGCTGTGATAGGCGACAGGCACCGGTAGCGGTACGTTGATGCCGACCATGCCCACTTGAATGTTGTCTGAGAAGTAGCGTGCCGCTTCACCGTCGCGAGTGAAGATGCAAGTACCGTTGCCGTATTCGTGATCATTGATGATTTGCATCGCCTGGTCCATGCTGTCTACTCTGACAACTTGCAATACCGGGCCAAAGATTTCTTCCTGATAGCTTCGCATCTCGGTAGTTACGCGGTCGATCAGGGTGGCACCGACAAAGAATCCCTCGGCATAACCAGCCACTTGTGGGTTGCGTCCATCGACAACGACTGTGGCGCCATCGCTTTCTGCACTGTCGATGTAACCGACAACTTTTTGCTGGTGAGCACTAGTGATCACCGGGCCAAAGTCGTTGCTGCTGTCTGAGTAGGCACCGACTTTTAAGCTTTGCATTGCGGCAGTCATTTTTGCCACTAAACTATCAGCGGCTTCATCGCCGACCGCGACTGCCACAGACAATGCCATACAGCGCTCGCCAGATGAGCCAAAAGCAGCCCCTAATAACTGATTCACGGCGTTGTCCATGTCAGCGTCTGGCATCACGATGGCGTGGTTTTTAGCACCACCTAAAGCCTGGCAGCGCTTGCCATTGGCAGTGGCTGTGCTGTAGATGTATTCGGCAATAGGAGTTGAGCCGACAAAGCTCACCGCTTTAACACGCTGATCATTAAGCAGTACATTGACGGCTACTTTATCGCCGTTGACTACATTCATTACACCCGGTGGCAGTCCCGCTTCCTCCAGCAGTTGCGCGATGTACAAGGTAGAGCTGGGGTCGCGCTCGGAGGGCTTTAATACAAAAGTGTTACCGCAGGCAATCGCCATAGGGTACATCCACAATGGCACCATCGCCGGGAAGTTAAACGGCGTGATACCAGTGACAACTCCCAGTGGCTGAAACTCGCTCCAGGAATCGATCATCGGACCAACATTTTTACTGTGCTCGCCTTTCAAGTGCTCAGCGACTCCACAGGCGTATTCCACACACTCAATACCGCGCTGTAACTCGCCCGCTGCATCGTGGCTAATCTTGCCGTGTTCTTCACCGATCATCTGACAGATTTTGTCAGCGTTTTGCTCCAGCAGCGCTTTAAAGCGGAACATCACCGCGGCGCGCTTGCCGGTAGGAGTATTGCGCCATGCCGGAAAAGCTTGTTCGGCAGCGGCTATAGCCTCTTCAACCGTTTCTTTAGAGGCCAGGGCAACTTGCTTAATTGCTGCGCCTGTCGATGGGTTGTATACGTTTTGGCTGCGTTGCGCATCGTTGCGAATTTCGCCATTGATCAAGTGACCTACTGTGTTCATGTTAAACTCTCCTTAAACCTGATATTTACCAAAGCTGCTGATATATTTCGATTAATTCTTCTGTAGAGGGGACTCGCGGGTTGTTGGCCGGAGAACCCGATGCCAGTGCCTGCTCAGCCATTAGGGGCAATAAATCCATGTACTTCTGACGCTCTACGCCAAACTGTTCCAGGGTTGGCACTTGTAGCTCATCATTGATATCGCGAAGTTCCTGCAGTAATTTCTGATTGGCCAATTGATCGCTGTCCTGCTCAGTGGCGACACCCATGGCTCTGGCGCAGTCGGCGTAACGCTGCTGGGCTGCAGGTATTGAATATTCAGTGACCGCCGGTAACAACATTGCATTGGACAGTCCATGTGGGACGTGAAAAGCCGCGCCAATAGGTCGGCTCATGCCATGGACTAAAGCGACTGAGGCGTTGGAAAAGGCGACTCCCGCTAAAGTCGATCCAAGCATCATCGCCTCGCGGGCTTCTTTGTTAGCACCGTCGTGATAGGCTGTGCGCAAATTGGGACCGATTAAGCGCATTGCCGCCAGCGCCTGAGTGTCGCTGTACAAATTGGCTTTTTTACTGACATAAGATTCCATCGCGTGGGTCAGTGCGTCGATGCCGGTATCTGCGGTGGTTCTCGGTGGAAGTGATAGAGTCAGAGAGTAGTCTACTAATGCTGCCACTGGCATGAAGCCAACGCCGACACACAACATTTTCTCGTCAGTTAACTCATTGGTAATAATAGTAAAGCGGGTGACTTCAGAGCCGGTTCCGGCAGTAGTCGGCACGGCGATAATGGGCAGACCCGCCTCGTTGACAATGCGTGGGAACCTATAGTCCTGCATTTCTCCACCGAACTTCCCCAAAATACCGATTGCCTTGGCGCTGTCAATCGGGCTGCCGCCGCCGAGGGCGATAATACTGTCGTAGTTACCATTGCGGATTTTATCTACACCCGCCTGGATAGAGCTAACCGTCGGCTCAGGTACCGTATCGTCAAAGATATCGGCGCTCATCCCCTGGGACGACAACAGCTGTTGAATATTTCGTGCGTAACCTAATTTTACCATCATTTTGTCGGTAATAATCAGTGGTCGCTGACAATTCAGACTTTCTAAGACATTGGGAATGGCTTCGCTGGCCCCTTCGCCCACTTGTAAAATACGCGGCAAGATAATTTGAGACGACATATAAACTCCGTAGTTTTTATTTTGAGAACATCAGCAGAGACAGCTAAGCTTGATCGTATATTCTGCTAAATCGATACGATTTCTATTGTTATAGATCATAATGCAAAAATAAAGCAATTAAAAGCCCTGAAAAGACCTAAATTTTTTTATGTCTGGATATAAACTGCACAGCGCATGTATTGCTGCTGCTATCAATAAATAGCAGTCACCCATTAAAATAATAATGACAAAGGGTCGTTTTATATTGCTGGTTGTAGCACCTGCCACTGCCTAAAATCCGTACAACAAAAACAATAGTTAGCTGGCGTTTATCTAAGTGCCAGGCAAGGTAAAAGGTAGAGTATGGAAAATAGCAGAAAGCTGCCATTAACAGGTGTCAGAGTAGTCGATTTTGGTCAGCAGATCGCCGGGCCGGCAGTGGCCATGACCCTGGCAGATTTTGGCGCCACAGTGATACATATAGATCCTCCCGGAGGACCACAGTGGGATCATCCTGCAAATGCTATCTTACAGCGCAATAAAAGTTGTCTTCGCCTGGACCTTAAAACTGAGCAGGGGTTAGCACAAGCGCTAGCGCTAATTGCCCAGGCGGATGTGGTTTTAGAGAGTTTCCGCCCCGGGGTAATGCAGCGACTGGGTATTGATTTCGCCCAGCTGAGGGTCGAACGACCTGAACTGATCACACTCTCTGTGCCCGGTTTTGCCAGTAACGATAGCTTGCGCAGCCAGTGGAAAGCGACTGAAGCGATAGTGGCTGCCACCTCAGGTGTTTTCACCGATATGGGTTTCAACCGGGTATTGATGGGCTTAAATCCGAGTTTTTCTCCGCTGCCACTGGGTTCCTCTTACGCGACGTCACTGGCAACCAGCTCGGTGGTGTTTGCGTTGTTACAACGGGAAAAAAGCGGCCGCGGTGACCATGTTGAAGTGCCGATCGCCGCCGCCTTAATGGAAGGGCTCAGCTATAACTCCTGTTTAATTGAAGATTTACCCGAGCGCTACCTTACGATGCGCGAGTCGGAAATCAAACTGCGTCAGCAGCAACAGCGCGAGATGGATGTCAGCTATGAGGATCTGCAGGAGTATCTGGATCCATTCTATCGCACTTATCTGTGCCGGGATGGCCGAATGTTTTACTGTGTCTGTCCGTCGCATCGCAACCACGCCAAGCGCGCCCTAAAAGTACTAGGTATTTATGATGAACTGATGGCCATGGGTTTGCCCGAAGTTAAAGATTTACATCAACCTATAGCAAAGTGGCAGGGTGAGACTTCTATTGGGGTCTACCCGCTGCCGAAGAAGTGGGCTGACATTATCAGTGAAAAAATGAAGCGGGCCTTTCTGGCTAAAACCTCCAGTGAGTGGGGTGTGATCTTCGGCGAGGGGCAGATCCCCGGTGCCGCGCACCGCACTACCCAGGAGTGGATCCACTGCGAACATAGCAGAGTCAGTGGCCTAACTGTCGAAGTAGAAGACCCAGAGTATGGCACTATGTTACAGCCGGGGCCGATTGCCTGGCTGGAAGAGTTCGCAGAGCAAATGCTCGAGCCCAAAGGCCGCACAGAGGTCAGTTATCCACAAGCTTTGCAATTACTCACAGATGTCGCCAGTGCAGAAATAGTTACCCGGCCAGTAGCGGCAGCTATAGAGACGAATGACAATTGTCTGTGGCTGGAGGGCGTGCGGATTTTAGATCTGACCAATGTCATAGCGGGCCCTCATTCCTGTGCTTTTATGGCCAGATTTGGCGCCCAAGTGATTAAACTGGATCCGGTGACGCCACTCTACGATCCACTGGTGGGCATTATCTACTCTTTTCAAACGGATCTGGGCAAGAAGAAAATTCTTGCCGACATTAACACTCTAGAGGGGCGGGAAATTTTTAAGCGCTTAGTGCGCTCGGTCGATATGGTCGTAATCAATGCACCGCAGCGACAACTGCAGCAGCTGGGGTTAGATCACGACTCACTGCAGGCGATCAACCCGGGGGTGCTGTTCTGTCGCTTAGACTGTCTGGGTGGGCCCAGACCAGGTCCTATGTCTGACTACATAGGTTACGACGATATCATCCAGTCCATCAGTGGCATTATGAGCCGTTTTGGCGGCGAACAGACCCCGGAAGAACACGCCCATATAGGCACTTTGGATGTAAACTGTGGCTTTGCCGCGGGTATTGCCATGGGTATCTCGCTGTATCATAAATTACGTACCGGCGAAGTGACCAGAGCCAGAACCTCGCTGGCAACAGTGACCAACCTGGCGCAGCTTCCCTTTGCCTTTGATTATCAGGGACGCGCTGAATTTAATGAGCCCTCGGGGCGCGAGGCCTTAGGCAACCATGCACTGTCGCACTTTTATCAGTGTGCACAGGGCTGGATCTTCCTCGATTCCAGTCACGTAGAATTGCAACAGCTGGCCCAAATCCAGGGGCTGGCTGGTATAGATGAGGCCGGTGAGTTGGCTGAATTTTTGCGCAGCGCATTTAAAACAGACACAGCAGCGCAGTGGGCAGTAAAATTACAAAGCGCCGGGATAGCGGCGGCCGAGCCCCGATCGATTAAGGAACTGCGCGATCAATACACCCGACTAGGGGATGGTAAAGTCGATTTGTGCAGTGGCAGTTACGCATTTTCTAGCTACCCCAATCATCCCAGCGGACATAAGGTCACGCAGATAGATCACTATGCCATCAGACCCACAGAGGCGATGATTATGGCGCTGGCGCCGGCTGAAAAATTTGGTCACTCCACCCGATCAATTTTAACTGAGCTGGGGTATCCCCCGGCGAGAATTGCCTCTATGTTGGAGCGCAAGATAGCCGCTATCGGCTGGGGTAGTGAGTACTTACCTAGCTAGCAGCTTGTTAAAGCACTGGTCTCGGTAGCCGAGGCCAGTGCTAGTCACTATGAGAGGAAGCTGCAGCAGGTCTTTCCCTTAAGTACCGCGGTATAGGCGATAGTTTTACAGAGCAGCTCCTCTCGGGCAACAGCTGCAACTATCATCTCAGCCTGGTTTTAACCGCCGGGATGATTGGCTGTTGCGCAAATGTTGCCAATAATTTATCCCTGTTTCAATTATTCAGCAGTGCCAGACATAGTACGCAGTTGTTGTACCAGTTCAGAGTTAACAGATCTTATGTTGCCACTGTTACGCAACTTGTGGCGGCGCTGGCCGGGTATGCGAATACCCTCCATTGCCTCGAGTTTTTCGAAGAGTTTTTCTGCGTGCTCGGCCCAGTCACTACCCCCCATGATTTCAGGTGAGATCGCTAAGATAAACTCACCGCCCTGTGGTGGTCCACCATCAGCATTGTCATTTTCTTTGGTTTCAAAGCTAAGCGTCTCGCCGATCATAGGACCGGCCATCAGCTCAACCATCATCGAAATGGCCGACCCTTTGTAACCGCCAAAAGGTAGCAGTACCCCTTTGAGAATTTCCTTCGGGTCATCGGTTGGTTCACCGTCGGGGCCCAGGCCAGTGCCCAGTGGGACTTTGTGGCCATCGCGGGCGGCAATTTTGACCTCACCAACCGCCATAGAGGCGGTAGCCATGTCGAAGACTAAAGGTACTTTCCCCGGGCGAGGCCAGGCAAAGGAGATAGGGTTGGTGCCAAAGAGTGCCTCACTGCCACCCGCAGGTGCTACCGCTGGCATGTAGGAGACGCAGGCAAAGCCGACTAAGCCACGCTCTGCCAGGGCCTCGGTCTCTGGCCAGAGTGCGGCGAAGTGGTGAGAGTGGGTCAAATTTAGCGCGGCAATCCCGCAAGTCTTAGCCGATTGCGCCAACATCTCGATACTGCGTGCCAGTGCCAGTGGCGCGTGACCATTTTGCGCATTACAGCGCACCAATGCAGGTGTGACTTGCTCAGGTTGTGGGTCGGCGTTGGGGTTTACTTTGCCGCTCTTTAAAGTGGCGACGTAACCGGGAATACGGAACAGTCCGTGAGATATTGAACCATCCTGCTCAGCGCGCATCACGGTATTTGCAACGGCATCGGCATTATCCTGGTTCGCCCCGGCGGCGCTCAGGCAATCAAAGGCGAGTTGATATATTTGATCGAGTGTCAGTTCGGTTGTGTTCATTAGTACCTCGTATGTAAATTGATTTGAGCCCTTTAGCTGTGCTGCTGTATTGGCTAGCTGTCCAGCTGCGCCGTATACAGAGGCAGTAATTGCAAAGCAAGCAGTAAAAATTATGATTAATTGAGTATATCTAAGTGGTCTTAGGCTGCAAGGATCGACCTTTGGATACTGCGATAAATCGCTATTTAGTGCGTATATAAAAAATCATATCCATATATGAATTTTATTGAAGAATTCATAGCTTTACGTGCTAGTGATAATTGATATATGAATTAGTTGGTAGTATTTTGTCGGTCATTAGGTTGCTTGTTCCTCTCAAGTCAAATCGATCCCCGAGGTAAAATCATGACGCTGCAGAGCTCTGCTCCCGAACAATTTGTATTAAAAGTAAGCTGTCAGGCGAGCAGTGGCATCGTCGCCCAAGTTACTTCGTTTTTATATAAACAAGGCTGTTATATCAGTGAGTTAAGTCAGTTTGATGATCAGCAAAGCGGACGCTTTTTTATGCGGGCACTGGGCTATATAGAGTCCGGCGATAGCAGTATCGGGCAGATCCGCGAGAAATTTTCCGATGTAGCGCAACAATTTAATATGGATTGGCAGTTGCACGACGCCACTGTGGCGACTAAAACGATCATCATGGTGAGTAAGTTCGATCACTGTATAGATGATTTGCTCTATCGTCTGCGCAAAGGCGAATTGAAAATGGATATTACGGCGATAGTGTCAAACCATAAAGATATCAGGCCGATGGTCGAGCGCGAGGGCATTCGCTTTGTGCACTTGCCAATTACTAAAGAGACCAAGCGAGAGCAAGAGTTGCAACTGCTCAACATTATAGAGGAAACACAAACCGAGCTGGTGGTACTAGCACGTTATATGCAGGTACTCTCGGATAATTTGTGTACTGAGCTGGCCGGACGGGCAATCAATATTCACCACTCATTTTTGCCGGGCTTTAAAGGGGCCAAACCTTACCATCAAGCTTACGCTCGCGGGGTTAAATTGATTGGTGCCACTGCTCATTATGTCACTTCTGATTTGGATGAAGGGCCGATTATTGAGCAGTCGGTGCAGGCGGTAAGCCACACTTATACCCCAGAACAGTTAATTGCCGTAGGTAGAGATACAGAGACTCAAGCGCTGGCTCAGGCGGTCAAACTGCACACTGAACACCGAGTGTTTGTAGATGGCAACAAGACCGTAGTGTTCAAATAATTGCACTTAACAGATAGCTATTCTTCAGGTCGCAACTAAAGAGTCTCTGCACAAGTCACCCACATCCTACAGGGAAGAGGTGGGTCTTAATCAGAGGATCCACAGCTGCCTAGTTTTTCAACAAATACAGGAGGGGCTATGCCTTTCTCATTACTTAAATATGGTCTTAACAGCGATTTTCCCTATGAAAAACACGCCGACCTTCCATCGCCGTCAGCACTAAAATCTCACTACGATGTGGTTATAATTGGCGGCGGTGGCCACGGTGTTGCCACCGCTTATTATCTGGCCAAATATCACGGCATAACTAATGTAGCAGTGTTGGAAAAGGGCTATTTGGGGGGGGGCAACACGGCGCGTAACACCGCTGTTATTCGCTCTAATTACTTAACCCCTGAAGGTGTGAAGTTTTACACTGAATCGGTGAAGCTGTTTAAAGAGCTTTCCAACGAGTTTGACTTCAACATTATGTATTCGCAACGCGGTCAGTTGACCTTAGCGCACACTGATGCGGCGATCAGAGGTTTTAGACAGCGGGTGGCAATCAACAAGCACTTCGGTGGTCAATCCGAACTGATAGATCCGCAGCAAATTCGCGAATTAGTGCCCAGCTTAAACATGAATCCTGCAGACATGCCGGTATTGGCTGGACTGTGGCATACCGATGGAGCGACGGCCCGACATGATGCAGTGGCTTGGGGCTATGCGAAGGGTGCCACTTCGCGCGGCGTAGAGCTCCATCAACTAACGGAGGTGACTGATGTTGTAGTACAGCAGGGTAAAGTTACTGCTGTACAGACCAACCGCGGCAAGATCAGTTGCGGGGCCGTGGTGCAAGCGGTCTCGGGGCACAGTTCGATACTGGCCGCCAAGGCTGGTTTTAAGTTGCCGATCACTACTTACCCGCTACAGGCGATGGTGACGCTGCCGGTTAAACCTTTCCTCGATCCAATGGTCAGTTCACCCTCACTACACTGTTATGTACAGCAGACCAGTCGCGGTGAGCTGGTCTTCGGCGGTGGCTCTGATCCCTACCCACTGTACAGCACCCGCTCGACTATGGATTTAAAAGAGGGACTGCTAGCAAACGCGGTGGAACTGTTTCCGGCGATTGCACAAATGCGCTTAATGCGCCAGTGGGGCGGTTTGACAGATATGACTTCCGATTACAGCCCGGTGATGGGACTCAGTCCGGTAGAAAATTACTACCTAGATGCTGGCTGGGGGACCTGGGGATTCAAAGCGACACCGATCTGCGGCAAGACCATGGCGCAGCTAGTGGCCGACAACGGCAAAGTGCCAGCGCTTATTAAGCCATTTTCGATGGAGCGTTTTTATCGCTTCGCTCAAGTAAACGAGATGGGCGCTACCGCTGCCAGCCATTAAGAGGTTAAGAAATGAAGATGATTAACTGCCCACTCAACGGGCTGAGAAACAGTAGCGAGTTTGTCTACGGTGGCGAAGTTAAAGACATGCCAGATCACCGTAACTGTAGTGATAGAGAGTGGGCAGAGTATATCTTTTTCCACGATAACGCTGTTGCAGTAGTGACCGAGTGGTGGCTACATGCCCCCTCCAGCTACTGGTTCATCGGTGAGCGCCACACCGCCAGCGATGAGTTTTTAAGAACCTACGACCCGAGTGAGCGTTTTAATACACGGGTAGAGTTTGCCGTCCCTGTGGTGGAGAGTGAGAAATGAATAATTTACCACGCTTAAAAGAGCCGATGGGCTCGTTAATTGAGCGCGACCAGCCGGTCACTTTCACTTTTGAAGGGCAAAGCATTATGGGGCTGGCGGGGGATAGTATCGCCAGTGCACTGCTGGCGAATAACCAGTGGTTGATATCACGCTCTTTCAAGTATCATCGGCCCCGCGGGCCGCTGACCATGGCCGGACAAGATGCTAATACTTTAGTACAACTGGGTGGAGAGCCAAACGTACTGGCTGATAATCAAGTGATCGGCGCGCAGATGCAAGTCAGTGGCCAGAACTACAGTGGCTCACTGGAGAGTGACCGCGATGCGCTGCTCGGACACTTTAGCCGCTTTATGCCGGTGGGCTTTTACTACCGAAGCTTCTTCAAACCTATGGGCGCCTGGGAAAAATGGGAAGGCTTTATCCGCAAGAAGGCCGGGCTCGGTGTGCTGGACCTGGAGGCCAAGCCTGAGTACTACGACAAAGAGTATCTTTTTTATGACTTGATGGTGGTAGGGGCGGGCCCTGCCGGGCTCAGTGCGGCGCTAAAAGCGGCCGATGCCGGGGCGCAAGTACTGCTAGTTGAAGAGCAGCGCTTGCTCGGCGGTGCCTTGAGTTACCACAGGTTTGATATACAAGGTCAGCAGGCGACCAGCACCTTGAGTTCGCTGGTCGATAAGGTGCAGGCGCAGCAGAATATAAAAGTAATGCTCAGTGCAACTTGTAACGCCTGGTTTACCGATAATTATTTGCCAGTGATTCAAGCTAAGCGTCTGTTTAAAGTAAGAGTAAAAGAGTGCATCGTCGCCTCGGGCGCTTTCGAGCAACACGTGGTTTTTCGCAATAACGATTTGCCGGGCATTATGATGTGCAGTGCAGCCAGTCGCCTGATGAAGCACTACGCAGTTAAACCTGGCCAGCGCGCGGTTGTTCTGACCGGCAATGACACCGGCTACCTGACCGCTCTGGATTTGACTGAGCAGGGGGTCCAGGTTGAAGCCGTGGTCGATATGCGCGAGAGCTCGGTAGTCAGTGAACTGCAAGCTGCGATGAGCGACGCCGGTATTGAAGTATTACTCGGCAGCACCGTCTATGAAGCACTGGCAACTAAAGGTAACAAACACGTGTCTGCGGTAGATGTACGTAAAATCAGTGCTCCAGGTGAAGTGGCAAGCCAGGCTAGGGTAATTGATTGCGACTTAGTCTGTATGTCTGCAGGCTTTATGCCAGCCTATCAACTGTTGTGCCAGGCCGGAGGCCAGTTGAGCTACAGCGATGACACTGCTCAATTTGCACTGAGCAACTTGCCGGCGCACTTACACCTAGCGGGTTCAGTGAATGGGGTGCATCAGTTAGCGCAAGTGATCAAAGATGGCCAGCGCGCCGCAGCGCTTGCACTGCATAATTTGTCACTCAGTGACGAGGTCATCGAGGCTGTTACCTGTCAGAGTAATCACAACTATCACTGGCCGATCTTTAGTCATCCAAAAGGCAAAGACTTTGTTGATTTCGACGAAGATTTACAGGCGGCGGATATCGTCAACGCCACCCGTTTGGGCTATCGTGATATCCAGTTAGTGAAACGTTTTTCAACGGTGGGTATGGGGCCTTCACAGGGGCGTCATTCAGCATTGCCGACCGCCAGGTTAGTGGCCAAAGCAACCAAGCGTACAGTGACCCAAACCGGTATTACTACGGCGCGTCCACCCTTTGTTCCAGAGAAACTGGCACTTAGCGCCGGACGCAGTTTTAACCCGGTACGCTTTACCTCTATGCACCACCGGCATATCGCTCTGGGCGCGCAGATGATAGCTGCAGGCAACTGGCGCCGCCCCGCGTACTACGGCAGTGTAGAGCAGCGTGAGCAGACGATTCAAAGCGAGGCACTGCAAGTGCGTAACAAGGTGGGTCTGATTGATGTCAGCACCTTGGGTGGCATTGAAGTTCGGGGTCCGGATGCGGCCCAGTTTATCAACCGTATCTACACCTTTGCCTTTTTAAAGCAGCCCGTGGGCAAAACCCGCTATGCGGTGCTCACTAGTGAGCAGGGGGTTGTGATAGACGACGGCGTCGCCTGTCGTATTGGAGAAAATCATTTCTATGTAACGGCGACCACCACAGGGGTCGATCAGGTCTATCGTCAAATGCTCAAGTGGAATGCACAGTGGCGTTTGAATATCGATATCGCCAATGTCACTTCGGCCTTTTCAGCGGTCAACTTAGCGGGCCCCGATGCGCGTAAAGTGTTGCAGAAACTCGACAGCGATGTAGATTTATCGATCGAAGCTTTCCCTTATTTAGCCTACCGTGAAGCGCGCATTGAAGGGATTCCCGCGCGCTTGCTGCGGGTCGGTTTTGTCGGCGAGTTGGGCTATGAAATTCACGTGCCCGCCAGCTGTGGCGAGGCGCTGTGGGATCTGCTGATGGCGGCGGGCCAGGAGTTTGATATCAAACCTTTTGGCGTTGAAAGCCAACGTCTGCTTAGATTGGAGAAGGGCCATGTTATTGTCGGCCAGGATACTGATAGCATGAGCCATCCGGGTGAACTGTCGCTCAATTGGGCGGTGAGCCGTAAGAAGCCGTTCTTTGTCGGTAGCCGCTCGGTGGATATTGTGATGGCGCAAACTCAGACCCGCAAGCTGGTAGGTTTTACTTTAGATGCCAGCATTGAGCAACCCAAAGAGGGCCATTTAGTGATAAGCGGCGGTGATGTAGCAGGTAATGTCACTTCATGTGAGTACTCTTCGAGCGTCGGCAAATGCATTGGCTTAGCGTTTGCCGCGATCGGCGACAGTCAACCTGGCAGCAGTATCAGTATTCGCGTCGATTCAGGGGCGCTGGTTGAGGCGAGCGTCGTCAGCCTGCCGTTCTTCGATCCAGATAACCAGCGGCAGGAGCTATAATCATGACAACTTCAGAAAAATTTAATGACAAACGCAGTTTACTGTACCGCTGTTATCAACAACAGCCCGCTGCGCTCACGGCTGAAATTGACCCCAGTCAACTCGGTTTGCATGACTTCTCAGTTAAGCTGCGCTATGGCTTTAGAGGGCCGCAGGCCCATGCGGTGCTGAGCGCTGCACAGATAACAGTACCCAGTGCAGCTAATAGCTTGTGCACAACCCCCAGTGGTGAATTGGTGCTGCGTTTGAGCAACAGTGAGTATTGGTTGCTACATCCAAAAGCAAGCGGACAGCAAACACTGCTCGAAAGCCAATCAACCGAGCAGTGCTACTCGCTGTTCTGCCAGGACAGCCACGCCTGGTTAGTGTTGACAGGTCCCAATATCGCCAGAATAATGGCTAAGCTCTGCGCCGTGGACCTGCGCGAGATTGTTTTTCCGCACGGCGCCATTGCCCAGACGTCGGTGGCCAGGGTCAATGCAGTTATTGCCCATCACTGCTTCGGCGAGAGTGCGGTTTTTTCCATTTTAAGTGACAGTGCCTCGGCGAGTTACTTGTGGGATGCCATACAAGATGCGATGCAGGAGTTTAAGGATTAGTTAGCGTAAGTTTGTAAAACTGCTCCACATACTGCGGCTGACATACTGCAGTCTGTGGTTTTTAGGTTATTGTCTACAGAGTTTCTAAGTAAAAAATTTGTCCATCTGACTTCAACCCTCTCCTATATATTTTACCTTTAGCCACAGGTAAATTATCTATCTCGGCATCTACATAGAGCAAGTCTTCCCCGCAGAGGTGAAATATCGGAACTTAAAATAGCGCCGGTAAAATTTTGCTGTTACTGGGGTACCTCACTGATCCTCACTCGCTAAGGCAAAGGTCGCTGGATAATAATTGGCAACAGTCATATCGCCGCGCTTGGCGTGGCTGTAATGGCTACTTTCTGACGATGCCGGATATTTCGGTGGTTATGTCCCGGGCGGTATCAGTGAGTTGAGATACCAGTAATTGCTGCAGATCAGGTTTACTCATCATCGCCTCAGGGCCGGAGACGTTAATCGCGGCGACCACTTCAGAGTTGTAGTTGAAAATCGGTACGGCAATGGCGATAGCGTAATCAGAGGCGTTAATGTGAAAGCCCTGGCGGCGCTCGAGATTGCACATTGATATTAAATCGGGAAGTGACTGCGGCGGCATCGCCGGGTAATCATCCAGGCGCTTTCCCTGATACAAGTGCTGCACTGTCGCTGGTGACAGACCGGAGAGCAGGGCGCGACCAATCGCTGTAGTGTGGCACGGAAAGCGGGTGCCTACAGGCACATTTACTGAGAGGCGCTGCAATGCTAAGGCGCGAAAGACATAGAGATTCTCGGTGCCCTCACGTACTGCTAAGTGACTGGAGAGCGAGGTGATATCGCGCAGTTTAGTAATGTGTGGCGCCGCGATTTCGATGGTTTCACGACTGGCCAGATAGCTGAAGCCGCTGGAGAGTACTTTAGAGCCTAACTCGTAGGTATTGGTGCTTATTTTTTTTAAAAAACCCATACCGACTAAGGTCTGGATAATTCGGTACAGTGAGCTGGGGCTGACACCAAAGGTGTGGGCTATCTCAGCTTGTGTCAGACTGCGGGTGTCACTGTCGAACATCCCGAGAATTTGTAAGCCTTTTTGCAGTGCCGGTACTGTGTAATCTTTTTCTGACACGAGTATTTATCCTCTGAATCTCGGTTTGTCGCAGCTTGAGCAAGCGTTATTTTAAACAAAGCAAACCGACAATGACAGAGAATTTAACGGCTTAAGTGTAAGCTAAAAGTGGCACTGGATTGGAGTGCGTTGCTAAGCTTGGCTGTCGCTGGTGAGGTGGGACAGTGGTGTTAATGAATCTAGTGGCGGTGTAAGGGTAAGCAACAAAGGAGGGCCTGAGCCCTCCTCAAAAAGGTTATAAACCTTGTTCATCGGCCATCTTATGGGCGATTTTAGGTGCTGACCAGAGTGAGGGCAGCAATATTAAAGAGACTGGAACCGCAGTGACCACAATAAATGATTGCAGTGCGGAGATGCCTCCGGAGCCGATTGAAATCAACAGTGCTGCAACAACCCCCATCATGATGCCCCAGAAAACGCGCAGTGAGCTCTGTGGGTGGTCGTTGCCGGTCATTACCATAGAGATTGCATAGGTCATGCAGTCACCGGTAGTGGCGACGAAGATGAAGGTCAGGATTAAGAACAGTACCGAAATCAGGAAGCCAAGAGGTAGCTGCTCAGTAATGGCCAGTAATGCTGCAGGTAAATTAAAGCCGGTGAAAGGCTCAGAAATTACTCCGGGATTTGCCAGCTCAAAAGCCAGCCCGCTACCACCGACAATGGTGAACCAGAAGCAAGTGATCACAGGAGCGACTACAGAGACTACTAAGATCATTTCACGAATGGTTCTACCGCGTGAGATGCGCGCGATAAACATGGCCATTAGTGGTCCGTAGCCTAAGAACCATCCCCAGAAAAACACTGTCCACCAATCTAACCAACCTGGGCTGGCACGAAATGTTGCCATGGAGACAAAGTTGTCAAGATAGATGCCAAAAGAGTGTACAAAGCTATCGATGATGAAGGCTGTAGGGCCAAATATGAGGATGAAACCTATCAGTAAAAGGGCGAGTGCAACGTTGGCATTACTGAGGATTTTGATGCCCTTAGTGACGCCGCTGACAGCGGAAATGGTGTAAATGGCAATTAGCACCAACAGCAATGTCAGTTGTGTTGCAAAAGTATTGGGAATGCCGAATAGTTTCTCTAAACCAAAACTCACTTGCAGCCCAAGGAAACCTATAGGTCCGACGGTACCTGCAACGACAGCTAAGACGCAGCTGGCATCAGCGATAACCGCTATAGGTCCAGTTAAGGCGTATTTTCCAAACACCGGGTAAAGTAAGGTGCGAGGCTTTAATGGCAGGCCTTTTTCGTAGTGAAGATACATTAAAATAATGCCGGTAAGGCTGCCTAATATTGCCCAGGCTAAAAATCCCCAGTGCATAAAGCTTTGTGCCAGTGCATTGTAAGCCGCCTGTGGGGTACCTGTTTCACCACCAAACAGAGGTGGAGGAGAGGTGAAGTGCGCCATAGGTTCTGCTGCTGCCCAAAATACACCACCACCTGCAAGTAGTGTGCACATCAGGATAGAGACCCAAGTGAAAGTGGACATTTCTGGTGTTTTTATTCCACCTAATACCACTGAACCAGTGCGGGCAAACGCCAGGTACAGACCAATAAAAAAGGTTGCGAGTAAAAGTACTTGCCAGTAGGCACCAAAATATTTGGTGGAGAGACTAAAACTGGCATTAACCCAGCTTGATACCATCTTAATGTCAAACAGCGCAAAAGCGGCAAACAATACCAGCAGTCCGCCACTGAGGAAAAATACCGGAAGGTCCACCCCCTGTAGTAGTTTCCTGCCAGGACTGCTCTCCAGGCTGTTTTCTGTGAATGTCGTTTCTTTCATTTATATTCTCCTGATGGTCTTTATATTTATAGTAACCAGGTTGTTTAAATCACTGCTCTGGGAGAGAGCAGTGAATGTTGTTTTTGAGATGAAAAAGTTGCCAGTAATTCAAAAGATCAATGACTGCCGCTTATGATCTAGCCGATAAGCTATTCTCAAAAAAGCGCAACCAGTTCAATCCCATGATTTTAGCGACTTCAGTGTCGTGAAAACCAATTTCTTGCAGCCCGCGAGTGAGATTAGGGAAGTCCCTGCTATCGCGAAACCAAGGCAGTGGCCGAGGCCAGCCGGCATTATTTTTATTGCCCTCGCCGTAATCCGTCTGTTTACTCCAACGGCCATTGCGCATCCAGTCTAAAATGGAAACAGGTTGGTTTTGGCACAGATCAGTGCCTATTCCTATATGCTCTATACCCATTAAATCAGCCGTGTTAGCAATCATCTGGCAGAAGTCTTGCAGTGTGCAATCGGGGCCGTTTTTTAAATGGAAAGGGTAGAGGCTGAAACCTAAAAGCCCACCCGATTGGCTGAGTTGTCTCAGTACTAAGTTAGACTTGTTGCGCTTGGCCGGGTAAAAACTTGTTGGGTTGGCATGGGAGATAACGATAGGTCGGCTGGATATCTCGATGGCCTCTAAAGTGCTTTTTTCACCGCTGTGGCTCATGTCGATAATCATGCCAACGCGGTTCATTTCAGCAATCGCCTGTTTACCGAAGCGAGTGACACCACTGTCGATTTTCTCATAGCAACCACAAGCCAATAAGCTCTGGTTGTTATAAGTCAGCTGCATGATCATCAGATTTAACTCGCGCATAATCTCAATCATGCCAATATCATCTTCGATCAGGGAGCAGTTTTGCGCACCAAACATGATGCCCACTTTTCCCTGTTGTTTAGCCAAATGTATATCTGCCGCCGATTTTATAGGCATGATTAAATCAGCATTGTCCTCAAACAGACGGTTCCATTGGGCAATGCGCGATAAAGTCTCGCGAATTTGCTCGTGGTAGACAATGGTGGCATGTACCATAGTTACACCACCGTCATGCAACTGCTGGAATATTTCTCTGTCCCAGTTTGAGTACTGCAAACCATCAATGACCAATAAATCGTTATGCATTGTCAGGCTCCTGTTAGGCGCTTATATAACAAGTTTTTACGATGGTATAAAACTCTTTGGCATAGCTGCCCTGCTCGCGAGAGCCGAAACTGGATTCTTTACGACCGCCAAATGGCACATGGTAATCGGTACCTGCTGTGGGCAGGTTGACCATTACACAACCGGTTTTAGCATTGCGTTTAAAGTCAGTGGCGTATTTTAGTGATTGGGTAATGATGCCGCCGGTCAAACCATAGTTAGTATCATTTAATGTGGCCAGGGCCTCGTCGTAATCTTTGACTTTGATAACACAGGCGATAGGTGCAAAAGTTTCATCGCGGTTGATCTTCATTTGATTAGTAGTATGAGTAAATAGCGCAGGGCTTAAGAAGTATCCTGGGTTTTCAGTCTCGATTACCTCACCGCCGTAAGCTAAATGCGCGCCGTCTTCACTGGCGGACGCCAGGTAGCTCAGGTTCTGCTCCATTTGACGGGCATCGGCGACAGCACCAATGTGCACACCTTCTGCCATTGGGTCACCTACGACAAGTTTCTTCATCCGCTCTATCGCAGCTGCGACGAACTTATCGTGGATTCCCTCGGTGACAATCAGACGGGAGGATGCAGTACATTTTTGTCCGGTGCCAAAGAATGCGCCGCTGATGGCACATTCAACTGCAGTATCAAGATCCGCATCATCTAAGATCACTAAGGCGTTTTTACTACCCATTTCCAATTGGCATTTAACCAAATTAATCGCCGTGGCGGCGGCAACCTTACGGCCTGTTTCCAGAGATCCGGTGAAAGTAACTGCGTCAATTTGACGAGAGTGAATAAGGGTTTCGCCGACTTCACTGCCAGAGCCCATCACTAAATTGAAAGTGCCTTCAGGTAAGCCCTGTCGAGAAATGATTTCAGTCAGTGCCCAGGCGCTGGCGGGTACCTGGCTTGCCGGCTTAAAGACCACTGCATTACCAAAGGCCAGAGCTGGGGCTATCTTCCAGGCTGCGGTAGCCGTAGGAAAATTCCAGGGGGTGATGATGGCGACAACTCCGACCGGCTCCCGGTAAGTTTCAATGGCGATCCCCGGTCGTACAGAGGCTGCAGTTTCGCCCATTTGCCGAAGAACTTCAGCCGCGTAGTAGTGAAAGAATTGCCCGGAGCGGTAAACTTCCCCCATGCCCTCAGCCAGTGTCTTTCCCTCTTCACGGGAGAGCAGAGTGCCTAACTCTTGTTTGCGTTCAATCAGCTCATCACCAATCGACATTAATACAGAGTAACGCTGTTCCAGACCGCTTTGCTGCCACTGCAGTTGACCTTCGATGGCTGCATTTATAGCTTGTTGAGTTTGCTCAGCATCCGCTTGAGCATAATGTCCAATGATATCGTTGGTGTTGGCTGGGTTTATGTTAGCAATGTTGGTGGCGCTATCAATCCACTGCCCAGCGATAAAGTTACAGAATACGTTATCAGACATATTAGTCTCCAAATTAGAATTGAAGCCATCATAGGGAATATGTTGTAATAATAAAAATTAATAATAAATATCTAACGATAAGGAATTCTTATCATGCTGCCAGAATTGAAAATTACCCAATTGCGTCATTTTGTTTGGGTTGCAGAATTGAAAGGCTTCCACCTTGCCGCTGAAAAAGCGCATCGGACCCAGCCGGCAATCTCTCTGTCGGTACGCGAACTGGAGACTAAGTTGGGGCAGCCACTATTCGAAAAGCGCAAAGCTAAAAGTTCTAAAACTGAACTCACCCCTTTTGGCTTGTATTTTATAGCCAAAGCCAAAGAGTTCATTGCCCATCACGATAGAGTGGCAGAGGATATGTTACTGCTGGCCAACTATAAGGCAGGGCATTTAAGGTTTGCCTCAGTGCCTTCTATTTCCAGCAGAATACTGCCTGCTCTGTTACAGAAATTTATTGTCAATGCACCGGACCTGAAAGTCAGTTTGTATGACGATAATTCGGATGCGGTGATGAGAATGGTAGAAAATCGGCAAGTTGACTTTGGCATTTCGCATCTGTTTGATGAAAATGCACACCGCGATAAAAATTTTCTGCCTATCTGGGAAGATAATATCGGTGTGGTCTGTCCCATTGATCATCCTCTGGCGAAATATAAGAGCCTAAATTGGAGTCAGTTAAGCCAACATCGGCTGATCGCCAACGGGACATCAAGACTGCTGGAAGGCAGTAAAGCTAAAGCTGTGGTTGAGCAGTCACAGTTTTATGTATCAAATATGATATCCCTGATCGCTATGCTAGAGGCCGGTTTTGGCATCACTACATTGCCCTGGTATGCTTTTCCACAGGAGAACCCTAAGTTAGCTTTTATCGCGCTGGATAAACCGGTGATTAAACGCCGTATTGGTATTGTGATGTTGAAGAACAAATCACTGTCTCCCTCTGCGCAGGCTTTTGTCGATTTTATCCTGACGCAAAAAAATGCCCAGCTGATGCCCGAATAAGAATGAATAGGTGCTATTTATCTAATTAAGTATTTTGATAAGTTATTCTTATTGGTCGATAGAGCTTTTTAGTTTGTGCGCAGGGCAATTTTTATTGATAATCCGAGCAAATACTTGGCAGAGAGAGAGCACATATCTCTGAATTTAGAACCCCGTTTTATCGCACAGTGTAGCCGCTGTCAGTATAAAAATATTCCCAGCTATTGCAGAGGAAAACACTATGACACTCCCCGCTTCGATAATTTCTGCCCTGCATGGGCCCAGAGCGTTACCTTTAAGAGCTATTGAACAAGTGATGGATGTTGAACGCTTGGGTGCTATGCATCAGAGTCGACTCAGTTTCATGCGTACCTTAATGCGTCGTATCATGCGTGAGTGCTGGCAGATAGAGATAGACAAATTAGCCCTCGATGAGCAGGGTTACGGCACAGTTATCTACCGTATTAAAACGCCTAACCGGGTTTATAGTTTTGTTATATTTTCCGAGTATTTGGCAGATGAAGATCGCAACGATCGGGTCATAGCCAGTAAATGGGATTTAACCATGGCACTTGTCGACGGGGTGATCGATGACACTTATCTGCAAATGTTGCGAGAGAATGTACCAAAACAAGAGGCGGGTCGGGTCGATTCCAGAGTGTTTGTATTATCCAGAGCCAACCGCAGTATGCGAAATTTTGATTATATAGTCGATAAACTCGCCTCAGGAGAGCAACCTGAAATATCTAAACTCTCCGCCGTCGGCTATTTGTATCGCACCACAGCAGTCTACGGTAGCGGCAAGTTGGGGATGGCTGACTGGGAAAAAGTCAGCAGCTGCTTTGTGGATTTCAATCGACCTTTTTCCGCTGAAATGTTTGTCTGTCTGATGCTGCGTAATTTTAGTTTGCTACAAGTAGAGCACATTGCCAAACATAGATCCGCTGATAGCTTTAGGGGAATGCAAGTTGAGATCAAGCGCTTTATTGGCATAGGAAATTCGACCGGTTTAGGGATGGCTCCCTACTTAATTAATCATCCTCTGCTGATTAATCGCTGGGTTGAAATGCGCGAGCTGGCACTGGCCAGAATTCGGCTGCTGGGGGTTGTCAGTCAGGGGTTGAGACAGCAGTTACTCATCTTGCTTGAGCGTGCAAAAATTTACACGCGGCAAACTGTCACTGAAGATGCAAGGCAAACAGACAACAATCAAAAGCTCTTAGTGGATTTATCGGCACTGGCAAAAAATATTCAGCAGGGCTTCAACGACTGGGATAGTTTGCTTGGCTGGAGTGAACAGCATTGCTCGTTACAGGGACAGGAAATGCTTGTGTCATTGATGCTAGAGCTATATCCCGAATTAGTTGATGATCTGGAAAACTATCTGGTGGTCGATGAACTGATGGATCTTGACCCGTTAATGCCGCTGAAAAAAGTGCAGCAAATTATTCAACAGCGTTACGCCTGGGCATTGAGCTATGATTTTGACTGTCCACAAGCGCTGCAGCATTTTTGGTATCGCTCGCAAGAAAAAATGGAACCTCGCCTGGGGCTGGTAAACTCTGAGCCAGGAGAGGACCGGCAAATGCCTCTGGGAATTGCCTATGAAGTACGCAAATGTTTTGATTTAGTGACTAGCCATCTGCAGCAGGATCCGCAGCAAAGTACCGCTCACTTCGTATTAGCACAGCCACAATTACGCGGTATCTTGAGACGGGTACAAAGTATGAATAAATCTATGTACGGCGATATTCAAGTAAATTTACTGGATGAAAACGTCCTGCCTATGCATTTATTGCGTTGTAAATTGGCTTTTTTTGGCGTGGGCAAGTTCGATCCAAAATCCAAACTTTGGGTAAGAAATACTATGTTTCAAGGCGCTCCCTTGCTCGAGGAAATTGGTCAACCATTTAACGATGATTGGTTTATGCCCCTGGCTCCATCAAGTTCTCAAGTTGCGGAGAGTTAATGATGCATATTTCAATGATCGAACTTAAGGCTGCGCTGCGTCGATGTTTTGAAGCTTCTGGTTACTTTGTTGGTAACTATGAAGATGCAGCCGACATGATTGTCTGGCTAGAAAAACACGGTTTGCAGGGATTAGCTGAATTTAAAAGCATGTTACCTTATCTGTGCCTGGATCAAGATAAACCACTGAGTACCATTATTTATGAGGACAGCGGTGCGATAGTGATCGACAGTCATAATCGCAGCTCACTCAATTGCATCGCGGCCGCTGTCGATGTCGCCTACTTAAAGGCGCAGGACTCCGGTATAGCGACAGTAACGGTACGCAACTGTCACAACCGGCGATTTGTCTTAAAGGCGATCACCGACTGTGGCAGACGGGGGGTCAGTGTGGCCGCCTATTGGCAGAACGGCAAAAACAAAGTAACGGAGTACACGGCCTCGATCAAAGCTGGGCATAGGTATCCAAGTTATAGCGAGGCATTGACCGATCTAAGTTACTCCGATCAGCAACAGCAGAGTTTAACTATTATTTGCAGTGCCAGGGTTGATCTGCTGCCGTCACTTAAAAAAAGCACTGCTATCGGTGAAATACAGTCCATCAGCGCCGAGCAAATCGCCGAGAACAAACAGCGCAGTGTCGAGCAGGGGATCGAAATTTCAACCGATCTGTGGAGCGAAATTAATCGAATTGGCGAGGGAGTATTGGTCGAAAGTAATGATAAATCCCGCAGAGGTGCAGGTTAATTCTAGCCATTGTTGCTGCTCCCTTGGGGTTGTATTGGTATTAAAAACCTCCCCCTATACCTGCAAACAGAGCTGATCTCTCTGCGCCGTTGATGTCAGGGGGCACTTAGAGATAGCTGTTTTTGTATTAGCTGCCAAATTTTATCTAGTTTGGGATCGTCAGCGGCAGAATATTTAAATATTTTGATGTCTACTTCTATGTCGTCATCCTCAGCGGCGGCTCGCACTAGTACGCCGCGTTGCAAGTCCTCGGCAATAATCGACAGTGGCAACCAGGCGACTCCGTACTCCTCGATGACCATCGCCCGGATAGAGGTGCTAGTAGTCGCCTCGTAGACGGGGACAAACGTCAGATCGGCATAGTGCTTGCTGATATGACTGCTCACTGACCAGTACAGCAAAGAGTAGTTTATATCCTTGTGCGTGTTGGTCTGCAGGTAGGGAATAGGTGCTTTTGGCCTATCCGGTAGCCACCAACTAGGGTTACCGTTGCTATCGGGACTGACCACAGGTACTAGCAGCTCAGTGCCGATGCGCAGCGATGGAAATTTTTCGGCGTCTATCTTCATCGAGCTGGCACTGTCTTCATAACCTATAAAAAAATCAACTTCCCCGGATTCCAATGCCTGCAGATAAACATCTACCCCCATGTAATCGGTGCGCATACTTAAAGCGCTGGCACCCAGATAAGGCTTTAATTTTTTTAACCAGCCGGGCATAAAGCAATGGGCTAATGTGCTTAAAGTAGAAAAGCAAATTTTCTGTTGATCGATTAAGTCTTTTGCTCTTATTTCATTGCGGGCCTGATAGGCGCTGCGGACGATTTGCAGGGCCACAGGTTTGAAATCCCTGCCGGCATCAGTCAAGGTTATAGGTTGATGAGACCGGTCAATCAGCTCGGCACCTATCCATGTCTCCAGTGATTTTATGCGCCTGCTAAAGGCCGGTTGCGAGACAAAACGCTGCTTGGCCGAGAGGCGAAAGTTTGCAGTGTTAGCTAAGCTGAGAAAATCTTCCAGCCATTTCAGTTCCATCGTAGAGTATCCAATGTAAGGCCCGCAAGCTGCTGAGGATTAACAATAAATTGTCGCTGTTACTCGACATCAGCTGAAATGTATCTGAGTGATTTAGGCTCAGGCGAGTTGCCTTAATGATTTTTGTAGCTGAGCCGGTTGAACTTGATCGACTGTATAACATACCGCTGTCGGCTCAGAAAAGCTGTTGCAGAGCTATTCAGCTCGGCTGACAAGATTAACACAAAGTAGTTTAAGCTGATGTTATATCGGAAAATTAATTAAATGCCAGATGCTGTCTACCACAGTCACTAGGTGCTGATGTGTGTGCGATAACGCCGCATATTCAGCTAAAGTGCTTAAATTGACAGAGCTTATTTGTTGTCTTCGCTCCAGGCTCTGTGTCCTGATATCACTCCTTGCGAACTATTGGTTGCGCCAAAGGATCTAATTCCGGGTGCAGGTGGGTGCATAGGGTGAAAAGATCTATCGATCAGCTGAGTGTCCAGCCAAACCTAGGCGATTCGTTGCGGCGACAAAAAGACCAAGCGCTGTTTTACCCAGAGTCGGAAATTATCCCTGTTGGATAATCTAAGAAAAATTTCTGCCATTTCAGTTGCATCGTAATTCCTTTGCTCTGCTCAATAATTACCGGGTCGGGCTGCTTTTTTGGCCAGATAAAACCATCAAGTTTTATGAATAATAGTCTTCGGCATCAGGTGCTCACTAGCGATGTGTTTATTGCATTGCCTGTCTCGATAAAGGTATTAGACCGCTGTTGTGTGCCGCCGTAGTATCAAGCGTGCCTGCGAAAAATATATAAACGCCGCTAATTTGCTTAATGAGCATAGTCTAACTCTCGATTAATGGCAGCATCAGCGGGCAGATTAATAAAAGTGTAATGATTGTGACACATTGATTAGTCAAAATTGAAAACAGTAAAATATATCGAGACAGGTTGCTTTAATGTTCGTTTATGATAAATTAAGTTCGTATTCAGCAAATAACTCTGTTGTTTTGCGCGCAGTGGCAGGCCACTGGATTGGACTAGCGGCCAGTAAGTAAATTTTAAGACGAGTTGCAGCAGTGCGATTCTTTGCATAAACCTTTGAGAGGCTCTGATTCCAGTATGGAGATCGGAGTTATTATAAAAACAAGAGGATGTTTTATGAAATTACGATCAAAATTGCTATCGGTTGCAGTAATTGCAACTTCTATGCTGGCTGGAGCTAATTCTGCAGTGGCACAGTCTACCCTGGAAACTGTCAAAGAGCGCGGCAACTTGCGCTGCCAGGTAGGACCGCCATCACCAGGCTATTATAACTTAGATTCGCAAGGTAACTGGTACGGTTTGGATGTAGCCATTTGTGAAGCTGTTACAGCCGCCATTTTTGGCGACACCAACAAGTTAGAAATTCAATCGGTGAGCTCTCAGGCACGCTTTACCGCGCTGGCCAACGGCGAGTCAGATTTACTGTCGCGCACCGCGACTTGGACATTAAGCCGTGATACTCAGTTGGGCTTAGACTTCCTACCGCCGAATTTCTATGACGGACAGGGCTTCACCGTACGCAAGGACAGTGGCATCACCAGTGCACTACAGCTCAAAGGCGCCAAAATATGTGTCACATCAGGTACCACCACTGAGCTTAACCTGACCGATTTCAGCCGTACTAATAACCTTAACATCAGTAACGTCACCTTCGAAGATTACAACGTTCGCGACGATACTTATTTAAATGGTGGTTGCGATGCAGTGACCGGAGACAAGTCGTCGATGGCTGGAAATATCGCCTCCTTCCCCACTCCTTCGGATCACATGATACTGCCAGAGACTCTCTCTAAGGAGCCATTGGCCCCTGCAGTGCGCCACGGTGATAACCAGTGGGCTGATATCGTTCGTTGGAGCGTATTTGCCTTGATCAATGCTGAAGAGCTAGGCATTACCCAGGCAAATGTCACCGAAATGCGTGACAATTCTAAAAACCCGAACATTCTAAGAATGCTCGGCGCTGAGGGAGATCTGCACAAGGGATTAGGTCTGGAGAAAGACTGGGCTTACAACATCATCAAGGCCGTGGGTAACTACGGTGAAATCTATGAGACATACATGGGTCACGGTAAGTTGGGCATAGGCATCGACCGCGCCGGCACTTTGAATGCTCTCTGGAGTAACGGTGGTTTGATGTACTCCCCACCTATGCGTTAAAACTGGCTCTGGAGGTCGCAGTGCGACCTCCACTTTGCAGCCATTGAATCATTCACACTAACGATGCCTGCCAAAGCGCCATTAAACGCTCTCTGTGAACTTGAAAAATCAGGCTCAAGTCTCACAGGTTTGCATCTGAGGAAAGTCGCTTCAACGTTTTAACGACTTTCCTCAGACGGCAAATTTTTCTTATACAAGATACTCCCCCCCACTGGCCAGGTTACTGAACTCGAAGTTTTTGCCAGTATTGAGTATCACAACCCATAAATATCTGATCAAGTGTCTGTTGGAGGGCGCAGCGCTCATCCCAAGATATTTCGGCCGAGAAGTGCTTTTCGGCCCCCACAAACAATAGTTATGGGAGTGACTATGGCTAAAAACGCTGAAACAGACATTAACAAAAGAGCCAGACCAGTTGAAAAATTCGATTTTTTTCAAGATCAGCGAGTGCGGTCAATCTTTTATCAACTATTGACATTATCGATAGTCTGCTGGTTGGGCTGGTATCTGATTAGTAACACCACAGAAAACCTTGCCGCGCGCGGTATGAGCACCGGCTTTGGCTTCCTCAGTAGTACCGCGGGCTTTGATGCCGATTTCAAATTGATCGAGTACATCCCGGGGAAAGGCTCTTACGGTGACATTTTTATCATCGGCGCCCTCAACACTTTATTCATTTCTTTCTTTGCAATAGTCGTCTCCACCTTATTCGGCTTTTTATTAGGTGTGCTGCGACTGTCGAATAACTGGCTGGTTTCAAAAGTAACCTTGGCCTACATAGAAATATTCAGAAATATTCCGCTTCTTATACAGATAGTCTTTTGGTACATAGGTGTCTTTAGCTTACTACCGGTGGTTCGCAAAACCATTGATATTTCCTTCGGTTCCGACATGTTGTTGCTCAACAATCGCGGGCTCTATCTGGCAACGCCGATCTACGGTGAATTATTCTGGGTGACTGCAGTCGCATTTGCCGCAGCCGTAGTGGGTGTGCTTATGATGCGCTACAAGGCTCACCGCCTGCAAGATAAGTCCGGCGAGCAAACTCCTTTAATGTTGCGTTCTCTGTTATTGTTGATCGCCTTACCGGGGGTAGCCTTTGCCCTGACGGGGGCTCCGCTGAGCTGGGACATGCCGGTCTTAGAAGGGTTTAACTTCGTCGGTGGAACCTCACTGCCGCCGTCCTTTTTGGCACTGGTAGTGGCTCTGAGTATTTATCACTCAGCGCAGATCGCCGAGAGTGTTCGCGCCGGCATCTTATCGGTGAGTCGCGGCCAACATGATGCCGCGATGGCTATCGGCCTCAAACCCGGAAGAGTGATGGCCCTGGTAATTATCCCGCAGGCGATGCCCGCTATAGTGCCACCGATGATCAGCCAGTGGATGAACACCGTTAAAAACTCATCCCTGGCTATCGCCATAGGTTATGCCGACATCGTTTCACTGTTTATGCAAACCGGGCTCAACCAGGCGGGGCACGCGGTGGAAATGGTCGGCATGACCATGGCTTTCTATATGTTTATCAGCTTGTCTATCTCCTGGCTATTGAACATCTACAATAAACGTGTGCAACTGGTGGAGCGCTAAAGTGGCAATTATTACTCAAAATAAAACCCCAACGCGGCCAGCACCGCTGTCGGAATCTAGTGTACTGGGCTGGATGCGCAAAAGCTTATTTAGCTCTTGGTTTAACAGTGCATTGACAATTTTTACCCTCTACATCGTCTACATCACCCTCCAAGGTGTCTATATATGGGGCTTTGCCGATGCGAGTTTGGTTGCTGACAATCGTCGTGCCTGCTATGACAATAGCCTCACGGGTGCCTGCTGGGCAGGTATCATCGACTGGTTGGATAATATTTTTTACGGGCGCTACCCTCGAGAGGAAATTTGGCGAATCGATTTAGGCGCACTGCTGTTACTGTTGTGGATGGCACCGATGTGGATGCGCAAGGTTAAAGGGAAAATTTGGATAGGTATCACTGTCGTTGCCTTCTACCCTTTTCTCGCTGGATATTTGTTTGCCGGTGGGGATAAAGGACTGTTTATGCAGTTGATGATCGCTGCGGCATTGGTCGCACTGCCCGCCAACCTTATAAATATGTTACTTGGTCTGTACAAAGAGCAGAGCCTGGGGCAATTATTACACACTTTTTGCGCAAAATTCTCCAGGGATGAAAAGGTGCAACGTAATTTGCTGCTGGCACTAGTAGTGCTAAGTATAGTGATTGCCTTTGTCCTGCAATACCAGTGGCAGGAACAGGGTGTCAGCTGGACTAAGTGGGGCGGGCTGTTTTTAACCATGTCTATTGCCGGCATAGGGATCGCTTTTTCGTTGCCAGGAGGGATTATTCTGGCGCTGGGACGGCGCAGTAAATTGCCAATTATTCGGGTACTGAGTACCGGTTTCATCGAAGTATTCCGCTCGGTGCCACTGATCACTGTGCTGTTTATGGCAACGACTATGTTTCCACTGTTCATGCCTGAAGGTTTTGTGCTGAACAAACTGACCCAAGTGATCATCGCCGTCTGTCTGTTTAATGCCTGCTACATGGCGGAGACAGTGCGCGGTGGTTTGCAAGCTATCCCCAAGGGGCAATACGAAGGTGCGCATACTTTAGGTCTAGGTTACTGGGGAACTATGGGGTTCATCATTATGCCCCAGGCGCTTAAACATATGATCCCCAATATCGTCGGTAACTTCATTGGCCTACTCAAAGACACCACCTTAGTCTCCATTATTGGGTTGTTTGATCTACTGGGAATGTTGCGCTCCATTTCCAGGGACGTCCCATGGCTGGGATTGCACAAAGAGCCGTTAATTTTCGGCGCGATAATATTCTTTATCATCTGTTTCTCTATGTCTAAGTACAGCAGGCATTTAGAGAGTAAATTGGCGACCGGCAATAAAAATTAAAAATTTGTAGCCACTGGCAACAGACAACATATATACAGGATAGATAGTATGACAGACACTACAGCAGCAACTCAGCCACAGGGCCAATTGTCCTCGTCGGCATCCAGCGAAATAATTATTGAAATCAACCAGATGAACAAGTGGTATGGTGACTTCCACGTTCTCAAGGACATAGAGTTAACATTGCACAAAGGCGAGCGCATCGTGATCTGTGGACCCTCAGGTTCGGGCAAGTCTACATTGATTCGCTGCATCAATGCCCTGGAAGAACACCAGGAGGGCGACATCGTCGTAGACGGCATAAAATTGGGAGAGAATCTGAAAAACTTGGACCACATCCGCACTGAAGTGGGTATGGTCTTCCAGAATTTCAACCTATTCCCGCACTTGTCAATATTGGAGAACTTAACCTTGGGCCCTATCTGGGTGCGTAAAATGTCCAAGGCCGATGCCATAGAAAACGCCATGCACTATCTGAAGCGAGTCAAGATTCCGGAGCAGGCCAATAAATATCCAGGTCAACTCTCCGGTGGCCAGCAACAGCGCGTCGCGATCGCCCGCTCGCTGTGCATGAACCCTAAAATCATGTTGTTTGATGAGCCCACGTCAGCGCTGGATCCAGAAATGATCAAGGAAGTACTGGATGTAATGATTGAGCTGGCGGAAACCGGTATGTCGATGATAGTAGTGACCCACGAAATGGCCTTCGCCAAGACGATTGCCGACCGGGTCATATTCATGGATGAGGGTGATATTGTAGAGGAGAACGAACCCAATGCGTTCTTCGACAATCCGCAGCATCAGCGGACCCAGTTATTTCTCAGTCAGATCTTATAAACCCCAGTTGAATGGGCTGGTGCAGAGCCCAGCTTATTAACAGAGATGATTTAGGCCGAGCCTAAATCATCCTTGATAGCCTGGTCCTTGGGATGGGAGCTTGTTAGCAGCCAATGTCACTAGAAATACCCAGCATCCCTAAGTGAAGGCGAGTCTAAACGAACTCGCCTGCCCCAAAGATTTTTATTTTAGTCATTATTTATGATCGTATCGACAAATTCCATACCCTCGGCATTTAGGTAGATACGGGTAATCGTGATGATCTCCTGTGCAGTGCCAAAATTCTCATAGGTGCAGAACATGTTGCGCTCGCGGGCGATATTTTGCGAAGAGAGCGAACCGCACATAAACTGGCGGAATTTTGTCCCCCGGATCAGATCCGATAGCTGCACAATGTCCAGCTCGTGGGTGTGGCCACAAAACACTGCCTCGATATTGTGCTCTAAGACAAAGTCGCTGAGTCGCTTGGAGTTGATCAGTGGATCGTTGTCAGTCGCTAACACTGAGTGATGCGACAGCAGCAGTTTGCGGTCGTAGTCTGACTTGCCGATCTCGTCGCTTAGCGCTGCTATTATCTGCTCTTCCATATAGCCAAAATCATCTTGAAACTTAGTGCTGTCCACGCAGATAACCAGCACTTTTTCACCGGCTATCTCAAATGATCGCAAGTAATTGATTTCACTAAAATGTATGTCTAAGTTGATAGTGTTCGAGTCAATATATACTTTGGCCTTTTTTACCAGCTGTGGATCTTTAGGCTCGATAAAGTCGCCATCGTAGATATATTGGCGAAATAGTTCATGAGAACGCTTTGAATACTTATCGTGGTTCCCCATGATGGAGACGATATTAGGGCAGTGCAGCTGGGCTAAAAAGCTCTGCATTTCCTTAAACTCCTCGGGGAGTGAATCAGAGGTCAAATCACCGGTATTGAGCACAATATCGGCGGAAAACTGGTTTAACCGCTCCAGCAGCAAAGAGTCGTTGGCGTTCCAGTGATAGGGGCCGAAGTGAATATCAGAGATGTGCAGCAGATTCATAAAAAAATCTCTCTTGGATTTTGTGGCCGTTTTGCAGTATCTAAGCAATGGCAATTGTTTGATTATACCTAGTATAAAAGCGGCTTAAATCAAGTCAATATCAGTTGTTGAACATCGCTTTACAACAGCAATATCCAGGCTGTTTCGGCACTGCTATAGCCGGGGAAAAAAGCTCAAAATAACACTGCAAATAACCACCATGTTTCTTCAGCTGGAAATGCGTTTAATAGTATGTGGTGTCTAAGAATGCAGTGTTTATAGGATGTGTGGGGATACTCTTGATTTGGTTATATCGATCGGTTGCTGATTTTTCTACTGCTTAAACTGCAATAAATGTTGCACTTTAGTCACCGGGCCTGATAACTTTTATGCAATGCCTGTGTCGAAATCGGCATTAGAGCAAGTGCGCTCTGAAGCATAATCCAGGGTTGTTTTTCCCGAGCGCGGAAGTCGCTGCTCTGTGATAGCTTAATTAAGCCATTGGGCCAGGTCCGGCTCGGCGCTAGAGATGTCAGTAAAGTGTGCCTTTGGGCAGACAATATTTGGCTGCTGTGTAGAAGTCTTAGTGACACAAGGGCCGTGTCGCAGTCATATACAATGCACATTCTATAGTGTGACAGATTTCCCCTGTTCGGCTTGGCTATCTGCTATGATGTGTGCTTTTTTATATTTAGAGCACTATCTCATGTCCTGCAAAACCTTCTGTCTTTCGCTGTTAATACTCGTCACCAGTTATTGTACTGCAGTGTCTGGGGCTGTCGTCGCTACTGACAAGGTGTTAACTTTCACTGCTATTCCGGATCAGGATCAGAGCCAGTTGCGGATGCGTTTTCAGCAGGTCGCCGATTATTTAACGACAGAACTTGGCGTGCAAGTTAACTACATTCCGGTTAAATCCTACGCGGCGGCGATTGGCGCCTTTCGCAATAACCAAGTGCAGTTGGCCTGGTTTGGTGGTCTGTCGGGGGTGCGCGCACGTCAACTGGTACCGGGCTCCCGGGCGATCGCTCAGGGGATCGAAGATCGCCAGTTCAAAAGCTATTTTATCGCTCATCACTCAACCGGACTCAGCGCCAGTGACAGCTTTCCCCAGGGCATAGCGGGCAAGACTTTTACCTTCGGCTCTAAAGGTTCTACCTCGGGACGTTTAATGCCCGAGTACTACATCCGCGAGCAGTGGCAGCGCTCCCCGCAACAACTGTTTAGTGCGGTAGGTTTTAGCGGTGATCACAGCCTGACTATCAGTCAAGTACAAGCGGGTGCCTACCAGGTGGGGGCGGTCAATTATCAAGTGTGGCAAAGTATGTTGGCCGCCGGAAAAATCGATCAGAGCAAAGTATCAGTAATCTGGCAAACCCCGCAATACACGGATTATCAATGGACCATACGCGCAGGCGTAGACAGGGACTACGGCGCTGGCTTCAGTGACAAAGTGCAAGCGGCACTGCTGCAGATGCGCGATCCGCAGTTGTTGAAACAGTTTCCGCGCTCCGGCTTTATCAGGGCTGAGAATGCCGATTATCAGGCGATAAAAGAGACCGCTATCGCCCTGGATTTACTGCAACCTTAAACCCTTTATTACAGCCAAAAGATAAAACTATGTTGTTTAAACTCAGCCACTGCTCATTTTCTTACCACTCTAGATTGGTCCTGGATGATATTAGTCTGGGAATAAATGCCGGAGAAACGGTGGCGATTGTCGGCCAGAGTGGGGTGGGAAAATCTACTTTATTAAATCTGCTGGCCGCTCAGCACAGCGACAATATTGCCTATTGTACTCAAGATAGGCAGTTGATCAGCGGCCTAAACTGTTACAACAATATCTACCTGGGAAAGTTAGCCCAGTTTGGCGCGATTAAAAACTTACTGAATATGCTCAGGCCCAATGTGCAAGCTTTAGAAGAGATCAGTGCCATCGCCGAGCAACTGCACATCGCTGACAAATTGCAGGCATCGGTTGGCAAGTTATCTGGTGGTCAGCAGCAGCGGGTGGCGGTTGCCAGGGCATTCTACCAGAGGCGACCGATATTTCTCGGTGATGAACCTGTGGCGAATTTAGATTCAGTCAGAGCTCAGCAAGTACTGCAGGCGATCTTACAGCGTCATCAGACTCAGGTTATCGCCTTGCACGACCGCGATTTAGCACTGCGTTATTTTGATCGTATTATTGGTTTGCAACAGGGAAAAATTGTCCTGGACGCCGCCACCGCAGATGTAACGCAACAAGATTTGCAACAACTGTACTTGTGAATACTCTTTCTAGCGGCAGCAGTGTAGGGCTTAAACTGCGCAACTTTAGCCTGCTGTTAGTGGCCGCGGGGTTGCTGGCGAGTATTTTCGCCGATGTGCAGATATACGCCTCAGAGCCCTGGGCGCATTTGCGGATCATGTTGCAGGGGTTGTTCAGTCCCAGTATCAGCGACCCGCAACAGCTGGCAATAGATCTATTCTATACTTTGAGTTTTGCGCTTATTGGGGTCAGTTTGGCGGCAGTGGCTGGTCTGCTGTTATCGCTGTTGTATCAACATCCATTAGTGCGATTTTGCTGTGCTTTTTTTCGCGCTATTCACGAGCTGTTTTGGGCGCTGTTATTTATGCAGTTGTTCGGGCTGTCGGCCAGTACCGCTATACTGGCAATAGCAATTCCCTACGCCTGCACTTTTGCCCGGGTATTCCACGATATATACCAGCACGCGCCAATAAAACTGCGTCAGCTGCCCGAATTGGCCGATAGTAAATTCAGTCATTTTCTGTATGTATTACTCCCCCAGGTATGGCCGCAAATGCGCTCTTATCTTCGCTATCGCTTTGAATGCGGAGTACGCACCAGCGCAGTGCTGGGTTTTGTCGGGCTACCAACCATAGGTTTTCATCTGGAAACTGCTTTTAAGCAGGGCGACTACTCTTATGCCGGCGCGCTGTTACTGGCATTTTTTCTGCTGATTGCCAGCATCAAATATTGGTTGAAAGTCTATTTGCTGCCTGTGTATATAGGTATCGCACTGTGGTTTTTACCAGGCTCAGAATTCACTAACAGCAGTGATAATATCTGGCGTTTCTTTAGTGTCGATATCTGGCCCGCTGTGATCAAAACTGCAGATCAGTCGATTGTCGAAAAGCTATTGGCTTATGGGCAGTGGCTGAGTTCTCTACTGTTACAGCAAGGGTTGCCGGGCATGGGGAGTACTTTGTTGCTGTCACTGATGGCCCTGGCTGCAACCGCGGTACTCTGCGTATTATTAGCGCCACTGCTGACCCTGATGCGCGGGCAATGGCTGGTAAATAGCGCTGGCCAATGCCTGTTACTAGTCATGCGTTCAACCCCTGAATACATTTTAGCTTTTGTCTTGTTGCTATTGCTCGGACCATCGATGTTGCCGGCGGTGATAGCACTGGCAATCCACAATTCTGGATTGATCAGTTTTTTACTGCAGCGCGATATTGCCGCGGCACAAACGAGCACTACAGCAAGTGTCAGTTTTAGTGATTTCTTGTATAAAGTTATGCCCGATCTGTATGCTAAATTTATCTCTCTGCTGATGTATAGGGCAGAAATAATCTTGCGTGAAAGTGCTATTCTAGGTGTGTTGGGTGTGACCACTTTAGGTTTTTATATCGACTCGGCGTTTGAAGACTTGCGCTTCGATCGTGCATTGGCACTACTCTTTTTGACCGCGTTGTTAAATGTCGTGGTTGATCAGCTATCCCGAAAACTGCAGCTGTGTTTTAGCGATCAGGGAATCAGAGTGAGGTCGAAAGATTAAGTTGTCTGCATTTAAGTGGCATAGGACTAAAATAAGCGGTTTTATAGTCACTTGAGAAGACAGCGAATTATTTACTGGTTTATAGAACGTTTACTAAAATAACCTCGTCTGTTGCAACATTTACAGTAAATCCATTTGCGGCTTTTTTGCCCAAAGCAGACTATCCTTAATCATTATTGGTTTAATTTGAAAGGTGGTCATGGAGCAGTTAAAAAGACTAGCGACAGCGCTGTGCTGCAGTTTCTTGCTGTGGCAATCGCCATTGATGGCGAACAATCTGGAGGATATTACCATCCTCACCGAAGGCTATCCCCCCTATAATTACCTCGCAGAGAACGGCGAATTGCAAGGTATCGCTGTGGATTTACTGGTAGCGGCCTACAAAAACGCCAATGTTGATTTTGATAAGAACAGCATAAAATTACAGCCCTGGCCAAGAGCCTATCGCAGCGCGCTACGCAGTGCTAATACTATGTTGTTCTCTATGACCAGAACCCGCAGCAGAGAAAAATTGTTCAAGTGGGCGGGGCCAATCAGCAAAACCAGAATTGTGCTACTGGCGAAAAAAACCAAACGAGTGAGGGTGGCTACTGCCGATGAGATGACTCAGTACATCATTGGCGGGATTCGCAATGATATTGGTCTGCTGTTGGTGCGCGAGTTAGTGGCCGACAGCGGTCAGTTACTGACATCTCCCTATGCCAGCTCGCTGGCAAACATGTTGAATTTAGGTCGCATTGATCTCTGGGCTTATGAAGAAAATGTTGCGAGCCATTTCCTGCGCCGCGAGGGCCTGGACCCGGCCGATTTTGAAGTGGTTTATACCTTAAGTGAAGCCGAGCTCTATTACGCCTTTAGCTTGAACACTGAGCAGCAGATAGTGGATGGGTTACAGAGCGTATTGGATCAATTTAGACTGACGATTGAAAATACTAAAAGTCCCTGATGGGTTTGTTTAACAAGCGGTTTTGAGAAAAATATTTTAAGTGTAAATAATCCAGAGTAGATTTGTATGTTATATTGTCCGCCCGATCGAATTCTTTTGATCTCTGGCAAAATCTTGCGAGAAATACAGCCGTAGCATTCGGCTAAGTACAAATTTTCATATCACAGTAACACTTTCACTATAGTTACAAAATGTCCCACTGCAGGGTCGGCTTTTTGGTCGCGGTTGCAGCGATTTTTTCTGACTGAAAACTTATCGAGGAATAATGAACACTGCATCTGTCGTTAAACCCCATCTCGCTATTTTAATTGTTCTATCGGCGATTGGGCCGGTGGCCTTGAATATCTTTTTACCATCAATGCCCAACCTCACAGAATCATTAAATACCAGTCACGATATTTCTCAACTGACCCTGACTTTATATTTAGTAGCAACCGCCTGTGCGCAGTTAATTTTAGGGCCACTCTCCGACAAATATGGACGACGACCGGTGTTGTTAACCGGAGTCGGGGTCTATGTAGTGGCCAGTTTGGGCTGTGCTTTAGCTTTTAATATCGAACAGCTGATTTTTGGCAGAATATTGCAGGCGGCGGGAGGTTGCGCCGGTATTATTATTACCCGGGCCATTGTTCGGGACTTATATGACCAACGCAAGTCCACCAGTATATTGGGTTATATGACCATGATTATGGCGGTAGCCCCTATGTTATCGCCTATCATCGGCGGTTACTTAGATCAGTGGTCCAGTTGGCGTGCCAGTTTTTACCTGGTGACTATTTTAGGTTTTGTCGTCTTTATACTGAGCTACAGTAAATTGTACGAGACCAATCATCAGCTGACTAACGACATGAATCTGGGAAATATTTTTTCCAAGTACAAGCAATTGTTGGTTCAGCGCCAGTATTTAGGCTATGTGCTGGGAACTTCATTTGGCTCGGCGGTATTTTTTGCTTTTATCGCCGGAGCGCCTTTTTACGCCACCAAGGTTCTCGGCTTACAACCCAGTGAATACGGCTTTTATTTTATTATGGTTTCCCTGGGGTATATGTCCGGCAATTTCATCTCGGGACGTTATGCCTCAAGGTTGTCAGAGCGGCAGATGCTGGACATGTCCTCAATTATCTTAGCTCTGGCCATCAGTGTGCTGATCTATTTTAGTTTCACCTCTTTAGATCACCCGGCTTACCTGTTTATGCCGATGGCGCTGGTTGCTTGCTCCAACGGCATCGCTATCCCCAATGGCATGTCTGGTGCGTTGAGTGTCAACCCGAAATTGGCCGGTACGGCTTCCGGTTTAGCGGGGTTCATTCAAATATCGCTGGGTGCGGCAGCCACTTTTGTGGTCGGATTTTTCCATGACGGCAGTGCGCTGCCGATGGTAATTTGCATGGTAGTAGCAGCGGTTTTATCTATCCTGGGTTTTAAGTTGATAGTGCAACATGAGAGAGATAGTGCTATAGAAGTGATGGATAATAAGTTGTAAGCAGGCAGGGAAACACATGCAACATTAACTTTCTGGCTAATACAGCGACAATAATAGTAACAAACAAGGAACTGTTTGCCATGAGATTTATATCTGCACTTATCGTCTGTGCTGCACTACTCATTAACCCAATGTCAGCGGGGCCGGTTCTGGCCCAATCCAGTCCTGCACAAACGTCCAGAGTGTTGGATATCAGTGTGCGAAGCATTGATGGACGCATCGCCGCAGCGGTAACTTTTTCCACTAAAGTGCAGGGCAGTGTTGATTTAAATCCCTGGTTGAACATTGAAACTATTGCCGGGGAGCGTGTCGACGGCAGCTGGATATTAGATGAAAAAGCCAAAACCTTATACTTCACCAATATCGAGCCCGAGCAGAATTATTTAGTCACTGTGGCAGCGGGATTGCCACTGGCCAATCAACAATTTCTGCTTTTGGGAAGCACCGAGCAAATTGAAGTGGCGGCTATCAGCCCTATGTTGGGGTTTGCCGGTAATGGCAATTTACTGGCGGGTTCTCTCAGCGATGGACTGCCGGTTATCGCCGTTAATGTGCCGCAGGTAGATGTAGACTTTTACCGTATTCCCGAGAGTCAACTGGTGTCTTTTCTGTCCGAAAACAGCCGCAGAGGGCAGCTGGATTTCTGGCAAGTGGAAGAGTACATCGACAGTTTTGAGTTAGCTTATACCGCCAGGTTTGACTTGAAATTAGCCCGGAATCAAACAGCAACCAGTTATTTGCCGATTAAAAGTATCGCGGCACTGCAGCATCAAGGCGTGTATTTGGCAGTAATGCGCAAATCTGGAGAATACCGCTACTCCTATCCATCGACTTGGTTTGCAATCAGCGATTTAGGGGTGCACTTGCGCATCTATAGCGATAGGGCAGATGTGACTGTCAGCAGTTTAGCCAGCGCCGAGCCGATCTCGCAAGTGCAGTTGACACTGTTGGATGACAATGGCCAACAAATAGCCCAGCGCAGTAGCGACGACACAGGTTTTGCTAGTTTCAGTCAGACGCAGCTGGATAAAGCCCAATTGTTGCTGGCCGTCAGCGGTTCGCAGACCTCGATTGTCAGGTTGTTTGGTCCGGTGTTGGATTTGTCTGAATTTCCGGTGTCCGGTATTGTTGACAGCCCGAGGCAGTTATTCTTTTATTCACAGCGGGATCTGTATCGGCCCGGAGAAGCGCTGACTATCAGCGCGCTGTTACGCGATAGCGACGGTAAATTACTGCCACCGCAAGTGCTTACATTTAAATTAAAGCGCCCCGATGGTCGCATCGCCAGTGAGCAGCGCCTGTCTGCCAATGTATTGGGTTACTATGCCAGCCACTGGCAGCTACCTAAAGATGCACCGACCGGTCAGTGGTCTGTGACTGCACAGCTGGCCGGACAAGCTGCGACTAGCTATGTGTTGCAGGTTGAAGAGTTTCTTCCTGAACGCATGGAGCTGATCCTAGAGACGCCAGAGTTTGTGGCCACTGCTGCGCCCTATCAAGTGTCAGTCACCGGTAAATATTTATACGGAGCTCCCGCCAGCGGTAATCTGCTGCAGTCTGAATTAGTGACTAAAATAGCGGCTCATCCGTTTAAAGCCTTCAGCGATTTTTATTTTTCTAACCCGCAGATCGCAGATTTTAATCGACGTATCAGCTTGGACGATGCAAGCTTAGATCAACAAGGGAAGCTGAACATAGCCCCTGACTCCTTCTGGAAAAAAGCGCCAACGCCACTGCAGTTGAAGGTCTATGCCAGTTTGTTGGATGCTGGCGGTCGCCCGGTAAGTCGTATCGCCAGTAGTTTTGCGCTGCCCGCTCAGCAACTTGTAGGCATCAGACCTATGTTTGCAGATGATACCGCCCCCTACGATAGCAACGCTAATTTTCAGCTGTTATTCACCGATGGTGCAGCGAAAATGGGCGTAGCAAACTTAAGCGTTAAATTGATTCGCGAACAGCGCAATTACCACTGGCTGTACACGCAGAGCGAGGGCTGGACTTCCGATTACACTGAACGCCACTACACAGTGTCCAATACCCAGATTAGTATAGTCGCAGGGAAAGTTGCCAATGTCTCACTGCCGGTCGACTGGGGGCACTACCGTCTGGAAGTGAGCAATCCTGAGACTAATATTGTCAGCGGTTATAAGTTTCGGGCCGGATGGAGCGCCGATGAAACAGTATTGGCGGGACGGCCGGATCGCATAGGTCTGGCACTGAATAAGCAGCGTTATAAGGTTGGTGATTGGGTTGAGGTCGAGATTAAGCCGCCTGCAGCGGGTCGTGGTTTTCTGTTGGTGGAATCCGACCAAGCTCTGCATCGCCAGCTAATCGATATCCCCGCCGAGGGCGCTAAGGTTTCCTTTGAAGTACAGCAGGGCTGGGACACGCATAATCTATACGTCTCAGTGTTGTTGATTCAACCTGGATCAGATCGACAGCAAAAACTGCCCAGGCGGATGCTGGGTATTGCTCCTCTGAGGTTGGACAGAGAGATGCGTAAGTTACAGCTGACACTGAGCGCGCCAAGTAAAATACGACCTAATACTAAGTTGTCGGTGCCGGTAAAAGTGTCTGTGGCGCCCGGTGCCAGGGCAACAAATAAGCTCAGGGGGCCGGTACAATTAACTTTGGCGGCAGTGGATGTCGGGGTGTTAAACATCTCCAGATTCGAGTCTCCCGATCCCTATACTGGCTTTTTCCAACAGCGCGCCTACTCAGTCGAGGCCCGGGACAGTTATGCCGATTTAATCAATGCCGATGCCGGGGTGCTAGCACAGCTAAAGTTTGGTGGTGATGGTGATTTAGTGCAGGGAGGGGAAGCGGATCCCGATGTGCAAATTGTCTCATTGTTTTCCGGGATAGTTGATGTGAACGCCGATGGTGAGGCGATTGTGGAAATGGATATTCCAAATTTTAATGGTCGCTTGCGCTTAATGGCGGTCGCGTTTTCCGCCGATAGCTTTGGTGGTCAGCAACAGGAGTTGGAAGTGGCGGCGCCAATAGTGGCGCAGCTAAGTAAACCACGCTTTCTCAGAGGCTCTGATCAGAGTCAATTAGCATTGGAGTTGAATAACTTGTCGGGGTTGGAGCAACAGCTGGAGCTGCAGCTAAGTTTAGGCCAAGGACTGTCATTTAGCGCCGCTACTGGAGAGGGAAAGCAGCGCCAGAAACTGTCAGTGAGTTTAGCCAGCGGTGAAAAGCGGGTTCTGTATTTTCCCCTGCAGGCGGGGCTTGATTACGGTCCAGTAGCCATAGATTTAAGCTTGGCGAACATCCAGCTGACCGACACTGCAGAAAAAAGTCAGCTTGCCAGGCACTGGCAGCTGTCGGTGCAACCGGCATGGGCTATTACTGATCGGCAATGGCGGCAAGTATTGTCTCCCGGGCAGAGTTTTAACTTAGATGGCACGCAGTTAAGTGAGATGCTGGCGCAGGGGTTAAGCGGGCAGTTGAACGTATCATCGCGACCGCCACTGGATATCGCCAGCCACTTTTCGGCACTAAAAGCTTATCCCTACGGTTGTTTAGAGCAGACTACCAGCGGGGTTTTTCCACAGCTCTACGTAGACGATCAGCTGTTAGCAGAATTGGGAATCAGTGGCTCTGAGGGTGAGGCCAGAAGCAGTGCAATTAGGTTGGCAATAGCCAGATTGCAGGGGATGCAACGATCCAGTGGCGGTTTTGGACTCTGGTCCGAGCAGAGCCCGGAAGAGCACTGGCTGAGTGTCTATGTGTTGGACTTTCTGTTGCGGGCCAAAATGGCGGGGTATCAAGTTCCCGAGCAGAACCTGAAAAAGCTGCTGCAGCGAGTCTCAACTTACCTGCGCAATCCGGGAAAAATACGCAGCTACTACGAAAATATTAATAGTGAAACTAAGTTTGCCATCCGCGCTTATGCCGGGCAGGTACTGGCACGACATAAAGCGGCACCACTGTCTATTTTGCGGCAGATGTACGATCGCAGAAACACCCATGAGACACCAATGGCACTGCTGCAGTTGGGCCTGGCGTTAGAAGCGGCAGGAGATAATAAAAGAGCGGCGCAGGCAATCGACGAGGCGCTATCCAGAGTCGATCAGTTCGGTTCTGAGAGTATTTACTACTCCAGCAGTGTGCGCGATTTAGCTCTGGGCAGCTTTTGGTTACTGGAGAGCGGTACCGTCAACAGTCATTGGCAGCCGTTATTACTTAAATTAGTGCAGCAGTTGCAAGAGCGACAGTGGCTGAGTACTCAGGAGCGCAATGCGCTGTTCCTGTTGGGTAAAGAGCTGAGAAAAAGCGCCGGATCAGAAATGCATTTAGCCTGGCAGTTGGCGGGCAATAAAATGCAACAGCAGCTCCAGCGGTTGCAAGTTGCATTGACTGACAATGATTTACAGCAAGCTATCGAGCTGCAGAATTTAGGTTCTGGCAATGTTTACCTGAATTTGCGTGCCTCCGGATATCAGCGTAATGTGCCGATGCCATTAGATAAAGGGTTGTGGTTGCAGCGTAAGTTCTATCAGTTAAATGGCCAGCCCTTTAGCGGTCAGAGTATTCGCAGCGGCGACAAGTTAATAGTGGAGTTGACTGTCAGGGCCGACCGTCGCCTGCGTCACGCGCTGATAGTCGATCAGCTGCCCGCGGGGCTGGAGATAGAGAACCAGAACTTAGCGGACAGCTATGATCAAAGTGATTTGCAATTGCATGGAGAATCTATTTCCCAGCTGATGGAAGATCTGCAAATCAACTATCAGGAGTACCGCGATGACAGGTTTGTGATGGCTTTAGACTTACCGGGAAAAAGAGTGCAGCGGCTATACTATTTAGTCCGTGCAGTAACTCCCGGCACTTTCAACATACCACCAACCTTTGCCGAAGACATGTACCGGCCGGAAATTCGCCATCAGGGTGCGGCGGCCGGGACCATTAAGGTCATTCCCCGATAACATGCAATGACAGGTAACTAGCAGCAGGTGAAGGTATTTAAAGCCATAGCTAAAGCTGCCAGCTTATTAGTAGCACTGGTATTAGCACTGCTGTTGCTGCTGGATAGTCTCTATCCTATGCCTCGACAGCAGTCTTTCAGTACCGTGGTGCTGGCCAGTAATGGCGAAGTACTGCGCGCTTTCAGTAACAATCGGCAGCAGTGGCGTTATCCCATCGACAATGAGGCGGTACCAGAGCACTTTCTGACCTTGTTACTGGGCTATGAAGATCGCTGGTTCTATCATCATTTTGGGGTGAATCCGCTATCGATGTTGCGCGCGGCCTGGCAAAACTATCGCGCCGGTCGGGTTGTTTCCGGCGGTTCTACCTTAACTATGCAAGTGGCGCGATTGCTGGACCCGCACCCGCGCAGCTACCGCGGAAAGCTGCAGCAATTACTGCGTGCCCTGCAACTGGAATGGCATTTAGACAAAGCGCAGATTCTTAATTTATATCTGAATTTGGCCCCTTACGGCGGCACCTTAATAGGTGTGCAAGCCGCCAGTAGCAGCTATTTTGCCAAACCATTGCAGCAACTGAGCGACGCTGAGGCGGCGCTGCTGGCGGTGTTACCTCAGGCGCCCAGCAGATTGCGCCCCGATCGGCATCTGGAAGAGGCGCAGCGGGCCCGGGATAAAGTGTTGAGGCGCATGTCAGCGCTTAAAATTTGGTCCGAAAATCGGGTTGAGGATGCCCTTGAAGAGCCGTTGTTTGCCTATAATCAACGGGCGCCGTTAATCGCTCCGCTGCTGGCCAGGCGCTTAAAGAAACAGTGTCAGCACTGTGAAAAAATTCATACAACTATCGACATTGAAATGCAGCAGCAGTTGGAAATGTTGGTCGCCGACTATGTCGAAACTACGCCGCAGGGGCTGTCTGTAGCTCTGTTGGTGATGGAAAATACTAGCGGCGCAGTACGCAGCTACATTGGCTCGGCGGATTTTTTGAACGCAGAGCGCTTTGGCCATGTCGATATGGTGCAGGCAGTGCGCTCACCAGGTTCCACTTTAAAACCTTTTCTCTACGGATTGGCCATAGATCGCGGTATCATTCACTCGCAGTCTTTGCTGCAAGATACTCCCAGATATAAAAAGGCCTATCGGCCGCGCAATTTTAGCGGTGGCTTTAATGGTCCTGTGAGCGTAACTGAATCGCTACAGCGCTCGCTAAATATTCCGGCAGTACAAATATTGGAGCAGCTCGGTGCCGAATATTTTTCCGGCAAACTGCAATACGCCGGACTAAAGCTGCAGGGGCCGGGAGCGGACAAACCCAATGTGGCGATGATTTTAGGCGGTGTGGGTACTAAGTTAGAGCACTTAGTGGGTGCTTACTCCGCACTGGCCAGGTCCGGGCTGGCAATCAGGCCTAAGTTTCAGCTGCAGCAGCCCAGTATTGAGCGCTTTTTGTTGAGCCCGGGTGCCGCCTGGATCAGCTGGAAGATGTTGGCAATCAATCCGGTAAAGAGTGCCCGTCACAACCGTCTCAACGGCGATTGGCAGCTGGCCTGGAAAACAGGCACTAGCTATGGGCACAGAGAGGCCTGGGCGCTGGGAGTCAGCAAAAAGTGGAGCATAGGGGTTTGGGTTGGTCGACCGGATTCCAGCGCCTCTCCGGGGATTTCAGGGCGTAAAACGGCGGCACCACTGTTGTTTAAAGCTTATCGGGCAATAGGTGCGGATAAACCGTTGGAAAGGCCTGATACAGTCACTCAACAGCAAATTTGCTGGCCCTTAGGGACGAGTGTTAGTTCTCCACTCAATACTTTGGGCAATTGCCAACAGAAAAAGCTCGCCTGGATATTAGATGACACTATTCCTCCAACCTTGTCCGACAGTGAAACTTTAGTCAGTGTATGGCGCAACCATCGAGGTGAAAGAGTGGAACCGGCCTGTGAATTTGGTCCTCTGCAACACAGCAGTATTTCTCTTTGGCCGGTGTCACTTGAGCCCTGGATTAGTCTCAATTGGCGCAGAGCCGCCAGGTTACCTTCCAGCAGTGAGCAATGCTCACAGCTATTAGCTGAACAGCAGTCGATTAAAATTACTTCAGTGGTCAACCAGAGCTTGTATCAATATCAGGCGTCAGGTTTGCAGCTACAGCTGCTTGCCGAGGGCGGAAGTGGTCGTTTTGATTGGTATTTAAACGGTATATATCAAGGAGTTAGCCGTAAGAGACAAGCTCTAAACTTGTCGCTGAAAGGACGTGGGAAATATCAGCTGTCAGTAGTGGATCAGCAGGGAAATACTGATTTAGTGAAATTTACGGTAGAGTAAACGGTTTCTATATGAACCTAAAGTTAACAGCTGGATATTTGTGTTGGTATTTGGCATAATGTTTGTTCTTTTAAGTATTGATTCTGCTAGAAATTCCCATTTCCTCTGGCGACTGATAGGACGGACTGAATGCTATCTTGGCATGGAGTGCTCGAAGTACTAAGGATAGAGCCAATGAAAAAGCAAATACCTTTTAAGCTGTCATTTAAATTATTTGAATGGCTGTTGGCCCTGATAATTGCGTTTAGCACCTACCTTGGTTTTCAGTTCTATCAAGTCACCCTGAAAGCGCAAACGATTGAAAATCAGCGTTTTGAAATAGTCTCATCGCTGAATGATTTTCGGGGCCGCACCGATAATTTGTCTTATCTGTCACGTCATTTTTTGTTTACCTTAGACATTGAATTTTTGGAAAAATATCAGAAAATCAATAACTCAAAAAACAGTTTAATATACGGTGACGCCCACCTAACCGAATTCTTAGCCGGTAGTGATCACCACGAAAACACTATTCAGTCGTTCTCCCTAGAAGAAAGGGTGCTGTTTAATCGGGTGATAGCAGATGATGCCAAGCTCAGAATGATGGAAAAACGGGCGCTGGAACATGTGTTTAACGAAAAAAATAGAGTGCAAAAAAGCCCTGAGATATCTACCAGCGAGCTTCAGTCTGAAGATTATTTACGGCTGAATCTGGAAATGCTCAGCTTGCTGAATAACTTATTGGTATCGGTCAACCATAGGTTTCAACAGCAGATAGGTGAAGTTGTGGTTGAAAGCACCGGTATGATCTACACTATTCCGGCTATATTAATTATCAATTTGCTGTTGCTGTTAGCTTCCTTTGTCTTTATCAACACCAGGATGCGCGAATATCATACTGAATTGGAAGGTATGAGCTTTAAAGATTTTCTGACCGGGGTACATAACCGTAAGTACCTGATGGAGGCCGGTCCGTTTTTGTTGTCGTTAAACCGCCGTGAAAAAACCCAAGTAGCAGTATTGTTACTGGATATCGATAAGTTCAAAGCGATAAACGATCTGTATGGCCACGATGCCGGTGATGAGGTGTTGGTGGCTTTTAGTAAAACTATTAACAAAAGGATGCGCAAAGGGGATATTTTTTCGCGCTTTGGCGGCGAAGAATTTGTGCTCATGTTGAATAACGTACGCTCACTAGGGGCCGAACATTTTGCCAACGAGTTGCGAATCCAGCTGTCGCGTCTGAGTCTGCAGTGCAGCAATGGTGCTATATGTTATACCGTCAGTATTGGAGTAGTGATGAGTGATGATCACTCGGACCTAACCCAATTGATCAGCCGTGCAGATGAGGCATTGTACCGTGCCAAAAACTCAGGTCGCAACCGCGTGGTAATGGCTGAAATGCGCCAGTTGGCGGCGACTGGGTAAGTTGAAGATTAGCGCATAAAAAATATTATAGCAGTAATTGATGGTGATCATTTTTTAGCTGAGTTTCGCGCTATAATGCCCGCTAATTGCCATCTCTTTTATTGACCAGGTCAGCTATGCTAAAAAAACAACGCGCTGAGTATATAGATCAACATCTGCAAAAGCTCTATCCAAACCCTCCGATACCTTTAGATCACAGCGATTCATATTCGCTGCTGGTGGCTGTATTACTGTCGGCTCAGTGCACTGATGCGCGGGTGAATACGGTAACTCCGGCGCTGTTTGCGTTAGCTGATAACCCTTATGATATGGCCAAAGTAGCAGTGGAGGAAATTAAATCTATCATCAGGCCCTGTGGTCTGTCTCCGCAAAAATCTAAAGCTATCAGTGTGTTGTCGCAGATGTTGGTCGTAAACCACGGCGGGGAAGTGCCGGATAATTTTGCTGACTTAGAAAAACTCCCCGGGGTCGGGCATAAAACCGCCTCAGTGGTAATGAGCCAGGCATTTGGCCACCCAGCCTTTGCTGTTGATACGCATATTCACCGACTGGCACAGCGCTGGGGTTTAACCAAAGGCAAAAATGTCCAGCAGACCGAAGTAGACCTAAAGAAACTTTTCCCCCGAGACCGCTGGAATCATATCCATTTACAAATTATTTACTACGCCCGCGAGCACTGTCAGGCGCGCAACTGCTTTGGCTTAAGCTGTGAAATCTGCCGCACTTGTTACCCGAATCGTAAAAACAAAAAAGTTGCCTTTAAGCCATAGGGGCAGTCGTAAGTAGGAAGTCGCAAGTCGTGAGTTACAAGCGGGCTGCTGCTATTAGTGAGATTGCCGGGGTTCGATGATAGTGTTTTTTTAGGGTTTTAAATATACTGAAAAAATCTGCACAAGGCGTGGCACTTGGTCAAACTTACGACTTACGACTTACGACTTACGACTTACGACTTACGACTTACGACTTACGACTTAATTCCGGATACTTCTTTAAATAAGCGCGCAACTGATGGTAGGTAATTCCCAGGGCGTCGGCGGTGTTGTTCTGGTGATATCTCTGCTGCTGCAGTGCGCGCTGGATCAGTTGCACTTCAAAAGCGCTGATTTTCTGCTTTAGGTTTAGCTGTCGATCATCCGCGATGTTGTTGTCACTTGCTGGGGGTGTAAGTTCATCAGGAGCTTTGTCTGCTGCAACACTGCTGGGTTGTTCGCTGGGTATTTCTGCCCAGGGAGTGCTGAAGGGGTCGAGGATTATCTGCTCCACGGCCGCCGTCGAATCCTGTTGGCGGTAGACGCTGCGCTGCACTACGTTTTTCAGCTCGCGAATATTGCCCGGCCACTGATGGCTTAGCAAAGTGTTAGTGGCGCTGTTGCTGAAGCCCATAAACACCTCGCGCCGCAGTTCGCGGCTCATGGCGATGGCAAAGTGTTCCGCCAGAATTAGGATGTCTTCTGGGCGGTAGCGTAACGGGGGTAAGTTGATAACATCAAAAGCTAGCCGGTCTAACAGATCCGCTCGAAATTTCTCAGTTTTCGCCATCTGCACTAAATCGGCATTAGTAGCACCGATGATACGCACGTCGACATGAATACTCTGCTGCCCACCGAGGCGCTCAAACTCGCCATATTCTATAACCCTTAGCAGCTTTTCTTGCACTCGGGTGGAAACTGTTGCCAGCTCATCTAAAAATAATGTGCCCTCATTGGCGCGCTCAAAATACCCTTTACTGGCTTTAATGGCGCCGGTAAAGGCCCCGGCTTCGTGGCCGAATAAGGTTGAATCCAACAAGCTATCGTTCATTGCCGCGCAGTTTATCTTTAAATAGGGCTTTTGCCAGCGACTGGATAAAAAGTGTAAGCGCTCAGCCACTAGCTCTTTGCCGGTGCCTCTCTCGCCAACAATTAACACCGGTTTATTTAACGGCGCAATGACACTGAGCTGCTCTAAGGCCTGAGTGAGTAGAGTGGATTCGCCGAGTATTATTTGTTTTTCCATTGGTTAAATAAACCACAAAAATGACAATTTGACCAGTTAATGGCTTAGATATTTTTCAGTAAAGATTCGTCTATTATATATTTGTTTTAAATCAATGATTTAAAACTTAAATAAAGTTGGCACAGCTTTCGCTATATACCTGGCACGAATCAACAAAGATTTACTTAATCTCAATAGTAATAAGCAAAGGTGAAATCATGGGTATATTTTCTCGTTTTCAAGACATAGTAAATGCCAACTTAACTTCTCTGTTAGACCGCGCCGAAGATCCAAAAAAGATGATCCGTCTGATGATTCAGGAAATGGAAGATACATTGGTCGAAGTAAGAACCAGCTCAGCGAAAATAATCGCCGATAAAAAAGAGCTGCAGCGCCGGGTCAAAGCACTGCAATCTGAAGCGAGTAACTGGTTGGAAAAGACCGAGCTGGCGATCAGTAAAGGTCGTGAAGATCTGGCAAAAGGTGCGTTGATCGAAAAACGCCGCGCTGAAGAAGCTGTTCAAGCGGGCAGTGCAGAGTTATCCTTTATCGAAGAGCAGATCAATTTATTAAGCGATGAAATTTCTCAGCTGCAGTCTAAATTAGATGCTGCCCGCGCCAAGCAAAAAGAGTTACTGGTGCGAGAGCAAACAGGTCGTTCACGTCTGGAAGTGCGCAAGCGTACCAACCGCGAAACGTTGAACAAAGCCTTCGATAAGTTTGAGCAGTACGAGCAGCGCCTGGAAGAATTGGAAGCAGAAGTCGAGTCTTATGACATGGGCCGTGGCAATCACTCACTCTCCGATGAAATTGCAGATCTGGCGATCAATGACGAAATCGAAAAAGAGCTGGCCGAGCTAAAGTCTAAATTTAAAGCTAAATAAAGTCAGGAGATTATATGCCGGCAACAGAAATTATGTTTGTTCCTATCGTCATTTTTTTAGTCGCAGTGGCACCCCTGTGGCTAATGCTGCACTACTGGAGTAAAAGCAAACAGAAAAAAGGAATATCGATGAGCAAATCGAAACAGAGTTGGCCGAGCTGAAGTCCAAAGTCTAAGCTAATTTAAGGTAGGAGGTTGTATGTCGGGGATGGTAGTTATATTTGTTCCTATAGTAGTGTTTTTAGTCATAGTGGCACCCCTGTGGCTAATACTGCATTACTGGAGCAGGAACAAAGAGAAAAAAGGGTTATCTGAGGAAGACCAGGACGTCATTGAAGAAGTCGCTCAAACTATCGAGAAGCTGTCTGGGCGTATCAATAACTTAGAGGCAATTTTGGATGACCAACACAAAGGGTGGCGCAATCATAATCATTGATTGCCGATGGAGGATTTATGATCAGATGTAACAGAAAAAATCGCGATCCAAATGGACCTAACAAAGCCAATGGCTACCACCGCAATTTATATCGCAATACCCGCGATGGAAAAATTGCCGGCGTCTGTGCAGGCTTCGCCGATGCCTTTGATATTCCAATTTGGCTGGCACGGTTAATATTCATCAGTTTAGTGATATTTACTTTTCAGTTTGCCCTCATTGGTTATGTAGTAGCCATCTTTATGCTGGCCAAGCGGCAGCCGCGGACAGCCCAAAACTGGGATAATGACAGTGATAGTGATAGTGGCAATAGAGTATTTAACTATCACAAACCTGCCAGTAGCCGCCTGCAGGACATTCGCGATAGACTGCGCCGCCTGGATGAGCAAGTGGGGTCGATGGAAGGATACGTGACGTCTAAAAAGTATCACACCAACAACCAAATTAACGACCTATAGTTAAGGCTGAATAAGCTGTGCTGTTAGCAACAACATTTAGAGAATTAACACAAGTGTGTACAGATATACAAACCAAGCAACAAGATTACCAATTATTAGTAAAACAAGCTGAAGCGCTGCTCAGCGGCGAGAGCGATCATATCGCTAACGCCGCCAACCTGAGTGCGCTGATATTCAACAACCTGCCAGATTTGAATTGGGCCGGGTTTTATTTTCTCAGAGAGCAGCAGTTAGTACTGGGGCCATTTCAGGGTCAAGTCGCCTGTGTGCGCATCCCCTTAGGGAGGGGTGTCTGCGGGACCGCAGCGGCAACCGGTGAAGTGCAACGCATTGCTGACGTACATCAGTTTGAAGGCCATATTGCCTGTGATGCAGCGTCTAACTCTGAAATTGTACTGCCGATTAAACACCTGGGAAAAGTGATTGCAGTATTCGATATAGACAGCCCTGAACTGCAGCGCTTCGATCTGATCGACCAGCAGTACTTGAGCCAGATAGTCGACTTGTTTGTGCAGTATTCTGAACTGGGAAGTTTTGATGGAGTATAGCTTTAGCCGCAACGATATCGATCAGCCAGTGGCACGACTGAACATGGAAGCGGAAGCTTTCAGCCATTGGCTGAACATTGAAATGTGCAGCGACAACACTGCAGATTTACAAAAAATTGCCCTGGCAGTAGCGCAATTGCTAGCCGGGCAGTTGTGGCAGTTTGAATTCGAGGGACGCGAGTTTCATCTGCAGTTAAGCCGGCAGCAGGCCAGTATCAGTGCCAACACAGTACTGCAACAGCGGCTGGAGGCAGAGCAGCAAGATGATTTTGGCTGCCAGTCCCAAGATGATGACCTGGATGACGAGTACAGCGACGAGTACCAGGAGTTGAGCGAAACTGAGTCGGGGTTAGTGTCCAGCTGTGGACTGGAAGATTTCCAGTTGCTGTTAATGGCCTGGATCAGCTATGTAGAAGTTAAGCAGCAATGATGACGCAAACGGGGGATAACGCAATGCAAAATATTTATGTAAGCAGCTCTAAAGCTACAACAAAAAAAGCCAAAAAACATGTCTTTAAACACAATATTTGGCCCTGGTTAGGTACCGCAGCACCCTTCATTGTCATGGCGTTACTGGTCTTAGGTTCCGCGCTGGAACTCATCTACTGGAAAAACATACTCTGGCTACTGGTCTACTAGTAGCTAAGGCTGAATATTCAATATTGCCGCAGCAGTTCTTTCACATCCATGTGATCACTTAATGTGTAAATCCCTTTACTTAAGACTCCTGCGCTATTGGCTAAATTAGCGGCCGCTCAGATAGGCCGTGCTTGGCCTAGCTTTGCACTCCGCAAAGTTCGGTTGCTTGACTCGGTCATTTAGCCAAAGCTGTGGTGACAAAACAAGGGAGTTAGCGGCTGGGTAGCAAGTATTTAAAGATGTGACTATTTATACTGTTTGATATTGTGCCTTGGCAATCAAGACCTAAGGGCCGTTTTACCAGAACAAACTAAAAATCAGTAGTGACTGCTAAACAATGTATTGTGGATTGAAATTATAGATAACCATGATCACTCGTTTTTATATCCTTTTGTTGCAACTAATAATTTGAAAACATGTGATATTATGCTGTGTGAAATATGGGTGTCCCTTAATATTTAAGTGGTAGGAAAAGGTAAGTAGTGATGATGAATACCAAAATATACAAAGCCGTTCATGGCTTGGCGGAAAAGCTAATGAAGGCTGCCAGTATAGAAGATATAGCGCAGTTCAGTTCGCTCTATGCAGAGCTAAAGGCTATTTGTGTCGACAACGAAAATACTGACAAAGACCACCCGGTACAATGGGAAACTCTTGCTGATTTTACAGAAGAGTTAGAAGAAGCTGTGGCGGGTTACGCCAAAGCCCTGGAAAAATCTATAGCTATTAATTCGAAAGACCATATGTCATCCATCGCTTTTTCTATGGCGACATTACAAATTGAACTAGGTCAGACTGACGCAGCTATCAAAAACCTGCAAAATGCAAAAATCAGCGCTAATAAAATTGAAGATAAAGAATTTAAACTAGAGATAGATGAGTTGCTTGCAAAGCTGCTAGCAGGTTAGGCTCAGTTTTTCTAGGCAAAAAACAGACCAATTTCCAACTTCCAACTTCCAACTTCCACCAAGCAACTACCAACTACCAACTACCAACTACCAACTACCAACTACCAACTACCAACTACCAACTACCAACTTCCAACTTAACCCCCTCCCTCCTCCCGCCGACTGCAAAAATACTGCCCCGGCGTTTTTCCCAGTGCTTTTTTAAACATGCTGATAAAAGCGCTCTGGCTCTGATAACCCAGATCTAACGCTATATTGGCCACAGCTTCTCCCTGGGCAATACGTTGCAGTGCATTTAATAGGATGGCCTGTTGTCGCCACTGGCTGTAGGTCATTCCGGTCTCTTCAGAGAACTTGCGTGCTAAAGTACGGCTGCTGATTCCCAGCGTCTGCTGCCAGTGCTGCATACTGAAATGTTGTTCAGGCTTAGCGATTAATGTGGCGGTTATCTTCAGCAGTGTGTCACTGCGCGGTTGAGGTAGGTGCAAGGGTATTTCTTCACAGAGATGTAACTGGTCGAGAAAAACATCCACTAGACGACCATCAGTTCCCTGCTCATCGTAGAGTGGTGGAAGCCCGGCCAAGGCGATGATTAGCTCTCTTAATAAACTGGAAACATTGATCACTTGACAGCTCAGTGGTAAGTGCAAAGCGGCTTGTGGCGCGATATAGACGTTGCGCATCTTCACTGCGTGGATCACTGTTATCTCGTGTTCAATATGAGCTGGGAGCCAGACAGCCCGCTGCGGAGGTACTATCCAAGTGCCCGCGCCTTCAGCGGTGGCTTTGACTAAACCCTCCGTTAGAAATAGTAGTTGCCCCCAGGCGTGGCTATGCATAGGAACGTAATCTGAGGAGGGTGCATCGGAACTGCGCACTACGATACGCCTGGGGATATCTTCAGCGGCTTGCAGCCGTTTGCCTTGCATACTGGTCCAGTGATCGGGTATTAGCGTTACATCTGTCTTGTTTGCGTTATTTATTGTCATACTAGTCTATATACGCCAATTGCAACTGCATTTAAAGTAGATTCTCGATTTAATCAAGGTGTAATTACCTTAATGAACTTGGAGTAGAAAAATGCAGAGTTTGCGCCGCCCGGAAATATTGTTGTATCTGATGGCTGCAGCCGTGCCCATTGCCTTTGGGGTCTGGCAGGCACTGTTGAATAACTTCACTATTGAGGCAGCCAATTTTACCGGGGTGGAAATAGGCATATTGCAGTCACTGCGGGAAATTCCCGGATTTTTGGCCTTTGCGGTGGTGTTTCTGCTGTTGATATTGAGAGAGCAGACACTGGCGCTGCTGTCGCTGTTGATCATGGGGTTAGGTACCGCCCTGACCGGTTACTTCCCGACGGAGATCGGTCTGTATTGCACTACAGTGCTGATGTCGTTGGGCTTTCACTATTATGAGACGGTCAATCAATCGCTGTCGTTGCAAATTTTTGCCAAACAGGAAGCGGCTCATAAAATGGGAAAAATGGTCGCTGTTGGCTCAGCCGCCAGCTTAGTGGCCTTTTCAGCGGTGTGGTTCTTTATCGAAATTATGCACTTAGAGATGAAAACCATCTACGTTATCGGTGGTGTTATCACCATGATGATCGCCTGCTTCTGCTGGTTTTTCTTCCCGCAGTTCACCGGCAAAGTGGAGCAGAATAAAAAAATTAAGCTGCACAAGCGCTACTGGTTGTACTATGCGCTGGTCTTTATGGGCGGTGCCAGACGGCAGATCTTTGTGGTTTTCTCCGGCTTTTTGATGGTCGAAAAATTTGGTTTTTCAGTGTCAGAAATTGCGCTGATGTTTTTAGCCAACGGCTTACTGAACATTTTCTTTGCGCCAAAAATCGGTAAATTGATCGGCAAGTGGGGCGAAAAACGCACTCTGACCATAGAGTATGTCGGTTTGATCTTGGTATTCAGTGCCTATGCCTTTGTCACTAGTCCGGCGATTGCGGTGTTCTTGTACATAGTCGATCACTTATTATTCTCGATGGCCATTGCACAAAAAACTTACTTCCAGAAGATTGCCGACCCCAAAGACATTGCCCAGACTGCGGGGGTAGCTTTCTCTATCAACCACTGTGCGGCGATAGTATTACCGGCCTTGTATGGTCTGTTATGGCTAAGCTCACCGGCATTGGTGTTCTTAACCGGGGCGGCGATGGCGGGTATCTCTCTAGTGCTGGCACGGATGGTGCCCCGTCAGCCAAGACCCGGTTTGGAAGTGCAGTGGCGGGTTAAGGCAGCTGATGCTAATGCTGCAAAAATGACTGATAATCTGTAATAATCGACATTATTAAAGCACTATAAGCTGTTGCTTAAAACCATTGTGAGCAGCTATAAGTGCTTATATAACGAAGGATATGCATCACCATGAAAGCAGTAATATGGATGTTGGGGGCGATGATCTCATTCAGTCTTATGGCCGTTGGCGGAAGGGAGCTCAGCGGGGAACTGTCAGTTTTCCAAACGCTGTTTATTCGCAGCGTGCTAGGCCTGTTATGCATAACCTTAGTGATATCTTTCAGCAAAAAGAAAGGTCTTATTCGCACGCAAAAATTTAGCCTGCATGTGTTTCGCAACATATTTCACTTTGCCGGACAATACGGTTGGTTTGTCGGTATTGGCCTGTTGCCAATGGCTGAAGTTTTTGCGCTGGAATTTACCACCCCCGTCTGGACGCTAATCATTGCCGCGCTTTTTCTCGGTGAAAAAATTACTCGAAGAAAAATTATCTCGATCTGTTTCGGCCTGCTGGGGGTCTTAATCATTGTGCAACCTGGCTATGCGATTGTAGATGTTGCCTCATTGATTGTATTAGGTGCCGCTGTTACTTTCGCCATTTCTTATTCGGCTACCAAATACCTTTCGGCCTCAGAAAAACCCATCACTATACTGTTTTATATGTGTGTCATTCAATTGCCAATAGGGCTGGTCATGTCTGTTGAGGAATGGGTAAACCCCGTTGGAATTCAGTGGCTGTGGTTGAGCGTAGTAGGACTAGCCGCGCTCTCGGCTCACTACTGCACCATCAAAGCCATGCAACACGCTGAGGTAACAACGATTGCTACACTGGACTTTCTCAGGCTTCCGTTTATCGCAGTACTGGGGATTTTTTTATACGCAGAAGCCTTTGAGCTGGCGCTTATTATTGGTGGCGCACTGATGCTTTTAGGAAATTTATTTAATATCAAAGGATTTTTATCGCGAAAAAAATCCAGCAGTGACTGAGGTTTTCTTGCGCAGCATTGAATACGCGTTTAGAGGCGGACTGCGGACTGGACTTTACAGTGCCTGTTTAATCGCCGCTATTAAGTGATCGACTCCCTGCAAGGTACCCTCTTCAAGAGGTGGCATGATGGTCAGGCGGATAAATTGCTTAAAACGCGGCTCTAAGCTAAACAGCTCTCCGCTGAGGAAATCAATTTTTTGCAGATCGACACGCTCCAATAACTGCTGCGCACTGAGTTGATCCGGCAGTTTAATCCACAGCGCATATCCCCCTGTGGACTGGGTTATCTGAATCTTATCTCCGAGTTTTTCCAGCAGACGCAAAGTGACAGCAGTGGTGGCAACTTTTATCTCCAGGCGCCAGTTGCGCAATTGGTTTTGATACAGCGATCCCAGGTAATAGCGGGTCAGGGCCTGCTGCGAGAAATAGGAACTGCTGATCTGGCTGACGGCAAACTGGGTCATATATTCGGTTTTAAAGCGTCCCGGGCAGCACCAGCCGATACGTTCAGTATCGCCTAATACTTTGGAAATAGAACTGACCATTAAACACCAGCCCTGTTGATCGTAGCTGGAGATCAGGCTGGGGGGATTGCCGACAAAGTTGAGCATAGAGTTAATGTCATCTTCAATAACCGGCGTCTGATACTTAGTGGCCCAGCTGGCAATTTGTTGTTTGTAGGCATCGGATAAAGTAATACCCGTGGGGTTGTGGCAGTTGGGATTAAGGATCACGGCTTTCACTGAATTGTCGCGCATCACTTGTTCTAATATGATTGGATCGGGCCCCAGGGGTGACATGGGAATTTCCAGTGCTTTTAATCCCAGCACTCCGAGTAAGGCAAAGTATCCCGGAAAGGCGGGCACTGGTATCGCCACGGTGTCCCCCGCTTTACACAGCACCCGCAGTGCATGCTCTAAAGCGTGTTGACAACCGTTGGTTATTTGGATGTCAGCGGCATTAACATGACAATTGCGCAGCGCTAATTGCTCGCTGAGGATTTTGCGTAACTTGCTGAATCCCGAGGAATTGTCGGTTTCACGTTTGAGGTTTTGCATGATCGCCTGTTGAAACTGACGCTGAAAACTCATGAACATTTTACTGTCTGTGGGCACTGCCATATGAAAATGCGGATTGCTGCCGCGATTGCCCATTACCATAGTGGTCAGCCAACGTTTGGAGGGTTCGGCTAAGCGGCTGTCCGGGGTGAAATTTTCAAACGGAGAGTTATCGGCATCAGCTCTCTGATAGCTGACCACAAAGCCAATGCGCGGTACGCTGTTGATAATGCCACTCTGGGTCAAGGTCTCCAGTGCTGAGCGAATAGTATTGATGCTGACAGCTTCTCGTTTTGCCATCTGTCGAATCGAGCCAAGTTTATGCCCTTTGGCGATCTTCCCCTGCAAAATATGCCGCTCAATTTTTTGCGCGATGCGCAAGTAGCTCGGCAGGTTGTTATTCTCTGTACCCATGAAATAATCCATTTATTGTATCTGTGTCTACGGCTAGCTTAAGCTTATACTGTCAGCCGGTAAAGAAAAATTAGCCAGTTTGGCTCATTGCACAGAGGTATCAGATGTCGAATATAGAATTGCTCAGCCCATTTGTATTAGTTGCCTACACTATGTGGGCGACCCCAGGACCCAATAACATGATGTTAGTGTATTCAGGCGCTAACTTTGGTTTTAGAAAAACCTTGCCACACCTACTGGGTATTATTTTTGGCACTTGCCTGTTAAATGGTCTGGCGGTTCTAGGGCTTAAGCCGCTGATTGATGCCTACCCACAGCTGATGCTAGTGCTTAAGATTACTGGATCGCTATGGTTGGTACTGATTGGCTGGAAAATGGCTAACGCCAGCAATACTCAAGCGGACCGTGCCGAGTCCAAGCCAATGCGCTTTATCCCCGCGGCACTGTTTCAGTTTGCCAATCCTAAAGCAATCACTGCTACCCTGGCACTGGTCAGCTTAATTTTAGTGGCTCTGGAATCCAACGCCAATTTGCTGTGGCTTATTATCATGATAATCCCACCGCTAAGTTTTATTTCTATCATCCCCTGGGTGCTAGCGGGCAAGGCAATCAGAAGGTTTTTATCGACGGATTTGCGCTGGAAAATATTTACCCGGGGAACAGGTACATTGACGGCTTCTTGCGCCCTGTTTCTGTGGATTTAAAAACGGCAAAAGCAATTGCTAAACTGACGACTGACGACTGACGACTGACGACTGACGACTGACGTCGATGGTTGCATGGGGGTAAAAGACCTCAAAGCTCAATCACTGTGCGGTTTTCTGTTGCGGCAGCTGCTCGGAGCGGCTTTAAAATAGTCGCGAAAACAATTGCTAAAATGATTACTGCTGACAAAGCCACAGGCGATGGCGATGTTAGTGATCGAGTCATCGCTTTGTAGTAGTAAACGTCTGGCGTAGGTCAAGCGTATTTCTAAATAATGCCTGGAGGGAGAAGTGTGTAAGTGCAGTTTGAATAAACGTTCAATTTGCCGTCGACTGGTTTGCAGGTAACTCGCCATCTCCTCAATCGCTATCGGCTCTTCGATGTTGCTATTCATTAGTTGAATAGCGCTGCGCAGTTTCTCGGGGAAATTTTCGCTGTCGCCACTTTGTACAAGTTTTTGATTGTCCTGATCACTGGATCTGCTACAGCTCAATATTTCTTTAACGGCGCGCGCGATGGCGGGCCCCTTTAATCGTTCAACGGTTTTCAGCATCATTTCTAAGGCGGCGATAGCGTCGACACAGCTGATATGTCTCGGGGTAATGCTATAGCTGCTCTGGGTCAGATTGACGTTGCAGTGCTGCTCTTGCATTAGTGCGTGATTGTCTAAATGTAGGGCGCAGGGCAAGTCGTGCAAAGTGCTTGCCTGAGCCAATGCTATAACACCATTCCATAAACTGCCCAGCAGTAGCTGTTTGTTATCGGCTGCTTGTAGTAGTCGAGTTAGCTTAGGTTCTGCATGATAATTACAGCGCAGACCGCCGCAGACTATCAGTATATTCAATGCATCCTCACCGTCTAGTTCAATCTCTGAAATTGGACCACTGACGGCAATATCAATCCCCAGGTCACTAGTGACACTGCAGTTTTGCAAAGCGTAACTGTCTACAGTAAACAAACTTTTCGACTGGACTAAATTGGCGGTTATCAGTACGTCAACCGCGGCAGTAAAAGACATCATAGAGAAGTGCTGCAGTAGAATAAAACCTACTTTGATGGTCTTGGAAGGGGTTGTGCCGGCAGGTAAAAAAGCGCAGTTAGTATCGAGCATACTCGCGCTGAACTGTCTGGTTTTTGAGGAATTAGGCATAGTCAGTGGTTGCTGCTAAAGAGTGTTAATTTTTTTTAATTATTGTTAAGCGATATATTCGCATATTTACTGGAATAAAAACACAGTAGCGCAGATCCAGGGAACATACGAGCAAGTTTCCATGCTCTGTGGATACAGTCCTAAAGTAGCATTGTTTTTATAAATGCTTTAGGTATAAAATAGTTTCAAATTTATAGCCATAGAGGAAACAGCATGAGCTTTACAACAATAGCGGTGATTGGCGCTGGGCAAATGGGGCAGGGAATAGCGCAAGTCTTTGCCACTGCAGGTTATAAAGTCATATTGAATGACATAGATAGTGCTGCGATTGAGCGTGGCATTGCAACGTTAAAGCGCTCGCTGGCTAAATTGGCAGAAAAGCAGTTGTTGAATGAATCGGTTGAGAAGATCAGCGAGCGGATTAAAGGCAGTAGCGACTTTAGTGCACTGGTAAGTGCGCAGTTAGTGGTCGAAGCCGCCACTGAAAATGAACAGCTGAAACACAAGATATTTTCCCAATTAGACAAAATTTGCCCGCCGGGCACTATTCTGGCGACTAATACCTCTTCTATCTCTATTACCCGATTGGCGGCAGCGACCCAGAGGCCCGATCAGGTCATAGGTTTACATTTTATGAACCCGGTACCGCTGATGAAGTTAATAGAAGTCATCAAGGGTTTACAAACCAGTGATGAGACCTATCAAAGTGTCGTGCAACTGGCGGATAAGCTAAATAAAGTAGCTGTCACTTCTCAGGATCGACCGGGTTTTATTGTCAACCGAATATTGATGCCCATGCTTAACGAAGCTATCTTTACTTTGTATGAGGGAGTAGCCAGCGCCGAAGAAATTGATCAGGCGATGAAATTGGGGGTCGCTCACCCGATGGGGCCATTGGCGCTAGCAGATCTGATAGGTTTAGATACTTGTCTGAGTATTATGCAGGTACTCTACGAGGGCTTTAGCGACAGTAAATACCGCCCTTGCCCGCTGTTAAAGCAGATGGTAGATGCCGGTTATAACGGACGCAAGAGCGGCCGAGGATTTTTTAACTACGATTGATAGTAATCTATGAAGTACACATTCAGAGGAATAGATAATGGATCAGTTTGAGAATATTTTATTAGAGAAGATGGACGGTAATATTTACTGTCTGACGATCAACCGACCTAAAGTGTTAAATGCCTTAAATCAACAGACACTGATGGAAATGGACGCCGCGCTACAGCAAGTAGCCGATGACAGCAGCGCTCGGGTGCTGTTAGTCACAGGTAGCGGTGAGAAGGCTTTTGTAGCAGGAGCCGATATCTCACAGATGCAAAACTTAACCCCCTTGCAGGCGAAGAAGTTTGGCGAGACGGCACTGGCTGTATTTCGTCGCTTCGAAACTCTGGATGTCCCGGTTATCGCCTTAGTGAATGGTTTTGCCTTGGGCGGCGGCTGTGAACTGGCATTGAGCTGTGATTTTATCTTAGCCTCTGAAAATGCCAAATTGGGTCAGCCGGAAGTTTGTTTAGGGGTAACCCCTGGCTTTGGCGGCTCGCAGCGCCTGCCGAGAATCGTCGGCCGGGCGATGGCGATGGAGATGTTGGTCACCGGAAGGATGGTGGATGCCAACGAAGCGCTGCAACGGGGTTTGGTAAACCACGTTTACCCACAAGCAGAGTTGCTAGAGCAGGGTCTGAAACTCGCAGCTAAGATCTGCAACAACGGTCCGGTAGCGGTTAAACTGACTAAAGAGTTAGTGCAGCGTGGCCAAGATCTGGATTTGGAGAATGCCTGTGCGATGGAGAGTGATTTGTTTGGACTCAGCTTTGCCTGTGATGAACAGAGCGAGGGTATGCAGGCGTTCCTGGAAAAGCGTCAGGCTAATTTCTAACGCTTAAAATTGCAGTTTTAGCCGCCACTGCCCAGTGCGCGGCACTGTTAAATACCCACAGTGGCCGCATGTGCTTTAGCGATAATACAAGCACAGCGGTCGCCCCTCTAACTCAATCACCTTTAACGGCATATCATAGATGTTTTCCAGCATCTGGCTCTGCATGATCATCTGGGGGCAGTCCTGGTAAATGATTCTGCCCTGTTTCATGGCGATAATTTCGTCGCTGTAGCAGGCGGCAAAATTAATGTCATGCATCACCATGATAATACTCTTGTGCATCACTTGTGCCGCTTGTTGCAGTCGCTTCATAATATTGACACTGTGCTTCATATCTAAATTATTCAGTGGTTCATCTAAAAATAGATATTGGGTGTCCTGGGCTAAAACCATGGCGATAAACGCCCGCTGCCGCTGCCCACCTGATAACTCATTAATATAACGAAGCCGAAACGGCTGCAGATCTAAGAAGTCGATAACGCTGTCAATTTTTGCCATATCAGCTGTTTTGGGCCTGCCCTGATGGTAGGGGAAACGGCCGAAGCAAACCAGGTCTTCTACTGTCAATCTGGCCACTATATGGTTTTCCTGACGCAGTACTGCCAGTTGCCTGGCGAGATCAGGGCTTTTTAGCCGACTAATCTGCTCGCCGTTTAAAGTGACTGTGCCGCTAGTGGGTTGCTGCAAGCGGCAGACTAGCGATAGCAAACTCGATTTTCCCGCACCGTTGGGGCCGATTATCGAGGTGATCCCAGCGGACTTAAAGGTCAGGTTTATGTCTTTGAGTACTTCAATGGTGCCGTACTTTAAGCACAGTTGTTGGGTTTGAATCATCTGAGTGGGTTCTGCGGTTTAGGAGTCAGGTTAATTTCTTTCATCGGATTTTGTTTCTGAGAATTAACAGTAAAAAGAAAATACCACCGACAAATTCGATGATAATGCTTAATTTACTGTTGTAGTGTAAAAAGTGCTGCAACAGCACATCACTGCCTACCAGGATGATAATCGCACAGCAGATAGCCATGGGTATCAAGTGGCGATGTAAATGACTGGCGCTGACTATGTAGGCTAAATTGACGACCAGCAGACCAAAGAAAGTCACAGGTCCCACCAGTGACGTCGAGAGTCCAATCAAGGTGATAACAATAATCAGCGTTACTCTGCTCAGTCGGGCATGATTAATACCTAAGTTGATAGCCATAGCTTCGCCGAGCGCCAGCACGTCATACTGGTGATGAACTTTGCTGACAAAAATGCCAATACAGCCGATGACTAACGTGGAAATCAGTAGCAAATGTGGATCTACAGCATTAAAACTGGCAAACAGTGAATCTTGCAATACGGTAAATTCGCTGGGATTAATCAGCCGCATCAACAGTGCAGACAAGCTGTGAAACAGCACCCCAAACACCACCCCAATCAGAATTAACAAATATAAACTGTGGCGCTTTTTGACAAACAAGCATTGAAATAAGAAACTTGCCCCCAGCACTAACAGGGAGATTTCTATGCCCCACTTCAGATAGACGTTCAGCTGGGTATACTGCATAGCGCCAAGGAAAAATACCAGTGCGGTCTGAATCAATATATACAGTGAGTCAAAGCCGATAATGGCCGGGGTAATAATGCGATTGTTACTCAAGGTCTGAAACAGCAGTGTCGCAGTACTGATGGCGATGGCCACGATCAGAAAAGTCAGCAGTTTTTTGCCGCGAAACTCTAGTGTGAACTCCCAGCTGGCAGTGACATTCCAACTCATATACAGCAGGCAAGTAGCCAGTGCCAGCAACACCGCCAGGCACAGTCTGTGGTTGGCAGTTAACTTGATAATTGGCAGCAGTCGGCGTTTGTTAATAGGTTCTGGTAGCTCTATGTTAGCGGTGTTATCAACTTGCATAGCGTTTGTTCCCCAGTAGCAGATAGAGGAAGATACAGCTGCCTACGACGCCCATCACTGTCGCTATAGGGACTTCATAAGGGTAGTTGATGACGCGTGCCAATATGTCGCAAAACAGTACCAGGGCCGCTCCCACCAAGGCGACTAAAGGTAGTGAACGGCGCAAGTTATCCCCGACTAATAAACTGACAATATTGGGGACCACTAAGCCCAGAAAGGGAATCACTCCCGAATTGACCACAGAGACCCCGGTGATCAGGGCTACCAGAATCAAACCCCAGATAAACACTCGATTGTAATTGATACCTAAGTTAATACTCACTTGCTTGCCAAGACCAGCTAAAGTCAACTTGTCAGCGGTGAAGTAGGCGAGAATGCTGAGTCCTCCAGCCAACCATAAAAGCTCATAGCGGCCGCGCAAAATCATCGAAAAATCACCTTGCACCCAGACCCAGATCGACTGTAACAGCTCGGCGCGATAGGCGATAAAAGTGATAATAGCACCTATGACACCCGCGTACATGATGCCAATTAACGGCACCAAAAAATCTGAACGCAGTGAAATTTTTCGCAGAATCAATAAAAAAATGGCAGTGCCAATAACCGACATCAGACAGGCAACCAGCAGTTTGTAAAAGACACTGGCTTGCGGGAAAAACATCAACATCAGCAACATGCCCAAAGTCGCCCACTCGACCGTACCTGTAGTGGTGGGTTCGACAAATTTATTGCGCGCCAATTGCTGCATGATAACCCCGGCAACCGCCAGCGAAGTTCCGGCTAAAATCAGGGCGGCAGTTCTCGGGATACGAGAGATTAATAACAAGTCCAGAGACGCGACATCAAAATTCAGCGAACTGCTGCCGATCAGTAAACTAGTGACACAAAGTACTATCACTAATGTCAGTGCCCAGAGGTTAAACTTATACATTAGCGGCTATTTTTTTAATGCGGTTAAAACTTCATTGACACTGGCACCGACCGCGTTGACTCCACCGGCTAAAATGTACCAGTTTAAGCCGTCTAAATAGACGATTTGCCGATTCTGTGCCGCCTTGGATTTATTGATCAGTTCGTTATCCAGTAATGCTTTTGCGGCTCCGGATCCCTTGCCAATGGCCGCGTCGCGATCCAGCACAAAGATCCAATCCGGGTTAATTTTCAAAATGAATTCAAAGGAGATAGGGTCGCCGTGAGTTGCCGCCTTAATATCGGCGATGGCCGGCGTTATACCCAGATCGTCGTGCAACCAGCCAAATCTTGATCCCGGCCCATAAGCGCTAATCTTGCCGCCATTGGTTAAAATAAATAAGGCATTACCGGCGTTTTTAGCTAGCTGCTGAATTTCTGTCACTTGTGCGTCTATGCCATCCAGTTTGATTTTTAGCTCGGCCTGCTTATCAAAAATTTGGGCAATTTTAGTGCTGGTGGCTTTAAATTGCTGTAGATAGTTTGCCCCCCAAATAGTCATATCTATGGTGGGTGCTAATGCTGAGAGGCTTTTGTAGGCTTTAGCAGAGCGGGTCGCCACTATCACTAGATCTGGCTGTTGCGCTGCGACCACCTCGTAGTCAGGTTCAAACAGTGAACCGGCATTAATGTACTTAGCGCTCTTATATTTTTCCAGTGGACCCGAGGCGAAGGCCTGCGGCAGCCCCAAGACATCGACATTCAATGCATCCAGAGTATCTAAGCTAGCCAAGTCAAATGTGATGACTTTACTGGGGGTTTGCGTAAACACCGCAGTGCCTTGGGCGTGCTCAATAGTGACTTGTGCAGCCGTCGGCAAAGCGGGCAGAGAAAGCCCGGCAGACAGCAGTAATAGCGTTAGTTTTTTCATTATTGCATCTCGAATTATATCGGTAGTAGAAATAGGGTTAGCTGTCCATGACCTGATGTCTCTGGTCGTGGTATGTCTCTTCGTTTTGTCTGTGTCGCCAGTAGGGGACGCAGTACAAATACTCTTTAGCAATGGACTCACAGCGGAAATACTGACGCAGGCAGAGCACGGTTTTATGTTCACTGGCAATCGCCACGCAAGTCTCGGCCAGCGGCAGCGCGAGGCTTTTTATCAGCGGCAAGACAGTGGTTTCAGGGGTAAATGTCTGCTCTAGCCAGTGCCAGCTGATATTGCTCTGTCGCCGGCAGTCGATAAAGGGTTGATAACCTTTAGGCAATTCCATAATGACCTGCACCTCAGCTTGTAATGGCAGTTGATCAATCACCGCCATAATCGCCGGTAGTGAAGAGGCATCGCCGATTAATAAAAATTTCCTGGCAGCTGGGTTGCACAAACGCATAGGGCCTGGCCCGGCTAGTCCCACTTGATCTCCTTCGCGCGCAGCTGTTGCCCAGGCACAGGCGACACCAGGATCAGCATGCAGAACGAAATCAACGCGCAGCAGGTTGCTATCTCTATCGTAGTGGCGTATCGAGTAAGTGCGCGAAATAGGCTTTAGCTCAGCGCTGAGTTGCTCGGGTGGGTTGCTTTCTGGCTGCTCGTCGCGTACTTGTCGATGACGATTTTTCAGCAGTCGCGGCAGTAATAACTGCTGTTGGCCGGCTCTCTTAAAAAATAATTTAATATGCAGCCCGCCGCTATTTTCTGGCAACCGCTCGAGACCGGGTCCGGTTAAAATGACCCGTTGGAATAAATCATTGAGCTTATAACTTTTCACTACCTGCAATATAAGAGCTTGCGCCATTTTAACCACTCACCAAAACTACTTATTAAAGGTAAGCGTAATGATAATGATTGGCATTAGTAAAGTCTAATAAACACAGTCAATATTTGAATTTGTTTGAGTTTTACAGTGAATTGAGGCTCACCGATGCGGCGAATAAGAAACCCCACACTGAAGGTGGGGTTTAGAGAGTGGCGACTGTTACTTAATCTGCGCCAAAATTTGACTTAAGCGCTCTTTATTCATGACAAATTTTTCGCTGTAAGTTGCTGCTTTTGCCTGGATGTCTGCTAAATTAGTGGGTGCGCCCGCAACAATAACTCCGACCATGGCCATGATTGAATGAGGGTTGCACTGCACTACATAGACACCTTCTTTATCGACAGTGAAAGTCACTGGCTTACTTAACTCACCTTTAAAACTGGCGGCGCCATCCGGGGCTAATCCAGAGACTGTCTCTGCGTTATGGCCCATATCTTTAGCGACAAATGTTACAGTATCGCCCACTTCAACATTGATCAGTGCTGGTTCAAACACCATCACACCGGTTGCATTGCCATTGAGCATTAGCACAGTATGCTCCGCTGCAAAGGCTGTAGTTGAAAGACTTGCGGCTAAACACGCTACTAAAACACCACCGAGAAATTTCTTCTTCATTTAGATACTCCAGTTAAATTTTGTGTCTGTTAAAAGTATGTTAAGAATTACCTACTTTGATTGAAACCAAGATATTAATCAACGACTAATAAAAATTTGAGCAATCACAAAAGCCGTTCAATTCAATTTAGGGTAAATATACTATTGTTGTATATTAAATGCAACAATAGTATATTTTATATTACAGCGCTCAAATTGCCTTAAAGCAGTAGCGGGTATGCACAGCGGCTATGTTACAATTTTGTCCGCTAATACCACTAATAGCACCGATTTAATCAAGCACAGCTCAGGGGCTCCCCGAGTACTGCGACAACCGCCGGCCGATAAATAATGAAACTGACCCAATTTACTGATTTTGGATTGCGGATACTGATGTATCTCAGTTACGAAAACCGTCAACAACCAGTGAAAATTATCGAGATGGCCGAGCAGTTTAATATTCCGCGCAACCATTTAATTAAAGTAGTCAATAAGTTAGCTAAGTTAGGCTGGGTGGAAACGAGCCGGGGTCGCTACGGCGGGGTGAAATTATCTATTGCCCCCGAAGATTTAAAAATAGGCCGGGTAGTAGGCGAGTTAGAAGAGAGCCTGCAGCTGATTGACTGCGATGCAGGGCCTTGTGCTTTTAACTTGAACTGCGGAGTAAAAACAATTTTGGATCGGGCACTGGTGCAATTTATGCAAGAGTTAAATCAATATACCTTGGCCGATGTAGTGCAGGGAAAAACCCGCCAGGAAATAAAGCATATGCATTTAAGTTATATAGCGACTGATGGTTGAAGTTACTGTCCGCCAGCCAATACTGGTCGGACAGTTCGAGTTATTGACTGGCTGCTTGAGTCGACGGCAGATTGCCAAAGTTGGGCCGCTTTAAATATTTTGTCAGATAATAGAGCAGTAACACCAGTAGCGTGAAGGCGATCACGCCAATCACTGTCGCTGCGAGCATAAAAGGTTTGCGACCTTTGCGGTCAGATAAATTGCCAACGTACATGCCGATCAGCACTGAAAAGCCCGCCGCTGTTGATAAAATCATTCCGACTTCAGTGGCGCTGAGGCCGAACTTCTCATACAAGATCACCGCCAAAAAAGGCCAGACCATAAAGTAAGTGCCGCGGACAAAAAAATTGCCGACTAGCATAACCCAGATAATAGTGGGGAATCACTTCACGCGATCAAAGGAGATAACGCTGTCCATAGTTCCTCTTCAGTTGCTTAAAATATAATGGATACTGTTGTTATTGAGTGGCCGAATTGTCGTTTTTTAGCTTGCGACTCGCAGCCAAAAGGTAGTCTTTATCAGCGCTTATTTGATACATCTTGAGGCAGACAGCGACTAGCTTAATACTGTGATCATCCAGAGAGTTGCAGGCTCGCTGGCGCAATTCATCGACGCTGTAGACAGAGACCTTTTGCAGACTTGCCAGAGTATGGGTGTGATGTACAGTGCTGAAGCCCTTAGATAGATAAGCCGTCACTAATCCCTGCCACAGAGGTTCCAGTATAAGTGTGGGTTCTGCGGAAAATGTGGTTATTACCCGCACTGCGTAAGTGGCAGTGACGCCGTGCAAAATAGTAAAGTCATCAGTGGCCAGGTACAAGCCAATGATGGCTTTCTCCATAGCTGCCAAATTCAGAGCAGTCACTTCGGGTTTAAAAACCAGCCGGTTAAAATTGTTTTGCAAAGGCACTTGTAACATATCATCAGCTACACTGGCTTTACCCAGTCGCCCCTGCGGCCAGCTGTGCTTTAGTAATAAGTTTTCTATAGTGGCCGACAGTGACTCAGGGCTGCTCTGGGGGTTTTCAGGCCAGCTCAGCTCCCGGTAACGCATCACCCAGTAAGCCAGCGCATTAGCCATCTGCAGAGTATCCTGATTCTCCATGGCGTGAGCTAACTGTATCAACGGGTGGAAGGCGCTGCAGCTTAAACCAGGCGCTAACTGATTGATAAACTGAAGCAAGTTTTGTTTGCCAATAGAAAACTGCAACTGAGTCAGGAAAAAATCTCGCAGGGGCAAATAGGCAGTGTCTAGCCCTCTCAGCTGCTCGGCATCTTTCCAACTATGAACTTGAACGTCCGTTTGGGCTGCAACAGGGATAAGACGGCGACTGTAGTGTCGGACAAATTTGTCAATTTGTTGCTCACTGGCCTGCATCTGCTGTAGTGCATGCACCGCCATAGGCAAATGATTGCTCATACCATTGGCAAATTCGGGTGCCCATTCTGACGGCTGCATACTGGAATTCCTGATAAGTTTGTGATCTTAGGAGCGTGTATTACTGGTCAGGGGAATAGTTGTGAATACTCGGCGCAACTATTCCACCACAGCGGTTAAAACTTTGGCATCACCCCAACGGCAAACGGCATGCTAACTACAGGCGGCTGGCACTGTTGCTCTAATCGCATATGCGAGTGTTTATTAGTGCGCATTGCGGCTAGTGCACCGCCAGCCATTTGCACATAGTTATGCACATCGCCGGAAAAGTTGGGTAACCAAAAAACGGGGTTGTTAGTTTTCATAATATGCTCCATCAGCTGTCAGTTGTTTTTCGATCTGGTTTTACTCACTAGCTACCAGGGTAGTAGTTCGCCATTGGAGTGTTTAAACAATCCGCTCTGGGACATGTCTTGGTCAATAATTAAGTTTACTAAGCGCTCAGCGGCTTGGGTGGCACTAATGTCTCCGGTATTGCCGACCATTTCTGTCTGCACCCAGCCTGGGTGATACAGTCCGACGGAGATGTTATCTGCGGCCAAATCTCGGGACAGCGACATGCCCGCGGCGTTTAATGCTGACTTAGCCATGCGGTAACCGTAATAACCGCCAGAGCTGTTATCAGTAACTGAGCCCATGCGAGAGGTAATCAGCGCAACCTTTGCTCCATTGACTAATTGCGATCTCAGGACATCGACTACTTGTAGAGGTGCCAGGGCATTGACTTTAAACTGTTGTAATATCTGCTGCGTATCTAGCGCGCCTAAGCTCTCATTGTGCAAAATACCGGCGTTATTGATTAAAATGTCTATCTGTTGCCCCATTAGTTTTTTTTGCAGCAGTGCTATTCCCGATGCTGTAGCTACATCTATGCCAGTGACAATTTTTAGCTGCAGCTTTTCCAAGGCTGCGCTTGAGCTTCGGCACAGCGCGATAACGTTATAACCTGAGTTGCTGAATTTGTCTGCCATCGCTAAACCTATGCCGCGATTTGCCCCGGTGATTACTACTGTTTTCACTGTATTTGCTCCTGTTAATGCTGATTTTTCTGTGTGTCTGTGGCGCTTTTATTCAGGATGAACTCACATTCCATTTGCTTATCATCCAAGAAATACGCGGGTGTTTTGTAAGCTTCAATCTCTGAGTTAGCAGATTCTCGATAGCTGCCGCGGATTTTAAAGTCAGCGAGGCCGTCGCTAAAAACCAGACCTTGTAGTCGATGTTTGTCACTGTGATCTTTAGTTGTCGGTGAAACATCTGCGCCCTCCGGGTAATCTAAGAATGCTGCTAGCCTATTTAGTAAAGTATTTGCTTTCGTAAATAGATTAGACTGAAGTTTTCTATTAGTAAAGCTTTTACTTTACTAATTATATATTGTTCGTATACTGAGCTAATATTGCTAAATCATTTAGAGATACATTGTGAGAGCTGAAGACAGCGCTGAGCGCATTTTATATTTAATTAAAACCCAGGGGCCCATGAGTGCCAAAGCACTGGCGCTGGAATTGCAAATTACCACTATGGGTGCTCGTCAGCATATCGCAAAGTTAGCTGAAAAAGGTTTAATTAAGGATAGCGAAGAAAAGCGCGACCGGGGCCGTCCGAGCTGTGTTTGGAGTTTAACTGCGCAGGGCCACGGCAAATATACTGATCGGCACGCCAGCTTAACGGTCGATTTGATCAAGTTGGTCGAAATAAATTTTGGCGCCGATGGATTAGATAAACTGATTCAGAGCCGTGCCCAACAGAGCCTGGATATGTACCTTGAACAATTGGCGGGGTTAGATTTAGCCACTAAAGTGCAGCGCCTGGCAGAGTTGCGCACTGAGGAGGGCTACATGGCCAGAGCATTGGAGGATGAGGGGAGCTTCGTATTGATTGAAAGCCACTGTCCGATCTGCGCAGCCGCCACAGCCTGTCAGGGCTTTTGTAAAACAGAGTTGGAAAATTTTCAGGCTTGTTTTGTCGAAGAGGCGAGTGTACAGCGCTCTCATCATATTCTCGAGGGTGACAGCCGCTGCTGTTACCGCATTGCGCCTCTGTAATTTTTTAAAACAGCTGGAATTATCAGTGTCCTCCAGTACCTTATCTTAGTGATAACAAAGCACTTTGTGTTAATTTTGTTACTCGCCGGAAATATAAGCTCCATACATGAATGCTGTGTAAGCACTTGCGATTCTGGTTAGCAGTTGCAATGAAGTATACTCTATCGATCCCGGGCCATGGGCTCACTCAAGCACAAGAGCTATTGGACTTGATCGCATGCTCCCTAATAGGTTTTTGCTGTGGGCCAGCAGACAGACTCAAGCAGATACAACAACACCCACTCGGGTCTGATTTTCAGGTTCTGGTGGCGACTAAATCTTGTGTATGGTTGCTAGAGAAAGCGGTGTAGCCTGTCGCCGATGCGATAGGGCTGGGCAGTCTTTAGAGCTGATATCTGCGGCGAGTAGTGAGGGACTAAAGTTGATTTCTCTGCCTATGGCCGCAATGGGCATATAGCTGAACAGTCATACCGGCAGATAGTTTATAAGTATAATGAATTGGCTGGTAGTGCTTGGTAAACATTTCTACAGCGCATAAAAAAAGGGCAATACCTTTCGGTTTGCCCTTTTTTTGTACAATCTTAAATTAGCGTTGCAAGCAACGCCAATTAAATTAGATTGCTACGATGTTCTCAGCTTGAGGACCTTTCTGGCCTTGAGTTACAACGAACTCAACGCGCTGGCCTTCAGCTAAAGTTTTGAAGCCGTCACCAGCAATAGCGCTGAAGTGAGCGAAAACGTCTGGACCTGACTCTTGCTCAATAAAACCAAAACCTTTAGTTTCGTTGAACCATTTAACTGTACCAGTAGTTGTATTAGACATAATAATATCCTGTAATTTAATAATTAATTTTTGCCTTGTAGGGCGTAAATAGCTTAAAAATAGAATGAAACTTAGAAACTACAGAACGAGGATTATCGAATTGGAGATTACAAACAGCAGACCTTCTTTCTAGCTGCGGGAAGAATATAGGTCCGGGGATTAGATGTCAAATCTTATCGTAGGTTTAATGAGCGATTAGCCAATAATATTCATTAAAAACTGCTTTAAGCTTCTATCAACAGAAAATGAATAGGCTATACTGCAAGTCCCACTATATTTTATATTACTGAAAACTATGCATATAAATAGATTCTTGGCGGGCTGCTGTGCTGCCTTACTTTGTTTTAGTCTGCCAGTTGCAGCGCTGGCCAAGCAGCCGCTGCGCATATTAACCTGGGAGGGCTATGTTACTCAGGAAGAGCTGCGGGAAGTCAATTTAATACTTCAGCAAAAAGGTTATGATTACCAAGCTGTATTAGTTGAACCCCACGCTCAAGGCGCCGAGCAGATGTTCAGCCAGATCAGAACCCATAAGGTGGACATTACCTTTCTGACCTTGTTCTTTATTCGTATGGAGAGTGAGCAGACGGCAAAATTTTTGCAGCCGATTAATATCACATCTCCCCGACTTAGCAACTACGCTGATCTACTGCCTGGCTTAACCCATTTATCGATGGGTCTGAATACCGCCGGCGAACCGCTGTATATCCCCTGGGGTGGCGGTATCTATGGCTTCTATATAGACAGGGACAAAGTGGATGCAGAGCAGGTGCCCCGCTCGGTAAAAGACCTTTGGTTGCCACGCTGGTCCAACAAATTTTCGCTCAACAAAAGTCAGGAGTGGTATAACATCGGTTTGAGCCTGATGAGTTTGAATCAATCCCCTTTTTATATCTACCACCTGGCGCAAATGCGAAATCGTCGGGAAATGCGTGCCAGCATAGATCCAAAGGGAGAGCTGCAACAGCAGTTAAGTAAATTGTATGTCAATGCAGGTGATTTTTGGGAGGCATCTCCTGAATTTTCAGCGGATTTAAGCATCGTCAGCAGCTGGGGCCCGGAAATTGCCCGTGAGAACAAAAAGGGTAATAACTGGCAGTTAATCCAGTTTAAAGAGGGACATATGGCCTGGTTGGACACCATTAACTTTGTCAAAGGCCTGGATGGAAAAAAACTGCAGGCGGCGGAAGTCTTTGCCAATTATTTCATAGGTAAAAAAGTACAAAACAGAATAACCAAACAGCTATCTATGGTGGCGGCGCATTCCAAGGTAGCGGCCAATAAGGACTTAGGTAATCCCAGAGATATTTTTCAAGCACATATGTTCGTCCCCCCCTACGATAAAATGACTTACAATGCGATGAAAAAAATGGCGGACCAGGCGAGGAAAGACGTACTAGAAAGTCGTAAGTAGCGAGTCAGAAGAGAAAGTCGCAAGTAGCGAGTCAGAAGAGAAAGTCGTAAGTAGCGAGTCGTAAGTCGTAAGCTGAGTTCAAAATATGACTTCCAACTTCCAACTTCCAACTTCCAACTAGTTCTTCTATGTAATTAATAGTTTACCGTTGTCGTCAGTTAACGGGGTAGGTTTGGCGATAGCATAGCCTTGCACATAATCGACTCCTATGATTTTTAAACATTCCAGTATTGCCTCAGATTCGACAAATTCAGCAATGGTTTTTAAATTCATCACGTGACCGATTTGGTTGATCGATTGCACCATTGCCTGATCTATTTTATCTGTGGCCATATCTTTGACAAAAGAGCCGTCAATTTTTAAATAATCGACCGGCAGGTTTTTTAAATAGGCAAATGAAGACAGACCGCTGCCGAAGTCATCCAGGGAGAACAGACAGCCCGCCTGCTTTAACTTACGAATAAAATGACTGGCTGAGGATAGGTTGGAAATAGCTGCTGTTTCAGTAATTTCAAAACAGATCATACCGCTGGGAATCTGGTGTTTAGTTAGCTGATCACTTATATAGTCAAGAGTATCAGCGCCGCTTAGCGAGTGGCCCGATAGGTTGATGGCAAATTGGTATCGATTCTCTATTAATATCTGCGGATTGTTACTGATGAGTTCGAATACTTTGCCAATCACCCAGCGGTCAATTGCCGACATTAAATTGTAGCGCTCTGCTGCTGGAATAAATGCCCCGGGGGAGATAATCTGTCCATCTGTATCTAACATACGGATTAAAATTTCTATGTGCCTGCTATCCTCTATCATGCTCAATGGATTAATCGCCTGGAAATACAATCGAAAGCGCTGTTGTTCTATAGCACTTTGGATGCGGGTGACCCACTCCATTTCACTTTGTCTCACCGCCGCTTCGCTGGCGTGGGTGCGATAGACATGTACTTGGTTACGGCCGTTATCTTTGGCTGCATAGCAGGCGGTATCGGCATCGCTTAGTACTTGTTCAACGCTGTCGCTTTGTGCGGTAACTTCCACCAGGCCAATGCTGACACCAATACCAAAAGATTTATCATCCCAACAAAAGCGAAAATTGCCAATCGAATGTCGAGTCTGGTTGGCTATGCGCAGGGCAACTTCGGCCGGACAGTTGAGCAGCTGCACGCCAAATTCGTCGCCACCTAAGCGCGCCAGAGTATCGTTAGTACGAATATGCGCAGAGAGCAACTGCGAAATTTGCCTTAATAATTCATCGCCTGCGACATGCCCGCAGGTATCGTTAACGACTTTGAACTGATCCAGGTCTAAATAGAGTAAGGCATGCTGTCTGCCGCTTTCACGGGCATCAAGCACCATATCTGTTAATTTCGCATCGAAATAGTTACGATTATATAGCCCGGTTAAAGTGTCATGGGTTGCCTGCCAGTTGACTTGCTGCGCCAGCTTACGTGCCTGACTTACATCGCGAAAAACCACCACAGCTCCGGTTATGTTCATGTCCGGATCGCGAATGGCGGCCAGCGATTGTTCGATCGCAATACAGTTACCCTCTCGGTTGACTAACGCTAATTCATGGCTTTCAGTATTGGCTTTGCCGGTGTTTTTCAAACAGCTATCAATCAGGTTTATATCTTTTTTACCGCCTTGAGTCATGACACTAAAAATTTGTTCTAGTGGCTTGCCCTTGGTTTCAGACAGCGGCCAGCCGGTCATCGTTTCTGCCATAGGGTTCATGTAGTCGATGTGACCGTTTAGATCTGTGGTAATAACGGCATCGCCGATAGAAGCTAAAATGGCGCGCGTATTCATCTCCTGGCTGCGATACTCACTGGACCTCTGGCGTAATAATTTATCCCTGACCATTGCTGGGCTGACATCAAAAATATGCACCATGCACAACTTTCCCTGGCCGAGCACTGGTTTGACCATAATCATTTGCGACATAATCTGGCCTTTAACTCGCTCGGCGGAACTGCCGTACAGAGGCAGCGGATGGGGATTCAATTTTGTTGATAATAGTGATGACATACCTTTGTTAAGACAATCGTTGATTGATTGGATAAAACGCAATCCCTGCAGGTCGGGGAATATTTCTTTTAACGTTTTACCCAGAGCAAAGGGTGCCGGAATGTTTGAGCTGGCAGCCATCCATTGATTCCAGCAAATCAGCTGTGAATCTTGGTTGAGTACCAATATACCGACATTGCTCTGATCAACAATTGCAGCGGAAATGTCTATGCTTTGCTGGGCTGCGGCAAAAGCAGTTGAACTGTGCAACTGCATTTCGGCTTCTGACAAGATTTCCATAGTGGATCCTAAACCAATTCTGCCAAATACAAGTCGATTTGATCAGACAGGGCTTTAACCGAGTCGACATTCATTAACAAGGTAAGATAGCCGTTAATGTTGGTCTCTTGAAGAATAAAGTCCATATGCAAGAGTAATAAGCCATCGTTCTCTTGCTGTTCCATATTTGCACCCAAAAGCTCCTCGCAGTCGCCTTGAGTGTATTGAGGAAGACCATAGATTAGATTTTGTTGAAAGACGTTAGCCAGGCTGCCAAGACAGGCATTGAGGATAATATTACCTACTTCGGTTAGCGCTTCCTGCTCCATTTCGGTAATGGTTTCCAGGGGCAGGTCTTGGTCTTTTAGCAGTGCCCGAACAAGTTCACGGCTCCTGTCCTCTGGAAATATCAGCAGCGCATCCCCCCAAAAAGAGCCTTTGAAAGATTCCTTAACCCCGGTAACTTCCTGGCTTCCGACTATATCCTGGATGCGTTTAACCGCCATTGTGTGGCCAATATATTCAACGCTTGGCACTGATAACCCCACCGTTTCCCCGACCATCTGGCTGAGAGATGCGGCGGCACTGCCCATTCCTATATTAAATAGTTCGGAAATAACATCTTGTTGGAAGTCGGTTAGTACAAGCATGATATTAGCCCTCGATAAAACTGTGCACGAAACTCTGAATTTTCTCTTTAGTAACAGGTTTTTGAATGAAAGATAATCCCATACCTTCCGCTTGCTCACGGATACTGTCTTGCACGTTGGCTGTAAGCAGTGCCATTTGCGCCTCTGGATTTCGTATGCGTAGTTTGCTGGCTAAGGTGAGGCCGTCCATGCCTGGCATATTGTAATCAATTGACATCCAGTCAATCTGAATTCCCTCGCACTTAGTTAGAGCCTCTGATCCGTCACAGGCCTCCAGTATCTGCCAATCAGGTTGTAACTGCGTGATAAATTTTCTTACCACCATACGAGACAACTTGCTGTCATCGACTATTAATATTGTTTCCCTATTCACTTAACTCTCCTTGTTGTAATCTCGCCTGGCTTGCCTGTGATTGTCACTTTGTTTGTAACTCTATAGGCTGAACCCCTTTAGTTTAGGACAGGATTGGCTAGAATAAAGTCGTAAACAGATAAACACTATTGGCTTAGGCCCAGTGATAGAGTCCCAACAGAGCTATGCTATTGATAAGTTTTTAGTTCTCAAAATTTCAGCGAGGACTTAAAAAACTACAATTAGGAAAAATGCTCCCAAACATTTTTCGGCTGTTGAGCCGAGTTGTGACTAAATTAAACTTTGGCATGCAGTAATGGTAAACACCAGATACTGCGATTTTATGAAAAATTTCTCAGCCCCAAGCAGATAGCCTGCCCTCACTACTCACTACTCACTACTCACTACTCACTACTCACTACTCACTACTCACTACTCACAACTTCCAACTTCCAACTTCCAACTTTTTTTCCTTCTCCTTGCCAGATTACAAAATTGTAATCTTCGCGTCAGCCTTATATCAGCACTGGCAGATTAATATCGCTGCAAAGAAAACGGCACAAACTTAGTTAAATCCTCACAATAATATCTTGGAGTTATATTCATGAAGAAATCTATTCTATTGAGTGTTTTTGCTTTCGCAGTTTCAAACCTGGCCACGGCGGGTAGTACTAATGCTATGTCCAATGATGAGCACGCTATGAGCGACATGTCTGCTAATCATCAGGCGATGATGGCCACGCCCACTCGTACTATTAACGTTAGCGCTACCGATAACATGTCATTTACCCCGACCAATTGGGCGATTAAGCAGGGGGAAGTGATTCGTTTTGTGGTCACTAACAGTGGCAAAATGGCCCATGAATTTGTGGTAGGTAACAGCTCAGAAATGCGCGAGCACAAGCAGATGATGAAAGTCATGCCGGATATGGCGCACGACGATGGCAATGCAATTTCTCTGGCACCGGGTGAGACTCGCGAGTTGGTCTTGCCCTTTACTTATAGTGGTGATTTTGAAGTGGCCTGTAATGTGCCAGGACATTATGAGGCGGGCATGAAATCTGACTTCCAGGTTAAAGCAGGATAGAGGCCTCACACTATGTCTGAAGTAAATTTCAAAAGACGCCAGTTTGTTACTGGATTGACATTAGGGGGGGTGATAGCCGGCTTTGGATTAAGTTCAGGCAGGCTCTTTGGGGCCCCTAAGATGAATCGCCAACCGGAGCTATTACGGGGTAATTCTTTTAATTTAAGTATTGGCGAGCAGGCGGTTAACTTTACCGGTAGACCGCGCATAGCCACAACGGTGAATAATTCTCTTCCGGCGCCTATTTTGCGTTTTAAGCAAGGTGAAAGAATTAACATCAATGTCGCGAATAATTTATCTACCTCGAGTTCTATCCACTGGCACGGCCTGATACTGCCTAGCAACATGGATGGGGTCCCAGGTATTTCCTTTGACGGCATCAAAGCGAAACAGAACTTCCAGTACCAGTTTGACGCTGTGCAGTCTGGCACTTATTGGTACCACAGTCACTCTGGTTTTCAGGAGCAGACCGGGGTTTATGGCGCCATCATCATCGATCCGATTGAACCTGAACCTTTTAGCTATGATCGGGATTACGTAGTAATGCTCTCTGACTGGAGTGATGAAAATCCCCATGATATTTACGCAAAACTGAAGAAGCTCAGCCACTACTATAACTTTAATGAGCGCACGGCCTCTAATCTATGGAGCGAAATTAAAGAGAAAGGGGTTAAAAAAACCTGGGGCGCCAGAGAGATGTGGAATCAGATGCGCATGAGTGATACCGATATATCTGATGTCACAGGTTACAGCTATACATTTCTGATGAATGGTGAAACCCCTTCGCAAGGCTGGAAAGGGTTATTTAAGCGCGGCGAAAAGATCCGTTTGCGTTTCATAAACGGCTCGGCAATGACCTTTTTCGACATTAGAATTCCCGGCTTAAAAATGACCGTGGTGGCCGCCGATGGTCAATATGTACAGCCGGTTTCCGTCGATGAATTTCGCATCGGGGTGGCCGAGACTTATGACGTTATTGTCGAGCCAAGCACCGATAGCGCCTACTCTGTATTCGCCCAAGCCATCGACCGCTCTGGCTATGCACGGGGCACTTTGACTCCGGACTTAGGTTTACAGGCACAAGTACCGGAGATGGACCCGGTGCCTGTTCTAACCCACCAGGATATGGGGATGAGCATGGCCGGTATGAACATGGCGGGTATGTCTGGCATGGATCACTCGAAAATGAACATGGGTGGGATGAGTGGCAGTGCAGCCATGGATCATTCAAAAATGAATATGGGTGGGATGAAGATGGCCGGTATGGCTGGCATGGATCACTCGAAAATGAATATGGGTGCTATGAGCGGCAATGCAGCTATGGATCATTCCAAAATGAACATGGGTGGCACGAATATGGCGGGTATGTCAGGCATGGATCACTCAAAAATGAACATGACTGCGAATCCAGCTCTGGCTCATGCAGACACTGAATATGGGGCGCATGTCGATGCCAGGGCCAGTGATCCACAGTATCGACTGGATGATCCAGGGGTCGGATTACGCAATAATGGCCGACGGGTACTGACGTATGCCGACTTACGTAACTTGAACAAAACTGTGGACAAAAGAGAGCCTGAGCGTGAAATAGACCTGCATTTAACCGGCAATATGAGTCGTTATATGTGGTCAATCAACGGTGTTAAATACTCCGAGGCAGAGCCGATAAAGCTTAATTACGGTGAGCGCGTACGGATCAATTTTGTCAACGATACGATGATGAATCACCCGATGCATTTGCATGGCATGTGGAGTGAACTGGAAACAGGGGACAAGGATTACCTGCCGCGTAAACACACCATTGTGGTACAGCCTGGAGCAAAAATAAGTTATCAACTGACAGCGGATGCCATGGGTAAATGGGCATATCACTGTCACTTGCTCTACCACATGCCCGCGATGTTCCGCGAAGTTCATGTCAGTTAACCCGGAGATTACTATGAAAAAATTGCACATGGGCTGCGCTGTAATTTGCTCCATGCTATTGGCGGTTCCCGCGCAGGCGGGGGTCAATGATGATCCGTTATTATCCATGTTAAAAATCGATCAGTTAGAGCTGCGCAACGGTAGTTCAGAAGATCCCATGGCATGGGAAGTACAGGGATGGGCAGGCTATGATCTGAATAAATTCACTTTTAAAACAAAAGGTGAAAGAGTTGACGGAAAAACTGAGAGAGCTGAACTGCAGCTACTTTACAGTAAAGCGATAGCGCCCTATTGGGATCTACAGCTGGGGGTGAAACGGGATTTTTATCCTCGCCCGGGTGAAAACTGGGCGGTGATTGGGCTGCAGGGAACTGCGCCGTATTTTTTCGAGACAGATGTCAGTTTATTTGTTGGCGAGTCGGGAAAAGCGGCACTGCGCCTGGCCTCTGAATACGAAATAATGCTCAGTCAGAAATGGGTTTTGTCTCCCTCCGCTGAATTTAATTTTTACGGCCAGAATGATAGCGAGCGCGGGACGGGATCCGGGCTCTCTGATGTCGAACTCGGCTTGCGCTTGCGCTATGAAGTGCGCCGTGAATTCGCCCCTTATGTCGGGGTCAATTGGGAGAAGAAATTTGGCAAAACGGCTGGTTTTTCCAAGGCGGAAGGCGAGTCTAGCAGCGATACTCAAATCGTTGTAGGGCTGCAAGCCTGGTTTTAGTTGGCGCTAAAAATTGCTTATTTTTTAGTTGAGGAACATGCAAATAAATTCTGCATCTGCAGTAACAATTGTTCTTGCAGGGCATGCTGAACTTGTTTGTATGTCGCCTCTTTTAGTCCTCAAGCATGTCCTGACGCCAGGGCTAAAAATTATTACAGCGCAAATGACTAACCAGCCAATACTTGCGGATAATGGACTGGATTAGCTCTTTATTGATTTTTTAAAGCAGCAGCAAAATACTTGGGAAGTCGCTAATGTGGGATCCATTACACAACTGGCGCTATAATTTGGCGCTGAGCTTTTTTGAACACGACCATCGCTGGTTGCATATCATCTTGCACATGATGCTGGTGGTCACTCCGGTATTACTGACGGCAATTATGCTCTGTAGTGTCTATCGTATTTATCGCAGTTACTATGAGCCAGTGACCATCAGTTCAGCCATAGTGTTAACCACGACAGTGCCCGGTGTTATTCCGTTGCAACTCAGGCAATTCATCAAGAAATATACCTTAGCTAACCAGTACCTTTTAGCGGCAGGTGCCCTGCTGACACTGCCTATTACTTACGCTAATCTGGAGTTGCCAAAAAGAATTATCAATGGTGCGATTAATAAAGAAAATTTTGTCACCAGTAAAATATCCATCTCATTGAGCCAGATTGATTATTTACTGCTGTTGTGTGGAATGTTTCTTTTAGTGTTACTGGCAAATGGCATTTTAAAGTTTGTGCTCAATTATTATAAAGGCAGTGTCTCCGAGGGATTAATCAGGCGCTTGCGTTTATATTTACTGCGTCAACAGCGCCAGCCAAAGGCCAGAGCTCAGACTAACGATGTAGTGCCAGTTATTATCCAAGAGGTAGAACCAGTATGTAACTTTTCAGGTGATTCAATTGCCATTCCTCTACTGCAAGGCGGCACTGCACTGACCATTATCACTTTTATGTTAGTGCAAAATTTGACCTTAGGCGCTGCCGCAATTACCTTATTGCCGATTCAGATTTTAATTATTCCGCGCTTTCAGCGAAAAATTAATCGCTTAGTGCAACAGCGGTTGTTATCGGTGAGAAAATTGTCGCAGCTGCTCAGCGTAACGACTCATAATAGCTACGCTGAGCAAAAACAGATCCGCGGATTTTTTAATCATTTACACGGCTTGCGGTTAAAGATATTTAAGACCAAGTATATGATGAAGGCGATCAACAACTTCATCATGAATTTAACACCGTTCTTTTTCTATACCATCGGCGGCTACTTGGTGATAGAAGGTAAGTTGTCACTGGGCGCGTTAGTGGCTTCGCTGGCATCCTATAAAGATTTAGCCTCTGCGATACGTGAATTGTTTAATTATTATCAGTCACTGCAGGACGCCAGAATCAGATACCGGGAAATAGTTCGCTTTATGCATCAACAATGATCTGTGTTCCCTAATTCAGCCGCTTTATAACTGATACTATACGCAAATGCCGCAATCGAGATTACCCTGGAGAGCTCAATGAAAATACTCATCGTTGAAGATGAAGTAAAAACCGGAGATTTTTTGCAGCAGGGGCTCAGGGAAGCCGGGTACAATCCCGACCTGGCGCGTACCGGGGTCGATGGGCTGCACTTAGCCCTGACCGAAGAAGAGTCATACCAGTTAATCATTCTGGATGTGATGTTACCCGGAATTGACGGCTGGAACCTTTTGCAGGTATTACGTCTTAATGGTAAACAAGTACCGGTATTGTTTTTAACTGCCCGCGATCAAATTGAAGACAGAGTCAAAGGGCTGGAGTTGGGCGCAGATGATTATTTAATCAAGCCTTTTGCTTTTACCGAGTTACTGGCGCGGGTGCGTACTTTGCTCAGACGCACTCGCAGTTCCACGGATGCGACAGTGTTGAGGGTTGCCGACCTAGAAATTGATCTGTTGAAAAGATCGGTTACCCGAGCTGGGCAGCGTATCGAACTGACCGCAAAAGAGTTTTCGCTACTGCTATTGTTCATGCAACGCCAGGGAGAGATTCTGCCCAGGGCGCTGATCGCCTCACAGGTATGGGACATGAATTTTGATAGTGATACTAATGTCATAGAAGTGGCAATTCGGCGACTGCGCAGCAAAGTCGATGAGCCCTTTTTCCCAAAACTCATCCATACCCGTCGTGGTATGGGCTATCTATTGGAAGATATTCAAGACTGATGAGACGTAAACTATCTTTGACCTTGCGCCTGACGGCTCTCTACGCGCTAATTTCCAGTATCGTATTGTCAGTCTTAGGACTGATCATTGTCAGCTTTTTAAAGAGCCATTTTATTGAACAAGATCGTGAAGAGTTATTGGCCAAGCAGCAATCGGTGATTAATATTGTGCGTCAAAGCCTGGTTGATAATAACCTTGAAGGTTTAACAGCGAAGCTAGATTCTGGTTTAAATGGGCACAGGGACTTGATTGTTCAAGTGCAAGATGACGCCGCGCAAACTTTGTATCTATTCCCCAGAAATTACCTGCAAACAACTGCTGCGGCTGAAGGTCTGGAGCCTGTAGATGAAAACCGGATGCTCAGCAGTGCGCAGTTTCAGCGCGATAATAATTTGCTGTCGGCTGTGGCAGTGGTTAAAAACGCAACTCAAACACTGCAGCTATTGGTGGCGATTAAAGCCAATACCCACGACTTGTTTATGTCACGTTTTCAGCGCAGCCTGATATTTTATATTGTTATAACGGCTTTGATTAGCGGCCTGCTGGGCTGGATAGTGACTAAACGCGGATTATTGCCACTGTATCTGATTAAACAACAAACCTTAGGTATTACCGCCAAACAACTGAATCAGAGAATGTCCAGTGAGCGACTGCCGATAGAGCTCTCCGACTTGATCGTGGCGCTTAATCAAATGCTCGAGCGGCTGGATAACAGTTTCAAACGCTTATCAGAGTTTTCCAATGACATCGCCCATGAACTGCGCACCCCATTGACTAACTTGTTGACCCAGACCCAAGTGGCTATCAGCAGACCCAGGGACAGTGATACTTATCAAAATATCCTGGCCTCTAATGCAGAAGAGCTGCAACAGTTATCGAAAATGATTGCCGATATGTTGTTTCTTGCCAAAGCTGAACACAGTTTCGAGCTACCTTCAAACTCCGATATTGATTTAGCCACAGAAATACATGCGCTGTTCGAATTTTATGAAGCACTGGCAGAAGAGCAAAAAATATCTCTGCAGTTATCTGGCACTGGCAGTATTGTTGGCGATAGGCTGATGATCCGCAGAGCTATCAATAACTTATTATCTAACGCTATCCGCCATACACCGATAAATAGTGTGATTGAATTCAGCATAGACAGCACTGAAAATGAACTCAGCTTGAAAGTACAAAACCCCGGTGTCACTATTCTGGCAGCCGATATTCCGTATTTATTTGAGCGCTTTTATCGCAGTAACAAAACTCGCAGCCGGCATAATACTGAGGGGACGGGACTGGGGCTGGCAATTACGCAGGCGATAGTCAAAGCTCATAATGGTGAAATATCGGTCACTTCAGAGGCTGGGGTGACTTGCTTCACTATAGTATTCAATCGAAAAAGTATTGTCTGATACCGCAAGCCGTTAAAGTATCTGTTCTGTTCTGTTCTGTTTGTCAGATCATGTGCAAATAAATTTTCTTATCGACATTTAAGCTATCTTATTTATGGATTTAATTTATTTCGACATATATAGCCTTCAACCAAACATTGCGTTCAGGCGGTTTTTCTTCGCTGAATATTGAACGCTTTGACTCTGTCATCTTGAAAGTACAGTTCACCATTTTGTAGCATAAGATCAATTGAGTTGCGATATTCACGCACTAACTCTAGTTCTAATCTAACTTGTTTTTCCACTGGTAACTGGGCTTTATCAGCTATGGTATTCATTTTAAGCACCCATCAATCTTTTATTAAATCTTTATAGAAATGCGTTAATTTTTAAACTTAAGGAACATATGATTAAGTCCAATACGTCTATGTACGTCCCAAAGGGCCGGCTTTTAGCTGACTTTGTCAGACAGTTTGATTAGGGCTAGTCACTGCGCTTCGCGCCTTGCCGGTATATTTCTAAAAACAACCCTATGAAATTCCGTTTGTTCAGAATTTATCCAAGAGTAACTCATCAATAAAAGGTTAAGAACACATATCTGGGAACACCAGAAGTCTCTATAGGTGTTGCTGTCATCTTCAGATAAGTGCTTAAAATACAGTTCGACAATTAATGGGTTTAGCGCAGAGTAATCAAGATGGGAGCGCTAAAAAAAACCTAGAATCAATGTTAAAAATGCAACAGCCAAGACACCTTCTTTTATCAGGGTTTTTTCAATAGTTCTCTGTTTATTAATCAGCCCTTACCCATGTCTCGCAGACAAGGTTGTTTCATCCTGTCGTCTATTTATCTCATTGCTGAGACTCCATAAAATAATGACGGATAAAATGCCCTAGAACAGTGTCACTTCAAAGAGTTATAAGTTTTGATAGATAGCGAATGACAAGGTGTATTCACCAGAGCTGTTGCCCGCAGATGCTCTGTAGGCTGTGTCAAGTGCTGCGCTGAGATTGCAGCGCGTCTGAATCGTCACAATACATTCATCACAATGACAACTAGGGTAGTTACAGAGTCATGTTTTATAGCCACTAACGAGCACGCTTTCTGGCAACTCCTTAAACCCTGATGACTTAGTCACTCAGGAAAAGCGTGCCTATGACTGGGACCCATTAGGTTATCTACAGCGCATAGTGTGCTAAATGAGCAAGATAATAGATAGGGAGTGAAAAGGAGGTTTATTCCAACACTGAATGTAGTGACTAAACAAGTGGAGACTATATTCATCAACAGGTTGTGAGTCACAGAGGTATAAATATGAGCATTAACGTCCACCTTAGTTTTAAGGCGAAACTCAATATGGCAATAGTCATTGCTATATTGGGCTTTGCCCTGGTCACTAGTATCTCTTTAAATGCTCTGGGTAATTTGAAACAGGCCGCCAGCCGCGTCGATCATTTAAATTATAATGTTCGGTTATTAAATAATCTTCAGGTTAGTGTATTGCAGTTGAAAGGAGGGAAAGACGCCCGCTTGTTTGCTAAATTGCAACACAAATATGCAGGGGCTCTGTCTCAGATTACAGAAGATTCAGAGGCAGAGGTTTATGAATCCATTATCGCTATTAATGCAGCACTTGCGGATTGGGTGGAGGTCAATCAACAGATGATAGCAACTGAACAGCTGATAGGCGACGATCTGAACAGTGGCCTGCGCGGTGATGTCAGTGTTGCAATGCAGGAGTTTAACGAAAAACTTTTTGCTATCTTTAAAAAGGATTCAGCAGAGCTAAAACAGCACATAATTACTTTTGCAGAACAACGCAGCCAGCAGAGTTTTGCGCCAATAGACGCCTCTGTGAAAGTGATAAACCAATTAGCTGAAAAGACCGGTTTCGAAGGGTATATACGGCCAAAAACAGATAAAATTGCTGTATCCATAAAGCGTCTGTCTAGGGCCATTTTCAACGCCAACAGCCAGCATAAACGCGTTCTCAGCGTCTACAAGCAATTGGCAAGTGGGGTGAAAAAAACCACGGAAAGCTTTGATCAACAGCTTTTGGCAGCTAAGGCTAATAGTGAGCTTGTCAGTGAGCACGCTGTCGCTATGGTACTCAGTTTTAGTGTGTTGGTAGCCGTTTTAGTACTGTTTTTACTCCTAGGTACTAGCCGTAGTCTGGTCAATACTCTCTCTAGAATGTCGGCGGTATTAGCCAAACTGGCTAAAGGTGATTTGACCCAACGTACACAAATTAATCAGCGTCGTAACGACGCGTTAGATAATGTCGGCGAGTCAGTGAATGAAATGACCAAGTCGATAAATTCAGTGCTTTGCAGTGTTTCTGATACTTGTCATTATTTAGCTGAGGGGTCACGAGATTTGCGAGGTTCCTTGCAGGATATGATCTCAGGTAATGAAAGGACCAATCTACAGGCTGATTCTATTGCCGCGGCCGTTGAGCAAATTAGTGTCACTATGTCGGGAATGTCTGAGTCCGTTAACCGCACTTTGCAGCAATCGCAGCTTGCTGGGGAATCCGCTCAGCAAGGTGGTCGCGTTATCAATCATGCCCTGGAGAGCTTTACTAATTTAGATAAAGTATTCGACGCCCTGAATATACAGCTCAGTGCACTGGAAAAAGAGTCTGTAAAAATTGATGGGGTGACTGATATTATTCGCTCCCTGGCAGGGCAGACCAATCTATTAGCGTTGAACGCCGCAATAGAAGCGGCCAGAGCGGGAGATGCTGGGCGTGGTTTCTCGGTGGTCGCCACCGAAGTTCGCAACTTAGCGGAAGAGACTGTGGTATCGACCAAAAATATCGCGGACATCATCGATGCAATGAAATATTGCATCAAAGAAATTGTTAAAGAGATGAAAGTAGGTAACAGCCATGTGACGAATGGCAGGGAATTAGCGGATCATGCCAAAGTTGCCATTACCGAGATAAAGAGGCTGTCTTTAGATGTCTCCGACCAAAGTGGCGTTTTAACCTCTAACATTATTGAGGCGAATAACGCGACTCAGTCTATTGCTGAGAATATGGAAGAACTAGCGGCCAATGTATCGATCAATACTGAAAAGGGTCAAAGTGTGAATAGTTACGTGAATGTCGTCAGTACCCAGACCATCGAGTTATTAGCGATGATAGAGAAATTTAACTTAGCCAAAGAGTAAAGCTGTCGTTAAATGTATTTTTAAATCCCAGCAAGAACAAAAAAGCCTCTTAATCAGAGGCTTTTTTGGATTGTTGTAGAAGTGATTAAAGGCAAAACATCACTCGATATTCTGGATCTGCTCGCGCATCTGCTCAATCAACACTTTTAGCTCAACCGCACTGTTAGTGGTTTCAACCACTATGGCTTTAGAGGACAAGGTATTGGCTTCGCGGTTTAGCTCTTGCATTAAGAAATCTAAACGTCGGCCTATGGCGCCTTTTTGTTTTAAGATGCGCCGCACTTCCTGCACGTGAGTATCCAGGCGGTCCATCTCTTCGGCGACGTCGGCTTTTTGTGCCAGCAGTGCCACTTCTTGCTCGATACGTACCGGGTCTATTTCCAGCTGTAGATCGGCTACCCGGGTTAGTAATAGCTCGCGCTGGCCCTGGATAATCTGCGGCATTTTTTCGCGCACATCGGCGACTACCACAGCGATAGCGTCCAAGCGTTGGGTGATCAGCTCTGCCAGTTCAACTCCCTCGCGTTTGCGTCCCTCATTGAGATCATCGATGGCGCTGGCAAATAGCTGCAGCGCCACTTTTCTTACCGCATCCATATCCAGTGTGGTATCCACCATCACCCCGGGCCAGCGTAGTACTTCTAAGGTGTCGATTGGCTGTGGGTTGGCGGTCATGGCCGCGAGCTTTTCTGCGGCGCTGATCAGCTGCTGGGCGCGGCTCTCATCGACTTGGATTCCCTGTTGCTTTTTTTCCATCTCAAAGCGCAGTGTGCAGTCGATCTTGCCGCGGCTGAGTTTCTTGCGCAGTTGTTCGCGCAGGGCGCTCTCTAGTTCACGAAAGCTCTCCGGGATGCGTAAATGTGGTTCTAAATAGCGATGATTTACCGATCTGAGCTCCCAGACCAGGCCTCCCCAACTCTGTTGCGCTTCTTGTCGGGCAAATGCTGTCATACTACGTGTCATATGCTTCAATCTCGATTAGAATGTGCGCACAGTTTATCAGTATGGCGCTAACAGCTCCATGCTATAGATCCGGAATCTGATTTATCCAACAATTTTGCAGGCTTTTATTGACGCTACTGCGGTTGGCTTTATCTTGTTAAGTTATAAATTAAAGGTTTTTTTATGAGCAAATCTATCTCTGATCAACTTCAAAAACTAGGTGTTGTCTCTCATCGTCCGAGCGGACGTGAGCTTGATCAGTTACGTGAAATTAAATTCACCCGCAACTTTACCAAGCACGCAGAGGGTTCTGTGCTGGTTGAATTTGGCGATACCAAAGTACTTTGTACCGCCAGTGTAGAGCGCGGTGTGCCACGCGTTTT
>JABSQZ010000016.1 GCA_013215505.1 Oceanospirillaceae bacterium
GGTGGAGGGTGCCACGCCACTGCCTGAATTTATCCACCCAGAAAATGCCATCTACGTCTTCGGCCCGGAGGACAGCAGCGTCAGCCAGGAATTAGTCGACCGTGCAGACGCTGTCGTCTATGTGCCCACCCACGGCTGCATGAATTTAGCTGCCAGCGTCAACGTCTTACTCTACGACAGAATGGCCAAGGCCAGCGGCACTGTGTTTAACGATGCGCTGATCCGCAGCAGCCGGGATATTAATAATAATGTTAAATTAAAGAAAGTAGCGAGTAGCGAGTAGCGAGTCGTAAGTCGTAAGTCGTAAGTCGTAAGTAGGAAGTAGGAAGTGGGAAGTAGGAAGTAGTGACGAAGGCCAAGCCAAGTTTATCGGTTTTAGCTGTGTGGTTTAGTGTTTTATCTTAAGAAAAGAACTGACGAACTTCGCGGTAGCTGCAAAAGCTGCGCTTTTAAAACGGAGCTACCGCCGCCCATTCGGCATGGATGCCGCTGATGAGCGGCCAGTCATTGGCTAAATAGCGGAGGGGTTTTCGGTAATCGTGGGTGCCTTTTCTCTTTGCTTACTTTATCTAAGCAAGCAAAGAGAAAGTCAGTCGACAACGTCGAAATTATTTTAATATTTTGATTTTAAACATTAAAATAAAAATAAGTTTAATCTTTAAGATGTTCTAAAACAGACTAAATGACTAGAAATAGTCTCAATAAAAGAGCTGTAATACGGTTAACATTGACTAAATGTCAAAGCTGGAATCACATACAGCTCACGTCTGAGCTCTCAGACTAATATGCTGCTATATAGCCGTCCGCTCTGGACTCCGTCCCCCCATACAACACCCCTGTCTGCGGGTTGCGCAAGATAATCTGACCGCGGCCAAAAATCCCCGAATCGTAGCACACTTGTACTTGGTGTCCTTTTGCCGCCAGGCCCTTGGCGATATGCAATGGCACTTGGTGCTCTAAGGTGATCTCGCGATCTTTCATCCACTGCCAGCGCGGTGCATCAAGTGCCGCCTGCGGATTTAAACCGAAATCGATCATGTTGGTAATCACCTGCAAGTGGCCCTGTGGTTGCATAAACCCACCCATGACCCCAAAGGCGCCTATGGCCTGGTTATCTTTGGTGATAAATCCGGGGATAATAGTATGTAAGGTCTGTTTACCGCCGACTAAGTAGTTGGCGGCATCTGCATCCAGTGAAAAGTTGCAACCGCGGTTCTGTAGACAGATACCGGTATCAGGGACCACCACGCGTGAGCCAAAGTCGTGAAAGTTACTTTGAATAAAAGAGACCATATTGCCTTCATCGTCGGCGCAGGCTAAATACACAGTGCCACCGGATTGTGGTTTTCCGGGGGTCGGTAACATAGCTTGGTCACTAATCAGGGCGCGGCGCTGATCGGCGTATTCATCACTGAGCATCGCCTCGACACTGACTTGCATCTGATCGGCCTGGGTAATATATTTTTGACCGTCGACATAGGCCAGTTTCATGGCCTCTATCTGCTGGTGGAAGGTCTCAGTATTATCGCGGTACTCCAGGGGGATTTTTTTCAGGATATTTAGCGCCATCAGTGCCAGCATGCCCTGACCATTGGGCGGAATCTCCCAAACATCATAACCTTTGTAGTTGACGCTGATTGGGTCTACCCACTGTGCGTTGTACCCGGCCAGATCTTCAGCGCTGAGGTAGCCGCCGGTGGCCTTAGAGTGCGCGGCAATTGCCTCGGCCAGTTCGCCGCGATAAAAAGATTCAGCGTCGGTTTTACCGATTAGCTCTAAAGTGTTGGCGTGTTGCTCGAACTTGACGATGTCACCGGCTTTCGGCGCTTGGCCGTTGGGGATAAAAGTGCTTTGCCAGTGCTCTGTGGCCGGGGAGTTTGCCTCGGGGTGTTCTACCTTGGCGGCCTTTTGCCACTGTGCGGCAATAGTCGGGGAAACCGCAAAGCCCTCTCTGGCGATATCTATTGCAGGTTGCAGTGTTTGCAACAGTGACAGTTTACCAAAGCGTTTTGATAGGGTGGCCCAGGCGCTAGGGCAGCCAGGTACAGTCACTGAAGTCCAGCCAAACAGTGGCATTTTAGCGTGACCGCTGGCCTTTACCTGCTCGGCGCTGATAGCTTTAGGGGCCGGGCCGCTGGCATTGAGTCCATGTAGCTTATCTTTAACCCAGACCAGGGCAAAGGCATCACCACCAATACCGTTACTGGTTGGTTCTAATACTGTCAGGGCTGCCGCGGTGGCGATAGCTGCATCAATGGCGTTGCCGCCGTTCTGTAATATAGTCAGGCCGATCTGCGCCGCTTGTGGCTGGGTGGTCGATACCATGCCTTTTCTGGCGAAAACAGCAGTTCTTCTGCTGCTGTAGGGATAGCTTTGTGCATCGTTATGGAACATCTAATCACCTTATTTCAATATCAACTCGTTTCGCTGGGCGCTTGGGAGCGCGCAAACAACAGTGCAGAAAAAACTGCACTCAGGCTCGTGATTTTTTATTTATTGTGGGTTTTTGATTGACGCTTTTTTCGATCAAACAGTTTGTCACTTAAACTACGGGTTTTATCTTGCGCAACTTTTTTTGCCCTGGTCATTATTAAACTATGACCAAGGTCCTGAATACTGTTGCTCGGATTAGCAGCTCTAGGTTGGCTGGTTGGCGCAACCACAGCGGCAAACTCAGTGCTGGCAGCTGAGGGTTGCGGCAACTCCTGGGCAGGGTACTGGGCCTGTAACTGAGTGGCGGCATCTTTAGGTGGGCTTTTTGGATACAGCGGCACTTGTCGGTCACGCATTTGATCGCGTAAGCTCTGGCTGGCGCTGTGCAGTTCGTGATGTAAGCCGTTGACCTTTTTTTCCGAGCGATCTAAGGTTTTTTGCATCTGCTTTTCTGACTGTTTGGCCAGTGCCAGTTGCTCTTTGACAATCTCTGCCAGCCCCTCGGCTTTAGCCGCCTGGATGTTAGCGTTGAAGGCGGTTTGCTCTAATGTTTGGTTTTCCTGTTGCAGCGCTTCGACGTTCTGTAGTAAATCATCTCGCTGAATCTCAGTCTGCTGGCGCACTTGGCGCTCTTGCTCTAAGTCAGCTTGGGAACTTTTATGCTCTACTTCCAATACATCCAACTCAGCGGTTAGCTTGCTGATTGTCTGTTGCATTTTCTCCTTGGCGACTTCCGCTTCCACATGTGCTTGCTGGGCCTCAGCGTGGGCCTGTTGGGCACTGAACAGTTTACCGCGCATTTGGTTTTCTGCATTACTGGCGGCATCATTCCACAGCTGATTGGCCATCTGTCCTAAAGTCGTCTGCATTTGGTACATAGAAGCTTCAATATCAGCGGGCATCTGCTTGTCGATAATGTCGCTATCTTGTGCGGCAGCGGCCGTTTGCTGGGCCGCGTTAAACTGCATTACCGGAACGGCCCCGGGGGGGGATTGCTGATTGATATGGGGGTAAAACTGATCGATTAGCTGCTGAATGCGTGAAAAATCACCGCCACCTAAGCGCGATTGTACCGCCCAGGGAGTGACACTTTGCCCCTGTGCTTTTATCTGTTCGATAGTTTGTCGAATTTTATGATCACTGAATGGCTGTGAATTACTCAAACTATGTGAAATCTCGCGGGTAAAATAGACTTAGTTGATCAGAACAGACAAATTTGTCGATCGGCCAAGCAGGTTTTAAATAGACTGTTGAATTATCGGCCAATTCTACAGCAAATAGTCGCTAACAACATTAGCGTATTCTACACGATAGAACGAAGATGCAAAGTCTTGCAGGCCGGTGTTTCTTCTGCATAGTGTTACTGATGGCAACACTTTTAAATGTTGACATTTCTGAGCCAGCTTTAGCTGACTAAATTATCTATTTTAAGCTGGCACTTTGGCACCTGTAACCCATGGAGGTCTTATTAGCGCACTGCACGGAGGATGCGCTGATTTCACACGGCTGGGTTAGGGAATGACATATTTAGTTGCGCAGCTGCTTAAACATTGCGCCAATTGGCATGACATGGAATGCACAGTTGCAGGTTAAATTTTTTGCCGCTATTCGCTTTTTATACATCCCTCTACTAGAGTTTATTCACAGTAGCTATTGGCGACAACTCAGCGTCATTCTGTTGCCGTTTCTGTGTGCATTGATCGCTATCAATGCAGATTTAGCCAGCTTGGAAATGAGTAACAGCGGGGCAGACGCCTTTGAAAGTACTTGTGCAGTAGATTTTTCAGCCTATCGGCAACAGTAATAAGTAGGAGTGTTCATGACTATTTCAGTAAGCAGCAACAGTGCCAATAACGAAGTTAATATTCAAGTCACAGATCAGTTTGACTACTCGCTGTATCAATCGTTTCGCGATGCATACAGCGGCGTAAAAAATCAGGGTACTAAGTTCGTGGTCGATTTATCACGGGCCAATTATATGGATAGTTCAGCGCTGGGGATGATCTTGTTACTTAAAGAACACGCCGATCAACACTGCGGGGTGGTTATTATCACTAAGCCAAACGATTCGGTACATAAAATATTGATGATCGCCAATTTTGAACAGTTGGTGACCATCGAATGTTAGCGGAAGCTGCGATTAAAAACCAAATCAGTAAGGATTCTGAGGCCGATAACAAGGTACTGATTGTTGATGAAGAACAGACTAACCGTAGAGAGCTGAGCAATATTGTCACTGCTATGGGCTTTAGTCCGGTGTTTGCCAACGCCGGTATTGAGGCGTTGAGCCAATTCCGAAAATTGAATCCAAGTCTGATAATTATCGATGTGATGTTAGCAAATATGCAGGGCATCGGCATCGCGGCCGAGATCAAGGCGATGAATGTGAATAGATTCACGCCGATTATTTTTGTCTCGCAAGACAGCGACCCGGATATCGTGCTCAAGGCGATAGATGCCGGTGGGGATGACTTTCTGCAGCGACCTTTTCCGGCTAAGCTGCTGGAGGGGAAAATTATAGCCCTGTGTCGAATCTCCGATTTGTACCGACAAATTAGCCAGCTCAATGAAATACGCCACCTAGAAACCCAATCTGCAGAGCAATTGTTCAGTAATGTCGTTGAGCAGGGCAATGTCGCTCTGGATAAAATAGAAATACACAAACAGCCCGCAGAAGTATTTAGTGGTGATGTGCAGCTCAGTGCCTATCGGCCAAACGGTGAAATCAATGTATTACTGGGAGATTTTACCGGGCATGGCTTAACCTCTACTTTTGGTGCACTGCCGCTGTCGGAAACGTTTCGGGCGATGACCGACAAAGGTTATGAAGCCAAGGAAATCTTGGCGCAAATAAACCGAAAATTGCATAAATTGCTTCCAACAGGATTATTTTTAGCCGCGGCTATCGTCACTTTGCGTGCCGACGGCACGGTCAGTATTTGGAACGGTGGCCTGCCGGATGTGATGATTTTTCGAAACGGAGAGCTCATTCACAGTGTGCCCTCGGGGCATTTACCGCTAGGTATTCTACCCAGCTTAAAAGAATTGAGCTTCGAGACTTTCAAGCTTGAAGAAAACGACCACATATTGCTGATCTCCGATGGAGTGCTGGAAGCGAACAATGAACAGGGAGAAATGTTTGGTTTAGGCCGATGTTTACAAAGTATCGCTGAGAATGAGCGGATGCTGCAGCTTTCTATAATCGATTGCATCTTATGTGAGTTGAATACTTTTACCTGGCAGCACGCACAGTCAGATGACATTTCGCTGATTGATATCCCAGGACGTATCGTCAGTGAAATTAGTCGACACCCGCTACCGCCAAAGTTAGACAAGGTCGCGGTAGCACTCAGTCACGACGTCTGGAATTGGAGTATTGAACTACAGGGGCAAAGTTTAAACAGGATTAATCCGGTGGCCGAGGCTCTGAGCCGACTGCAGGGAAGTGAGGGCAGAGGTGAGCGCTGGAATAACATCTTTACTGTCTTAACTGAGCTGTACAACAACGCTTTAGATCACGGTGTGCTGGAGTTGAAATCCAGTCTTAAAGAGCAGCCGAATGGTTTTCAAATGTACTTTAGTGAGCGGGAAAAACGGCTCAAGCAACTCAAATCGGGCTCAGTGACACTGCAGTTACAAAATACCCGTCTGCCGGAGGGCGGGAGGCTGAAAGTGCGCATAGAAGATAGTGGCAGCGGCTTTGACTCTGCAAACTGGCTGAAAAAAATGAACCCGGATAATTTGAGTTTGCTGTCAGGGCGAGGCTTGTATCTGGTCTCTGAGCTGTGCGAAAGCATTGAGTTTACTAATAATGGAGCCAGTGTTGAAGTGGTTTGTTTTTATATTTGAAGGGATAGAGACAGTTGGAAGTTGGAGGCCGTAAGTCGCAAGTCGTGAGTTGGAAGTTGTGACTAGAAAATATTAAAAGTTGGTACTTTGTTATAGGTCAAAAAATTATTCGAGATTGACTGAGTTTAGTCGATGTAAAAGTAGCATCTGAGTGTGCCACAGCGGTAGAACGCGGGCCTCAGACTGTTGCCTAAATGATCCTCTCCCCAGTATTAGCGGTTTATTTAAACGCTGCTAGTAACTGCCCAGTTGTTTGTCAAAAAAAGTCATACAGTAAAATTTATCCTTTATTATCAATGCTTTGATGTGTGTATTCAAGTGAGGCTAAATAATTTTTGATTCATTGCTTTAATCAAAATCCTCTACTAACTTTATTGCAAGGGCACAGACCTACAGCGGTTTTACGTCTGGATAGCTCCGATAGCTTAAGTGTCAGCTCTGCACAATGATGAGTGTCGCTGGGTTGTCGGTAGATTAAATGGCCTTATCCATCCAGGTCTTTAAATCTATAGTAATAACAAAGATAGCTGCTTTAAGAATAGCAATGCAATTATCACAGGAGGTGAAATGCATGAATGCTTTAGATGGATCGGCTAACGAGCTGGGCGTTCAGTCAGGCTCAGTGGTCGCTCTGTGAACCGCTCAGAAAAACTTAATCTTTTCCCTGGATACAGAGAAGTACGGCATCCCGTTGTCGTCGGTGAAAGAGGTCATTGGCCTGGCAAATTCCACCCCGATTCCGCAAGTACCGACTTTTTTAAAGGCACTCACAACAAGCAGGATTTTGTAATTGCTAAAGAGCTGCGGCGCTTCGTAAAGTTTCGCCAGCACAACCTAATCGATTACAACGATAATTTGCCGATGGAGTTTAACTTTATATTTTTTCGCAACGTACTCTACTATTTCTGCAAGCAGACAGCCGCCAAAATAGTGAAAAAGCTGACCGACAGGCTATTGCCCGGTGGACTGCTATATGTCGGTCTGACAGAGAATTTGCAAGATATGAACTTAACTTTGTTTCAAGTGGGTGCGTCTGTCTATCAAAAAAGGGTCGAGTAATGAAAGAGATTAATGTCAGATCCGGAGAGCTGGGCTTTTGTGATCAACAGCCGGCGCTTTTTTCTACGGTAGTCGGTGTCTGTGTGACTGTCTGTCTCTGGGATGCTGTCACTAAGAGGGGAGGTATGTGCCACTACAGCCTGCCGGTAGCCAACGCAGACAGCAACACCGCGCAAGTCGCCAATGACTATGGCAGCGAGGCAATAGTGGCGCTGCTGAGAAAATTCAATCAGTGCGGTTCGCAGCTGGGCAATTTACAGGCCAGAGTGTTAGGTGGCGGTGACTTGCAGTACGGTGAGTTCACGGCTAATCAGCATATAGGGCGCAGGAATATCGCCATAGCGCTGCGTACCCTGGAGGAATTTGGTATCGCCGTGTTGGGACAATCGGTCGGCGGTGCTATCGGTCGGCAAGTGGAATTTAATGCAGGCTCTGGCGAGGTAAGTTTTAAGGCTATTCACTGCGACGACTTCAGTGAATCTCTGCTGCAGCAAGTACCGGCAACTAATCGGCCAGCTGACCAGTTGCAGATCAAAGTGCTGGTGATAGACCCTTCAACCAGCATGAGAAACTTGCTGCAGTCGAAGATAGAAAAAGACCCTGATTTTACCGTGATAGCGCAGGCATCCAACATTAAAATAGCCAGGCAAGTGATTGAATCGCAGGCACCGGACGTGATTACCTTAGATTTAGATACCCGGGATCCGCAGTGGCTGGAATTAATCGAAAGTTATATTCAGAGCTATCAAACGCCGATGCTGATCATTACGTCACTGCAACAGCAGGACTCAGAGGATATCTTCAAAGCATTGGATTTAGGGGTGTTTAATTATATTGATAAATCTTCTTTAGTAGAAGTTCACGGCAAGTTAAAAGCGGCGCATCAATCCAAACGGTATTTGCAACAAGCGCTGCTGTTGTCGCAGGAACTGGCGGTTGAGCAAAAGAGCTTTGATGCGAATCACCATGACTCGGCGCTGGTGCTGTTGGGGGCTTCAACCGGAGGGGTAGACGCCCTGGAGGTAGTGCTAAAACAATTACCGGCTTCTACACCGCCGATTTGCATAGTGCAGCACATTCCCAAAGATTACTCGGGGTCACTGGCGCAGCGACTAAACGAGGTCTGTGCGGTGACAGTCTGTGAAGCGGTGGATGGCACTGAAGTGTTAAAGGATCATGTGTATATCGCCCAGGGCGGCAGACATTTAAAAGTGGCGCAATTAGGGCCGCAAAAATTAGTGCTCAGGCTAACCGATGAAGAGCCCAATAACGGCTTTAAGCCATCAGTAGATACCTTGTTTCACTCGGCCAGAAAAGTTAAAGGTTGGAATATGGTGGCGGTGGTGCTGACAGGTATGGGGCGCGACGGTGCCCAGGGGTTATTAGAGCTTAAGCGTCAAGGGGTCTTCACTATCGTACAAAATGAAGCCAGTAGTGTGGTTTATGGAATGGCCAAAGTCGCCACAGAGATGGGGGCTGTCTGCAGGGCCACATCTATCACCGGTATTTGCGGGGCTATTATTGAGGCGGTGGTCAGGGGTGCTAAAAAATCCAGACACTCTGGCCCCGCTAAAGATGCGGTTAAAGTGCGTTCAAACTAAGGATTAGCATGGCGTTGAAAAGGTTGTGAATCTAATTGAGAAGAGAGACAGATGAGAGTTGTAATAGCAGATGATGATCCGAGCATGTTGACCCGGCTAAAAAAGGCGGTGCAAGATTTAGCTGCGGGACTTGGCGTCGAGCTCTATGGTGAAGCGCGCAATGGCCAGGAGCTAATCAAGATTGTTGAACAGCAGCGCGCATAGATTTGGTGATTGCCGACATTCGTATGCCGGTAATGGATGGCTTGTCGTCTATGGTTTATCTAAAGGGGAAGTTTCCGAGAATGAAGATAGTGCTCTGCTCTTCTGATTCGATTGCAAAAATGTGTGCTGTCGGTGGCGGCAGTAATCTGGCCTACTCGGACCTGGCTAAAAAGATGCTAATGCTGGAAAAGCTTGCTGTGCGTATTCGGGCCAAGCAAACAGAAGCCGCTAAGATAAACTCAATCCTGGAAGGTTGTGAAAAGTTGGTATTAGATCCGATAGAAATGTCGAAAAAAATAGGCGCTCAGGGATTTGTAAAAAATCCGGTCTCAGCGGGAAAACTAAGAAAGTTAATGCAAGGGCTTCAGGCCCCCAGCGGCTTTGTGGCTATAGAGATTGCCTAGGGAAGGTGCAATAAGCCGCAGATTATCTCGGCGCTCTCGAAGGCGCTTAGATGTTCGGCAGACTTGTTCGCATGTCCTTGAATAGAGAGGCTAAAAAGATGAAACGATTTGGTGGTTTCCTCATAGAGAGTGGCCAGATAAGCGTCCGGCAACTGGCGCAAGTTTTGATTGAACAAATTAATAATACTCCGGCAAGTGTCGAAATATTGTACCGGGAATCGCAGTTGGACGCCGAGCAAGTACTGGATATTCTGAGTTTACAGCAAGATGAAAAGCTCGACTTTCCCTCGGCCTGCGCCAAGTTGCACTACTGGCGTGAGGACTTTGCCTTTATCATCCGGCGCGAAACGATTAAAGCGCGGCCAAAACTTGGACAGCTGATGATAGACAAGGGCTGGATTGAGCCACAGCAAATGATGGGGCAACTGGTGGACTTTAAGGCCCACTGTGAGCAAAACCAATGGGATGATGCTTTAACGACACCTATCGCAGCTGTGGAACCAATGGCTAAGACCGACACTGCTGAAAGCTTAGCAGCGCTGCCAGAATTTGAGTTTGATCCAGTGTTCAGCAACATTGCAGCTGAGAGTGTACCCGACTATCTGGACCTGTTTTGTGAAGACAAAAAGAACAATATGAAACTGACGATACTGTCACTGGAGTCATTGGCAGACGCCGATTCCAGTGCGGTGTTTGAAACCTTAGATGCCTTCTTTAGTGAATATCACTCACTTAACGGGGCTGCCCGATCGGTGGGGGCGGCACTGACTGAAAAGCTCATTCATCAATCCGAAGACATATTGGCCTTTTTTAAACAATTCTCGATCAACGTCAACAGTGATGATTTTGCCAATTTAACCGCGATCAATTTATCAGTGCTGGATCTGCTCTGGGGTCTGCGTGAGCAGTTAGTTGAATGCGCGTCTGAAGAGGCCTTTTGGATGCAAAGCAGCTCCAGAGAAGAGTACATGTCGCTGCTGCAAAAAATGCAATTGATGTTACAGCAGTTGAATGGTCGGGGTTATCAGGTAGCTCTGGATGATATCAGCGATGAGTTTTAAACAAATAACAAGGGATAGTTTATGAGGGATCATGACCAAGAAAATGCCGATCGGGACAGCCATGAGAAATTTCAATCCCTGCTCAATGATATCCTGGCTAGCTTACAACAGCAGCCAGACACTCAACAGACAGAGCAAAGGTTAGAGCAAATCATTAGCGCGGCACCGGCGGCCGAACTGTCGAGCTTGTCACAGTTGGCACCTGCCTGTCTGACGGCGCTGTCATTTTTTTTGCAACACAAGTTACCTTTAGATGCACAAATGATCAGGATACTCACTGAGTCTGTCACTAGCATAGCGACCCAGAGTGCCGCGATATTGGCGGGAACAGATGTGCACGACGATAGTCATCTACGCACAGCGCTGTTGACCCGATTGACAGTGTATGTGATGGAAACCACCGGACTGGAATTAGATTATTATGAGGATGTCTACGTTGAAGGCGCCGGTATTAACCAGGAGCTGGAAAATGTTGAAGCGATATTGTCCTCGCAAAGCCAGGCCCCACAGGTTGTTGTCGACAAAAAAACCAACCCGGAACCGCAGCTTGTGGCAAAGCAAAGCACTAAAGTCAGTCGCAATTTGTAAGAGACCACCCGGATTAAACTGCATTTGTTAGAAGACCTGATGAGTCACTCTGAAGAGTTAGTGCAGATTAGAAATACCTTGAATGATATCGCTGAAAAAGAGGAGCAACAGCGTTTCACCGAACTTTCCATTCGCTTTGGTCCAGTGTCGAAAAATATTATCAATGATTTATTGAAGACCCGGATGCGGCCGATAGGTGCATTGCTGAACCGCTATAAACGTATTGTTCGCGATCTGGCCCAAAATTTAGACAAGCAGATCCGTTTAAAAATTATCGTTGAAAATATAGAACTGGACAGCAATGTCATAGATGTGATTACTGACCCATTTGGTGAGAAATTCAGTAGATCATGGCATAGAAACCCGGACGTACGCCTCGCAGCAGGTAAACCTGCCGGTGGCGCTATGACCTTACACGCCTATAATGAATCGGGAAAAGTAGTAATTTAGGTCAGTGATGACGGCGATGGGGTAGACACTAAAAGAGTGTTAGCGAAAGCGGTGGCCAGTGGGCTAGTCAGTGAAAAGAGTGCGCCGGAATTATTTCACCAGGAAATTTTACAATTAATCTTTAATGCCGGCTTATCTACCGCCGAGAATGTCAGTGCTGTCTCAGGGCGCGGGGTGGGCATGGATGCGGTCAAACGCAAAGTGGAAGAGATCAAAGGGACTATTCAGTTACAGAGTGAATTTGGTAAAGGCACCGACCTGACGCTGAGTTTTCATCTGACCATGGTTACTCTGAAAGTCTCACTGTTTAAGATAGCCGGAGTAAGTTATGCGATCCCCTCTGCAGATATCACCCAGATCATTCGCTTTTCTATTCACGAGGAGCAAACCAGCATTCGCTTTGATAATGAACAGGCGATGTTGCATCGTAATGGTAAAATAATCCCACTGATTGAAGCCACTACTTACCTGGATTCTGTGCACAACTCAGAATCGATCCGAGAAGCTTATAGTGCAGGTAAGGTGCTGAATATTATTGTTTTTCTTTATCAAGGCAATAACTGGGGACTCTGTGTTGACGAAGTTTTTGCCTACATGGATATTGTCATCAAACCTATGGATTCTAAGATGAATCCGCTGCTGTTTAGCGGTGTCGCAGTATTGGGCAATGGTGATCTGGCATTAGTGATGAACCCTAAAGGATTGTTGGATTGTTATCTGCAATCGATCAAAGAGATAGCCATCGACAACGCCAAGAGGGCCGGCGCTTGAAAGTATGCTGTCTCAGATAGATGTCAATCTGAGGCAGCTCGGTCGCTCCAATCTATATTACTCTGCTGCGGCTGCTGTGTTTTTCCACCCATCTTCTACCTTTTTTAACGTCTTAAACACCCTTGTCAATATTGCAATAAGCTGAGCTTATATCAAGGTAAATTATCTAATGTGAAAACAAACATTTAGGCTGGCCTATCGCTGCCTTTTGCCAGTAGACTGTGCTGTGGCGCTGCTCAGGAAGCGTCTGGCTCTTCTGTGCTGAGTTTTTGCAGAGCATTGCTGTCTCGTGGTGAACAATACACCCGGGTAGAGAGCTCGACAGCCATTTGCCTGTCCACTGAAATCTATCTGCCTGAGTTGTGAGGCGGCGTCTGCTGTCATTACGTTATCTGATACTCAGCTTTAGCACTTTACTGTTCCACTATTAGTTAGGATTGTTCAATATCAATATGCAAAAAACTGAATTTAAGCAAGGTGTTATATACGCCTTAGCCGCTTATGTTATGTGGGGCTTTGCCCCTCTGTATTTTAAACTACTGGATCAAGTGCCGGCCCCGGAAATACTAATGCACCGGATCATCTGGTCTTTTGCGTTACTGTTTTTGTTAGTGCTGGTCAGCGGCCAGCTTGAGCAAGTATTGCAGTTGCTGAAAAAGCCTAAAAAATTGGCGGTACTGCTAGTGACGGCGGTATTAGTGGCCTTTAATTGGCTGGTTTTTATCTGGGCGGTGAACAGCGATCAAATACTGGAGGCGAGTCTGGGCTACTTTATTAACCCGCTGTTAAATGTGGCGCTGGGGATGATTTTTCTCAACGAGCGGCTGCCCAGATTACAGTTGTTTGCGGTGGCACTGGCAGCCTGTGGAGTGGTGATTCAGTTGCTGGTGTTTGGATCCATCCCCTGGGTTTCTCTAGTGCTGGCTGGTAGCTTTGGTGTCTATGGGTTAATTAAAAAGAAAGTGCAGCTAAAGGCGATCACCGGATTGTTTGTCGAGACTGCGATACTCTTACCTCTGGCGCTATTGTACTGGCTGCAGTTAGATTCCGATTCCAGTGATTTTAGCGACAATAGTCTGCGCTTAAATGTCACTCTGATCTGCGCCGGTGTTATTACTAGTTTGCCATTACTGGCCTTTGCAGCGGCGGCGGTGCGCATTCCCTACTATATGATGGGGCTGTTTCAATATATTGGCCCAAGTATGATGTTTGTCATGGCGATCACTTTATTTGGTGAAGTCTTAGATGCAACTAAGTTAACGACTTTTGCTTTCATCTGGCTGGCACTGATAATTTTTGTCTTCGACATCTGGCGACAATCGAAAAAGCGCAAAGCGAAACAGTCGGCTAGTAACTAGGGAAGTTGGGGATAATCAGGAAAGTTGCGAACAAGTGCTGCAGCTCTGCTGGGTATCGCAGCTGCAGCGGGGTTGTTGGCATTTGTGTAACAGTGGTAATTAAATCAATTATTGTTTTTCAATTGTAATAAAACGGCACTCATGCCGATGAACAGGCCGCCGGTAATACGGTGAAACCAGGCCATGCGCTGGCCTTTAGTCAGGGCGCTCTTGGCGTGTTTGAAAATCATTGCGTAGCTCATCAGCGAGCCGAACGACAGCAACATAAAAATGCCGGTCATACTGAAAAATTGCAGACCCACATTGGCTTCAAGTTGTAGAAATTGTGGGAATAGAGCGGTGAAGAATAAGATTGCCTTGGGGTTAGTTGAAGCCAGAATGAAGCCCTCTTGAAAATATTTAGACATAGATTTTGTCGGTATGTTTAGCTGACCATTCGCCGTCATTTTTGCCTTGCCAGCCATGCGAATTTGCTTGATTCCCAAGTACAATAGATACAGTGCACCTATAACTTTTACCGCTAAAAATAAACTGGCCGAAGTCATCAATATCGCACCTAGCCCCAGCATAGAGACAGAGGAGAGGATAAACAAACCGCTGATGTTACCGAGACTGGAGTAGGCGACGGCTTTAAGGTTATTAGACAGGCAATTAGAAATCGCTAAGAATACTGCGGGGCCCGGGCTAATCACGTAAAAAAAAGCCACCAGGGTATACAGCAGCAACATATCAATATTCATCTAATATTCTCCAGCGGTTAACAGATGTGCATCAGTGATTGCCACTGATGCAGCTGTCTGTTATTTGTGCAAAGTTTAGTCGCGCTTTAACAGCATGTCCAGATGTTCAATGTCATCTTCCAGATAAATATCCGAAATAGTTTCGAAGCCGAAGCGGGCATAAAAATCTTGCAGATAAGACTGTGCGGAAATTTTTATATCCGCGCTGGGGTATACTCGCTGTAGTTGCTGCAGGGCCTTTGCCACTAATGTTTTACCGACTCCAGTGCCGCGCGCCGACTCTGTGGTTAACACCCGGCCAAAAGAGGCCTGAGGATACTGCGCTCCCGGTGGAATAATACGTAAATAGGCGAGAATTTCTGGCTCTGTATTTGCAGCTGTGGAGTCGTTACAGGCGAATAAGTGCAGGCACTGTTTATCTAATTGATCTATGTCCGGATAGGGGCAGTTTTGCTCGACGATAAAAACTTGCTGCCGGGCTTTAAATATGGCGAACAACTGATCGGCCGATAGCTGTTGATAGCTTTTGCAGTACCAGGTTAACATTGCTGGATATCCAATTTGTTATTGATGAAATGCTTGTAACAGCGCGTTGTGCTGTTTTAACCACTGCTTTGCCAGTGGGTAGTCAGGGCAGTGACTGTTGACCAGCGCCCAAAATTTAGCCGAGTGATTCATCTGTTTTAAATGACAAAGTTCATGGATCAATACGTAATCGATGACAAAGTCCGGGGTCATCATCAACAGATAATTTAAGCGGATAAGCCCTTTGCTGTTACAGCTTCCCCAGCGTGCCTTGTACTGTTTTATTTGCCAGTCCCCTGGCTGCAGCTTCGTCTGCTGACTGAGCTGGGCCAAGCGCTGTGGCAAGTACTGCAGTGCTTGCCCTTGAAACCAACTGCCAAGTTGCCTTTTAATGTAGGCATGGCGGTTCTCTGCTTTTACCCTTACAGGTATGTACATACAGAGCTGTTGCTCGGTTTCAATGAGTGAGAATGCTTTAGCACTGAGTACTTTAAGCGTTTTTATCTGTCCTCTGCACAACAGTTGCGAGCCATCTTGCAATGGCTGCAGCTGCTCAGAGCGCGATGACTGCAACAGTAATTTTTCGTTAATCCACTGCGCTTTGGCGCGGATAAATTGCTCAATCTGGCGCTGCGGATAGTGGCTCGGTGCCAGCACTCGCACTTCGCCGCGCTTGATTTGAATACAGAGTGTCTTGCGCCGGTTGCTGCGCACAATACTGTAGTCAAAGCAGAGTTCAGCTCGATCCGGGTTGAACAGTTTTTCAATACTGTTAAACAGGCTTACCAAGAACCTATGTTTTCCATAGACTGCCAGGGTTCTGCCGCCGGCAAATCGGCGCCTTTTTGCAATAACTCGATAGAGATGTTGTCGGGTGAGCGAACGAAGGCCATATAGCCATCGCGCGGTGGTCGGTTAATCACTACCCCGGCGTCCATGAGCTTTTCACAGATAGCGTACAAGTCATCGACTTCAAACGCTAAGTGGCCAAAATTGCGCCCCTCGGAGTATTCTTGCGCATCCCAGTTATAGGTCAGCTCCAGTAGCGGGCTGTTGATTTCTGCCGCGTTGCTATTACCCGGTGCCGCTAAAAAGATCAGGCTAAAACGAGCCTGTTCAAAGTCTTTTCTTTTGACTTGAACCAGGCCTAATAAATCGCAGTAAAATTTTAGTGACAGATCTAAATCTGCCACTCTGACCATGGTGTGTAAATAGCGCATAGAAGGCCTTAGTGTCATTAATATTAAGGGTACTTTGGACTGATATTGCCGATCCAAAGGTTGTGAGTGTAGCAATTGTATTTGCCGATAGCCCTCTTTATCTCAGGCAATGCTACAGTGATTCTTTAGCTTTAGAGCAGCCACAGAAAATCCAGGACTTATTCGCAGCTTCCTTAGCGCAACGGCTAAAAATCGCTATAATAATCAGCTTGGTTGATAAAACAGGCAGTAGATTAATGCAGTAAGTTACTGAACAATAGTAGAACTGGGCGATGAATCTAAAGCGCTGCGCGGTGCAGCCGCAGCTTCGATATAATTTCCCTGAACCTGCATTAATTTCCTCTCATATAAAAACAGGATTATTCAATGTCGCAGTTGCAACAGTTAAGCTCAAGCCAGGCGCAAAAGATTATTGTATTGCAGCAACAGCTGCATATTAATTCCAGCGCCCCCAAGGGAGAGCAAGGTGTATTGCGCTCACTGCAGCATTTAGGTTATATCCAGATAGATTCGATTTCGGTCATCGCCAGAGCCCATCACCACAGTTTGTATAACCGGGTAAAAGGTTATAGAGAACAACAGCTGCATCAATTACAGCGCAGCGGAGATATTTTTGAGTACTGGTCACACGCCGCTGCATACCTGCCTATGTCAGCGTATAGATATAGCTTGCCTCGTAAGCTGGCGCTGAAAAATGGCCAGCAGCACTGGTTTAGAAAAGACCACAAACTGATGGCGCAAGTCCTGGCGAAAATCAGCGATAGCGGGCCACTGATGGCCAAAGATTTTGCTAATACAAAAAAAACCAACAGCGGCTGGTGGGATTGGAAACCGGCAAAGATTGCCCTGGAGCAGCTTTTTATGCAGGGCGATTTAATGGTCACAGAGCGTCGTGGTTTTCAAAAAGTATACGATCTAACCGAAAACGTTTTACCTGCTGATGTCGATCGCACAGTGCCGACTACTGCACAGCACTGCCAGTTTTTGATTGAGCAATATCTGCAAGCTAATGCACTGGCTAAAGCTGAACATTTTAGCTATCTGCTAAAAGGCGTTAAAACAGATATTAAGCAACAGTTGCAGCTAATGTTAGGGCAGGGCCTGATAGTGCAATTACAAGTGGGGGAAGATGTATATTTTGCCAGGGCGGGAGTCGAGCAGTTACTCAAGCAAAAGCTTTCGCGCACTAAAGTGAAAATACTGTCGCCCTTTGACAATTTACTGATTCAGCGCAAGCGCATGCAACAGCTGTTTAATTTTAATTACCAGTTGGAGTGTTATGTGCCCAAGCCAAAAAGGTTGTTCGGTTATTTCAGCCTGCCTATTTTACAGGGACGACAATTTGTCGGCACTATGGACGTTAAAGTGCAGCGCAAAGTACGGCGAATGGATATTTTACACTTGCATCTGCACAGCGGTAATTTAGCTGAACTGCTAGTGCCGCTGGCCCGGGAAATCGCTGGTTTCATGCAGTTTCAAGACGCCGATAGCTTGGTCATAGAGCAGCTGTCGGCGGCTGAAAACAAACTTTCCAGGGGGCAGTTAAAGAGTTTTAAACAGCAGCTTTTGCAGCAACTAGGCACTCTCGTTAGCGTTGCAGCTTAATATATATGAGCCATTGGTAATACTTGCGGTGTACTGACTGCAGAAAGCATGTTACTCCAGACCCAGTTGTGATGAGCAATTACCTGCGCTGCAGATAAGTGCTCTCTATCGCTGACAGTATGACAGTCCGCGGCGACGCAAACTCGATAATCGCGGCTGATCGCTGCCCTGATGCTAGTGTCAACGCATAAGTCTGTGGCCCAGCCGCAAAATATTAACTTGGTAGCGCCCATCATGGCTAACATCAAACTCAATTGAGTATTATAAAATGCATCATTAGTGGTCTTGCGTACTGTCGCATCCCCCTCTCCTTGCTGTAGTGCTTTAAGGATTTGCCAGCCATCGCTGTGAGGGAATAATCCCTCTTCTGTGGTTCCGTCGTGCTGGACAAAGATTACCTTGCCACCGTTGCTGCGCACTTGTTGCGAAAGCTGATTTATTCGCTCGATAACTCCCCGGGCATCGTATTTGTCAGAGCTGCTGATTGTGCCTTCTTGCATATCAATAACGATTAGAACATCCATCATTTATCCTGTTAATTAGCTCTGTTCAGTTTGTAAGTGTTCTGCGCTCAGTATCTTTTGTAATGCCACTAGCAAATGATCCACCTGAGATTTGTCATTAAAGTAATGCACTGAGGCGCGTACTAAATCCGGTATCTGCCGTCTGGTCGCATCTAGCAAAGTACTGCTGGGGGAAGAGCAACTGACATTGATACGGTAGCTTTTAAGTGCTTTGACCAGTTCTGCAGCAGCAATTTTGCTGCTGGCGAACGTCACTATGGCACACTGTTGACTGCCAATATCGTATACTTGCACGGATTCCAGTAACGATAACTGCTCTCTGCTATAGCGAGCCAGCTCGAAGGTGCGCTCGGCGATTTGTTGCAAGCCTATCTGCAGCGCGTAGTCGATGGCGCAACCCATGCCCAGCAGAGCGGCGTAGTTGTTTTCCCAGTTTTCAAAGCGCCTGGCGCCCGGCTGCAGTTGATACTGGTCCAGTTCAGTCCATTTTGCAGCGCGCAGATCGATCATCGCCGGGTGCAAGTTATCTACTACCTTATTGCTGACATACAGGAAACCGGCACCACGGGGGCCCCTAAGGTATTTTCTGGAGGTGGCAGTGAGTATGTCGCAACCTATGGCGGTAACATCTACCGGCATTTGCCCGACGCTCTGACAGGCATCCAGTAAATACAAGATACGGTGTTTTTTGGCGATAGCACCCACTGCCTCGGCCGGATTGACTAAACCGCCATTGGTGGGGACATGAGTAATAGATATCAGTTTGACCTTGTCATCTATCATAGCTTCAAGGGATTGGCAGCAGATTTCACCTTGAGCATTAGAGGGGATAACATCGATAATCACCCCTTTTTCTCGCTTGAGCTGCAAATAAGCCAGGAAGTTGGAGGCGTACTCGGCCTCGGCGGTGAGGATCCTGTCGCCACTTTGAAAATCAATCGCATAAAATGCTGACATCCAGGCGATAGTGGCATTTTCAACCAGGGCGACTTCCTCTGCCTGGCAGTTAATGAGTGTAGCGACACTCTGGTATACCGCTTCGATCTGTGCTGACTTTTCATTGGCGGCCTCATAACCGCCAATGCTGGCCTCTAAGGTTAAATGCTCTATTTGTGTCTGCAGAACCGTTTTTGGCATCAGTGATGCACCGGCATTATTGAAGTGAATAAGGTTTTTATTGGCAACCAGATCGGACTGGTCAAAGTGGCTTGTTGCTGTCATTGAAAATTTAATCCTCTGTGTGTATGGGCAAATTACAACATAATGCAGCTAGTGAAAACAAAGGATAAATGTTATAGATATAGTTGAGAAAATGTAAAGAGATATAACTGTGAAATTACCGCCATTAAATGCACTGCACTATTTTTGTATTGCCGCTGAACAGTTGAGTTTTTCCAGAGCAGCCGCTGAATTGAACGTGACTGAAGGGGCGATCAGTAGGCAAATGAAGCTGCTAACCAGCTACTATCAGAAACCGCTGTTTAGAAAAAGTGGCCGCGGGGTCGAATTGACCGATAGCGGGCGCTTATTACTGTCGGTATCTTCACGCGCACTTTCGAGCATATCTCAAGTATCAACGCAGATGTTAAGCGCTGAATCTGAGATTTCTATCTGTGCCTCCAGCAGTTTTACGATTCGCTGTTTACTGCCAAATTTAGCCGACTTCGAGCGCCGTCACCCTCAGTACAGCGTGCAGTTGCAGGCCAGTATTAATGAGCAGTCGCTGCGCGGAAAAGTCTTTGATGTGCAGATTAAATATCATTTAACTGCGGCAACGGTTTCTACTAAAACTGAGCAGAAACTGTTGACCGAGTGGTTGTTGCCGGTCTGTGCACCGTCCCATTTAAAGCAACAAAAACCTTTTAGCTTAGTGCAATTGGCAGGTCAAAAGTTGCTACTCAACGAGCTGACCGGCCGGGATTGGCGACTCTGGGCCCAGATGCTGGAACTCGACCCCTTACCGATGGACAGTGCCTTAAAATTTGATCAGGATGATGTGGCGATTCAAGCGGCTGTGGCCGGCCACGGTATCGCCCTGGCGAATGTCGCTTATGTGCAGCGTGAACTAGCAATGGGCTCGCTGGTGGCTGCCACTGAACAATCGCCGATTGCGGTTGGCGCCCATTATATACAGCTAGATCCGCAGCGCGAAGATTCTGTCGCCGTGCAGGCCTTTTGCCAATGGCTGCATGAGCAGGCCGATGAGTCAGGTTAATGGCAATGGATAAATTTTGGTTGCACCGCTAAGGCTTATCTCGTAGTATCAGTGCGCAATTTTGCATTTAATTCTCAGGGCGGGGCGCAATTCCCCACCGGCGGTAATCCTCATTGATGACAATGGAGAGAGCCCGCGAGCGCTTATTCAGTTTTTTTACAGCGAATAAGGTCAGCAGATCTGGTTAAATTCCAGAGCCGACGGTTACAGTCCGGATGGAAGAGAATAAACGATTACCTGGCCCGTCTAGTGGCGTCAGGTAGCGCTGCTGTGGCTGCGGGGTTTTTTATTCCGCCCGCTATAGCGGCCCGTTTACGCCTTGATTCAGGTGAGAATAAACCATGAATCAGCTTACTAAAGACCTACCAACAACCGCTATAAGTAGCGAAGCTAACGCAGCCGTTAGTACAGAAATCCCTCAGTCCCTCAATTATTTTGGCGATAAACAACAGCGGGTAGAGCGAGCTCTTAGTGCCTTACAAGCGGGCCAGGGAGTGCTGCTGGTGGATGATGAAGACCGCGAAAACGAAGGGGATTTAATCTACTCTTCACAACACTTAACCCAGGCACAAATGGCACTATTGATCCGCGAGTGCAGCGGTATCGTCTGTCTCTGCCTGGAGCAGAGTAAAGTTGAACACTTACAGCTAAAACCTATGGTGGAAAATAATACCAGCGCCTACGGCACTGCCTTTACCGTCACTATAGAAGCTGCAACAGGAGTCAGCACCGGAGTCTCGGCAGCAGATAGACTGCGCACTGTGCAAGCGGCCTCAGCGGTGGATGCTTGCAGTGATGATCTGCACAGCCCCGGCCATGTTTTCCCACTGCGGGCCCATCCGCAGGGAGTCTTGGCACGCCGTGGTCACACTGAAGGCACTATTGATTTAATGAAACTGGCAGGGTTGCAGCCCAGCGGTGTGTTATGTGAGCTGACCAATGAAGATGGCAGCATGGCAAAGTTACCACAGATCATAGCCTTTGCAGTGGCCAGGAAAATGCCAGTACTGTCGATTGATGATTTAGTGCACTATCGGCAGCGCTAATTAGCCGACACCCACCTGGCTAAATACCCGGTGGGTTGCTCGACGTTTTAGTTAAAAGCCGTTTTTGCTGAGGTTTTAAGGGATGCTTAGCACGTTCGATGCACAGTTTCGCTTATAGCTAAATCTTTTAGTTACTGCCACTCAATCCAACAGATTATAAGTATTAGCGCAAACTTGAACAGCCATGGTCAGATTTACAACCCGTTCTATTGTTGCATTCAAACAACTAAATGGGCCTACTCCAGGCAATTACGCTGGGGCGTGCGGCAGTTGACCGGTAGAGCAGCCATTAACCTGAAAAGCGAATACTTACAGGCCACACTTAAGAGCACAAGTACCCGCTAAAGGGTGAGCTAAAGATGAGTACCTGGGAGGCTGTAGTATTCATTGGAAATTTCTCGGCTAGGCTTTTTTGCGACCATTGTTACTGGTACTTATTCTATTGATTATCAGCTCTGCTTTAGGTGCGACTAGCGAGTAACAACCACTCCAGCTTCTTCTGTACGGTCACCTGATAATACCAAAGTGGCCAACGCACTTGCGCATGCGGGTATTCATCTGCTGTCTCTCGTGCCAACGTTTGATACTTCAACCAATACAGATCGGTTCTGGTTTATACTCTGTGAAATATTTACTGGGTGAGTTTTGCATCAAATCTTCCCGTTAAAGTAGATTATCTGCTCTTAGCAAATCCGCCAGATCGGGGTAAAACCACAGCATAGTTTTAGGGATAGGGCTCAATACATATTAGCGTTTATTGTGCCGCTCGATTTAGCCTGATTACCCCGACAATTTGATTGGCTACTTTTAGCTCGATTGACTGCTGTTCGCCAACCTCAATACTCGTCTCTAATAAGCCAACATTAGGCATCCAAATTTTTATTTTCTTAAAGTTTTCAGGATAAGAGGACATTGCAAATCTTTTATAATTTTGTTGTGCTGCAAATTCCACTATTTTGTAGTATTTACTGCTAATAGAACCAACCCATGAACTCATATATAAATGTAAACGGCATTTCATTTCGACAAAGATATCATTATCCCAATATAACTCTTGTTCGAAACTGGTGTTTGGCGACATATAGTTTAATTGCCAACGGATGTTTTGTTTTTTATCTTTAACATAAATAGTATGGCCCACTTCATCGGAATTTCGTAAACTCATTTTACTGCCCTTGTTTCCTACAATAAGTTTCTTTGTAAAGAATCCGTCTTGGTGATCCATTATCGCAGAGGCGTTTAAGCTACTGTCCTCTGACCAATATAGGGCTAAAACAGGCGGTTTTATCAGGCTATTAAATAATTGAATTTCAACTTGTAAACCTGGGCCGGTTAATGGTTCTCTCTTCACCGGCTGTTCAATAGCGGTTAAGGGCGCTTGTTTTGGTTGAGTTTTATTAAAAATCACATTTTCGGGTGTTGGCAGTGTCAGTAACCACTGATGCATCAGAGACATGGCTTGATAATCAACTTTTTCGGTTGCCAGCATTGGCATACGATAGTTTTCATCTAAGCTATTCATTCTCAGGTACAAAGCACTTTGGTAAAGTGCTAGTTCATCACTTTGGGCCCCTAAAATAATATAGGGCACCGCGGTAAAGTTGTGGGTTTTTTGATTAACAGCACTCTTGTAGACATCAGTCTTAGCCAAAGTGTCAAAAGCTAATTCATGTCTGAATTTCAAATGTTCAGCTTCTTGGTCTGCAGCGTGGCCCAGTTTGTTATGACAATTGCCACAATTTGCATGTAAATAACCCAAAGCTTTTTGCTCTAAGGGCGTACCCGGTAATACAGGCATTTTTATCGGATGGGTTAATAGTTGTTTTGCTATTAAACTCTTAAGTGTCCATTCGTTGTCTTTACGTTTGGGGCCGTGACCAAAGGCAAGTCTTCCTTGTTTATCGCTCAATTGGATAGCTTCAAAGCCTAATATAAAATCTATATTGCCTTTATGGCAATCAATACAGTCTTGTTTAGAAGGGATATCATGATCAGTATTCAAGACATTACTTTTTGCATCACTTAAATAGGCGTCTGTTTGTTGTTTGTTCCATAAGTATGTGCTGATAATCCAAGAATCAAAACCATGGCCTGTTTTGACCTTTTGTAAATGTCTTGTTTCGACTTTTATTTCTCTGTGAGCATCGTTTGTTATTTGGCGAAATTCTTTAAAAATTTGTGTGCCAACCGGAAAAATCCATCGGTCTGGATTTTCGCTATTAATTTGGGTATTCGCGGGCAAATATATCCATCGCGACTTGTTGGAGCCATCACTCCATAATTGATAGTTAGGGGTAAACTTCTTTAACTGGGCTGAAATTTGTTGCAAGCTTGTATCAGTGTATAAGCATGACTGAGAAAGTTGCTCAGGTGCGCTAGTGAGTGTCGAAGTCATTGAACAATTCATGTTACTTTGAAACTGAGCTTGTGCTATTAGTGGAAAATAAATTAGGGCCAGGGCCACTGATGATAAAAACAACACACTGACTGACACTCGAATTGAACGCGGATGTAACCTTCTAATGCTGCTGGCTATCGTCATAATTATTGGTTGCCGTATTCATTTTAAGAACATTGGGAAGTCCCTTGATTTAATTCAAATGCTATTGTAATAAATCAAGAATTATCAAAACATTGTTTTAGACCTTAAACAGTTTAACTAGGGAGGCAAGGCTATGAGATAATTTGAGAATATTTTCACTTGCTTTCAGGGTACTTTCAACGGCATCGGTGGTCGTTGCAAATCTTTGGTTAATGTCGACAATATTGTGGTTAATATCATCAACTACTATAGTTTGTTCTTCTGCGGACTTTGAGATCATGGTATTGAGATCGTCTATCTCATGTATTTTATGTTCAATGGTTTCAAATGAGACTCCGGTTTCTTCGGCTTGCTTGGAAACATGTAATGCCTCTTTATTGCCATCATCCATCAGATCTACCGCATCATGCGTGCCTGATTGTAAACTAGCGATAATGTCGTTGATTTCGGTAGTGGAATTTTGGGTCTTTTGTGCCAAAGTACGCACTTCATCGGCGACCACTGCAAAACCTCGGCCAGCTTCACCTGCCCGTGCTGCCTCAATCGCGGCATTGAGGGCGAGTAAATTGGTTTGACTTGAAATACTGCCTATCACGTCTAATACAGTGCCAATATCATTACTGAATTTTTCAACATCTCGAATAGATTTATCAGCCCTGGACATCAGTTGGGATAACTTCTGGGTATCTGATGTTGAACTATCGACCATTTTACGACCCCTTGACGCCGACGCTCGGGCTTCACCCATGGCCAGGGTTGCCTGTTCAGTATGCCCGGATATTCCCTGCACGGTCGTAGTCATTTCAGAAATGGCAGCTGCCACTTGCATGGTTGCTTGTTGTTGTTTTACTACTCCTGCTTTGGCTTGCTGCATCAAACTGACTAAATTTGATATCGCCTGATCTAATTCTAAACAAGCGTCACTGACCTGGCTCACTATGCTGGAAAATTGGTCCATCATTAAGTTGAATGCCGTTCCGGTGACCCCAATTTCATCCATATTCCTGACCTTAAACCTAAGAGTAAGATCAGATTGTTGTTGAATTTTTTCTACTGTGTTTCGCAATCGCTCAATTCGCACGCATATTGTGCGACGCATTAAGTAGCTGAAAGCCAAACTCAGCAAAATAATAAGCACTAAAATAGAGAGTGAGACGGTGAGCAATGATGAATTATTGGTGACGATAATGTCTGCTGATTGTTTTACTTTATCGCCGGACAGGGTAACGATTTGCCCAGCTTGGGTTGCCTGTTGATTAAGATTATCCAATACTTCATGACTATTTTGTTGAAAATCATGTATTAATAGTTCTATTTCCTCCACTAAAACCCGGCCATCGGAGACCATTGAATTTCCCTGGACACGGTTTTCATCAACATAAGAATCAACAGCTTCAAGCATAAGCTCAAATAATTGGTTGGTTTTCTCAGACAAAGTTTCTGCTAAATTAGCATCGATTTTGGCCAGCTCATCTAATAGCTTTTGCAAATCTTCCAGTGAAGTATTAGCGTTATCTTCAGCTTCATTTAACCAGCTAACAGATAAATCTAGTAGCCAGGCTCGTAAGTCTCTAAATTCCTGATCAATTTCAATGATCAACATCAGGTCATTTCTTTCGCTAGTTTGCAGCTTAAGTATTTTTTCCTGCTGTTGAATCGCTTGAATTTGCCGGTTAACAAACTCTTGCTGTTCAATACTTATATCTGAAGTTTCTTGCACACCAAACAATATATAAATGAAAGCTATGGCGACAATGGCAGAGAAGCTCAAATTACCAACGACAAGTTTCGTTGAAATATTCATAATGTTATACTGCTACATTCAAATGTTATTGGTAAATGATTAAACTGATCGCCCCACCTAATTCTCCTAATACCCCACCTTCTTTTTTACCGCCGGATATATCCCTCTCCCCTTTAGGACCACCATGGCAGGCTAGGCAAGACTGTCCATAATATTCAGGCAGAATAGAGCGATAGGCATCTTTTCCCTTAACTGAACTCTGTTCTGAAAAAGGTTTTCCTTTCGGATAATCGGTTTTTTTGAACATGTTTTCTATTATATTGTGCTCCCATTTATCGGGTCTGTTTGCTCTATTACGCACGTAACTTTTGGGGGCCGTAAGCTTTATTTTCATTTTACCCGACATCTTACCGTTAAATTTGGTGGCTAACTGGCGGGCAAATATTGCCGGTAGAAAACCTTTAAATCCCACACCTTGTTCGTTGATCAGGTCTTGGTTTTCGTCCATGACTTCTTCTACCGCACTTAACATGGATTTTTGGGCCAAGGATAAATTATCCATGTCTAATTGTTTGCCGCTCGCCTCGGCATAGTTCTCTAGCGCCTTAGCAGTCACCACCTCTCCCGATAATCCTTTATCACCTATGTCAATTTTATTGATATGTCCTTGATTAACAGAAATTACTTTTCTGGCTGCTCTGTATAAAGAGGTAAGCTCTTCACTGACTTCATCTTGTGATAGTGCATAGCTCAGATCTGGCGATATCATAACAATACAAAATAGACTGCATAAAAATCGATTAACATTCATCTTAGCGTTCCTTTTATTGGGCTTATACATCTTCAATGTTGATTCTTGTATAGCTAAGTATAGCCAACATTATTATTTTGCAATGTTTATTCAAAGGCAGATAGATAATTGCTCCCTATCTATATTAGTTAATTTTTTTAGCCATATTTGCTCACTTATTGGCTGATTAATTATTATCAATAAGGCTTGGGCATTTTTATGTTTAAGTGCAAGATGTCAGCCTTTGGCTATTCTATGTACACCAAACGTTCTGTGATGAGCTTTATACTTGCTAAATTTAAGTATTTGAGCTTATAAATTAATGTTAAGCCTTTAACGTTACCTAAGGAGCATGAGATTAAGTCCAATACGCCTCTGGCGAACAGCTCAGTGGAGGGATTGATAAACGGATAGCTGACTTTGTCAGTCTGCTGGGAAAGGACCGGCCAATTCGGTATTGAATATAGCTGATGAAATGTAGGTATTGATGTTAAACAGCATGCTAAACCGCATGTTTATGGGGGTATGCAAACAATTGCTGGCAGACCTGTCTTAGAGGTACGGGGGTGTTGCTGCAAATACTGCTTTTACAAACTCAATAAGGGGAGACGCAAATGGATTTTTAGCCCCCATCAACAGCAAAGTATTTAACCAGTATAGTCAATTCCACGGCTCGGCTCTGAGCGAATATTAAAATTTACCGATTAAGCAGCAGCTGCTACAGATTAAATTCACTACAAGCAACTATTCTCCCCTCATCGCAGTTTATCTCAATTGTTTTAATATCTTCCAACTTCCAACTTCCAACTTCCAACTTCCAACTTCCAACTTCCAACTTCCAACTTCCAACTTCCAACTTCCAACTAGACTCCTACCAGGGAATAACCGTCCCATCATAGTCGTAGTAACGACTATTCATCTGCGGGTAGTTATCGGTATTGGCACGGTCGACGATACTGCGCATGCCGGCGACGCTGGTCGCTGTGTCTATTGCACCCTCTGCACCGCCCATTGCGGTTCTGACGTGCCCGGGATGCAGCAACAGACAGCTTATTTTCTGTTTGCTATAGTCATGGGCTAAGCAGCGAACCGCCATATTCAGAGCACTTTTTGATGAGCGGTAGGCAAAAGCTTGTTGGCCATTTTCTGTTAATGAACCCATTTTGCTGGTGGTAAAGGCCAGCACTTTGCGTTGGGAAGCTTGCAGGTTGGCATGCAGTGCCTGGGCGATCTTAACCGGGGCTATGCTGTTAATCGCAAAAGTCTGCAGCCAAGTGTGCATCTTCAGTTGCTCTAGGCTTTGTCCTTTATCTAAATACACTCCGGCGTTGTTCCAGATAATATCAATGGCGGTACCTTGTAACTGCCTGCCCAGCTCAGTAATAGAATCTTCACTACTGACATCCAGCAGTAGCTGCTCTGCTCCACTGGCAACTTCACCGCTACTGTTGCGGGAAGTGGCCAGTACTCGCCAGCCGTCGGCCAGGTAAGATTGCGATAATGCCAGACCTATGCCTCGGTTGGCGCCGGTAATTAAGATTGTCGGCATAATGTTCCCTGTAGCTAAAATAAATAATAGTTAAAATAAATAATAGTTAAAATATTGATAGTGAAAGCAGTGATTTACATAAAAGTTACCTCAGTCTACTCTCTCTTCTGATGAATAACTTTTATTCAAGCTAATAATAATTTTCAGCAGCGCGAAAGCTGGTTTTCTGATGATAAAACTATAAGATGAATGCAATTAGCAATTAGCAATTAGCAATTAGCAATTAGCAATTAGCAATTAGTAAAGAGGGATTTAAAAGTGTTTGAAATAGCGCAGTTAGATTTAAAGGGAAAAGTAAGTGACAGCGAGTGGCAGTTGCGGATCGATCTCGCCGCCTGCTACCGGTTAGTAGCTGATTTGGGTTGGGACGATATTATTTATACGCATCTGTCGGCGCGACTGCTGGGCACAGATGAGTACCTGGTGAATCCTTTTGGGCTGGCCTTTAATGAAGTGACAGCCTCAAATTTAGTCAAAGTCGATTTGCAGGGAAATATTCTCGATGACACTCCCTATGTCATCAATCCAGCCGGTTTTACTATTCACAGTGCCATACACGAGGCTCGTCCGGATGCTCACTGTGTTATCCACTTGCACACTAATGCCACCACAGTGGTGGCTTCACAGAAGCAGGGGCTGTTGCCTTATAGCCAGTATTCGATGTTTTCTCTGGCATCGCTCTCCTATCATGGCTACGAGGGATTGGCGGTCAATGACGATGAGAAAAAGCGCCTGCAGGATGATATAGCCAATACCAATCATATGTTGTTGGTTAACCATGGCGGACTGACAGTTGGCAGTACCGTAGGAGACGCCTTTATGCGTTTCTTCGACTTGCAGCGCGCCTGTGAAATACAAGTGATGTTGCAATCAACCGGGCAAGAGGCCACTCAGGTTCCTCAAGAAATTTTAGACAACATCAAAAAACAGCAAAACATCGTCAACATAGGTGAGTCCGGTGGACAAAAAATCTGGCCGGCGATGTTGCGTAAAGCTTACAAATTAGACCCTGGATTTATGCAATAAGCAGCTCGCTATAATAGCTTATTCGTTACGTTTTACCTTTTGGAGAAAAAAATGAAAGTTGTATCAGTAGAAGTCTTCGATATTCACTGTCCCGATCGTCCGGGCTGGAACCCGGTATTTATCCGTGTGCACACCGATGAAGGGATTAATGGTGTCGGTGAGGCAGGCTTAGCTTACGACGTAGGGCACAGTGCTGCCGCACATATGATCAAAGAGATGGCCGAGGCCTTTTTAATTGGCCACGACCCGTTCCAAACGGAAAAGCTCTGGTCGCGGATGTTGCGTGAGAGCTTCTGGGGTCTAGGTGGCGGCCCGGTTGTCTACGCGGCGATGAGCGCTATAGACACAGCTCTTTGGGACATCAAAGGCAAGGCACTGAACTTGCCGGTCTACCAATTGCTGGGCGGCAAAGTAAACGATTCACTGCGCACTTACGCCTCACAGTTGCAGTTTGACTGGGACGTTGAATTTAAAGCACTATCACAGCCAGAACAATACGCTGAGGCGGCATTAAAAGCCGTTGCTGAAGGTTACGACGCCGTTAAAGTTGACCCTATCATGTATGACAAAGACGGCAATACTTACTACGATAGAACCAAGATTATTTCCCGTGGCGAGATCAAATTGTATCGCGCCCGTCTGGCGGCTATTCGCGATGCGGTAGGTGATGAGGTAGACATTATCTTCGAATGCCATTCACTACCGGGTGTTACTACTGCAATTCAACTGGGTAAACTGGCTGAAGAGTTCGATTGCATGTACTACGAAGAGCCGGTTAATTACCTGAACCATTCACTGCACAAAAAGGTAGCCGATAAAGTGAATGTTCCCATCGCCGGCGGCGAGCGACTTTACAATCGCTGGCAGGTAAGGCCTTATTTTGAAGATCAAAGCATCGATGTGTTGCAGCCCGACATTGGCCTCTGTGGTGGTTTTACTGAAACCAAAAAAGTTTGTGACTACGCCGATATCTTCGATATTCGCATCCAGGCTCACGTCTGTGGTGGACCTGTAGCCACCGCTGCCTCGCTGCACTTAGAGACAGCAATTCCCAACTTCCTGATTCACGAGCACCATACTTACGCTATTAAGGCCTGGAACAGAGAGTTATGTATTCAAGATCCGCAGCCAGTTAACGGTCAGTTTGTGGTTTCTGAAGCCCCCGGAATAGGCATTGAGTTAAACGATGAAATTGTGATGCGCTCGCCGCGAATCGTGATTAAATAAGCGTTGTAATTCCTCAGCTGTCGGACGGTAGAAGATGTATCCGCTCCGACAGCCCTTTTATTGCCGGCCTCTCTCAGTATTGCGTACACAGCAGTTGCTATTTTGCGCCCCTTTAGCGCTTGTTTTTTATCTATTTTTCTCAATATGCTATTAATAGTTTATGAGTTGTTGTATTAATTGCCTTAAATTTTATGTTTAGGACAGTCAATGCAAACCAGTCAAGCGTCTCAGATAGTGATAGCAGCGGCAAAAATATCCGATTTTACGCAAATAAGAACGCTGTATCTTGCCAGTGATGAGTACCATTTTCAACAGTCACCGAATGAGTTTAAAAGCCCTGATGAAATGTCCGAGCAACGGGATGAAGCTGGTTTTGAGTAATTGCTGGCGGCTAAAAATTACATTGTTTTGACGGCCACATACCAACAAAAAATTATTGGCATAGTCGCGGGTAATATCTGTGATCAACAGTCGTTTATTCTTAAATCTAAATTAATTGGCCATATTGACGAAGTAGCTGTCGATCCCGCATACCGGGGTTTAGGTTGCGCAAAAAAGTTAATCAGAGCCATTGAGCAACAGTTTTTTGAACAGGCAGTTGAAGAAATTATACTCAATGTCTATGAGTTTAATAACACTGCCCGCACCTTATATGAAAAAATCGGCTATCGACCGAAGATCCATAAACTAGCCAAAACACGATAAAATTAGGGGATTATTATGGGAGATGCAATGCAAGATACTAACTTACGAGGTAGCTGCCTGTGTGGGGGAGTTGTGTATAAAGTGGCAGTGCTCGACCCGCAAATGGCTCACTGCCATTGCAGTATGTGCCGTAAGTTTCACGGTGCTGCCTTCGCCACTTATGGCTCGGTAAAGCGTGAAGATTTTTCCTGGTTGCAGGGTCAACAATTGTTACAAGAATTTGTCGCTGACAATCAGACAACCCGTACTTTTTGTAAAAAATGTGGCAGCAGCTTAACCTTTGCCCCATCCGGTGATACCGGTGAAGAGGTGGAGATTGCACTGGCGACTTTGGACAGTGAAATAGCCGGACGACCCAGTGCCCATATTTTCACTGAGTATAAGGCAAACTGGCATCAAATTAGCGATGATTGTGCTAAATTTATGCGCGGGCGGGATAGTCAGATTAACAGCGATTAAACTCTGGTCGCGACCGTCTTTCGATAAGATAAATTTATAATTTTTGTGTATCTAATCAGCACCGTTATTCTGTTGCTATTAAGGCTGCTGGCGTTAAAATCATTTAGCTTTGATTTAGCTTTGATTTAGCTTTGATTTAGCTTTGATTTAGCTTTAATTTAGCAGCGTGCTAATAAGTCCGGTATTTTTTCTGAGCTCTTTCTAGCTGACCTGAATGGGGTACAGAATTTATCTGTCTCGTTGTTGTCGATGCTTCCCAGACAGCTTACTTGTCTGTAGCCGGTGCCTAAATTTCTGAATGCTGTATAGGAATGAGGTGTGCTGGACTTGTTCACTTGTTCCTTTGATATGTCTGTTTTTATTTGAAAAATCTGGCATGAGTTACTTGGGATCGCTGTGCAAATGTCAGTCGGAGCTTGTAAACATGAATGTCGGTGTGGCCCCAGTGGCTTTATTTGCCATGTACTATACTACTGGTCCGCTTATGTAAAAAAGCAGTGGGAAAACCTGCTGTTCAAGGTAAAAGGAGTTAGGGTTAACATGCAGCGCCGTTTTAACAAGCTTTTGGGGCTAGTCTTGCTCCTGTGCAGCTGTTCAGTTTATGCAAATGATATAGTTATTAATCAAAGAGCGGGCTCTTTTGACTGTGATTTTTCCTGTTATCAAAAATCTGGATTAGTATTTTCGACTTTTAAAGCGTATTCACTGAGTTTAACTGTGGCTGAAATTATGCACAGAGCTTACAAAAAGCTGGGAATAGAGACAAAAGTTCAATATGTTCCCGGCAATCGTTCACTGAGATTTTCCAATGCCGGGCATGCCGATGGAGAGTTATTCCGTATCAAAGGTATGAGTAAGGATTATCCCAATCTGCTTAGAGTACCTGTGCCATTACTTGAATTAGAAACCATGGCCTATGCCAGGCGAGACGATATAAAAATACAGGGTTGGTCGAGTTTATCTCCTTATAAATTGGGGTTTTTGAGGGGGTTTAAAAAAGCGGAGCAAAATACTCAAGGTATGCAGACGTTCTCGGCAGAAAGCATGCCGGCACTGTTCGATTTATTGGCCAGAGGTCGACTGGACATAGTGATAGAGTCACGCATCGGTGGTCGTATAATCAATACAGAGAAAAAGCAATTTTCTATCAAAGCCCTTGAACCCCCTATAGACAAAATAAAGATTTATCACTATTTGCATAAGGGCAATAAATTACTGATACCCACCTTAAACAGAGTGTTAGAGCAGATGAAGGCATCCGGTGAAATAGCAGAAATTGTGCGGCAAATGGCCAAGTAAATTCCTCTGCAGATTACCCCTTTCACCTAAGGAGCATGCGATCAAGTCCAACACGCCTCTGGCGTACAGAGCATGTTGAGCTCTAGGCATCGCACCCAGAGGGCATGCTAATTACAGGCGGGCTGGTTGCCTACATGGATGTAGGTACTTAGACTTTGTATGGAACAAAAAGTCTGTGCCCGGCGAAAATCGATAACAACGAGATCGAGATGCTCTGTACGCCCCGAAGGGCGGGCTTAAAAACGGCTAACTACTTTACCTACACGGATGTAGGTAAGGGGCGATAGCAGGACGCGGTAGCTTTGTCAGTCAGCTTGGAAAGGACTGGTCATTCCGCTGCGCTGCCTTTCGCGTATCAGTGTGCCCCTGTTTATGGGTATTAGCCGTTTTTAAGCCCGCAGAGAAGATGTCGGACTTAATCGCATACTCCCTAGGGTAATTGGCAGGAATAACTGACTAAGCTGCTGTTCGAATCTTCAATCCTTCCCTGATAGCTCTGTGATAATTGCTCAAGTTTACTGTCCAGGCACTGACTCCATGACGAGTTTTGCTCCCTATCGCTGCTGTCTCCGACTATTTCTATACACAATCGCTGTTGTTGCAAGCTTAAATTTATCGATAAATCAGTTTTTGCTGCCAGGCAGATTGCCTGCTCCAGTAAAGTCATCAGTACTGATCTTAGCCAGGTTTCACTGAGGCCAATAGTCTCTGTTAGCTGAGAGTCAATTTGATAATCGATTATCCAGTTTTCCGCCCTCGCCTGAGCGGTATATTGGCGCAATATATTATCCAGTAGTGTCGCCAGTATTGTCTGCTGTGACCCAGATTCCGTCGCTATTGCATTATCTTGCAGTAGTAAGTTTAGCTGTTGTAGTTGCTCGGTCCTGTTGTTGAGGGTGGCGACCAGATCCGCCAGCATAGGTTTGTGCTGAAACTGCAGTAATCTTTGGCTGTCGGTGACAATAGGTTGGATTTTTTGCGCAAAATAACCTGAAACTTGAGTTAAGAGCGCCTGGCAGGCAACTGAGTTAGTCCGGCGCTGATTAAGTTCTGCTCTGGGCTCGAATAGGCGTGGTTGTGACTGGCTTTTAACGCTCTGGATATCCCTGTAGGAACGCAGCGCGACCACGACTGAAGTAATCAGTCGAGATGCAGATAATTCGGCTTTACCTAAATAGTCATTGATATCGTATTGAATGATCACTTCGGCCTCTGGGGCGAAGCCCGGGTGGCCAGTGCGCAAGATAATGCGCAGATCGTGGTTGTTTAATTGTTGCCTGATAAAGTTAACCAGATCCAGTCCCTCGCTATCGGTTTCCATAACAACATCTAAAATTGCCACGGCGATATCTGTTTGCTCAGCGAGTACTTCTCTGGCTTTGGCGCCGCTCAATGCGTTGATTAGTTCTATCGGGCGGTTCTCGAACTGGTATCCGCGAAATACCATGCGGGTGATGCTGTGAATTCCTTCGTCGTCATCTACTACTAGTACTTTCCAGGGAGCAATTGTGGTCATAGTTACCTGTTTAATTATCTTTATTAGTTAAGGCGTTAAGGGAGACAAAGATGATCACAGTAGCGACTCTGCTTGCCTCTTGGTTACACTAGCGGAAATTATAATACCTGTTTTAGGGTTAAATTATCTAATCTTAGCCACTGGCGCTGTAACTTTAGCTGTTTTTCACTGCACAGGGCGCTAAGCCCTGTATGTTGCTCTTTTAACAACTGCGCGTAATGGCGATAGCAGAGTATCTGGTGCTGCAAGTGCCCCTGCCGCTCTACGCTTTGCAAGGCAACTTCAAATTGTGCCATGGCCTGGGTTAAAGGTCTGACTTTAGCATAATAGACTGCTTTAGCTATTTGATACTGGGCATCGAAATTACTTGCACAAAGTTTAGACCAGATTTGTAATCGGGTTAGATACCCCTCTAACTGGGAGAGTTGCAGAGCATCTGGATTGTGCCTGGGCAGGCAGTAGATACGCATTAATGTACAGATGAAGACCGCTTCAGTCACTATGTAATGACCGGGAATGTCCATTTCAATTTTAGCGTCCCAGCTTTGTAGTAACGGCCAGTGACGGTGATCAAAAGTATAGAAAGCGCTGAATAAATCAGCGAAGCCCTGGCTGCTGTTGCGATAACTCAGTGTATCTTGAGCGTTAATGGGTTGCTGGCCTAAAACCGAGTCAGTGATGCTCATAATAGAGCGCAGTGAAGTACTGCTCGGTTGCTTTTCATCGAGCTGGAATCGGGCTAATAATTGCTCACAGTTGAGGCCAATAGTTGCCAGTGGTTCGCCGCTGCACAGCAGTAAATACTGCAGCAGTAAGCTACTTTGCACGCTGTCGCTATCAGCGCTATTGGTGTTATTAGCAAAATCAGTGCGTAACTCTTGCAGTGCCTTAGTCATAGGGCTGAGCCAGTGATAGACTTTGCTGTATAAAATTAACTGACAGTGGTGACTGTGGCTATCACTTTGTTGGCTGGCTAAATGCAATGCTCTGGCGCTACACAATTTAGCCATTTTAATGTCAGCTGCAAACCAACTGCAAACCCAGGAAAAATGTGCGCTGGCAAAAGATGAATATAAGTAATCGCTCGCTTGCAGACACAATTCAAACATTCGTGAAATAGCACCGGCCGCCAACAATGGTCGCTGTTGCTGAAGGCTGACCTCAGTGATTTGCTTGAGGATCCGCAACTGGTTTGCTATTGGCGAGGATAGTTTTTTGCTGACTTGAGGACAGCTGAACTGAGCCAGTTGACTGTCGCTAAGATCTGCCAACCGATCCAATTGTGCCGCTACTTCTACTAAAAAATCGCTATCTGCGTCTGGGAACTGAGCAATGTTGCACTGCTGTATAGCCGTGTTGGTCAGCAGCGTCAAAGCCTGTTGCTGGTGATTTTTGGCCCGCAAAAATTGTGAGTGATGGACTGCGAAAGTAACTTGTTGATCGACCGACAGACTGGCTTGCTGCAAATCTGCAATTCTTCGCTCGGCCAGCGGGAAATTTTGCGCCCTGATGCTAATTGGCAGCTGCAGTAAATACAGAATTTGCAGTTGCTCTAAATGATCACCCAGTTGTTGTCGGCAGGCAATTAACAACTGATAACAATCCAGTGAATGTTGTTGCAGTTGTGACTCACAAGCGTTGATTAATTGTCTGGCGCATTGCTCAAGTGAGGTTATGTTTGTCTCTGATAACAATCTGATATCGCACAACTGAAAATGCTGCAAAGCATTCTGTGATTGTCGCACGCGCTGATAATAGAGTCCTATACGGTAGTGCTGCTCGCTGCGCTGCTCGGCGCTAGTGCTATCAATTACGGCATCAATAACCGTAGCGTGGCTAAAAATTAACGCTATATTATCTGTATTAGCGCTGTCCAGGTTGGCAATAAGTTGTTGCTCTTGTGCTGGCCAAAGGTAAATGCTCAATCTGGCCAGGGAGTTACCGCTGATTTCAGACAACATCCCCACAGGTACTGCAGCGTTACTTTGCGCTTTGATGGCAGCTGCCAGCCTCAGTAGCTGCAGTGAAAAGCTGCTGAGATTGGCAAGCTTTTGCTGTACCTGCTGCTTAATTTTCTCAGTGGATAGCTGTAGAAACCACTGCGGTTTTTCTGCAGTTGCTAGTTTGTTGGGCTGCTGGCTGAGCGCACTGGAGAGCAGGTGTCTTCTATATTCGCTGGGGGATGTTTTCATCCAGCGTTTAAATGCCTTTTGAAAAGCAGAAGGGTTGGAAAAACCAAGTTTATAGGAGATCTGAGAAAAATTCAGCTTCTGGTTGGCGATAAGCAACAGGCAAGTCTCGTGGCGCACACTGTCGTAGATCTTTTGAAAATTGCTGTCCAATAGTTTTAACTTACGTTGAAAGGTGCGCAAACTCATATTCAGGCAAGTGGCGACTTGTTGGCGGCGGATAGCCATGCTGTCGTTGGTTTGTGGTTGCTGTAATAATTTTCTGATTTGGTGCTTGGTCTGGGAAATTAACGCCTGTTGTTGCAGCGAGCGCGACATTAGCTGGTCGGCAAAATTGCAGTGCAGTTGGTGCATTTCCCAATTGGCTTCAGAACAAGCTAAAGCCATATAGTGGCTGGAAAACAGCACTTGATTTTGTCCCTGGGAAAAATTCACTTCAGTGGCTAGTTGTTGATGGTAGTTCTGCTCATTGGCTTGCTTAAAATTAAAATTGATAGACTGAGCCGGGACTTGTCGGCCAGTCAGCCAGCGCGGCCAGTTAAGCAGGCAGCCAATGAAATACTCGATCACCGCCGGGTCATTATCCGTTGTGTGTAAGGTTAAAATACAGTGATCTTGATAGTGCTCGATTTGCAAATGGATCCCCTCGTACACCAGGGCGATATAATCACTGAGCATCTGGTAGGCATCTTGCAGTGTATTGGCCGTGGTCATCACAAAGCCCAAACAGCCGAGCATTCGCGGTTGAGTTGCCTCGGCGGCCAGCAGCGCCAGTTTGGGGTTGTGGGTGCGCTGAATTAATTGCGCTAATAACTGCTGGAAGGCCTCTATCCGATAGCGCTGCCCGGGCGCATTCAGAGAACTCTGTTCAATGACACTATGCTCTAGAGCCGCGCTAATACTGATACCTTGATGTTGAACGATCTGCAATAGAGCATGGCAAAGCTTTACGTTAAAGCTGGCGGCGTTAGAATCAGTGATTGGCGTGGTAGGATGCAATTTTAAAATACCCTGTGACAAAGTGTGATTTACCAGTAGGCATTATAATGTGCCATAGGATAGTGGCTATAAAAATTTGCACAAAGCGCTAATTCTGCTGGTTTCTAAACGTCACTGTAGAAATATTGCCAATGCACTACTTTTTACTAGCCGCTTATTAGTATAATTAGCAAACTCATTTTCCTTTATTCGCTTAGGTTTCACACGTGTCACACCTCTTTAAAATGGCAACCCTGATGTTACTGCTGAGCAGTTTATGCAGCGCTTCACAGGCGGGACAAGTACTGCGCGTCGGCTTGCCGACTCCCGGGCAGGTTCCGTATCTTTGGCAGGAGCCAAACGGCGAAGTGCGCGGTATTTACGCAGATACTTTAAGGGCCATCGCCACAGATTTGCAACTGCAATTAGAGTTTATTGAATTGTCTCAAGCCAGGCTGATACGTCTGTTTATCGCCGGCGAGATAGACATAGAAGTCGGCGTCTCCACCCGTAGGCAAGGGACTTCCCAGCTTGAAAAATTATCGATATTCAGCCGCCCCTTTGGCATCGTCAACGAAGTGATTATCTACAACCCGAAATTAGAGTTTCCCGCATTTATTTTAAAAGACCTGAAGGGGAGAAGTGTGGCCACAGTCAGGGGGACAGTAGTTCCCGACTATATTCAGCGCCAGAATTTTGCCTCGGAGCTGCAAATCGCCACCCGGGTACATAGAGGTTGGAGTCAGGTAGGTCTGATGCGCGAGGCCTCAGCTGTGCATTACAAGACCAGATCGGGGAAACAGTATAAGATTTCTCTCCCCTATGAAAGTAATTCTATCAGCTTGCGGCTGCGCCAGGATCAGACTGAACTGCGCAAACGGATAGACTTAAGCATCGGTCGGCTGGCGGCGGCGGGGGAGTTGGAAAACATTATCTGTAAGTATTTGTGTGCAGACTAGAAAAACAGTTGGAAGTTGGAAGTTGGAAGTAGCGAGTAGCGAGTAGTGAGGCGTGAGTTTAAAGTAGTCAGTTATGTTTGAGCTGCGCACATAATTTCTGGGTGCAGGTGAAATTTACTGGGTATTTTTAAGATTGGGATTTGATGCTGGCAGAGGAGTAATAAATGGTGCCGACACCAAGAGTCGAACTCGGGACCTACTGATTACAAGTCAGTTGCTCTACCAACTGAGCTATGTCGGCATCTTAACTTTTAATATCGATCAAAAAACAAACAAAAAAGCTTTTCTTTGCCGCTAATCGAGGGCGCAAATAATAATAGTGAAACCTTGTGGTTGCAAGTAATAAATACACTTTTTTTCGTTTATGGCACTTCAGTGGCTGTTAATTTAACTTCACCTGCAATCCAGTGCTAAACAGCTTAATCGCATCTGACTCACATCAGTGCTGAGCTGATTAAGTTCTGGGTATAACTGTGACTTGGTGACTCGAATATCTGTTGGCAGGTGCCGGTCTCTACTACTTCTCCGCGGTGCATCACTATCACTTTGTGGCTCAGGGCTCTGATGACGGTCAGGTCATGGCTGATAAAGATGTAACTTAGAGAATGTTTAGTCTGTAACTTGCGCAACAGTTCTATTATTTGGATCTGGATAGTGCGGTCCAGACTGGAGGTGGGCTCATCCAAAATAATAAATTGTGGCTTCAAGACCAGGGCTCTGGCAATCGCAATGCGCTGGCGCTGGCCACCTGAGAACTCATTCGGGTATCGATTTGCCCAGCTAGGGTCTATTTCAACTTCCGACATTACTTCAAGAATACGTTGCTGGCGCTGTTCAGGGCTGCCCAGCTGGTGAATTTCTAAACCTTCACCGATGATTTCTCCGACCGACATTCTCGGGCTGAGACTTCCATAGGGGTCTTGAAACACTACTTGCATAGATTTGCGTTGCTCGCGCATCTGCTGGTGACCAATTCCCTGGATATCCTTGCCGAGAAAAACGATCTTACCAGTGCTCTGCTGCAGTTGCAGTATGGCTTTGGCCAAGGTAGATTTTCCGGAACCACTCTCGCCGACTACGCCGATAGTTTCGCCGCGGTGTAATACTAAATCAATGCCGTCTACGGCTTTGAAATGGGCCACTGTGCGCTGCAGTATTCCCTTGCGGATCGGAAACCAAACTCTCAGTTGTTCAGTGGTTAATATTACCTGATCAGTGACCGTATCAGTGGCACTGCCGCTGTGTTCGGCCGCTAATAACCGTTGTGTGTAGGGGTGTTTTGGCTGCTGGAATATTTGTTTCACCGGTGCGCACTCAACAATGCGGCCGTTCTCCATGACGGAGACGGTATCGGCGATATGTTTGACCACGGCCAAGTCGTGGGTAATAAACAGCACCCCCATGCCCGTCTCACGCTGTAGCTGCAAGATCAGTTCCAGTATCTGCGCCTGAATAGTGACATCTAAGGCGGTTGTGGGCTCATCGGCAATCAATAAGTCCGGCTCGTTAATGAGCGCCATAGCAATCATCACCCGCTGTCGCTCACCGCCGGAGAGCTGATGGGGCAAATCTTTGAGTTTGTGTTTCGGATCTCTTATGCCGACTTTTATAAGCCACTCTAGTGCCTGTTCGGCCGCATAAGTTTTAGTGCAGGGCTTGTGCAGTAACACCACTTCACTGAGCTGTTTTTCTATATTGTGCAGTGGGTTCAGCGAGGTCATTGGCTCCTGGAAGATAACACTGATGTTATCGCCGCGGATTGCCCGCAACTGCGCGTCGCTGGCGGTGACTAAATTCTGTCCCAGCCAGTTGACTTCGCCGCTGATGATTTTCAGCGGTGGGCTGTCGAGCAACTGTACTATGCTCATAGCTGTAACAGATTTCCCGGAACCACTCTCGCCCACTAAGGCGTGTATTTCACCGCGATTTATTTGCAGGGCAAAATCGTGTACCACTTGTTTGAATTGACCGCCCATCTGGAAGCCTAAATTGAGCTTGCTGATTTCTAATAACGGCATCAGTAGCTGCTCCTTGGGTCAAAAGCATCTCGTACGGCTTCACCGATAAAGACTAACATTGATAACATTACCCCAAGCACCAGAAAAGATGACAGTCCCAGCCAGGGTGCCTGTAAATTGGACTTGCCTTGGGCCAGTAACTCGCCCAGAGAGGCAGAGCCAGGGGGGAGACCAAATCCGAGAAAATCCAGGGAGGTTAAAATAGTCACAGAACCGGATAAAGTAAAAGGCATAAATGTCAGCGTCGCGACCATAGCGTTAGGTAAAATGTGTTTGTACATTAAACGTGCATCGCTCATTCCCAGAGCTCTGGCGGCCTGTACATATTCGAAGTTGCGGCTGCGGAGAAACTCGGCCCGTACCACCCCGACAAATCCCATCCAGGAGAATAGCAGCACAAATGCCAGCAGCCACCAGATATTAGGGGTAATAATGCTCAGCATAATGATGAGGATAAACAGCGACGGCATACTGCTCCAAATTTCTATCAGCCGCTGAAAGAACAGATCAATGCGACCACCGTAAAAGCCCTGCACAGCTCCGGCAGCTACACCAATAATGGCCGAGATAATAGTCACCGCGAAACCAAATAATACTGACACTCTGAAACCGTAGAGGATGCCGGCGACCACATCGCGGGCCTTATCATCGGTCCCCAGCCAATTGTCACTCGTCGGTGGGCTGGGGGCGGGGGAGGGCAAATCGTAGATAATAGTGTCGAAACTGTAGCGGATTAAAGGCCATAACATCCAGCCCTGCTGTTGCTCAATCAGCTCTTGCAGATAGGGGTCAGTGTAATCTGCTGCGATATCTAAATCTCCGCCAAAGTCGGTTTCGCTGTAGTCAAAGAGTACCGGGGCGTGTAATTCCCCGTTATAGCTAACCAGCAGGGGACGATCATTGGCGACAAATTCGGCAAACAGGGCAATGAAAAAAACAATGCTAAACATCCACAAACTATAATAGCCACGGCGGTTTGCTTTAAACTTCAGCCAGCGCTTCTGCTGGATACTGTTGGTTACATTAGTCATAAAACATTAGTTACTTTCAAAGTTAATACGGGGGTCGACGATACTGTACATCAGATCACTGAGGAGGCTCATCAACAGCCCCATCAGTCCAAATATATACAAAGTAGCAAAAATCACTGGGTAGTCTCTGGCCAAGGTCGCCTCAAATGCCAGCAGCCCCAGTCCATCCAGAGAAAAAATTACTTCGATCAATAGTGAACCGGTAAAGAAGATTCCGATGAAGGCGGCGGGAAAACCGGCGATAATGATTAACATGGCATTGCGAAATACATGTCGGTATAAAATCCGGCTTTGGGTCAGGCCCTTGGCTTTGGCGGTAATCACATACTGTTTGTGGATTTCATCGAGAAAACTATTTTTGGTGAGCATCGTCAGGCTGGCGAAACCACCAATAGTCATAGCCACTACCGGCAGGAACATATGGTTGGCGTAGTCGGCTATTTTTCCCCAGTTACTGAGCTCATCGAAATCGTTGGAGACCAGGCCACGCAGTGGGAAAAAATCCCAATAGTTGCCCCCGGCAAAGAAGATAATTAACAGCACCGCAAACAGGAAAGAGGGCACGGCATTGGCGGCAAGCACTATAGTAGTGCTCCAGACATCGAATCTACCACTGTGTTTGACCGCTTTGCGAATCCCCAGCGGAATTGAAATCATATAAACTAACAAGGTGGTCCACAACCCCAGTGAGATAGACACCGGCAGGCGATCTAAAATTAATTCCATCACCGTGCGGCCGCGGAACAAACTGTCACCAAACTCCATCCGTATGTAGTCCCACAACATAGTAAAATAGCGCTCGTGCATGGGTCGATCGAAACCAAATTGCTTTTTTATCTTCTCGATATCTTCTTTGGTTAAACCTACCGAGGCCCGATAACCTGAATTACCTTCATCTCCCTGCTCCTTTTTTCTGGCTTCAGTGGCAGCGCCACTGTTGCTGGTGACCCGGTCAAGCATCGAGGCATTCAGGCCCATCTCCTTGGCAATCGCCTGATCAACAGGGCCCCCTGGGGCCAGTTGAATCAAGAAGAAGTTGATAGTGATGATCGCCAGTAAAGTGGGGATTATCAGTAGCAGTCGACGAATGATATAAGCGGACATAAAATTTACTAGCCTGTCAATGTGACACTGCTGAACACAGTGTCGCTACTGTTAATCGAGTGCATTACGTTTAGGTAAAATTGCCGCTTTGTGAGTGTCGATCCACCAAGTGTCTAATCCTAAGTCGTATCTGGGTATTTGCTCTGGTCGGGAAAATTTATCCCAGTAGGCGATTCGATAGTTGCGATTGTGCCAGGCCGGTATCACCAAATGTTGCCACAGCAGTACCCGGTCTAAGGCCATGCCATAAGCTTTTAGCTCATCCAGGTTTTTCTGGTGTTCAATGATCTTGTCGATCAGCAGGTCGACTAGTTCACTGGTATAGCCCGAACTATTGTAGGTGCTGTCGACAAACTTTTTCTGAAAAGAAAATTTCAAATTACCGCTGGGGTGTACCCCGCCGCCCAAGTTGTGAATTAGCATGTCGTATTCGCGCTCGCGCAGTCTGTTGGTCGCCTGGGCGATATCGACCGTGCGGATTTGTAACTCAATACCAATTATTGCCAGGTTCTTTTGGAAGGGAATAACAAAACGTTCATCGCTAGGGCGCCACAACATAATCTCAAAGACAAAAGGCTTACCTTTACTGTCGACCATTTTACGATCTTTTAACTGCCAGCCAGCCTGTTTTAGCAAGCTGATAGCCTGGCGGGTTTTTTTACGCAGTCTTCCTGAACCGTCTGTTTTTGGCGGGTTGAATTCTTTAGTGAAAACTTCAGCGGGCAGCTGATCTTTAAAGGCCGTCAAAATTTCTAACTCCCGGCCAACAGGGGTTTGCCGCGCCATGTAGTCGGAGTTCTGAAAGTAAGAGTAGCTACGGGTATCGGCGCCAAAGAATAAACTCTTATTAGTCCATTCAAAATCAAACATTAAGCCAATGGCCTCGCGCACATTTCGATCACTAAATTTTGGCCTGGTAGTATTGAAAATAAAACCTTTTAGCTGCCGTGGGGTTTGGTTTTCTATCTCTTCAGTTTTGATATAGTTGGCATCGAAATTTTTACCCTTATAGGAAGTGGCCCAAAATTTAGAATCGCTCTCTAATCGGCGATCGATCTCGCCCTTTTTGAATGCTTCCAACATCACTGTATTGTCTTTGTAAATATCAAAGCGTCTGAAATCAAAATTCAGCAAGCCAATTTGGGTCGGGTGGTTGATGGCCCAGTATTCAGGGTTACGCTTGTAAACTACGTGCTGGCCCATTTTGAATTCTTCGACAATGTAAGCACCACTGCCCAGGGGCGGCTCATTAAAAGGTTCAGTGAGATCGCGATCTTTATAATAATGTTCCGGAAAAATGGTTAAACTGGCGGTGCCGAGCAGTATCTCTTGTTCTTTGGAGGGAATTATAAATTTAACTTCGTCATCGGCGATGACTTCAACGGTCACACCATCAAAGTATTTGGCAAACTGGTTAACACCCTGGGTCATGAATTTATTAAAAGAAAAGGCGATGTCCCTGGCGGTAAGAGGCTTACCATCCTGAAACTTAGCATCTGTATTTAATTTATAACTGACCCAACTATAGTCATCCGGATAGCTGATGCTAGTGCAAACCAGGCAGTAATAAACTTCATCTTCATCCAGGCTCTGGGTGGTTAGCTGATCAAAAAACCAAGTGGCGCCAGGGGCTGAAGTGCCTCTGCGGGCGTAGCGGTTGAAATTGTCGAAAGTCGACATGCTGCCCGATGTGAGGTGACCCCCTTTAGGCGCCTCTGGATTGACATAATCCCAATGTTTAAAGCCAGCTGCATATTTTGGCTCACCTCGTTGGGCAATAGCATGAGAGGTAATAATGTTTTGCGCGTAACTAAAATTGCTGACCAGCACGGCCAGGCCAATAAATATAATTTTTAACATTACAACTCCCTACTGATGAAAAAAATAAACTGATAGTAATGAATGAAGTATAGCTTTGTTTAGTAAATTGGCTAAAAGTTGCAGACAATTGCCGCTAAATCCACTCGAATATTGTTATTTTGTCGATAAGTAACTGATCTTAACTAGTTTGTCTGTATAGGTATAGCATTTGATTGGGTGACCGCTTGTTTCTAAGTCTTATGTATAGAGACTTAAGCTGGGTGCGGGATACGGCTTAAGTTAACCGTCCTCTAAAAGTGAATATCAACGGACTTAACATTTAATCTGCTTCTATCTATCTGAATTATTGGCTAATTGTTATAGTCATCTGCTAATTGTCATATCAGTGTTAGGGGTTAACGGCACTAGTGGCGTTATCAAAGGACCCGGATAACTCTTTATTACTGATAAGCCATTGAATTAATGTCGAGTAATATTGTCTATGCAGCAGTGTTGCATTTGATAATGAGTAAAAAAATAAGAGAGTTCAGTTTATGTTTAAATCTTTTTTCCCCAACCCGAAACTATTTTTTCTGTCGCTGCTGGTTTATGCCGGTATCTGCTGTGGCCTCTGGTACAGCTTTAATCCTGAAATGGCGGCCCTTATTGGCTTAAATGTCGAAGATACTACACCGGTAATAGGTTTAGGCTTTTTTGTCACCGACTCATTTTTACTGTTTTACCTTTACTATTTTCTCTGCTCGGCGCTGTTTGCAGGGTTTTGGTTTCAAGTTGCAAAACATAAATGGCAGTGGTGGTCTATTGTCGGTTCCTCGTTGATTTTGTTTGTGACTTATCTTTCAGTGCAAGTATCAGTGGCCATTAACCACTGGCGCAAACCTTTCTTCGAAAAAATTCAGCAATTATTAAAACCAGTCAATCCAGAGCAATCTGAGGTTGTTGTCTCAAGTGAAACCGCTGCTGCAGGGGTGACTGAGTTATTGGAGCTGATCCTTATCTTCGCCGAAATCGCCTGTATCTTTGTCTTTGTCTACGCTGCACTGCGCTTCTTTGTCAATCACTATGTGTTTCGTTGGCGTACCGCAATGAACGACTATTACACAAGTCGCTGGTCTGAAATTCGACACATTGAAGGGTCGTCGCAACGGGTCCAGGAAGATACCATGAAATTTGCTGCCATTATGGAGAATTTAGGTGTTTCAATTGTAGATTCGGTGATGACTTTATTTGCCTTCCTGCCAGTGTTATGGGTGCTTTCAGAGCACATATCTGAATTGCCCGTAGTCGGGGCTATTGCCCATCCACTGTTTTACGCCGCGCTTTTTTGGTCAATTTTTGGCACCGGGTTACTGGCAATAGTAGGTCTAAAGCTCCCCGGGCTGGAATTCAAAAACCAGCGGGTAGAAGCTGCCTATCGCAAGGAGTTAGTGCATGGTGAAGACGACGAGATGCGCGCGCAACCTCTGACCTTGAACGAGCTGTTCACCAACGTGCGTAAAAACTACTTCAAATTGTACTTTCACTACACCTACTTTAATATTTTTCGTGGTATGTACCTGCAAGTAAACAATATTTTTGTCTACATACTGTTGATTCCGACTATTGCTGCAGGCGCAATTACCCTCGGAGTTATGCAGCAGATAACAGCCGCTTTCAACCAAGTGAGCAGCTCATTTCAATACTTGGTTTACTCCTGGGCGACTATCATCGAGCTAATATCAATCCACAAGCGCCTGTTGTCCTTTGAAGCGACATTTGATGATAAACCTCTGCCCGAACTCGACCGTCTTGATATGCAGGATGTTGATCCAGCAGTTTAATCAAACCTGATCCCTCACAGGGCTGAGAAGCCCTGTAAGGTTCTATTAAAGGCTGGCAACATCGATTATTGACTTCCAACTTCCAACTTCCAACTTCCAACTTCCAACTTCCAACTTCCAACTTCCAACTTCCAACTTCCAACTTAAGTATGTATTTGAACTAAGCGCTGTAGCATAAATTTCAGTAGAGGGACAAAAGTGGTTGCATAGTTCTTAATCATACTCTAACATTCAATTAATCAATTGAATGTTGTTAATAGGTGTGTTGATATGTTTATGATACAAAGAGAAGTACCCAATGATCCCTCTTCAATCAGTTACTTTATGGGCTGCGTTAGTCAGGCTAAAGCTATTGCTGTTGATGTACATCTTGATGATATTGATTGGTTTATTACCAGCGCTGAAGAAAAAGGAGTCAATATTAGCTATGTAATAGATACCCATGTGCATGCGGATCATTATTCAGGAGGCAAGGTTCTTGCCCAGCGAACAGGCGCTCAATACATGCTGAGTGAATTATCGCAAACCCATTTTGATTTTGTTGGGCTCAAAGACCAGCAGATTATTCATGCCGGTAACCTTGGGGTGAAAATATTGCACACACCTGGACATACATTAGATTCGATATGTCTATTAGTGACAGATCATTCCCGGGGACCCAATCCTTGGTTTTTGCTGTCTCAACATACTCTTTTTGTCGGCAGTGTCGGTCGACCGGATTTGCGTGGTCAGGAAGCTGTAATGGCGGCCAGTCTGTATGACAGTATTCATAATAAATTGTTGATTCTGGACAGCCACATAGAAATTTTACCGGGGGCAAAAGCCGGCAGTGCTTGTGGTGCAGGCATTTCGGGAAAATCTATGTCAACAATTGGCTATGAGAAGCTTAATAATCCAATTTTAAAATTGTCAAAAGCAGATTTTATCGCCGAGGTCATCGCTACTTTGCCGCCTTATCCGCAAAGTATGGCTGAGATTGTAAAGGCGAATATAGCCGGTTAACACAGTTATGCTGCACAACAACTCGCTGTTATTTCGCACAGTTTAGCGTTACCTCAGTGGGTGAGAAGCTTGACTAGCTGTCCCAGGTTGAATCTGTGTGGCTGAGTTAACCAGTTAGTTGAGCAGAGCTTGGCCAATACCAGCAGTTGATTGGAAATTTTAAAACAATTAGAAGCGGTTCAAGTTAGCGGGAGACTCCAGCAAAGGTTTAAATTCATCGGCGATTATGTTGTGGTGTTGCTTAGCCGTTTTCGTAAAACAGGTGAAACTCACCTGGCGGAAGTGGATCGTTTAAGGCTGCAGTTTAAGGTTAATACGCCCAAACAACAGTCTATATCCCAGTAGAGATTGAGTCAGTGGATTTTCCCAATATGAACTATTTACACTCGAAGTTCTGGCTAAAGGGAATGCTTGCAAGGGCACATTCGAGGCAGGCTGATTAGCCTTGAGATTGTAAGATCTTGAGGATACTGCCGTGCATAAGTTATTGGTTGTCTGCTGTCGCTTCTTGTTGTGTGTATTGCCTATGCAATGCCTGATCACCTATAAGTGAGCTGAAAATGGCAGACTCTCATCTACATAATATGTAATTAGACAGGTATCTGTATGATTTATTTAGATTATAATGCTACAACCCCGATAGATAAAGCTGTTGCAGATGCGATGCAGCCGTATATTTATGAAAATTACGGTAACCCTTCCAGTATTCACAAGATGGGGCTGGAAGCAAAAAGTGCCATTGATCATTCGAGGCGGCAAATTGCGGCGCTTTTAAATTGTGCTGCAGGGGAAATTGTATTTACCGGTTCTGGCAGTGAAGCCAATAACACCATTATAAAAGGTGTTGCTGAGACCTATCAACATAAGGGACGTCATATCATCACTTCACAGATTGAGCATCCTTCAGTGATTGAAACTTGCAAATATCTTGAAACAAAGGGTTATCGGGTGAGTTACCTGCCTGTCAACCGGGTTGGCGAGGTGCAGGTGCAGCAATTACAAAACGCACTCACTAGTGAGACCATCCTGGTTAGTATTATGCATTCCAACAATGAGACAGGTACGCTTCAAGGTGTTAAAGCCATGGCGGAAATTTGTAATAAGGAAAATATTCTGTTTCATACCGATGCTTCGCAATCCATAGGTAAGGTTACAGTTGACATCCAATCGTTGGGCGTTGATTTTTTAACCTTAGCGGGTCCTAAACTGTATGCACCCAAAGGCATTGGGGCGTTTTTTATTAAAAAAGGCATAAGCATTCCTTCTCTCATTGATGGTGCTGGTCATGAACAGGGCAGGCGGGCGGGAACAGAAAATGTGATTTTCATTGTCGGACTGGGTAAGGCCTGTGAAATGGCCATAGAGACTGTACAGTCGCCCGATATATTGCATTTAACTGAGTATTTTTACCAACAATTGCTTGGGCTGTTTCAGCAAAAGATTCAATTAAATGGTCACCCTGAGCGGCGCTTACCCAACACTCTTAATATTAGTTTTTTAGGGCACAGTTCTGCAGATGTGATGTTCGCGCTAGAGGATGTTGCTGTATCAGCAGGTTCTGCATGTCACTCTGGGTCGACGCAAGTATCACCGGTATTAAAAGCGATGGGGATTTCAACCCAAGCAGGCGTTGGCGCTATTCGATTTAGTTTGGGGAAATATACGACCAGAGAAGAGATAGACAAAGTGATTGCCATGCTGACTAGGATTTAAGCCTGGTTTTGAGTGGCAACTCTTGTTGAGGTGATAAGTTGCCAGCCTGCCATTTAAACTGCTATATACAAGTCGGATTGGCAGAGCAGCAAGTTACTCAGGCATGCAAACGATTGAATGCCTGTATTGAAAGGGATATATCTCAGATCCTTTGCCCCTGCTTTTTGATCAACCATCATGATCCTTGTTGCCCAGCATGCTTTCCATTTTAAGTTTGGAGAAGGTGCTGTATACAGAGGCCAAAGAATTTTCTAACCCCGAAAAATTGGCATTCAAAATTGGCCTGTCTCCATTGCTAAATACCCAGTTCATTACGCTGCTGACAAATGCCGATAAAAATCAAAATAACGGGCAAGAAATCCTGCTGATTGAGACAATTTATAGGTGCTGGATGAAAAATTGAAAAACCGCGAATTCGACCTCATTTTTGTGCCTGTTATTAATAAAAAGTCTTACAAAAATTCCATACGACTCTATGAAGAAGAGTTGTTTTTCATTGATAATACCGATGCCACTTTAAACCAAGGTGCAAGTGCCAAGGTGCAGATTAAAGATATTCGGGATAAAACCTTCGTCATGGTTCCTGATTCTTGTGGCCTCTCCGCGATCACCCGTTCACTGATACGCACGACAACAAGTGAGGTCAAGGAATACGAAGGAAAAGCGCTAAGCTACCAGGTTTTGGCGGATTGGGCATCAAATGGACTGGGTTTTGCGCTATTACCAAAGAGTAAAATTTTGCCACATATTGCAAAACAGTAACTCTTTGCCTCCAATAAGGCAGTCAAAATTTCATTTCAGGCCAGGTGGTTGTCAAATGACAGTAAAGCACTTAAAAAAATGATTCAGTAATTTGCAATGAATGTCGATGATATAGCTAAGGGCATCGTCATAGATTAAGGAGTTGGCATGAACTGCACCTACCCTGGGTATCTATGTAGCATAGTTGTAAATCTTAACTAATCAGAGAGACTCCATCTTATTTCCCTAACGAGATTGGGGAAATTCCTGGCCGCAAATTGCGAGCAAGAGGTATGGCGTGATCTGGATTGTTAGCAACAGCCTTGATTAGACTCCCGCTCGTTGTTGTAGCCCCGCCAGCACTTTTAGTCAGAACTTGGCGCTATTGTGCGATCGGGGAAGGGGAATATGGAGCGAGAGCGGATAAAGGCCAGAAAGTTTCCCAGCCCTTATCGCTAAGGCTCTAGCCGCGAGGAATCTTGATCGAGGTGCCTATTTTTAACGTGCTGCTTTTAGAGAGACCGTTATAGGCCAATATTTCTTTAACACTGAGTTTATGTTTTTTGGCAATATCCCAGACAGTATCGCCGCTGTTTATGGTATGAATCTTGTGTTGCTTGGAACGACTGGCGAGTTGTTTTGCATAGGTTTCAGTGCTATTTAACACTGGGATTAACAAGGTTTTGCCGACCCGAATTCTCGAGCTAGATAAAGCGTTAGTATTTTTGATCATGCGTACCGAAGCACCATAGCGCTGGGCGATCATACCTAAACTATCGCCGGACTGTATCTTGTAATGGATCCAGTTTAAACGCTCAGACCTGTCTAAGGTGCTCAGTGCCAGCTGTAAACGGTTGGCACTTTGTTTTGGTACTAATATGCGGTGCGGGCCATTAGGGGCACTGACGTTGCGATTAAAGCCAGAGTTTAGCAGCTGCAGCTGTGATTTCTCTACTTTAGCCATTTTTGCTACTTTACTCAGATCTATTTGTCCACCTAAATCAACAACTTGAAAATAAGGCGTATTGGCGATACTCGGCAATTTTATGTTGTGCTTTTTAGGCTCGTTAACCAGTGCTGCTATGGCGAGTATACGCGGTACATACTGAGTGGTTTCTTTAGGTAATTTTAGTGACCAGTAATCAGTGGCTAAGCCTTTCTCTCTATTTTTTCTGATTGCTTTAGATACTGTTCCACCGCCGCTATTGTATGCGGCGAATGTTAACATCCAGTCGCCATCGAAACGCTTATTGAGGCTGGCCAAATAATCCAGTGCAGTTTCTGTCGAGGTAATTACATCCCTGCGCCCGTCGTACCAGTCATTAATTTCTATCCCTAAGTATCTGGCGGTGCTGGGGATAAATTGCCAGATTCCAGAGGCTTTACCGTAAGAATAGGCATTGGGGTTGTATAAACTTTCTATGACCGGAAGTAGTGCCACTTCTGCCGGGAAGTCTCGTTTTAGTACTTCTTGTAATACGTAATAATAATAAGGTGAGGCCTGCTTGCTTACTTTGCTCATGTGCTGCGGGTAGCGGCTATAGTATTTAAGTTCTTTAATAACTCTGGCTTGGCTGTACTCGTCAACAAATTTTAAATTATTGCGGGTCAGCTGCCATAAATCGTCCTGGACACTGGGCTTTTCAGCTTTAATAGGGACGCCATGTTTATCGTAATTAGCATAATTACTGTCGTAACTAGTATTAACTGCGCTGGTTTTACAACCGGCTAAGAAAACCACTAAAAAGATAACTAGAAAACTTTTTGCCTGCATTTTGCCATGTGCCTGTTTTTTAAAAATAAGCCGGGCATTTTAACAGGGTGAGAGATAAGGTCAATATTTCATCAATTAACCTTGGCTGAATATGATTTAATTAATTGATTTTAGGATATTTTCCTAGAAGATATTTTTCCATTGTCGCAGCACTGTAAAGGTATCTAATTCGCAATTAACCGTTTTATTGCTGTAAAGGGTTGCTGTTTGCTGTATGTCCAAGTTGTCACAGCGCAAAAATGGGTTAATTAATAGCTCATTGGCAATGCTGCTGGGAAGGGTTGGTTTTCCCTCGACCCGTAAATTGCTGCAATGCTCGATTTGCTGTTGGATATAGAGGTTGTTGGGCTCCACGGTTTGGGCAAAGGCCAAATTAGCCAGCGAGTACTCATGAGTGCAGTAGACTTGAGTCTCTGCCGGTAGCTGTTTGAAGTAGTGCATGGCTGTTAGCATTTGCTGCATGCTGCCTTCAAATACACGCCCGCACCCCGCCAAAAATAAAGTATCACCACAGAAAATCTGTGCTCCATCGGCCGTTTCATTCAAGTAACAAATGTGGTCTAAAGTATGTCCGGGAACAGTTTTGATAGTCAAATGGCGCTGAAACAGCTCGATATTGTCGCCATCTACTAATCTGTGACTAATACCTGAAAACTGGCAGTTCTCTGGGCCATACACCGGCACCAGATACTGTTCTAACAGTTCATTTACCCCACCGACGTGATCGCTGTGATGGTGAGTGATCAGGATGGCGGCGAGTGTTTTACCGCTCTTTTTTAGAGCTTCAATGACCGGCTGTGCAGCACCTGGGTCAACTACCGCTACCTGATTGTCACTGTTGTGAATCATCCAGATGTAGTTATCCGAAAAAGCTGAAATTGGGCTGACCTGAAACATATATTAACCAAACATTGAGGGCGAATATTGAGATTACCACTGAGCATTCCAAAGGTACAGAGGCGTATTAACTACTGCTAATATCCAGGGGAGTATAGCTATCTAAAGCATTACTGTTAAAATAGCTGAAAACTAATATTTGAGCACCCCGATAGCTTTTCAATGAAGAAAAATTCCCAGCTAGCAGTGTCACAGACAGATAATATAGCAAAGATTCAGCAGTGGTTTGAGTCTGAAGTTGGCTGTGAATTATTAGCAGCACAGCAGCGCGCTATAAACAGGCTACTTCCCCGATTGTTCGGCTACTACTTAGTTGAAGTGGCAGTTAATCCTAAAATGAATTTATCCTCTGAGAGTTTGATTGGCCATAAAGTCGTGGTCAGTACCCAACATATGTTGGGTTTGTGTGATAAAAGCATCTTATGTCAGCCCACCGAATTGCCTTTCGAGCACAACAGTATCGATGTTGTGTTACTGCACCATACTTTAGACTTTACCGATAATCCGCACCAGGTACTGCGAGAAGCCATCAGGGTATTAAGGCCCGGTGGACACTTGTTGGTGGTCGGCTTTAACCCAGCCTCATGGTGGGGGGTGCGACGGCTCTGTTCCAGGAAAGTTAAAGCGCCCTGGCAGCGAGGTCAGTTTATCAGCCAGGGGCGATTGGTCGATTGGACCAGTTTATTGGGTTTAACTCAACTCAGGTCAATGACGGATTATTACCTGCCACCTTTTGTCTCAGGTAAGTGGCGGCGTAGATTCGAAAAGCTACAAGCCTACGGGCGTAAGTCTATGCCCAAAAATGGCGCGTTTTACCTGAGTTTAGCACGCAAAGATATCGAGGGAATTACTCCGATCAAACGGATTAAATTTCCCAGAAAGTTATATACATTGCCGGTGCGAAAACCGGCAACGCGGGAGCAAATACGTGAAAGAGGTTAGAATATTCACCGACGGCGCTTGTAAAGGTAATCCGGGGCCCGGTGGATGGGGAGCCGTTCTCTACTACGCAGAAAAGCAAAAACAAATATTCGGTGGAGAAAAGGTTACTACCAATAACCGCATGGAGTTGATGGCGGCAATTCAAGCCCTGGCTATTTTAAAGCATCCCTGCATTGTCATCTTAACCACCGACTCCCAGTATGTGCGTAAAGGTATCAGTGAGTGGATTAAAGGGTGGAAACGCAACGGTTGGAAAACAGCGGCGAAAAAGCCGGTTAAAAATGCGGATTTGTGGCAAATGCTGGATGAGCAGAGTCGCCAGCATGAAATTGATTGGCGCTGGGTCAAAGGACACAGTGGCCACCCTGATAATGAATTGGCTGATGATCTGGCCAATCGCGGTGTCGCAGAACTGTAGTGTGAAACCCAGATAAGAGCGAATAAATGAGACAGATAATACTAGATACAGAAACCACCGGCTTAGAGCCGTCTCAAGGGCATAATGTCATTGAAATCGGTTGTGTTGAAATGATCAAACGGCGTCTGACTGGCAATAATTACCACCAGTACATTAAGCCGGACAGGGATTCAGATGAAGATGCAATCCGAATTCACGGCATAACCAATGAGTTTTTAGCCGATAAACCTAAATTTCGCGATATCACCGCTGATTTTTTGGAGTATATACGCGGCGCTGAACTGATTATCCACAACGCGCCTTTCGACCTGGGCTTTTTGAATGCCGAGCTGAAGCGCAATGGCTGTCGCGAAAAAGTTGAAGATATCTGCAGCATTATCGACTCACTGCAGTTAGCCAGGCGCAAGCACCCGGGACAGAAAAATAACTTAGATGCACTCTGTCGCCGCTACGGTATAGATAACTCCCATCGTGAATTGCACGGCGCGTTATTAGACTCAGAGATCTTAGCAGACGTCTATTTAATGATTACCGGTGGCCAAACTGATCTGATGCTTGCGGGAGAAAAAGAGGCGGCTGCCGATGGCTCGATTGCGGTGAAGAAATTAGTTAATGTCACTGCAGCCTTGAAAGTCATAGTACCGACAGCCCAAGAGTTAGCAGAGCATCAACAGTTTTTAACGCTGTTGGATAAAAAGTCCGGTGGAGAGTGTCTATATAACAAATTAGCTGCTGAGCAAAGTGCAGAGTCAGCCTCCTAGTACCGAAAATCTTAAGCATGGGGAGCGGGCGCACAAATGCTCAGTAATATCAGTACTCATTCGTCTGTTCCCGATACTGTAGTTTTATCTGCCTGGCCGCCACTTGCCTAAACCGGCCCAGAGCAATGCGGGTGATAGCGCAGTACTAGTTATTAGAGCTGCGAAAGACAGTTCTTGTCAATATCCTCAAGGGCTATAGTTTCGCATCACTGTAGGTTAAATCGACTGGTTTTATCTCAATGGACGACCTGTATTCACTTAGAGACGAGTTGCCACTGTGGCAATGTAAAGATAAAGCTTCTGGCGAGTGTAGAGACTATCATCCAGTGCAACTGCAGTATATGTCACAGTGTCGGGGCTCTATAGGAGTATTACTCCCTGAACAAGCGGAAATTAGCACTGAGCAACCGACCGTCGGTTATCTGTGGGGCGCGCAAACAATGTAGTTTCATCACAGTCCATGCTGTGGTTGTACCACTCACTACCTGAGCACAAAAAACAGCTGCAGAATCCCAGTGGCAGTCAATTTTAGGCTATTAAAAGAGTGTCAGTTGCAGGATTATAAAGCCAGAAAATACAACGGTACCACTGCCCGATAAACGACAGTTAACAGTCTACAAGGAGCATTGTTTGCGCTTGCTAAAAAGTTTTTTTGCCGTCATTGGTTTCACTGGTACAGTGCTTTTTTTCCTGGCACTGTATATAGATATCCGTGCTATGGATCGCACTAAAGGAGGCTACCAAGCTCCCTATACTGGGGTAACTGGAGAGACTCTGGACTGGGCGAGTATGGACTTAACTGCCAGCGGAGTTGTCAGGCGCGGCTATGTACTGAATTTTATCGTCAACGCTACTAGTGGCATGATTAGTTTGCAGTTATTGGGGGTTGAATTTGCAGCTCGCAAACTTTCTCCCAGAGCCATAGCAGTGCACCGGCCCAGAGAAGCTTTTATCCGCCTGGGCTTTACCCCTGAGTTTTAAATTTATGCATCAATGGCGTATTTTTTTCTAAACAGGCGCAGTCCCTGCTGGGTAAATTGCACTGCCCTTGAGTCTAAATCTTTACGTGCCCAGCCCTGTTTAAACAAGTCGTTTAATACCCATTGACCGGCGATTCCGGCTAAGTGACTACGCCTTTCACTCCAGTCCAAACAAGATTTACACAGCGCTCGCTTAGATTTCCCCGGCGCTATACTAGCACCAATCCCGGCAAAAAAATCCTGCCCACGGGCCGTTAACTCTACCCGTTCACACTCTTCTGCAATAAAGTTTTTAGCTAATAGGCTGTCGTAGAGTTTTACACTTAACCCTCCGGCTAAATGGTCGTAGCAAACACGAGCTGTTCGCAATCGGGGATCAGCGGGTCCTGTAGCAACCGGTGGTTGGGCGCTGGCAATATCGTTGCTAATGTTTAACAAAGCTTCCAACAGTGCCGCTATCTGAGGGCCCTTCAACTGAAAATATTTATGCCGCCCCTGTTTTCTTACCACGAGCAATTGCCCGGTTACTAACTTGTTTAAGTGACTACTGGCAGTTTGCGCGGTGATATCAGCTTCCACTGCCAGCTCAGTCGCTGTTAGTGCTTTACCGCCCATTAAAGCCGTTAGCATACGCGCTCTGGTGGTTTCACCTATTAAGCCGGCAACGACGGCTATGTCAGGTTGCATGGTTATTCCTCATTTTAAACCTTGGGGTGTTCTCTGTTATTTTATCTTCATAATTGTGCACGTTAAAAAATGTTAATACTACGCTGCCGGTCGAAGTATTGGATATTTAGCGATTTATAATTGCAGTCAATTTTAAAGGAGAGACTATGACAATCACTTGTTTTATTGAATATAAATTAGACCCTTACAAATTGGATCAATTTAGAGAATACGCCAACCATTGGGCAGAGATTATCCCGAGGTGCGGTGGTCATTTGTTGGGTTATTTTAGTCCCCATGAAGGCAGCAATAATATCGCTTACGGGTTAATTAGTTTTGCCAGTTTGGCTGATTACGAGCAGTATCGGCAAGTATTGAAGACTGATGCAGGCGGATCCGCTAACTTTCAATTTGCCCGGAAACAGCAATTTATTCTCGAGGAAAAGCGCAGCTTTTTGCAGCTGATTCCAGAAACATTTCAGAGGTTACCCGTATGATCGCCGTTATATTTGAGTTGACGCCAAAATCGCGTCACAGAGAAGAGTATTTCCAACTCGCCGCTGCCTTAAAGCAAACACTAGAAACTGTCGATGGTTTTATCTCTATTGAGCGCTTTCAGAGTTTGGCGGATAATAACCGCTATTTGTCACTTTCCTTCTGGCAGGATGAAACTGCAGTGCAGATCTGGCGAGAGCAGCTTTGTCATCGCGGTGCACAGCAGCAGGGCCGCGATTATATTTTTGCCGACTATCGATTGCGTGTTGCCAATGTGCTGCGCGATTACTCTTTAGAGAACAGAGAGCAAGTTCCAGCTTAAGTTGCCAGTGGCTGTCTGCACTATTTTAATTGGCAAACAACCTTGCAGACAGAGTCTAAAATCTTTTGGTTGTTGCGCCGGGAGGTTAAATTAGTCGGCTGAATTCAGTTTTTCAGACAAATAATGCTGCAGGGTCAGCATTACAGGCGACTCTGGGCTAGTCGCTGTGCAGGGGGCTGCGAAAAGATTTTTCACAGAAAACAACTAGATGAAAGATTAAACCGCAGCTGGCACAGCTGATAGTCGCTGGGAAGTGATAGAAAGGTAGCAATGTTCAAAAGTCATTTGGCTATTTAGTGTAGGCAAAAATTGAACATTAATTCGCCGATGAGTTATCTATTCTTCACCTTTACTTTGTAAATAGTTAAAGGCCAGATCGATAGCTGCATCAACTTCCTCGCTCATTTCTTTACGCTCATCTGCATTTAAAAAAAATGCCATATCTATATCGTGGCGAATATAGCGCGCGGGAAGCTGGGTTAATGCCAGGCAACAGAGGTCAGCGAGGAACTCTTTTTCGTAATCTCTGCTGTAATTATTATCTTCTAAATGTTCAACGACTAAATGCTCATAGAAATTATGAATATCCAAATCTAATTGCATGATCTCACCTCCTATTATTATTTCGTTTAAGTATAGAAGCTTATTTGCAGCTTGATAGTATCCTAAGTAAATGCTTAAAGACATTCTTCGTCAATAGGCATTAATGTCAATTTAAATAGCCCAACACTATTATAGATAGCGGTCTCTGGCAGGGGAATGGCGATTGGCAATCTATGTCTGTCGTTCGATGATGTAGAAACTGGATTGTTGGTAAAACCTTTTAGCTTTGAAAGCCCGATAGCGGAACGCCACTACTTTGTCTGTACAACAGATGATAGCTACTGCGATCTGAATGTTATTATAGGTAACTGGCTGTTGCAGAAATTTGCATTAATGCAGCCATTAAAGACCACTACAGAAGTTACTGGAAGTGGCTAACACTAACGACTTGAACAAGTCTGCAGAAGAGATAAAATAACCTCTAATCTTTGAAAAATTCTAATTTTCAATATATTACTTAAACCATGAAATACTCATAGCAGGAGCTTGGATGGCATTTAAGGATGAATTCAGACTAAGCTGCCACGCGGTTATTTTTAATCAACAGCAGCAAGTGTTACTAGTACGGGCGACTTATGGCTCCTGTGGCTGGGGACTGCCCGGTGGAGCGTTGGAGCCTGGGGAGACAATCCATCAGGCACTGGATCGCGAGTGTAAAGAGGAGCTGGGGATTCAAGTACAGATTAACTATTTGAGTGGGGTGTACTTTCACAGTGCTTTCAACTCCCAGGCGTTTATCTTTAGCTGCGAAGTCTTTGATGATGCAGGCATTGTTCTCTCCTGTGAACACAGCGCTTATAAATATAGCCCTGTCGATGAACTCTCAGAAATACAGCAAACTAGAATCAATGATTGCCTGAATTTTAGCGGCTACGTTAAAAGTGCGGCTTTTTAAGAATAATTCAATAGATAGGGTGGAGCATAAATGTACTTGGGAAGGATCGTTTCAGTAGGGCTTACTTTAGATAATAAACTAGCGGTCATGTATCGAGTGTCCTCTCGCTCTTTTCCCAATAGAATTATCAGTGAAATAAATGGCGCCCTGGCGGTTATTCCCGCCCCCGGCTTTGAAACTGATATCTACCAAAACCCTTATATTAGTTACAATTGTTTAAGGGTTGATCAGCAATATGCCGTGGTCGGCAATGGTACTCACGCCGATCCTATCTTTGAAAAACTACAGAGCGGAATGAGCATGCGCGATGCGCTGAGCGCGGTTTTATTGGCCATGGATTATGAGCACGACAGTTTAAATACGCCGAGAATAGCCGCTATTGCCGATCGTAAAAATAGAACTGCAGCCTTAGGCGTGATTCGAAAGCAGGGGATAGAAGTGCAAGAGTTTTCTCTGCAACTTGGCTGCTATCGCTATATAAGTACCTATGAACATTGTTATATAGATGCCAACTACGCTGGCAGCGAATTACAACTAGCAACAGCGGAACAAGCCAGTGAATTTATCCTGGAGGCCGGGGTGTTTAGTCAATTTAGCAACCCAGTGGCCGCATCTGCCGCCATTGAAACAGCCACAGGTTTTGAATTATCCCGCAAAAACCTTAACCAGTAGCCCACTAAAACGAGTAAATACTATGAGCACTGACCCACTAGCCACTTTACTGAAGCAAAGTTTTGGTTTTGATCAATTTCGACCTGGGCAACAGCAGACGATTAGTCAGCTATTACTGGGTCGCTCATCCCTGGCTATTTTCCCAACGGGCTCAGGCAAATCTCTGTGCTACCAGTTTACTGCCTTGCAGTTGCCAAATTTAACCTTAGTTGTCTCACCGCTGTTGGCCCTGATGAAAGACCAACTGGCGTTTTTATCGGCCAATAACATTAGCGCTGCCAGTATAGATTCGACCTTAAATGCGCAGCAGAGCCAGCAGATAATGCAACGGGTGCGCAGCGGTGACATCAAAATACTGATGGTCTCTGTAGAGCGCTTTAAGAATGAGCGATTTCGGCAGTTTATCGACTCTATTTCCATCTCAATGTTAGTGATCGACGAAGCCCACTGTATCTCAGAATGGGGGCATAATTTTAGACCGGACTATTTGAAACTGCCAAGTTATCAGCGCCAGTTGAATATTCCGCTGGTGTTGTTGCTAACGGCTACTGCCACTGCCGGTGTCAAGCGCGACATGGCGAAAAAATTTGCCATCGGTGAAGAGGATATTGTACAGACCGGTTTTTACCGGGCCAACTTAGCGCTGCAAGTTGAGGCTGTGCATTCTTCGGCGAAGGGACAGCGGCTGCAGCAGCTCATTCAGGCGCAACAGAGTAGCGCTCAAACCTCGGGGATTGTTTATGTGACACTGCAAAAAACTGCCGAGCGGGTGGCCGCTGATCTGGCAACTGCTGGTATCAATGCCAGGGCATATCATGCGGGTATAGCCGATGAGCAGCGCCAGTTAATTCAACAGCAATTTATGGCTGATGAGATTGATGTAGTCGTGGCAACTATCGCTTTTGGTATGGGCATTGATAAGCCCAACATTCGCTTTGTTATCCACTACGACTTGCCCAAGTCGATTGAAAATTACTCTCAGGAGATTGGTCGGGCCGGGCGCAACGGGCAGAGCGCCGAATGTTATACCTTGGCCAATTTGGACAGTTTAAATACCTTGGAAAATTTTGTTTATGGCGATACTCCAGAGTTGCACTCCATAACCTATGTGCTACAAAATATCGCCGACGAAGTGACCAATCAACAGTGGGAGCTACAGCTGTACGGGCTCTCTAATGCCAGTAATATTCGCCAGCTAACCTTGAAAACATTGTTAGTACAGCTGGAATTGTTGGGAGTCATACAAGCTAAGTACGCTTACTTCGCCGAATTTAAAATTAAACTGTTGTGCTCGCAATCAGAAATATTAAAGCGCTTTAACGGCGAGCGGCAGCAGTTTTTACAGCAAGTATTTGATCACACAGCATTCAAAAAAGTCTGGGGAAGCCTGAATTTTGAATCTCTGTATCAGGCCTATGGTTGTGAGCGTTCGCGAGTAGTGGCGGCTCTGGAATACCTGGTCGAGCAACAGTTAATTGAATTGCAAAGCAGTCAGATGACGGAAGTGTTTTCCGTGGATATTGATAAGCTCAGCAGTGCCGAGCTAGGCCAGCAGTTATATCAATACTTCAGTGATAAAGAGCAAAAAGAGTTGGCCAGGATTCAAGCGCTGGTGGACTTTTTTGAAAAAGACAGTTGTCTGACATACAACCTGGCCGAATATTTTGACGACCAGCAGATCATTAGCCATGGGTTTGTTGATAATCAGGGCGCTAAAAACTGTGGCCATTGCTCAGTGTGCAGTGGCCGTGTCGCCAAATTGCAATACAGTGCCAAGAGCGCCTGGCCGGAATCTGCGCAGCTGCAACAGTATGTCAGTACTTTACGCCAGCACCTTCAGGAAAATGGCCTGCAGCAAGTCTCTATTGATATCTGTTGCCGGTTTCTTGCCGGGATCAGCTTGCCGATATTTACTAAGTTTAAAGTGCGTAAACTGGCGGGCTTTGGCAGCTGTGAAAACCAGCGTTATGCAGAGATTAAACAGCATCTGCAGCAGACGTAATAGCGGCTCAAAGGCGGTTAATCAATTAAGCTGCAAGGGGTGAAATAGGCTTGATTAAATGCTGGGTCAAAAATATAAAGTGCCTGGGAATCTATTGGCCTTCAATAATTATTGGCTTAATTATGACTGTGAAAAGAGCGCGGCTGACTGCTGTTGAAATTAGTGTTTAGAATTTGCAACACTTAACTGAAGTTTGAATATATACTTTCTTAATATCAATGGCATACCTGGCTGTTACGGTGCAATTAATGGTTAAGTGATCAGTGTGTTGGTCGATAGCAATAGGTATCAGACCAGGGACGGCATCAGAGCTATTATGAAAATTTCTTCGCACGCAGCGATTAACCATACCCAAAACCAAACATTGAACAGCGGCAGCCAATCCAGTTTACAGCAACAAACCCCGCTCAAAGATGAGCCGCGCATTGGCAGTACAATACAGTTGAAATCGAGTCAACCGACAGAGGCTGAGACGCTGAAATCTTCGCATTTTGCCGTCGGGGATGAGCCTGGGGGAAATCAAATTGCCGAGGGCAGTCGCAGTGTCCAAGGTAGACACAATATCATCCTGTTAGATGATTCCGAAAAGTCTCAGCTAATCCTAAAATTGCTAGATAGGCTGGATAAGCCCGCTCAGACCACCTTGATCGACACCGATATCTTGCAAAGTGATAGCTTTTTGCAATTGGCGCAGCAGCTGCGTGATGAAGAGTTGCAACAGTTTGTTGCAGTGACACAGGCCCTGCAAAGCGCGCCGCAACGCAATAAAATGCCCTCTGTGAATATTTCTATTATTCAGTTAAAAGCATTTGTTGAAACGCTTTCTACGCTTGATGCGCAAACCCGAACTCAAGTGTTGCAGCAAGGGGGCGAACACACGGCAAAAGTGACTGTTGCAGAGACTGATCAGAGTTACAACCAGCAGGGCCAGTTGCCAAACAGTAGTTCCAGTTCCGCCAATGATGTGCACAACTTTGTCGATGCGATTAATAACTCCTCAGATGCTCAGGGTATGCTGCAGGGTCTGCAAAATTTCAGTGTTAGCCAGCAGTCGAATTTATTGCAGTTGTTAGTTGCAGATAGACTGGGGAGCAGGGTAATGCAACAGCTGCAGGATAAGAGTGATGCTATTAAAGACAGTGCTCTGCAGTATTTGGCGGGATTAAGTAAAAACATCGAAGGATTTGCGCCTGAATACACATTGGCAGTATCCGGTGACGATGGCGGGGCACTGCTTAATTATGACAATCATAGTGGCCGTACTGCCTTTGCTATGATTGAACACAGTGTCGAATTGCTGGAAAACTACAATTTCTCCGACGATCAACTAGAAGAAATGTTCGCTGCATTACATGGATTGCAAGTATCTGATCAGCGGGCTTACCTGCAAATTACCAGCAGCGGCTTAGAGCAATTAGTGGGCGTTAAAACGGCACTTGGCGATAAATTGGAAATAACCGGAAACGAGGCTGTGATGCAGACACTGGAAAATGTCCGGGGTAACTCACAGGCGCGGGATCTAGTGTTTAAGTCACGAATGGGCCCCAGTCAACTAGATCAGAATGGTCGTAAATTCTATGATATAAAAGATCTGTCCGCAGCTGAGAAAGATCAAAAAAACACCATCAACTTGCTGATTAGTGAAACTTTTTACGCGATCAATGATAGTCATCTGGCCGCTGAAAGTAGCTATGACAAGAATACTAATAGACTGGCGACAAACTTACTAGAGCTAGGTGCTGATGCCCGCGATCCATTAACTGCGCAACTGAGTGCGTTGGCCAGATCCGAAGTACCACTGCAGCACTTAGCCGGAAAAACCCTGCAGCAAAATTTAAGCGAATTTAAACAGCGCACTGACAGTTTAGTGGCGACTTCAGATATACAAACATTATTAGCGACACAACAGCAACTCGCAGGGCAGCTCGATACTGATAGCTCTGAGCACTTTTGGCAGGCCATGGCGGCCTCGGGAGATAAAGTAGATCGCGCAGTGGAGCTAATCAATCATAGCCCAGAAGAGTTTAAACAACAGCTGATTGGTTATTTAGCCGATAATTATAGCCCTGACTCAGATAATCAGAAAGGGCGACATATGCAGCAGAATATTGATGAATTATTTGCATTTTTTGAGGCGGATACTGATGCAAAAAGTAGCGCAGACTTTTTCCAGCGCAAGGGGTATTAATGCAAACCACAAAGGGTATGTGTATAAGCGCTGTATCTTGGTGTGACCCCGAGCCATTAGAGTATCGCCAAGGCGATTAATATCTGTTATTTTTACTGCTCTGCTAGCTCTGTAACTGAATCAAAAGAGTGAGTTGCAGTACAGGGCAATGTATTGTGCCCGACTATTGATTTTCTCTATCTTCGGAGCCTGCATGTCAAAGTCCAAAAAAAACATTCCCCCGTTAAATGCCCTGCGAGCATTTGAGGCGACCGCCCGATTGCAGAGTTTAACCAGAGCTTCTCAAGAATTACAAGTCACCCAAGGTGCAGTGAGCCAACAGGTCAAACTGTTAGAGGAATACTTAGGGGTGCCGCTGTTTACCCGAAAATCCAGAAAACTGCATTTGACGGATTTGGCGCGTTCTTATTTACCGGTACTAACGGATGCATTTAGCAAAGTACAAACCAGCACTCAAGAATTATTCGACACAGCACATCAACCTTTTTTACAGGTACGTTGCGGCACTTCTTTCGCCCAGCGTTGGTTAGTGCCTAAATTACCTAACTTTGCCGAAGTGTATCCTCAATATCGGATGCGGTTACAGACTATTATCTGGCACGATGAAGCCTCTTTGGAGGGCATGGATTTAGAAATTTGTCACGGCTACGGTGAATACTCGGGGCTGTCAGTACAACGGCTATTAAAAGAGCACTGGATTGTTGTGGCCAGTGCTGAATTCGCAGAAAAACACGGCTCTGAGCTCTCCCTTGAACAATTACAACAGCTTCCACTGATCTCGACTATGGGTTATAGAGAAAACTGGAATCAATGGTTTTCTGAGCAGGGGATTGCAGATAGCCAAGTGCTGTCCAACTTTGAATTCGATAATTCTAGCATGGCGATAGATATGACCTTGGCGGGTATGGGGGTGATGCTGGGCTTGGATACATTCCTGCATGGACACATAGCTGCTGGGGAATTAGTTCAAGTACATCCACAGCCGATGGATGCGGAGTGCGGTTTATTTCTGGTGTTGCCGAATCAGGCGATCAGACCAAAAACCAAAGATTTTTGCCACTGGATGTTTGGCCAATTGGCCGAGCACCCGAATCGCGATAATTTAGAGTGGTTACATGATTAATATAATTAACCTGGCTAGTGGGCTTGTTCCCAGCTGCTACAACTGAGAAAATAGGCTTCTTCAATTAATCTGCCTAAGGCTTTTTTATGACCAATAATGATGTACTGCGACGGATGCGCTATATCTTCGATTTAAATGATACAACAATGATTAGTATTTTTTCTCATGCGCAGCTGCAAGTAACCCGCGAGCAAATTAGTGCCTGGTTAAAAAAAGATGACGATGAAGGTTTTGAAAAATGTCGAGATCTCAATCTGGCGGCTTTCTTGAATGGCTTTATCGTTGCCAGACGTGGTAAAAAAGACGGCCCAGCAGTGGCAAACGAAAAAAAGCTTAATAACAACATAGTGTTAAAAAAGCTAAAAATTGCTCTGTCGCTGGAAAGTGATGCTATTATCCAGATGTTAGCTAGGGTTGACTTACCCATCAGCAAACACGAACTCAGTGCATTTTTTCGCAAGAGTGGCCACAAAAATTATCGCGAGTGCAAAGATCAGTTCCTGCGCAATTTCTTGCAGGGGCTACAGTTGGATTATCGTCCCGCCGAGGGGGCTTTTAGCTGGAATAAAGATGCCAAACCGGCTCCAACTGACAAAAAATAACTGCTTTATAGCCCGCCCGTAAGAGTTAACAGGGCGGCCTGATTTTTGCTTATCGCCTCTCTGCTGCTCTTGGAAAACGCTGTAAGCCAGAGGGGAATTGAACTTGTTGCATCTTCTTTAAATCAAAGTCTTGAAATCAAAAAAAAAGTACTTATCTAATATGCTTAAGGAAGGGGTGCTTTTGATCGGGTATTCCAGGGCTCCAGACTGTTGGTTACATAATCTAAGCAATATCGGAGAAATACATGCTCAGTATAGAATTTTTAATAACCTCACTGATTGTTGTTTTAATACCGGGCAGCGGCGTTATATACACTATTTCTACGGGTTTATTTAAAGGCTCACGCGCGAGCATTTTTGCCGCATTGGGCTGTACAGCAGGTATTATTCCCTCATTGAGCGCTTGTGTTTTAGGGCTCGCCGCCATCATGCATACTAGCGCTTTAACTTTTCAGCTGATTAAATTTGCCGGTGTCGCCTACCTGCTGTATCTGGCCTGGGGTATGTGGAAGGAAACGGGTGCATTAGTATTAGAGGGAGAAGACAGTAAGGCCAGTTTATGGAGCATCAGCGTCAAAGGATTTTTAATCAATATCCTCAACCCTAAACTATCACTGTTCTTCCTGGCTTTTTTGCCACAGTTCATTCCCGCTGAAGGGCCATCTCCACTGATCAATATGTTAGTACTAGGTGGTGTCTTTATGGGCATGACTTTTCTGGTCTTTATTATGTATGGATTACTGGCCAATAGTTTAAGTAGCTATGTAGTAAACTCGCCAAAAGCCATTAACTATATTCAGCGTGGTTTTGCGGCATCGTTTGCTCTGCTGGGGGCAAAACTGGCTTTTACGGATAGATAGACCAGGCAAATGTGCAGCAGTTATTATTATATTTTTTTGATTTTAAGGTTGTTTAGTTATGGATCAAACTAGCAGTGCAATGGTTGTGGAGTTAACTGTCACAGATTTCAGAAAATCCCTGACTTTTTACACTGAAACTCTAGGGTTTAAAGTGCGCAATCAGCGGGATAATCCTGAATTTGCTTATCTGATTAAAGAAAATGTGCAGTTGATGATTGAGCAATCTCACGAAGATGGTTGGAATATTGCTGCTACCTCTTATCCAATGGGAAATGGCATCAATCTGCAAATGGAATTCGCTGATATAGAACCACTCTACAATAAACTTAAAGCTCAGAAGAGAGTATTTTATAGGGAGCTCAAAGAGGTCTGGTATGACACTGGTAGCCATATGTCTGGGAGAAAGGAGTTTTTGATTCAAGACCAGGATGGCTATCTACTGCGATTTAGTCAATATCTTGGTGATAGAGATAAGTAGCGCTCTGCAGTTTTTTTAAACTCTACCAATAACATAGTCCTTGATTAATCGCGCTTAGAGGCAGTTTTATCCTCTGTTATATACATTGATATAATCAGTTTTTTTATTTTCTAAGTAGATGTCGCTATTGATATATATTATTATAAGCTTATAACTTTTTATCTATGTGAAAAGAGAGACAGGCAAGCTAGCTACACCTCAGCAGAGGTCAGTTGATTTGCCAGTATGGATCTAAGTAAAGAGCGATAGCAGGACGCGGCAGCTCTGTCAGGCAACAGGGAAAGATACTTGCCATTCCAGTGTGATTCCCTCGTTTTAATGATCGCTTTATAGCCAGCAGAGACAATGAATGCTGTCTCTGTACGCCGTAAATAACTTTACGGCAGGGATATTATTTGCTCTGAAATACCTTTGTGATACCTGTGATTCAACATAAGGCTATTTATGAAAGACGTTAAATTTATTTGCCACATATATTATTTTATACTTGGCCTTTTAGTGGGGGTAGCAATGATGATATATGCTCTCAATAGTAGTTTTATGCACAGTACTGAGCTCATACCTAGTCTTATTATGGGCACTGTTGGTCTTTGGACGATTTATTCCATTAGTGTGGAATCACCGCGGTTAGAGTTTAGAGAAAATACCTTGGTCATAAATCGTTGGTTTTATAAGCAGCGCTATAAAATTTCTGAAATACTCGGTATTGAACAAACTAAAATTAATAAGCATTCTGGCATCTTAATTCAATTTCGCAACGGGCAAACTTTTCTCTGTATCTGTGCGCCGAAGAATACTGCGCAGGCTATTGAATTTGTTAGCTAGAGACTTGTCTCTTAGATAAATTTTTCAAGTAATGCTACCGAGTGAAACTGAGAATGTTTGTAACCGACTTCCCTCAAGGTACCTGCCAGTTTAAAGCCAAATTTTTTGTGCAATCTAATCGAGCCATCATTGGGTAGTGTGATACCCGCATATAGGCGGTGCAGCGGTGTTAAGGATATTCTGGCCAATAGCTCACGATACAACTGCGCACCGATTCCCTGACCCTGTAGCCCCGTTTTTACGTAAACGGTCACTTCTGATGAAGTGGCGTAGGCAGCTTTCTCTTTATACTTAGAGTTATAGGCAAAGCCTACTAGCTGGTCATCTAAAGTTGCCACGAGTAGCGAGTAAATATCTGCGTTGGCTTCGAACTGCTCAAACCACTCAAGGCGTTTCTGCTCACCCCAGGGCTCAATATCAAAAGTTACATTGCTCTCTTTCACGTAGTGGTTATAGATGCTGTTGATAGCAGGCAAATCTGCTGGTGTGCCTGGATTTATTATTAGGGCCATTGAAAGATCCTTTGCTGAAGGCGCTGATTATCAGTGTTACAGGTTAAACCATCTCAAGTGGATCTCTTATATATGCACCAATATGAGGCGCATATAAGCTTGTGCACAGCATTGGGGCGGGTGCTCAAAATGCTAAGCTGCCAGCCAGCTATTAGAACAGCCCTGGCGCGGGGCTTCGGCTGTTCTGACTGACAGTACGATCTCATCGAATATGGATATTGCTAAAATAGAGCAACAATGATGCCAAAAGTAAGTAACAGTGGTCTGCTTTAAAAAATTGCTGGCAAGATAGCTGTATGCAGATGTTTCACTGGCCAGATCATTTCAGCAACTGCTTCTATAGCCTAACGTGCAATTTTTCAGCAAAAGCACTCTTTTAAGTGCGCCTGAGTTTTAATACTATATTATTGCCTTACTCCCCGTTTTCTACACTAGGTCACTTATGTACCCACTATTTGAAAAACCCTTATTAATGATCAATGACCGAGTCACTGGTCGCTTTATCGCATCCGTGAAGTGTCTGGCGTTACTGATCGCTTTGATGGTTGGCATTGTGATAGCGGCGATCGAAATCGAAAGCTATAAACATCTGCTCAGTGCCAGCGCATTTTTTCTGTTCCCTGTGCTGATGATTGCTTTAGCTTTCCAGGCGATCACTTGGCATTACTACAAAGTGAAAAATGCAGTGGCTGCCGCAAAAACGTTAACACAACTCAGTAGCAATACAGGGTTGATTGCACTCGCTAAAGGGGTGAAGCTGCTAATGAATTACTGCTGGTTACTGTACATTTATCTCTGGTTAGTAGCTGCTGTGGTGGTATTTGTCATGGCAATAAAGACAGTATTTTTAAATTAACAAAGCTTCACCTGGATGTGCAGAAGGTAATTACAGAGTCCTGGATCCAAGTCAGGACACAGAAGCATCCGCTGAAAATATGCTTCGTGTCCTGTATATTGAGACTAAACAGAGCGGGTTAAGCCGCCGTCGATGCGAATGTTTTGCCCGGTGATATAACTGGCTTCATCAGAGACCAGGTAAGCGACCAGCGATGATACTTCACTGGTTTTTCCGTAGCGGCCCATGGGAATACGCTGCCGTCGCTCTTGAGTCTCTGCCAGAGAGTCGATAAAACCTGGCAGCACGTTGTTCATACGGATATTCTGCGCCGCATATTTATCGGCAAAGAGTTTACTAAAACTGGCCAGCGCCGCACGAAATACTCCAGATGTCGGAAACAATGGGTCTGGTTCAAAGGTGGCGAAGGTTGAAATGTTGACGATTGCGCCACCTCCCTGGTCGGCCATGATAGGTGCTAATATTCGCGCCGGTCGGATTACATTTAGCAGATAGTATTCCATTCCCAAGTGCCAATCAGCATCACTGAGCTCAAGCACAGCACCTTTAGGGCCATGGCCGGCGGAATTCACTAATACATCGACACGACCCCAGCGCTGCATTGCCAGATCAACCAGTTGCTGGGTATCAGCCACAGATTGGTTAGAGCCTGTGACTGAGACAGCATCGAGCTGTGTCGCCAGTTGCTGGCCTTTGGCGGAAGATGAAAGTATGCCTAGCTGGTAGCCTTGCGCGGCCAAACGCCTGGCGATGTCCGCTCCAATGCCACTGCCCGCGGCGGTAATTAGTGCTACTTTATTGTTTTTCATGTTTCTGCTCCATTGATTTAATGGCTAAAATTTAAGTCATAGCTAGCTACTTGACTAATCATCATTACTGCTCTTAGACTGTAGAAAAAATACTGGCTTAGAAGAGGCATGAATGCAACCCGCTAACTTAAATGCACTGAAAATGTTTGATGCAGCCGCCCGTCATTTAAACTTTAGGCTTGCTGGTGAGGAACTTAACTTGACGCAAGGGGCAGTGGCACAGCAAGTACGGGGCCTGGAGGCTAACTTACAAATAACGCTATTTCATCGTCGGGCCAGAGGTCTAGAACTGACCGAAAGTGGGCGAGAGTACCAGCGACAGATACGCCGGGCACTGGCGATAATAGAGTCAGCTAGCGCCAAATTGCAGCGGCAAAATGCCCAGATTACCCTGAGTGTACCGCCGTCTTTTGCCAGCAAGTGGTTAGTGCCGCGCCTGCCTGTGTTTGCGACAGAGTATCCTGAAATTGACCTGCAAATTATCGCCAGTGAACAGCTCAGTGATTTCAAGACAGATACCGTCGATATCGCCATACGCATAGCCAGAGCGCCTTTTTCGCCACAACTGAATGTGCAGTTACTTGCAGCTCTAAACCTCTGCGCGCTCTGCAGCTCAGAGTTTGCCACGCAGCTCCCTGTTATTAACTGCGCACAGGACTTGCTCAAGCATCCCTTAATTCAGGATAGTCACTATCATTGGGATTCCATATTAGAAGATGCTGGCAGCTCAAGTAGCGCTAAAATTTTACAGTTCAACCAAACTGCGCTGGCAATCGATGCGGCAGCGAATGGCCAGGGAATCGCCTTATCACCGCTTTTTTTAGTCGCTGCAGAAATAACCAGCGGCAAGTTAGTAGATCTCTGGCAACCGAAAAGCAACAGTACAGAAAGTGCCTACCATTTACTGACGTTGAAATCAGCGCCGAAAAACCCGGCCAGAGAGAAAGTTATTCAGTGGCTATTGAATGAGGCGAGCAGTTACTCTGCACAAGGGGATTAATTTGTATGCTGGTTACCTGGCCTCCTGTTCGCTTCCAGCTTCCAGCTTCCAGCTTCCAGCTTCCAGCTTCCAGCTTCCAACTTCCAACTTCCAACTTCCAACTTCCAACTTCCAACTTCCAGTCGGATTACTCACGAGTAAACTCAAACCCCTTATACCAGCCGGTGGTCTTTTGTTTACTGTTATCGGCATCAGTCATTACCGCTATGACATCAATTTTATCGAATTTCTCGCCAAAGGCCGCCTGCAAGTCTTTTTGCACATCGCGCTGGTGGTGCTGCCAGGTGCCCTGTAGCTTTTTACCGCTGTCTACGGCAATCATCATCACAGTGTCAGTGTAAGGGTTAGGCCAGCTTTCACCGACACTTTGGTAATTAGACCAGACATATGACAAGGTCTTTTTTTGCCAGGGGAAAGGGCCAGTAGAAGTCAAGATATAGACACGTGCGGCGAAATCGTCACCCTTTTTAGTCCGCTCTTTTAATGAGTGCAAGGTATTACTGATTTTCCAGGACCAATTCAGTATGGGAGTTTTGTTTAAGTCTACTTGCTGCTCGAGAAATAACCCGGAGGCAGTTTGATCGGAATCTATCTGTACAGTGGCAATGTTATCGGTGTTACTGTAGATAAATTTGTTAGTGCCAACAAAATCTTTTTGCCGCCATTGATCGAAGGGAATCAGAGTTTCGCCATAACTGTTAACAGCGCTGCTCAATAGGGTAAGCATCACAATGCCACAGCTGGTCAGTTTACGTTTAGTCGGTATCATCTAGTTGTCTCGAATAATCGTTGATGAGTGATAGTTGCTTTATCTGAGTGTTAATATTCACTAGAGTTCATTTTGCAGAAGCATACTAGTAAAGTTGGCCACAAGCTTGCAAGTAAGTCAGGTACAGCCGCAAGTCAAGCTCTACCTGATGGTAGTCCGCTTGCATATGGCTGCACAAATTGTAAAACGCGCGGTTGTGGTCTCGCTCTTTGAAGTGCGCTAACTCGTGAACAATAATCATTTTTAAAAAGTCTTGTGGGGCTTTTTTAAACACAGAGGCCACTTTGATTTCCCGTTTGGCCTTTAATTTGTTACCTTGAATTCTAGATATTTGGCTGTGTAATCCAAGGGCGTTGTGGATAACATCAATTTTATCGTCGAAGCGAACTTTACTCAGTGGTGGAGACTTGCGCAGATACTGATTTTTTAAATCTATAGTGTATTGATATAATTGCTTTTCTGAGCGCAAGCTATGGCAATACGGGTATTTCTTCAATAAATAGCTGCCTAATTTATCAGCGCTCAAAAGCGACTCAACTTGCTGTTGAATCTGCTCAGAGTAGCCGGATAGGTAACTTACATGCTTTTTTTTCATCGGATAGGCCGGTGTTAATGAGTGCGCAGATTCTACCCACAATGGTCGATATTAGCGACAGTTGACCATCAGAATTTTGAACAAAAATCAAACAAAATAAATTATAGTTCGCAGATCCTATTTAGTACTGGCGTTTTTTTATAGGTGGATTAAAATGCGCAACCGTTTATAAAAAAGTCACATTTGAGTCCGCTGAAATCGGCTTCAAATTTGCAGTAAATTAAAAATTAATAAGTGTTAAAAAGTGCAGTTTTTAACAGATACTTATCCCGTATTTTAGAGCTGCAATTTTATATTGATGACAAGAGAAATATTTTGATCGTTTTTACCATAAAGAATATCCGCACCAATACAGTCTATGTAGGCACCACCAAAGACAATATCGATGAGCGTTGGGCTGTGTATCAATTAGCCAAAGACTTGCCATTAGATGCCCCTTTATATGAGGATATGCGTAAGTTTGGTATACCTTGTTTTGTTATTGAAGAATATGATTTCGCCGAAACTCGCCAGGAACTGGCCGAGCTGTATGAAGATGCCATGTTACAGTTTGATGGCATTAGTCTAAAAGGTATGAAAACTTCTCTGCCTAGAACGGCTGTTTATACGGTTAGAGAAGCGCCTAAAGCGAAGCCGGTTAAAAAAACAGTGGCTAAAGCAAAAGCTGTGCCTAAAGTAAAAGCAGTGGCCAGCAGTATCGATAAGCTTAAAGCTGAACTGAATGCGATCAGTGCGGTGACAGCGATTACCAAGTCGAGTACCAGTGCCAAGGTGAGTACTAGCAGTGCCCGCGTTAGTACCAGCAACTCTAACTTAATAGGGATGCGCCGCAAGCCGGTAGAAACGGCGATGCCCAGTGCAACAAAGTTGAAGTTGTCATCTGGGCGCACAGGTTCTGCGATCAGAGAGAAAAAAATCAAAGAGGGGATCCAGCAGGAAAAAGATGCCCGCGATGCGCTTAAACAACAGCAGGTTTCTCAACAGGCCGATGAAATGAAGGCGATTATGGCGCGTTTAGATTCCAGAGGCTCCAGTTTAAAAAAGCGCTTTTAAAACACTCGGGGTGATTTTTCACCCCTTGCAACTTCCCATACTCCCTACCCCTAAAAAATTATTTTCTGCCCTGATTTATCATTGTGTTATAGATTTTATTGGCTAATAAAAATGCTATTATGCTCTGCTCGCTTTTCAATCAGGATTTGTTGTGGCAGATATCGATAAACAAAAATGGGATAAGGTTTACAGCCACCCGCAAAGAACATTCCCCAATCCTCCCGCTGCATTAGTCGCTTATGCAGATTACTTAATACCAGGACGTTTACTGGATGTCGCCTGTGGTGAAGGTGCCGTTGCCCTCTATGCAGCGGCTACTGGGCTATACGCTACGACAGCGATAGATATCTCACAAATTGGTCTGGATAAACTCAGCCGCTTTGCCGAGCAGCAACAACTGCCAGTCAATACTCAAACTGTCGATTTAGATGATCTGCAACAGTTATCTGAACTTGGAAAATTCCACAGTATCACCTTGTTTAGATTTAAACCCAGCAGAGAATTACTCGAGGCATTGATGCTCTGTTTAGTACCGGGAGGCAGGCTGTTGCTCAGTACCTTCAATATGCAACATCACCAGAGTACAGGTTTTTCGCAGCGGTTTTGTCTGCAGCAGCGGGAGTTCATGGATATTGCTGGTAGTGGCAAACTTATTCATTTTATAAGCTCGAATTGTGCACCTTTTACCGATACTTATATTTTTGAAAACCAGCAGTAATAGCCGTTTATTACAGAGGTAACAGCAATGACTGATCAGTGTACTAAAGTAAAAAATTTGTATTCTTTAAATGCTATAGCGCTGGGGACTTTTATCGGCGGGCCCGCTGCCGCCGGTACCATGATCAGACGAAATTATATTAATACTGGCAGGGAAAAGCAGGGGAACCGCGCATTATTAATTGCTTGCTTAGCCACGTTATTGATAGGCATAGTCCTGGTGCTTATGGCGGAGACTTTTTTGCATGATCTACCCAGCTATGTAATTCCTCTAACTTATACCGTTATCATCAGTGCTATCGTCAGTCGTATTCAGGGTGACGATTTTCAGCGTCAAAAATTCCGTAAGGGAAGCTTTTATTCCAGTTGGCGAGCTGCCGGAGTAGGTGGCATTCATCTGAGCATAATTGTCTGCATTTATATTACCTGGGTATTTCTCAGCCCAAGTGAGTACGATACTGCGCAGTACGATCAAGGGTTAGTAACGCTGCAGAGCAATGCGGATCAAGCAGAGCAACTTTTTGATTACCTGGCTGCAGAGCAAATAGATCAGGCCATAAGCTTTAACCGCGATATTGCTATGCCGCTGTGGCAGCAAAATTTACAGATACTGCAGCGCCTCGACAAATTAGAGGGGCTGGTTACGCAATTACAGCAGCAAAACCAAATGCTCAAAGAGTACTATCAACTGCGCTTGCAGTCTTTCCAGTTAATACAAAATGCGCTGGTTGAAGACACTGATGCCTATCAACAGCAATTGCAGCAACTGGACATAAAAATACAACTGATCACCGATCAATTACAAAAAGCCATGGCGACCAGGCTCACCGGTGGATAGACAATTGCCGCTGCGGTTGTTGTTGCTTATTAAGAGGACATAGATTGGAATATCTACTGGTACTGATTGCCGCTTTGTTCCACGCCATCTGGAACAGTTTAATGAAAGGCAGCAGTGATAAATTGCTCACTCTGACAGCGATCAGATCAGTGGGAATAGTGTATGGATTCGTGGTCATTGTCAGCCAGCCGATGATCGAGTTGCAAGCGGTTCCCTACTTGCTGGTGGCGGTGTTAATCCTCTACTTGTATTTTTACTGTTTAGTCAACGCCTATAAGTTTGGTGACTTCTCACAGGTCTATCCAATTTCCAGGGGACTGGCACCCGTAGTAGTACTAGTGGTGGGTTGGCTATTTTTTGCGGAGCAATTGCAAAGCTTGCAACTGTTGGCCACTTTACTGATCAGTGCCGGGGTGTTATCTCTGGCTCTTAGCAATAAACGTTTTGATCCTAAGCCTCTCTATTTTGCCGTTGCAACGGCTTTTTGCATTGCCGGTTATACCGTGGCCAGTGGCTTAGGAGTAAGATTAAGCAGTTCTTTTTGGGTGTTTTCCGGATGGCTGGAATTACTCACTGGATTGTCAGTATTGAGCTTTAGTTTGCTCAGGCGCAAAGCCACAATATTGCAGTTTACCCGCCAGCATTGGCGCAGCAGTTTACTAGCCGGAGTTTTATCAGTGGCGGCTTTTGCGATTGCACTCTGGGCCATGTCCAGAATTGCTATGGCACCGGTTGCGGCTATCCGCGAAACCAGTGTCATATTTGCGGTGATTATCGGTGCCTGGGGGATGAAAGAAGGTTTTGTGTTTAAGAGAATACTAGCTTCAGTACTGGTGGCAGCGGGCATTGCCATATTGGGTTTTTCCGTTTAACAAATACATCAGATAGGGATATCAAAATAATATGCATGCTCTTTTATTAGCGAGTGTAAAAAACAACGCCAGCTGGTGTGAAACTGTCAGCGCCGGGCAAGGGCATTTGGGAAAAACCACAGACAAGCTTTGGTACAACACCGGGCAAGTGCCGATGTACTACCCAAACTTAGTCACTTTAGATCCTCAGCTTTGTGCCGAGTACGATCAAGTTATCGCACAACTCAGTGCTCTTGATCCGCAACCTAACTGGGGGATTAAAGATTCCTTTGCCAGCTTACCCTTAGACAGCAAAGGATTTTTTGAACATTTCAGTGCCAGCTGGTTCTCTCGTTCAGAGCAGCTAGCGCTAGGTGTGCAGCAGGACAGTGATAGTGAAATTTTAGTCATAAAAACTGTTGCACAATTACAGCAATGGGAGCGTGCCTGGAGCGGTTCACAAAACATCAGCAGCACTGGGACAGCTATCTTCGCCGATCAGCTACTGCAACAAGATCGAGTAGTGTTTCTCGCTACACTAAAAAATAATAAGCTAATCAATGGTATGATTGCTTTTAGTGACAGTGGAGTGATTTCTATCAGTAATTTGTTTTCTTTAGAACTGTCTGATTTCAGCTTACTAGCTCCGTTAATTGAGCGCAGCTGGCAGCTGTTGGGCAGGCAAGCTATTGTTGGTTACGACGATCCACAGCAAATAATAAAAGCCAAAGACTACGGTTTTAACTCTATTGGCGACTTAACAGTGTGGTTAAAAAATGCATAAATTTCTGGAATCGAGCGAATACATTGATTGGCATCACCCGCTAGTGGTGGCCTGGGCCCAGCAGCTCAGTGCTGACCTAAGCTGTAAAACACAGATTGCCGAAAAGTGTTTTTATTTTGTTCGCGATCAAATAAAACACAGCTGGGACTACCGACTGAATCCCGTTACTTGTAAAGCTTCTGATGTACTGGCCCAGGGAACCGGGTACTGCTATGCAAAAAGCCATTTGCTGGCGGCGCTGTTGCGCGCTAACTCAATCCCTACCGGCTTGTGCTATCAGCGTTTAACGATCAGCGATGAACAACCCCCTTTTTGTCTGCACGGACTGAACGCCATTTATCTTGAAGATTTTGGGTGGTATCGGGCTGATGCCCGCGGTAACAAGCCGGGAGTGACTGCAGAGTTTTGCCCACCGCAAGAGCAGTTAGCGTTTAATATCGTGGAATCGGGAGAGAAGGATTTGCCGGAAATCTGGTCGGAGCCGTTAAAGGTAGTTATAGACGCTTTAACTTACAATCAAGATTATCAGCAAGTTGCAGATAATTTGCCCGATGTCAGATTACTTGACCTGTAATTAATTAGCGTTGCTTTAAAGCAAAATAGCGGCTAAATTTGCGCTGCAATTTACTATTATCGGGCTGTTTCTTCAGCCCGATATCTTCCCCTCATTCACATTAAAAAATCATATCAAGTCCAGGAGTACTGCATTGGAATTAGTCAGTTTATCGATAGAGATGATCGCATTTTTATTTTTCATCGCCATTTTGGCCGGTTTAATCGATACCTTGGCCGGTGGCGGTGGGCTAATTGTAATACCGGCACTGATTATCACCGGAGTGCCACCACTGGCGGCTTTAGGGACAAATAAATTGCAGGGCAGTGTCGGCACAGCTACAGCCACTTTTCTACTGTTCAAAAAAAGAAAGATCAGTTGGGATGATGTTAAGTACATGATGTTGACTGCATTTATTGGGGCAGTCATAGGTACAGTGATTGTCCAGTTTATCAATACAGAGATTTTGTCTTATGTGATTCCCATAGTGCTGCTGTTGATCGGGCTGTATTTTTTATTTACCCCAACGGCAACTGAAGAACAGCGTCCGGCTAAAATTTCAGCGGGCAAATATCGCAACTCCATAGTACCGGTGATAGGCTGCTACGATGGCATGTTTGGTCCAGGCACTGGCTCGTTCTTTGCCCTCGCAGGCGTCTCATTTAAGGGCCTGGGGTTAATTTCATCGACTGCCGAGGCAAAACCGCTAAATTTCTCAACCAACATCGCCTCTTTAATTGTCTTTGTCATCGCCGGTCAAGTGGTTTGGCTAGTGGGTATTTTAATGATGTTTGGGCAGGTACTAGGTGCCTGGTTGGGTACTCATTGTCTGTATATCGTCAATCCCAAATACTTGCGTGCTCTGGTGGTAGTGATGTGTTTTAGTATGTTGCTCAAGTATGCAGATACTATGGGTTGGTTGGGGTTTATGGACTAGTTGGAAGTTGGAAGTTGGAAGTTGGAAGTAGTGAGGGGTTGGTTTGGCTAAGGGGTTAGAGGAAGAGCGGGCATTTAAACATCTTAGAAAAGTGATGCACAGTTATGCGCCTCTTTCTGATTTGACCTGGCAGCGATTAGTCAGACACTGTGAATTTAAAACAATTGGCAAAAAATCGCTGCTGTATGCCAGTGGAGAGATACCTACTTCCTTCTCATTTGTTTATCGGGGGCTGTTCAGGGCATTTAATTTAGACCCAGGTGGCAGTGAATACAATAAAACCTTTTTTTATGAAGGGCGCTTTCCCGGCTCCATGACTGCTCTGTTGACCCAGACCCCCACTGGGTTAAGTATAGAGGCACTGGAAGACTCTGCGGTGATAGTGATTAACTTTAAAGGTTTTCGCCAGTTGCTAATGGCCAGCGAAGACTTAAAGTTATTTCAAATTCACTACTTAGAGAAAAACTGGCTGCTGCGGGCAGATGCCCGTGACAATGAGTTAGTACAGCAAGATGCCAGTGCCCGCTACCTGCGATTTTTGAGTGATTTTCCGCAGTTGAGCCAGAGATTAGCCCAGTACCATATTGCTTCGCATCTAGGCATCACTGCTACACAGTTGAGCCGCATCCGTAAAAAACTAGAGTCATAATTAATATCCCACGCAATTAACTATTTTTACTTTTATCAACCTATGTAAATGCAGCCTGGCTAACAGCAAAGTAATATCCCCCCGTTGAACACACAGAGCACTATTAATTCAGAGTTCAACGGTTAATGGTTAATGGTTAACGGGGAACTGCATGCATATTTTACAAGCTCTAAATTGGCGCTACGCAGTCAGAAAATTCTCTGATGTAGTGCTCACAGAGCAACAAGTTGATGAACTGTTGGAAGCCACCCGATTAAGTGCTTCTTCTTATGGATTGCAGCCGTATAGAATCTTAGTGGTTAAATCAAAAGCACTGCGTCGCCAGCTGCTGACTTATTCTCATGGGCAAGGCAAAGTGTTGCACAGTTCGCATTTGCTCATCATAGCGTCGAAAACATCTGCAGATAAGGCGTTTATACGCCAGCACGTACAGCGAGTGGCTTTGGCAAGAGCCGTTCACAACCGGGATTTAGCCGACATGTCGGCGTTTTTGCAACGATCTTTTGTCGATGTAAGTGATCAGCAGTTTACTCAATTTGCAGAGCAGCAGGCCTATGTAGCACTGGGTAATTTGTTGACCAGCGCTGCTTCTATGCAGATAGACACATGCGTAATAACCGGTATAGATGTCCCGGGGTTTGATGGGCTGTTAGGATTAGCTGAAAAAGACCTAACGACTACAGTGATTTGCCCCATTGGTCTTCGCCACTGGGATGATTGCAGGGCCCGTGCCGATAAAACTCGAGTGAGTTTTTCTGAAATGATTGTCAGGCTATAAAGGTGAATTCACTATCATTGTTAGCGGTTGCTGCGACATTGGCTGGGGCGGCTATTGCCACTCAGTCGGGGCTCAATTCACAGCTCGGGGTGATGTTGAAAAATCCGTTAATCGCAGCCGTTATCGCCTTTACATTTAGTGCTCTGTTTGCCTTAGCGGCGCTATTAGTCTTTAACAAGAACTACCCGCAGCTAGATGATATCAAGGTGATACCTGCTTACCTGTGGTTTAGCGGCAGTATTTTCAGTGCCTTTGCCGTGGCGATGTTTTTTTATCTGGCGCCAAAAATGGGGGTGGGATCTATGATGTCCTACGCCTTGAGCGGTCAGATACTGGTGGCTATCATCTCCAGTCATTTCGGTTGGTTTGATTTGCCGCAAAAACCTATCACCGGGTTAAAACTGCTGGGAGTCGCGGCGTTAATAGGTGGCATACTTTTAATAAACTGGCAGAAATAACGGTTTTTAATGCATTTAAGAAAATGAGGAAAAGCATGACATACAGCAGTAGAGCAACAGCGTATTTGGCAGATCTTGAATTAACCTTTAGCCAGCCCGATCTGGAATTTTTGCAGGCTCTACAGAGCCGACATGTGGCTAAGTACAGCTTCAATAGCTTAGCGGTAATTCTGGGAGATGAAGTAAAAGTTGACAGCGCCAGTGTCTTTGAAAAAATAGTGCAGCAAGGTTTAGGTGGTTACTGCTTTGAACACAATAAGTTAACTTATGATTTGCTCTTTGAACTGGGATTTAAAGTACACATTTTAATGGCCAAAGTGGCCAGTAGTAATGATATCGATGCACCCAGAACACATCGTATAAGCTTGGTCGATTTAGCGGGAGAGCAATATATTGTCGATACCGGTTTTGGTCATTTGGGCTGCAGATTACCGATTAGATTAGGCCTGGGAGAAGTGCAAAACCAAGGGCAGGCAAGCTATAGGCTGCAACGCAATGATGGCGGTGAATACTGCTTAGAAATACTTAAACAAGGCGCGTTTACTATGCTGTTTAGATTTGATTTTGGCAGTTATACCGAGGCAGATTGCCTGGTGAGTAATTTTTATACCAGTAAACATCCGCAATCGAACTTCGTCAATAATCTGATTCTATCCAGAAAATTAGAACACGGCATCCGCTCACTGCGCAACGCACAATTCCATCAGATCAGTGAGGGCATTACCGATGTTACTGAAGTGACTAGCCTGGCGCAACTGAGTCAGTTATTAAAAGAAGCATTTTCTTTAGAGTTAGAAACTCCAGTCATTGAGTCCCTTTATGAGCGGTTTGTGAAGAGTTGAATTATTTAATTAAATCAAAGGGTTAATCTATTGTTTTAGAAAAAATGTTCTAATTAATTGATTTGTAATCAATATAAAGTTGTTAATGTTTCAATAAAACAGGTTATTTACTGTGTTTGTGTTGAATGTAAAGATGCCGGCTCTTCTATTCGACCAAGGTAAAACCGATGACAAATAGCGAAAATTTATTTTCTGCTGGGCAGTTGGGTAAACTGTTAACAAGTAACAGATTAGTGCTGGCCCCTATGACCAGAGTCAGCGCCCTGGAAAATGGTAATGTGGGGCCGCTAATGGCCGAATACTACAATGAATTTGCCGCGGGGGGATTTGGCGTAATTATTACCGAGGGGCTGTACACTGATCGGCATTACTCCCAGGGGTATTACCGGCAACCGGGACTGAGTTCGAATGAGCAGGCACAGAGCTGGCAGCCAATCATCCAGTCTGTGCAGGAGCATGGGACGAAGATTATTGCCCAATTGATGCACGCGGGGGCATTGTCAAGCTACAACCGCTTTAGCGAAAATTCTGCAGCACCCTCAGCGATACAGCCTAAAGGCAAACAGATGCCCTTGTATTACGGCAGTGGCGACTATAGTCAGCCTTTAGCGATGAGTGTCAACGACATTGACAATGTATTGCAAGGTTTTGCCGATGCTGCTCGCAGAGCCAAAGATGCCGGATTTGATGGCGTAGAAATCCATGGCGCCAATGGCTATCTGTTAGATCAATTCCTCACTGACTACACTAACCATAGAGAGGATCAATACGGTGGAGACTTACGCAACAGGTTGCGTATATATACCGATATTGTCGCTGCTGTGCGTGCAGCAGTTGGAGACGATTTCTTAGTCGGGGTGCGCTTTTCTCAGAAAAAGGTCAATGATAGTCAGTACTGCTGGCCAACAGCCGAGGATGCAGCCCGGGAAATATTCTCTGTGATAGCGGTTAGCGGCATAGATTTTTTGCATATCACCGAACCGGACATCGGCCAGAGCGCTTTTAATGAGGGCGCCTCGCTAGTAAGTCTGGCCAAGAAATACAGTGGTTTGTCTGTGATTGGTAACGGTGGGGTAGTAACAGCAGAGCAGGCCAGCGCATCATTCACTGAGCAACAGGTAGATTTTCTGGCGCTTGGCAAAGTGGCACTGGCCAACCCTGACTGGCCCAATTTAGCCAGGCTGGGGGGCGCGATAAAAGCGTTTGACCCGGCGATGTTTACACCCCTGGCTGACCTGCCCTCGGCCCGGGACTACGCTAATAAATCCGTCGCTGTTTGCTTCGAAAGTTAAAGTAGCAATGGCGAGTTCTTGACTGACCCATTTAGCTAAATTTATGGGTGTGCTAAAAGCGTTTGTCCCGGCGATGTTTATGTCTCTCACTGACCTGCCCTCGGCCCGGGAATATGTGAATAAGTCCGGCTTAATTTGATACGCTAATAGTGACCGGATTTGCTGTTATGTCCTGTCTTCATTGGCCGCTGACTAAGCGCTGGCTGAGAAATTCCTGCAGCACCTTTAGCCGATGCGAGGGAGTGCGATCACTGGGGCGCAGAGAATAAACATTAAGGTTCGGGCTGCTGAACTGCTGCAAAATCGCGATTAATTTTCCGCTATGTATATCGTCACTAACAATAAACTCCGGAACCAGTGCTATGCCTTTATTGGCCAGCAGAGCCAGATGCAGTAGCTTACTGTTATTGGCAAGTAGCAGTGGATTTAGCAGTACTTCGAAGCGCTTGCGCCCCTCGTTAAACTGCCATTTGCGAGGGGTACCCGGTGGCGCATAGATGAGCGTCGCATGGTTTTTTAATTCATTTGGGTGCAGAGGTTGGCTAAATTTTTTCAGATAGGCGGGGGACGCACAGGCGATCATAGAGTAGCTAGTGAGTTTCCTGCATATTAACGCGCTGTCGTCGAGTTGGTGGGTAATACGCAGTACTAAATCGTACTGACCTTCGAGCACATTTACTTGGGTATCACTTAGCTGTACATCTAAAGTGATATCCGGATACTGGTCCATAAAGTCATTGAGTATCGGCGCCAGTTTTAACAGTCCCCAGGTCATAGGGGCACTGATACGCAACTTACCGACCGGACTCTGATGAGTTTCCAGCAACTGTTGTTTCAACTCTTGCCACTGATGGATTAGTTCAATAGCACGGTTGTAACATTGCTCGCCACTGTCGGTGATTAACATATGTCGGGTACTGCGGTTGAACAGCAGTGTCCCCAACTCCAGCTCTAAGCTTTCAATAGACTTAGACACTCTGGCCGCGGAGATATTCAGGCGCTTAGCAGCCTGGGTGAAGCTGCCGCACTCGACCACGGCCTTAAATACTTTTAAACTTTCGAGTTGATTAATTCTGGGCATATTCAATAAAAGGTTAGTAATGTATCAGTAAGAATGAATGTTTATATACTTTATATTGAATCTGAAAATACCGTTAACTGCCGATTTCAGCAAGCGATTTTTCTCGATATTGTACGTTTGCTAGTGTGACTTTCAACTTGAACTGGATACATAAAAGTTCGGATTCCTGTAGCCTCTAGTGTCACTCTGCAAAGCAGTTGTTTTTCTTTATGTTATAGCGCCTCACAGGCAGTACTAGAAAAAGTCGTCTGTGTATCATTCTGAATTGAATAAATATAACCAGAAAAGCAACAATAATTCATATAAATGATAATTTTTGTATCAGATATTGTAATATTGTTGATATATATGTTTTTTTAGTGATACTTAAAATATCGAAGGTATTTTTTTGATGCTTCTTTTGTGAGGCAGAATATTACCAAGCTGCTTCTTCTGTCTGCAGTGGATAGTTAGATAATAAAAACAAATAACAATGGTAATGCTGATGTCGTTACAAGATACATATGATTATATTGTGATTGGTGCGGGTTCCGCGGGCTGTGTGATGGCGAACCGATTATCAGAAGATTCTGACAGTCGTGTATTGTTATTAGAAGCAGGCAACCAAGATAGCAATATTTGGATTCATATCCCTATTGGCTATTTTAAAATTATGCATAATCCCAAAACGGATTGGTGTTATATGACGGAACCTGATTCCGGGCTAAACGGCAGGCAGATACAGTGGCCTAGAGGAAAAGTGCTAGGAGGGACTAGCTCTCTAAATGGTCTGTTGTATGTCCGTGGTCAGAAAGAAGACTATGACGGCTGGGCGGCCCTGGGCAATAAAGGCTGGTCCTATGATGAAGTGCTGCCGTACTTCAAAAAATCTGAAGACCAGGAGCGCGGTGCCAATAAGTATCATGGTACGGGTGGACCGCTGAGTGTTTCGAATATTCGAATTCGTCGCGAAATCTGCGATAGATTTATCGAGGCAGCTGAACAAGTCGGTATTCCACGCAATGATGATAGCAACGGTGCAACTCAGGAAGGCGTGGGCTACTTTCAATTAACAATGAATCGTAATGGCACTCGCTGCAGCACGGCTGTGGGCTTTTTGAAGCCGGCAATGAAAAGAGCAAACCTGGACGTAAAAACCAATGCTCAAGTGCAAAACATAGAATTTTCTGGCGATCGTGCCGTGGCGATCAATGTGAATATTAAGGGTATTGATCATCGGATTAACTGTCAACGAGAAGTGGTGCTCAGCGGCGGTGCCATTAATTCGCCACAGGTATTGATGCTGTCAGGTATCGGTGACCAGGAAGAGCTTGCGCAGCATAATATCCCACTGGTTAAACATTTGCCGGGTGTAGGTAAGAACCTGCAAGATCATTTACAGATTCGTAGCATTTATAAAGTTAATAAACCCATCACCCTGAATGATGAGGTCAATAACCCGCTGCGTAAAATGATGATGGGTATAGAGTATGCGCTATTTCGTACCGGTCCTCTCACCATGGCTGCAAGTCAGGTCTGTATTTTTACCAAAACAGATAAAACAATGGTACGTCCGAATATCCAATATCACTTACAACCCTTGAGTGCGGATAAACCAGCGGATGGGACTCACAAGTTTTCAGCATTTACAGCATCGGTGTGCCAGTTGCGCCCGACAAGCACCGGTAGTATTAGTCTCAAGAGTGCAAATCCACTGGAGTATCCTGCCATACATCCTAATTATTTAGCCACAAAAGAAGATCAACAAACCGCCATAGATGCGATCAGATTTACCCGAGATATTATTGCTGCACCCGCACTAAAGTCGCTGATTAAAGAAGAGTATGAACCCGGTGTGCAGTATCAAACTGACGAGGAATTACTGCAGTATGCACGTAACAGAGCGACGACTATTTACCATCCTACTGGCACCTGCAAAATGGGATCAGATGATATGGCGGTTGTCGATGAGCGATTAAGAGTGCGAGGGGTCCGTGGTTTACGTGTAGTAGATGCCTCAATCATGCCCATGATTGTCTCTGGAAACACCAACGCGCCGACCATCATGATCGCTGAAAAAGCTGCAGATATGATAAAAGAAGATGCTGCTTTGATGTTTTAGCCTATAGCTTTAAATACCAGGGCCTGAACATACTGCTGTTCATGGATCTTCTCTATTGCTAAATCAATCACTTAACTCCTTGCCTCTACAGCCTATCTGTAGGGGGTTTTTATGCCTGTTCAGCTAGCGCTTCAGGTCAGTATCAAAACTTGATTCAGTTAAGTCGTCCATAAGCTCAGCGAGTTCTTTGGCTGCTTGTTGCATCAGTGGCACATGTTCTAAGGCTTGCTCTAGTGTGATACGTGCTGTCGGGGCATGCATGGCCAAAGCTGCATACAATCGGTTTTGTTTATCTCTGATAGGAACGGCGATTGCAATCATTCCCTGAAAAAACTCTTCATTGTCGATGCCAATACTGGATTTTTTAATCTTATTTAATTCAGGCTTGAGCGCTTTAGCACTGGTCAAGGTATTTGGGGTATGTGCTTCAAGCGGTAATTTTGCCAGTAATCTAGAGCGTTGCATACTGGTTAGCTCGCTGAGAAAAAGTTTCCCGCTAGCAGTACAATGTAACGGTACTCTATCATTAACTTGTAATTGAATGCGCAGCGGCCAGTGCGTTTCGACGCGATCAAAATAGATTGATTCATGACCATTGGGAATTGAGATATTACAGGTTTCTCCTAATTTTTCTGAAAGCCGTTGCAGTATCACATGACGCTGGCTACGTAAAAAATCATTATTACTGAATACGGCTAGCGCAATACTGTTGAGCTTAGGGCCTGCAACTAATCCTCTGCCATCCATTCTGATCTGCAAAAAACCTTCGTCTTGTAACTGGGCACAAAGTCGATGGATAGTGGGTTTGGGTAACTTTAAATGTCGGTTAATTTCTGTCGGTGTTATGGCTTGAGAGGCATTCGCTACTATTTCGAGGATGTTAAGGGAACGCTGTATTGATGAGCTTTTGCTACTAGGGGCATCAGACATAATAAACTTAATCTCAAAATAAAAAAAGAAGCATATTCTACGATATTAAAAGTCTCATTTGCAGTGCTAAAGGGTGTTTCTTCGACTTACTGGTAGTGCAATGAACTAAATAAAATAGCTCTTATTAATTTCTTAAAATCTTAAACTAACAAGTATTTAGTATCATCGATTTTTTTATGATTTTTATCACGATATAGGAAAATAATCCATCAATTTAAAACCGTTTCAGCCGCACAGAGAAACTCAATCATTAAACTATTAATCATAATAATTGATTATAAAACAATAATATATTAGCTTTTGTTTAATCACCGGGATCAAAATGTAATAGTTTATAACGCAATTTGCAAATGTGTGTGTTGATACAGATTCATTCCCGCATAAGTTCATCGGACTTTCAACTTGGTCGTATATTTCCTAAGTGGCCTGTTTCGTCTATAAAAACACATCCAGTATTCGCTATAGCGAGTCTTGTATCTTTGTATATCTGGTTGATGCATAGGCCTTTGAGTATAGTTATATTTCGAGTTGATTAATTCTAGGCATATTCAATAAAAGGTTATTAATGTTTCAATAGAAAGGGATATTTACAAGTTTTGCATTGAATGTGAAAATAGCGCCAACTGCGGAATTGGGTAAGTATTTTCGCTCAATTTAGTTCCTTGATGCGGCCACAGTATTCCATTATTTGAGGAACACCCATGTTTGACTATTTTTTCTTGTTACCTATATCACTGTTTTTACTACTGGGGGTAATGAGCCCGGGACCGAGTTTCATCTTAGTGGCACAAACCGCCATGGCAAAATCTAAAGCTGATGCCTATGCGGTATCGCTGGGGTTAGGCGTCGGCGCGACAATCTTTGCCACTATTGCCGCACTGGGTTTGTTTGTGCTGCTGGAATCCGTGCCTTTGCTGTACAGTGCGCTAAAAGTAGCAGGTGGTTTATATCTGTGTTATCTCGCGTTCAAGATGTATAAAAATACCACCGAGGTAACGACTCATCCAGAGCAACAATCCAAGCCAGCACCTCTATGGAAAATGTTTTTCAGAGGATTATTCACTCAATTGAGTAACCCGAAAACGGCGATAGTTTTTGCCAGTGCCTTTGCTGCCTTTTTGCCGGCGACTGCCCCAGAATAAGGTTATCTGTTAGTCTGTGCGGCAGCGTTCGTAATAGATACAGGCTGGTATTTACTGGTATCACCACTGCTTGGCAGTGTTAAGTCGCAGCGAGTTTACGCTAAGTTTAAAAAAGCCATTAATCGAATCGGCGGCGGTTTTATGGGCTTGATGGGACTTAAGCTAATCACTGCTGATTGATGGCTAAACCTTTTATATAGACAGAGGGCACTATGCATACTAAAGCTTCAATTGTGATGATCCACGGCTTGCTTGGATCCCTGGATTTTTTTGATCCGCAATTTTAACCGATTATCAGCTTATCTTTCCGAAATTACAGGGCTATACAGGGGCTTCGCAGCAACCTATTAGTTCTTTGTAACATCAGAGCGCCAGCGCGGTGCAGGGGGTGGCAAAAGCGGTGGTCAAGGATACCGATGCCAAGGCTTATCAGCAGAGTATCGAGGCGCTGGTAGAGCGTACTTCTTAGTCGCAGGTGAACATTCAGCAGCTGACTGGCAGGTACCGAAAAGTGTCATAAATTCAGCCACCGCCAGCTATCAAATACCCGGCACAGGGCACATGATGATGCTGCAGCAACTGCAGCAACTGCAGCAACTGCAGCAACCGCAGCAATTCTGTCAGCTGATAGCAGAAATAATTAACCCTGGGAAATAACTGCCAGCGATAAACACAATAGCAGTAGCTTGCTCCCGTTAGCTTGCAAGAGTAATTTTTGCTGGCGACTAAACCTCCTTAGGTCTCAACCTTTTGTAGTCACCTGTAGAGAGTAAAAGTCATCTGGCAGCAGGCACTGCCGATACGCCATCAGCTATTGTGGCCAAACAAGAGTACAGAGTTTTTTCAAGTCAGCGGCGATCAAAGCGCCAGGCACCTGGCAACCTGAGTAAAGCTGCTGCACTCAACCATGGTCTTTACCGGTGACTCCCAGAGAATCTAATAGCTGCGACTGTCCTCGGGTAACTTTGACTAATACCTCCTCCTCATCTAGTGAAATAGCCAATATATCAGAGGGCTTCATTGGTCGCACTATATCCAAGCTGTGAGGGCCAGTCCCTATCTTTAACGTTTCAAACAGACTATTCGGCCTGGCGAAATCATGCCATTTTTAGCCGGGGCAGATTACGATTTTGCCGAGATTTGATTTCAAAACCTTAGTGATATGCCGGGTAGCTGGCACAAAGACGACTAACCACTGCCTTAACTTCGCTGATTACCTTTCCCCGCTCAGTTGTCTTCATTACATCGAGAATATCAGCGATCCAACCAGCAAACTCAGCCAAGCGTGCTGACTTATACAATTGACTTCACAAAGAAGCTGAGAAATTTAGCTTTGTACTATTTCAGATGAAATAACTCTGCCTTATGTTGAGCGGTGGTTTTAATTAGCGTTCAATCTAGTGACGATATATTTTAACAAAATTGTCTAGTCAAAAAATATATAAAATCAATATTGATTACATCAGTTAAGCACATATCTGGATTTTTTCCCGCCAGATCTTAGAATGATATCGCAAAAAAATAGGCAATACAGACTTGAAAACATGAGAGTCCAAGATGGCAGGTGATCTGCTAAAGCACTATGGCGATCCTTAAATTTGGCCAGGTTAGATTGTATGAATCTATAGTATTTCTCTGGTCTCTGCGGACTAAAACAATAATTAGATGAGCCTTGGCTGCTTCTGCTTATGCCTGAAAATCTTTTCCTGAAAAAATTTGTTGATCATATATCTCAAATACTACCGTTGGTAACAAAGAAGATATTTATCTTAGGGCAGTACATGAAAAACAATCTCGACAATTGTCTAGATAAAATATGAAATGGTATAGACAATTGCCTTTGACCTGTATTAGTATAGCCCTTATATATTTAACACCCTATGCGGTAAGTCCTCAAAAAAACAACAACGAGGTGGTTCCATGGCGATAAGTGCAAAACAACTGGCTGAAAAGCTGTGTTGCTGGGAAGTGCCGGTCATCGCTGTACCTTTGGCAGGTGGCCTGACCAATACTAATTTCAAGGTGGGCTACCAAGGTGCTGACTATGTGGTCAGGATTGGGCAAGACATTCCCGAGCATGGGGTAATGCGTTTCAATGAGTTGAATGCAAGTATCGCAGCATTTAAAGCGGGTATCTCACCAGAAATCATTCACAGTGCTCCCGGTGCATTAGTGATGCGCTTTATCGAGGGAAAGACGCTGGCTGCAAAAGATATTCGTAATAACGAAACCCTTGAAAAGATCCTGCCGCTGCTGAAAAAGTGCCATTACCAGCTACCGAGACACTTAAAAGCCGGTGCTTTGAGTTTTTGGGTCTTTCAGGTAATTCGTAATTATGCCGACACTTTGCAAGAGACTGCCAGTGTCTACAAGAGCAGCCTGGGCAAGCTAATGACGATCAATGACCGATTGGAGAAAGCAGTGGGGAGAGTCAATATTGCCTTCTGCCATAACGATATGTTGGCTGCGAACTTCATTAATACTGAAGATAAGTTGTGGCTAATCGATTGGGATTACGCCGGTTTTAATAGCCCATTGTTCGATCTCAGTAACTTGGCGACTAACAACGATCTGACCCACAGCCAAGAGCGCTGGCTGTTAGACAGTTACTTTGAATGCAATCTATCTGACAAGCTGTGGTACAGCTACTGTGCTATGAAATGTGCATCGCTGTTGCGCGAATCGATGTGGAGCATGGTAGCGGAGCAGCAATCCAAATTAAATTTTAATTACCGACAGTACAGCCAAGAAAATCTCGCGCGTTTTGATCGCGCTTACAAAGAATTTATAGAAATTACAAAGGTATAGCAACATGACTTTTCCAACACAGGCAGAAATAGTAATCATTGGCGGCGGAATTATTGGCTGTAGCACTGCATATCATCTCGCTAAAGAGGGAGCGAAAGATGTGATTGTTCTGGAGGGCGGGCAATTAACTAACGGGTCAACCTGGCACGCGGCGGGCTTGGTCGGGCAGTTGCGAAGCTCGGCTAATATCACCCAATTACTAAAAAACTCAGTGGATCTTTACAAGAACCTGGAAGCTGATACAGGCCTGGCTACGGGCTGGAAGATGAATGGCGGTCTGCGCCTCGCTTGCAATAAAGATCGCTGGACAGAAGTTAAACGCCAGGCGACTACTGCGCATAGCTTTGGCATGCCCATGGAGCTACTAACGGCTCGCGAAGCCCAGGATCTCTGGCCGTTGATGGATGTTTCCGATGTGGTAGGTGCTGCCTTTCTGCCAACCGATGGCCAGGCCAACCCCTCTGATATCACCCAGTCCCTCGCCAAGGGGGCGAGAATGCGCGGCGTTAAATTTTATCAGCAATGCCCGGTAACGGGTATCACTGTTGAAAATGGTCGGGTCGTCGGCGTCTCCACTGCACAGGGCTTTATTAAGTGCGAAAAAGTCGTTAACTGTTGTGGCCAATGGGCCAAAGAAGTAGGTCGTATGGCGGGTGTTAATGTACCTCTACAGCCTGTAGAACATCAATATATGGTCACCGAGCCGCTGACACCGAATGCGGTTCCAGGTGATCTTCCAACCTTGAGAGACCCGGACCGTTTGATTTACTTCAAAGAAGAAGTGGGTGGTCTGGTTATGGGTGGCTACGAGCCTAACCCTATCGCCTGGGCACGCAAGGGAATTCCGAAAAATTTCTACTTCTCGCTGTTGAATGAAAACTGGGATCATTTCGAACAATTAATGGAACAAGCCTTGATCCGGGTGCCCTCATTGGAAACCGCAGGGATAAGAACACTGACTAACGGGCCGGAATCCTTTACTCCAGATGGAAACTTTATTCTCGGGGAGGCGCCAGAGGTGAAGAATTTCTTTGTCGGTGCAGGTTTTAATGCCTTTGGCATTGCTGCAGGTGGTGGAGCTGGCAAAGCTTTAGCAGAGTGGGTGTTGGCGGGAGAGCCGCCGATGGACCTATGGCCAGTCGATATCCGACGTTTTAGCCAAGTGCATCATGACGATGAGTTCGTTTGCAACCGGACGCTGGAGGCTTATGGCAAGCATTATACTATGAGCTGGCCCCATGAAGAATATGAGAGCGGACGGCCTATTTTAACCTCATTGCTCTATCAAACATTGAAAGATCAAGGTGCCTGCTTCGGATCTAAAAATGGCTGGGAGCGGCCTAACTGGTTTGCGCCAGAGGGGGTGGAACCTAAAGATCAGTACTCTTACGCTCGCCAAAACTGGTTCGATGCAGTAGGTGACGAACACCGGGCTGCGCGGGAATCGGCGGTGGTTTTTGACCAGAGCTCATTTGCCAAATGTGTCATTAAAGGGGCGGATGCCCAGCAAGCGCTTTCATGGGTTTGCGCTAACGATGTTGCGAAACCCGTGGGTAGCCTCATTTACACGCAACTGCTCAATGACAAGGGGGGTATCGAATGTGACCTGACCGTTTGCCGTGTGGCTGAAGACGAGTACTACATCGTCACTGGCACTAGCTTTCGCACCCATGACTTTGCATGGATTGAAAGTAACATGCCACAGGGACTGGATGCACAGCTGACGGATATCACCGAGGGTTGGACGACTCTTTCGCTGATGGGTCCGGATTCGCGCAGGGTTCTTAGTAAGATCACCAACACCGACCTCAGCAATGACGCTTTCCCATTCGCAACCCTACAGTCGGTGCAAATAGCGGGCCATGATGTACGTGCGCTACGCGTTACCTTTATCGGCGAGCTGGGTTGGGAGCTGCATATGCCACGCTCTGCGGGTGGGGATGTATATCGGGCGCTGATGAGTGCCGGCGAAGAGTTCGGTCTGCGCAATGCCGGTTATCGCGCCATTGAGTCTCTGCGACTGGAGAAGGGTTATCGGGTATGGAGTTCTGACCTCACGCCCGACCACACTCCCTTTGAGGCGGGACTAGGATGGGCGGTTAAATTAAAAAGCGACCTGCAATTTAAAGGCAGAGAGGCACTGGAAAAACTGAAACCACAAGCCCTTATAAAGCGGCTGGTTTGCTTCACCGTCAAGGACCCTGATGTGATCCTGTTGGGACGCGAAAGTATTTATCGCAATGGTCAGCTGGTTGGCTACCTGACCAGTGGCGGCTGGGGGTACACGGTTGAGGCCAATATCGGCTACGGTTATGTTCGCAACCAGGAAGGTGTCGATGTTGAGTATCTCAAGTCGGGCGAATATGAGCTGGAAATAGCCTGTGAGCGCGTTGCCTGCGAAATCCACCTTGCCCCCCTGTATGACCCAACAATGGCACGGGTCAAAGCCTGATAGTAATGAAAGCCGGGGTTGGACCCGGCACTACAGCAGGAAGTAATTATGAAAATTTTAGTAGCGGTAAAACGAGTGGTAGATGCCAATATCAAAGTTCGGGTACTCTCAGATGAGACCGGCATCGATATGAATGACACCAAGATGGCACTCAATCCATTTTGTGAAATCGCAGTAGAGGAAGCTATCCGGCTGAAAGAAAGCGGCTCTGCTAGCGAAGTCATCGTCGTCTCTATCGGTCCGGAAAAAAGCCAAGAGCAATTGCGCACCGCATTGGCTCTGGGGGCCGACCGAGCTATTCTGCTGCAAACCGATCAAGTAATAGAACCTCTGAGCGTCGCAAAGCTGCTGGCTAAACTGGTGCAAGAGGAACAGCCGGAGTTGGTGATTCTTGGCAAGCAATCGATTGATAGTGACAATAATCAAACCGCGCAGATGTTAGCAGCACTGACCGGCAGACCTCAGGGCACTTTCATCTCACAACTGAGTGTAGACAATTCTGCAATACACATCACTCGCGAAGTTGATAATGGCCTGCAAAAATTGAGCTTACAGCTCCCAGCAGTCGTTTCAGTCGATCTGCGTCTGAATGAACCGCGCTTCGCATCACTGCCCTCCATTATGAAAGCCAAACGCAAGCCCATTGATAGGCGATCGGCCGAGAGTTTTGGCATAGATCTTAGCCCCCGAATTAAGCATCTTAAGATAACCACCCCTGCAGAGCGAAAATCTGGGCAGTTAGTCGCCTCAGTGGCAGAGCTGGTCGGGAAACTAAAATTAGAAGCGGAGGTTATCTGATGCGACCATTAGTTATCGCTGAGCACCAGCAGCAAACACTCGATGCAGCCACACTAAGCACCGTCACGGCAGCCCAACAGATTGGCGGAAAAGTTGATCTTCTCATCTGTGGTGAAAATATCAGCAGCGTTGTGGATCAGGCAGCTAAGATTGAAGGTATCTACCAACTATTGGTGGCAGACCATGTTTGTTACAAAGATCAGCTGGCAGAAAATACCAGCAAGCTGCTGCTTACACTTTCCGAAAATTACACCCATATATTTGCCGCTGCGACAACCCAGGGAAAAAATCTACTGCCACGCCTCGCTGCTCTTCTGGATGTCCCGCAGCTTTCAGAAATCATTCAGATCATTGATGCCAATACCTTTGTGCGACCAATTTATGCAGGTAACGCACTGGCGACTGTGCAGCTCGAAGAAGCAACTATCTTAGCGACGGTGCGCAGCACTGCCTTTGATGCAGTGCCTTTTTGTGACGATCAAGCGGTAATTGTCTATCTCGATGATGTCCACGAAAATGATCTGAGCCGCTTTATAGCAGAGGACCTGAGCCAATCAGATCGCCCGGAGCTTGGGGCTGCGCGCATCGTGGTTTCTGGTGGCCGTGGCATGGGATCAGGCGATAATTTTTCTTTACTGAATAATGTAGCCGATAAGTTGGGCGCAGCTGTGGGAGCTTCAAGAGCTGCTGTGGACGCAGGCTTTGCTGCAAACGATATGCAGGTTGGACAAACGGGTAAGATCGTGGCTCCAGAGCTGTATATAGCCGTTGGTATTTCCGGCGCTATTCAGCACCTGGCAGGGATGAAAGATAGCAAAGTTATCGTCGCCATCAACCAGGATGCCGATGCCCCGATATTTCAGGTTGCTGATTATGGGCTGGTATCCGACCTGTTTGAATCGCTACCACAGCTTGAACAGCTACTCTGAACCGGAGCAAATATGAAGAGCTTCCCCTGGCAAAGGCGCCTTATCTTATCCGCCTTCTTGCTCGAAAGTTCTAAGCAGCTTTTACCATCTGTCCCAGAAAATAATTTTCAAGGGGGTAGGGGTGGTTTCTTAACAATCTGTCCGCAATGCAGTTAATTATGCCTTGGCAATATAATGCGTTTATCTGAATATGCCTTACAAATCACTGTTGCGAAAGTTCAAGGTTGGTTCGGTCAAAAAACTGTCCTGGTTAGAAAAATCTGCAATCTGTGTTTACCCGGATTGCAGATCAGCCACTTCCCATAGAGGTCGACATGAGTGGGTGGAAAATACATGTTTTTATAGAGTTAGCAATATTTGACAAGCGTTTACATTATCAATATATGTGATTGCTGGTCGCTCAACAGTCCAATAATAATTGAGCACTTGATAAGGAACCCCCCGATGAATACAAAGGTTAAAATATCCAGTGGCGCAAATACCAGGGTCAAAACATCCAATGTTGGTTTTTTGTTATTAGGCGACTATTCAATGATCGCTCTTGCATCTGCAGTAGAGCCTCTGCGTATGGCCAATCAGCTATCGGGCAAAGAACTCTACAGTTGGTACTTGCTAAGCGCTGATGGTAACAGTGTACAGGCCAGTATTGGGATGCAAGTGCAAGTAGATGCGTCAATGAGCGGCGCGCCGAAACTGGATACCCTGATCGTTGCCGGCGGCATTAATATCACCAAGAACTACAGTAGAACGCAATTGAATTGGCTGCGAGCGCAGGCCAACAAAGATGTGATGCTGGGCAGTATTTGTACTGGGGCATACACACTGGCAGATGCGGGGCTGTTGGACGGCTACGATTGTAGCGCCCACTGGGAATATATAGCGCCATTACAAGAGGCCTTCCCCAAAGTTAACTGCAATCGCCGTCTGTTTACTCACGATCGGAACCGGCTAACGTGTTCGGGCGGCGGTGCGCCAATGGATATGATGTTGTATGTGATTAGTATGCAACACGGCAGAGCGCTCAGTGGTGCCATATCGGATATGTTTATCTGTGATCGGGTGCGCTCTCAGGGAGATCAGCAGCGAGTGCCTTTACGTCATCTACTCAGTACTGCTCAGCCCAAGTTGGTGGAGATAGCAGAATTGATGGAAGCCAATATTGAAGAGCCGATTGAATTAGATGAACTAGCCTGTTTTGTCAGTGTTTCCAGGCGTCAGTTGGAACGGTTATTCCATCGCTATTTAGACTGCACTCCATCACGTTATTACCTTAAATTGCGCCTGGAACGGGCCCGGCAGTTATTAAAGCAGACCACGCTTTCTATTCTTGAAGTGTCCTCTGCCTGTGGTTTTGTATCGCCGCCGCATTTTAGTCGCTGCTACCGTAAGCATATTGGTTTTTCACCCAGCGAAGACCGCACCGGTATGTGGTCTGATGACAGTCTACATGTGTCAAATCCCAGCGAAGGGGTTGCCCAGCAAGAATTAATGGTTAATAAGGTGATGCAGAATATTTTGAGTGCCGCCCGCGCAGAACCTAGTTTCGCCTCGGTGAGTATTAACTAATTGTTGCTGCCTGTTCTCTAGTTGGGCAGTTAAATTCAAGTCTTGCGAGCTATACCAATGCCGATTAATCAGCTAAACATTAATTTAGCCCCAGAATGACTAAAGTCTCTCGCTTTATACACTCAGGTTAACTTTAGCGGCCAGGTTTGGCATCGATAGAAAATTTCATTGATGGGCTTAAGAAACCGTTCAGAGTGTTGGATGCTTCGTTTGGACTTTAATATAAGCTCTCATTTCAACCTGGCAGCAACGCAATTTTGCTATCGTATTTTTTAAATACCGGGTTTTGCATATTCAATACGACAATAAATATAAATATTGAATAGTCAGTGTTTTTTGATCGGGATTTCAATTAAACTCAATTAAACCTAATATATTTCAGTATTATGGATAAGTAAGCAGATACTAAGACATGGAAAATTCGTCCAAAAACACATCTCATACATTGTTGATCCGAGAGTATATACTCAGTCTGATCGAGCAAAAAAAAATCAGCCTGCAAAGTAAACTTCCCGCAGAGCGCATGCTTTGCGAACGTTTCGGCATTACTAGAATTACCCTGCGACAAGCTCTGGTTCAATTAGAAACTGAAGGTTTTATTTACCGAGAGCATCACAAGGGCTGGTTTGTTTCTCCCGCGCGAATTTTGTATGACCCCACGCAAAATATGAGCTTTACGGAGATGGTATTAAAGCAGAATCGTCAGCCGAGTAATAAAATACTATCTGCAGAAAAACATCTCGCGACGCCATGGACGAGGGAGTCTCTTAAACTGAAGGAAGACGAAAATGAAGTTTATTGCATTCGACGTCTTCGCTCAGTCGATGATCGTCCGGTGATGGTCGAGCACTTGTACATCAATGCAGCGCGCTGTGAAAATTTACTGGATGGCCCGATAGAAACCTCTTTAACTGAAATCCTTAACAGCCAGTATAACATCGTGATTACTCGCTCCAGTGTCCGACTGCATTCGACAGCATTAACTGATGTACAGGCAAAGGACCTGAACGGCGCCGCAGGTACCCCCTCGATTTATCTGATTCGCACCAACTATGATCAGGACGACAACATCATAGAAGTTGACCAGGAGTTTTGGCGACATGATGCCCTTGAGTTAACAGCCAGTTCGCAACTTGAAGCAAAAGCCAAGCAGGATCATGGATCAGTGAGCTTTCCCAGTCAGCTCAGTGGCGAAGAGCGTCAATTAATAGAATGCTACCAACAGCAGCTGGGTCTTATGGCTAAAGAACTTGCCCTCTATCGTGCTGCATATCAGCAAGAGCTGAGTGAGATTAAGAAAAGACTGATCAACCTGGAAGCCAATAAATAAAAAAAACCGCCGATTAGCTGTTTGGGCAGTGGGTGAGCATGCGATCGCTTTACCGTTCACAGAGAAGATAGAGGACTTATTCGAATGTTTCTTAGCACTACTGAAACCGCCAGCGCCCTGGGGTATTAGCTAAACAGGCTTGTAGCTAAATGTTTGATGCATAACATCTTTAAGCATCATTAGTGCTGCGAGTAGATTGCACGTTTTTGCTGACATGCTACTTGTGCCACTAAGTCATAGACCTAGGCCAGGCGGAAGCGATACTTTAGGCTGCATAAAGCCTGATAGGGGACGGATCAGTTCATCTGCCCCTATACTTCCAACTTCCAACTTCCAACTTCCAACTTCCAACTGCTCTTAACCACTAACCAATATGTTGTTGCAAAATCATTTGCGAGCCCTTTTCCGCGATCATCATTGCCGGCGCCGAGGTATTACCGCTGATCAAGGTTGGCATAATCGAAGCATCTATAACCCGTAGATTTTGCATTCCCTTCACTTTCAAAGAGTCCGGACTGACCACTGCCAGCGCATCGGTACCCATTTTGCAGGTGCCCACCGGATGATAAACGGTACTAGTGGTATGCCTTAAATACTCGAGGATTTCTGCATCCGTTTGCACTTTACTGCCGGGTGCCATCTCCTCACCACGGATGTGATCAAAGGCCGGTGAAGCGAGTATCTCCCGGGCTTTTTTAACCCCTTCAATCAGCACTCGCTGGTCGCGCTCGTCGGCGAAAAAATTATGATCGATCAGTACGTTGCGACGACTGCCATCATTGGCTAGTTTAACCGTTCCGGCGCTGCGCGGACGCAGTACACAAGTAAATAGCGAATAACCGTGACCAAACTCGAAGGTTTTACCACGATGACTGCGATACATTGGGGTAAAGTGAAACTGAATATCTGGATCGGCATCCGCAGAACCCGATTCAGCGGCTTCAGCCAGCTTGGTTTTGGCAAATCCTCCCGCCTCAACGTAGTTGGTGGTCCACCAGCCCTTGCGCGCGAAGAAGTAATTAAACGGAGCTGTCAGAACATCGGGCAACAGAGTACCCAGGGAAACGCCTATGGTATGCGCGACACTGGAGCGCACGGTCACCATGCTATCGACATGATCCTGTAAATTCTCACCCACACCGGGTAGGTGCTGTTTGCACTCGATGCCAAGGGCATCGAGCTGGCTGCGGTCACCTATCCCAGAAGCGAGTAAAATGCGCGGCGAAATAATAGTTCCGGCACACAAGATCACTTCCCGCTCACAAGTGATTAGCTGGGCGACCCCCTCAAGCTCGACCTCGAGTCCAGTCACTTTATCATTATCAATCTGTAACGACAGTACTTCACAATGGGTCAGTATGGTCAAGTTGGGGCGAGAGCGTATCGGCTCGACAAAGGCGCTATAACCACTGACTCTGACCCCCTTATTTTGTTTAACGTTGTAGACCCCTAAACCATATTGGCTGTTGGCATTAAAATCGCAGTTTTCTGGCAACCCCACCGCGGACCCAGCGGCAACAAAAATCTGGCTGACCCGGTTTGGATCCTGGGGCTTAGCGACACTCAATTCACCAGAAAAACCATGATAGGCGGCATCTTGACCGATCTTATTAGCTTCTAGTTTTTTGTAAACGGGGAGCACATCCTGATACGACCAGCCGGCACAACCTAAAGCCTGCCAGCCGTCGTAATCATTTTGATTGCCACGGATATAGACCATGCTGTTGATCGCACTTGAGCCACCGAGCATTTTTCCACGATTAATGTTCATGCTGCGCTGATACAAGTGTTTTTGTGGCACTCCTGCAAAAGTGTAATCGTATTTTTTGTTACCGTATAAAGCAGCTACAGCAGCGGGTATTTTAAGCCAGGGGCTCTTGGCGCGGCCACCCGCTTCCAGCAGGGCGACGCTGACCTTTGGATTGGCACTGAGACGATTGGCGACCACACAGCCGGCAGAGCCGGCACCGACGACTATAAAATCAAATTTTTTCATTTCATTGCCTTAAGCGGTCAATCAGTTTTAATTTTAAAGTGGTAACTTTTTGGCCGAGTCACCGCATCGTAACCTAAGTTAGATAGCGAACAACCGCGCCCGGTATCTTTCACCCCGGTCCAGACTAATGCTGGATCAAGATAGTCACAGCGATTCATAAACACAGTACCCGCTTCAAGTTGTGGCGCTATTCGCTGTGCCGCACTCAGATCTTCTGTCCAGATACCCGCGCTCAAGCCAAAGGCTGAATCATTCATCAAAGCAATGGCCTCTTCATCACTGCTAACTTTGATCACGCCGACAACAGGACCAAAACTCTCGTCGGTCATCACTGACATCTCATGGGTCACCTGGGTTAATACTTGCGGTGACATATAGGCAGAACCGGGTTTATCTAGCTCAAAACGACTGGTATCCACGTGCGCTTTAGCACCTGCGGCCAGTGCATCGCCTATTTGCTGGCGCACAAAATCTGCCGCAGCCGGTTTAATCATAGGCCCAAGGTTAGTATTAACATCCAAGGGATTGCCTAATCTGTAGGCTTGCCCCGCAGCCGCCAGGCCCGCGACTAATTCATCGTGAATGCTCTCATGCACATAGATGCGTTCAATGCTGCAGCACGACTGCCCACTGTTAAAGAACGCACCATCGGCCAGGTTTTCTATGCAATAAGGCAAGTTGGCATCGGCCCGCACGTAAGCGGGGTCTTTGCCGCCCAGCTCGAGACCGACCGGAATAAACTGCCCGGCAGCGGCCTGTTCCATGGCTTTGCCGCCACCGACCGAGCCGGTGAAGCAAACCATATCGACATTACCTGAGCCGATTAACTCACTGGTGCTGGTATGGTTGAGAACTATATGCTGAAACACCGCCTCAGGCAGCTTGGCCGCAGCAAAAGCATCTTGTATACACTCGGCCACCAGCAAAGTACTAGCGGCATGTTTCAATACGACCGTATTACCCGCCACCAGAGCCGGAATAATAGAATTGAGTGCCGTCATAAATGGGAAATTCCAGGGGGCGATAGTAAAGACTACTCCCAGTGGCTCGCGAGTGATCTGTCGGCTAAAGCCCGCTTTCTCACCGGGGTCTGTAGGTTGTAATGCTTGATCGGCAATGGCAATCATATGCCGGGCGCGCTCTTCCAACCCATCGACTTCACCAGCTCCCTGACTGATAGGGCGACCCATTTGCCAGGCTAGTACTTCGGCGATGCGTGTCTTCATCGCCATCATTGCATCTACCGCGGCGCTAACGTAGTCCTTACGCTGCTGCAGACTCAGTGCCGCCCAACTGTGTTGAGCTGCTTTGGCCCCGGCAAATATATTGGCCATTTGGCTGGCACTCGCAACCGGGCGCTGTGCGTAAACACTACCGTCAACCGGTGAAATACATTGGATATTATTCATTGATTTTTTCCTAAAAATTGTTTCGATGACTGACTGAAAGCTAACCAGCTGACCGTTTTATTCAGACTTTAAGCCTCTGCAGCTACGCGCGCTCAAATCCGCGCGCGACTTCCCAGTCTGTGACTTGCTTATCGTATTGGCGCTGCTCCCAGCGAGCGGCATGCACGTAGTGATCAATCACATCACTACCGAATGCTTCACGCAGCATAGTTGATTGATCAAGTTTCTCAGTCGCCTCGCGCAAGGTGTTTGGCACTTCACGAATGTCCTGGCCGCCATAGGCATTGCCAACGAATTCAGTTTCTAATTCAAGTTGCTGCTCAATCCCCGCCATGCCCGCTGCCAGCTGACCGGCCAGCGCCAAATACGGATTGAGGTCTGCACCACCAATACGGCACTCTATACGGATGGCTTTAGTATTGGCACCGCATAAACGAAACCCAGCGGTGCGATTATCCAAACTCCAGATGGCCTTGGTCGGCGCAAAAGTCCCCTCGCAGAAGCGCTTGTAGGAATTGACGTAAGGTGCCAAAAAGCAGGTGACGTCATCGGCGTGGGCCAGCAGCCCGGCCAGATAGTGGCACATCATCTGTGACATTCCGTGTTCGCGACTCTCGTCTAAAAATAACGGCTGCCCTTCCAGGCTCCACATGGATTGATGCACGTGAGATGAACTTCCCGCCGAGTTGTTATCCCACTTCGCCATGAAAGTCACAGCCTTACCGTGCCCCCAGGCAATTTCTTTACAGGCATTCTTAACGATTGAATGGTGATCTGCAGTGGTCAAAGCCTTGTCGTATTTGATATTGATCTCTGCTTGCCCCGCCGAGGCCTCGCCCTTTGAGCACTCCACCGGAATTCCCGCACCGTATACGCCGTTGCGCATGGCGCGTATAACAACCTCTTCTTTGGTGGTCTGGAATATGTGGTAGTCTTCGTTGTAATTACTCGCCAGTGGCATGCCCCGGTAGCCAGCCTGGCAGGCTTCTGCATAGCTTTGATCAAACAGGAAAAACTCAAGTTCTGTGGCCATCATAGGCTGAATACCTAAGTCGACAAAACGCTCAATTTGCTTGCGTAGAATAGCCCTTGGAGAGTGCGCTATAGGCTGATAGTCATGATGATCCAATACATCGCAAAGCACTAGCGCTGTGCCTTCCAGCCAGGGAACCCGACGCAAGGTACTCAAGTCTGGCTTCATCACATAATCGCCGTAACCGGCTTTCCAACCGGTGGATTTATAGCCCTCTACCGTTGCCATTTCTAAATCGGTGGCTAACAGATAGTTACACGAATGCGTTTCATCGTAAGCATTGTTAATAAAATAATCGGCATGAAAACGCTTGCCCATCAAGCGGCCCTGCATATCAACCATACAGGCCAATACAGTATCGATTGTGCCGGCTGCAAATTCTTCTTCTAAGTGCTCTAATGTCAGCATTTTACGCATTACAAATCCTCTCTATAACTTTAGCTTTTACCTCTAACGGAGGTTGGGTGCTAGTTCTTAAAACTGTTAAAGGTATCGGCTATCAACCGTGCCCATTGTGTAACGCCCGCTGCTGTTAATAGCAGGTCATTACGTATTTCCAGCATGATACTGGCCAATTGATGCTCTTCTGCGTGGCGGGTTACCAAGTGCAATACTGGGTCCGATGGTCCATAGGGCTCATTGATACGAATATCGTAAGCCTTATTTTTTCGAGCTTGTTGATAAAACGCATCGGCAAAAGGATTATCTGTATCGGAAATGATTCCCAGCTGTACAGTGCGCTGTCTGCCCAAAAAAATAGGTGTAAAACTATGAATGCTCATCACAATGGTATTTCTACCGGCCGCTTTACGAGCGGCTATTTGAGCGCTGATTGCATTGTGAAAAGGCTCATAGATTCGCTCTACCCGATATTCTCTAGCCTCGACACTAAGGCCTAGATTGCCTTTGATTTCTGTTTCTTCACTGAGCTGTGGTACTGCACTGGCCTCGTTGGGCGGCCGATTACAGTCATACAGCAAACGTGAGTAACGCTGTACTACCAGAGCGGCATCCAGAGAGTCACTCAACGCTCGGGCCAATTCTGCCGCGCCTATATCCCAACCAATATGGCTGAGTCTCTGTGCCTCACTCAGGCCGAGGTTGGCAAAACAATCGGGAATAAAATTGCTGGCGTGTTCACACACCAGCAAAACATCAGAGGCGCCATCAGAGTTAAGTAGCACCGCGGACGGTTGCTCTAATCCTTGCATAATCATGCCGCAAGCACTCCTATTTCTCTCGGTTGAAAAATCAACATTATTAGTTGTCCAAAATCAATTCAGCTAGCCACAATATCAGTTGTGGAAATGCCACAAACAGGAATAATTAGTCAGAGTTGAGCAATTTTAAGAGCGACTGGTGCAGTTCAGGAGTTGCAGCTGAAAGCACATCTCCTTTAGAGTGCATATCAAGCTTATTGCCCTGCCAATCAGTGATAATCCCCCCAGCAGATTGAATGACCATGGATAGGGCAAGATAATCATAAGGTTTTAGGTCGTAATCGATGACCGCGTCAATATGGCCTGCTGCAAGTAGCGCATGGGGATAGCAATCATAGCCAAATCGTCGCACTTTTCCGGTTGTCAGTAGTCGGCTAAGCTTTTCGGGGTGTTCGCTGAGTAATTTTTCACCTTCATTGATGGAGAGCAGGCAATCATCGATATTAATTTGGTCTGAGACTTTGATAGGCTTGCCATTGCAGGTAGCAGGCAAGCCTACACCGCCACTGTAAACCTCGTTTAACATTGGCATTGAAATGACCCCAGCAGTGGGCACACCAGCTTGTACATAGGCGAGCAACATACCGAACAGTGGATTTCCCAAAACGAAGGATCGGGTACCATCGATAGGATCGATTACCCAGAGGTTATGGTTAGTTTTCCCGTCGGTTCCACTCTCTTCTCCCAGTATGCCATCCTCTGGGTATTTTGCTGAAATTGCTTTTTTTAGTTCACTTTCTATTAGTTGATCAATGACAGTGACAGGGCTCTCATCAGTTTTGAAGCTGACCTGGGTTGGCTGTCGAAAATATTGGCGAGCCAGCACTGCCGCTTCATCTGCCCAATGTTGGCAATCGGCAAGAATCTCTAAGTAGTTGCTATTGTTCGTGCTTGTCATTTGTAACTCCAATTATCTGTATTCATACTGGGGGCGGTATAGTCACTGTCGTTTATTTATCGGTAACTATTTCAACACCGGCCCTGGTAAAAGGCTCTATCTGGTCTGGCTTCGCTAAATGATCCGTTACCAAATAGTCGATATCACGGGTTTTAGCAAAACGAACACGGCTGGTAGTGCCGAACTTAGTTCGATCACACAAGAGCACGTTTTGACGTGCTTGAGAGATCATTGTCCTGGCAATTTCGGCCTCTTTTAATGCAAACGAAAACATCCCTTCTTCTGCGTGTACCGCCACCGGACCGATAAATGCCAAGTCGACATTAAAGCGCCTGATTTCCGATAAAGTGAGTTCGCCATAGGTTGCCGGTACATCTGAAACTATCTGTCCACCCAGTAAGATAAGGTCTATGTCACTGCCGCTGGATTTGATGGTTTGCGCAATCTCGATTGAGTTAGTGATCAGCATAATTCCCGATAGCTTTGCCAGTGACTGGCCGAAAACTGTGGTCGTGGTACCCGCATCAACAAAAATAGAGCTGCCGGGTGGAATTAAAGTGACCGCTTTTCGAGCAATACCTTGTTTGGCTCGTATTTGCTCATCTCTGCGGTTTTCAAAAGGCGCTTCATGTCCTCTATTGGGTAAAACCGCGCCGCCATGCACTCGGTCAATCAGACCTTTGTTGTCCAGTTCTAGTAAGTCACGGCGCACAGTTTCGCGAGAGACCTCCAATAGCCCAGCAAGATCATTTGCACTGACTAACTGGTTACCGCTTAACATCGAGAGAATGCGCTGATGTCGCTCCTTCGGCCACATCATGCAGATCCAGTGGAGCGTTTAGATTGAATGGATAGTATTAATTTCATAATACCTAGTGCAAGAGCGACAACCGCCATTACACAAGTAGAGAAAGCTGCCGCTTGAGAAGTTAATCCCGCGTCGTCCAGGCGCATAATTGTCACAGCGGCAACATTAAGTTGCGGTGTGGTTAAAAACACCACTGCTGATAGTGTCACCATTGAGCGCATGAAAAGGAAAAAGAACACGGCCACTAGCATCGGAGAAACGAAGGGGGCGATGACGTTGATAGCAGTGCTACCTAATCCAGCCCCTAGAGAACCAGAGGCCTCTTCGAGCGCTTTGGGAAATTGACGAAAGCCTGTCATTACGGTCAAAAATGCTTGAGTATGGTAATGATAAAAGTTGATCACGGCAATTAACGTGGCGGTTCCGTATAACATGTACAGCGGTGTCGACGTGGAGTTAAATGTTAGGATATAGGCCAGGCCTAAGACGATCCCGGGTACCGCCGCCGGCATAGCTGCCAGTACTTGTATCGTCTGGGAAATAGCCGCTGGAAGACGCAGCAGACCGAGGTTTAACATGAAAATTAACAAGGTTCCGCCCACTGCTGCAGCCAGGGAGATCCCAATGGTGATCCACAACGAGCTGTAACCACCTGCGGTCGTGATGTCAAAGTGCTTCAAAGTAAAGTCGAAGTTATAGGGCCAAAGTTTGACAAAGCTGGCATAGATGACGATAGCAATAACCGCTAAAATCATTCCGACAATAAAGAAACAGACCCCAGCCATGGGAATATCTCTACTCGCCATGAAGCTTGGGACAAAGGGCTGTATATTAGTATTGAGCTGTCCTTTTTGGCGCGCCATGGCCTTGCGCTCTATATAGTAAGACACGACGGTCGGCAACAGCAACATAATGCCCACCACGGCACCCATATTGAAATTTCGCAAGCCGACAACTTGAGTATATATTTCTGTCGCCAGTACCGAATAATCCCCGGCGATAACCGCGGCGTTACCAAAGTCGGTGATGGTCACGATAAACACCACAAAACCGGCATTCAATAGAGCGAAGAAGATAGCGGGCAAGGTCAAGTCGCGAAATTGGCGAGTCGGTTTTGCCCCCATCATTTCAGCGGCTTCATAGACACGTGCATCCAATAGTACGAGCGACGCGCCAATAATCATAACGACTTGCGGAATCGCATAAAGCGTATTCGCGAGGGTCAGCCCCCAAAATCCATAAATATCTAATTCGAGGCCGAATACTCGATTAATCACGCCATTGCGCCCTAATAGAAATATCAATCCCAGCGCCTGGATGAGAGAGGGGGCCAATAGTGGCATGATGATTATCGAGCGTATTATCCACTTGCCACGAAATGAGCAACGGTGTAGTCCGTGAGCTATGATGAAGCCCAAAAAAACACTGATGATCATGGTAGTGAAACCCATCAACATAGAATGTCGGGTGGCTCGCCAGAACCCAGAAGAGGCGAGGGTATCAGTATAGTTCTGCAGACCCAGACCACCATCGGCTAATGTGATCGAGCGCATGAAGACAGTAAACATTGGGTAGAGGAAAAACAGCGTTAAACCAATTAACGGAATCACCAGACAAGCGATTGTCAGTAACTTGTCCCCATCGGGACGTCTTGTGAATACGGAACTCATTCTGCTATCCCTGCCACATCATTTTCCACCCAGATGCAATCTGCAGGGGCAATATCTAGCGAGACCTTTTGTTTTTCTTTGAGGTCTGTAGCACCATGTACTTCTACTATTAAATTTCCCAGCGGACTAGCCAATTTTATTTTACTCAAATTGCCCAAAAATCCGATGGATACTATGCTGGCTTCTCCCTTGGGATTAGCTTCAATGCGTATTGATTCGGGTCGAATGCAGGCATCATATTGATCGTCATCGCCCCCGGGGCGAGTGCTTAATAATTCTGGCATTATGCTTTTTATCTTTTGAGTACTAATCAAATTGCTGGTCCCCATGAAAGTGGCGACAAAGCGTGTAGCAGGTTTATGATACAGTTCATGCGGCGTGCCTGATTGGACAACAACCCCTTGGTTCATACAAATAATTTTATCGGCAAGCGCCAGTGCTTCCTCTTGGTCATGGGTGACCATCAATGTCGGGATACCCAGCGATCTCTGTAGCTGATGAATTTCGTCGCGCAATTCTCCACGTACCTGTGCATCAAGTGCTGAGAGTGGTTCATCCAGTAATAATACCCGGGGATTAACAGCGATAGCACGCGCCAGAGCGACTCGCTGTTGTTGACCACCTGAAAGTTGTCCGGGGATTTTATCCGCGAATTGAGGCAACTTAATAATATCCAATAATTCACTGACACGAGCACTGATTTGATCGGCGGGTATCTTCCTTATTTTTAAGCCGTAGCCAATGTTTTCAGCTACTGTCATGTTAGGAAACAATGAATAAGATTGAAAAACGATCCCAAAATCACGCTTACGTGCCGATATCTTTAACAGTGACTTGCCATTTAGCTGAACGTCACCTTCATCTAAGTCCGCCAGGCCAGCAATGATACGTAGCAAGCTGGTTTTGCCACAGCCACTGGGTCCTAGAAGGCAGACAAATTCACCCTTCTCAATTGATATAGATACATCATTCAACGCTCTGAATGAACCATAGTGTTTGGTTGCGTTGGTAACAGTTAAATACATTTTCTAATAACTCGACTAGGTAATATCGGAACACCGAACAAGAATGAGGTCTGAAGGTTTAGATGATAAAAATAAATATGTGCATACATGCGGATAGACAATCACTACCCGCATGTCATTTGCTATGGTTTATCTACCAAATTTTTCGCGCCACTGAGCCTTAATTTCAGTCTGTCTATTTGCAGATTCAACGAAATTAACTTGCGCAAGGATGGTGCTTAAATCAGCGGGAAGACCCGATAGTTTCGCCGCTTCAGACTGTTTCACATTAGGTACAGTGATTAATGCCTTAAATTGACCAAACAGTGAAATTGCACTATCCGACATGCTCCATTCTAAGAAGCGCTTTGCCGCCGGCTTGTTTTTACTACTGGATAGCAGAGCAGAAGCTTCCAATTCATAACCTACGCCACCTTTGGGAAATACCATTGCCAACGGGTAGCCATCCTCGATTGAATTCATAGCCGTTAAAGCGACAGAGACACCGACGACATATTCACCGGTACGTGCCATTTTACAAGGCTTTGACCCTGACGAAGTATATTGCGCCATGTTGGCATCAACGTCCTGAAGTTGTGCCCAACCTTTTTCAAGACCCATTGATTGCAACACTGCATTTACGTGTAAATAGCCAGTACCAGACGAGTTAGGATCCGGCATAACTACCTCTCCTTTAAACTCTGGTTTTGCTAAATCGGCCCAGCTTTGTGGCATGCTTAAGCCTTTCTGTTTTAGGCGTTCTGTATTTACACAGAATGCGCCCATGTAGCCCATCTGCGAAAACCAACGATCTTTGGCATCGCGAAATTCAGGGGCAAGTTTTTCGGCTCCCTGCACTTTGACAGGTTCAAGTAATTTAAGAATCTGAGGGTCCATCATAGCGGTGACTGCCCAACCCCAGATTACATCTGCTTGTGGGTTGCCTGCTTCCGCTAATAGACGTGCACCTAGCTTGCCGGTAGAGAGACGAAGTACATTGATATCAATATCTGGCATTTCTTTCTCGGCAGCCTTTACATACACAGCAATCTCTTCTTCTTCAAGAGAAGTGTATAAGGTAAGGGATTCTGAGTATGCGGCAGAGGCTGTACCTAAAAGAATCATCGAGGTTGTGAGTTTAGCTATTATTTTTTTCATCTCTTTTCTTCACTCTATGTTGTTGTGGGGCATGTTTAGATTATACAAACGAGCACTGGGCCCTGAGGCTACCTAATCAAGAGATCGTACTTTCTCAAGACAATGTGTATTTGTGTGTGTTTGTGTAAATTTGTGCTTTTAACAACCGAACGATATCAATAATACAAATAATTGTCTAGTCAATAATTGGGTTGGTATGGCTTTTGGCTGAAATATATTTAAGATTCAAAATACTGGATAGACAATATCTGGTTAAAGTATAGTCAATAGTGGCTAGAGTCCGATCTATGGATGCCATTCTAGATAAGGTGCATCAGTATTCGCGATACAAGATTGATGACAGATAACAGGTATAATACTTGCAGCGGAGCCAACGGATAATGATAAAAATAAGCAGTCAGATATGACTGAGAGTGGAACTTAGCTAATTTAGTTAATCATGATTGGTGCGGTAATCGGGGCATTTGCCTCTATTGGTGATTGTGAAAACGGACTAGGTGTTACCCCGACAATGCAGCAACTGCCTTATCGATGTTGATTTGGGGGGTATCGGAGTGGCATGCTAACTTTGGCCAATGATTAGTTTGTGTGGTGGTTAATGTCAGGGCATATTTTGGGTGGTGCCACAGCGACACCCTTTGCTCAGAAATACCCGGAATTTGTCTTGGGCTCTAGTAATGTTGAAGGCCTTTTTAGTTTGTAAGATAGGTTTGGTTATCAATAGATAACTCAGTTACCAGAGCTATAATCGGCGTCAGAATAGCAGCAAATAAAAGCTGACCCTCAGTGATTTCTGGGTGACTGCAATAATTATATTAATACCCAGCGCAGAACTTAAGCGCATGCTATTTTTACTGCATAAGAGCGACGCTATAGGTCTGTCAGCTGATGACAGAAGGAATGAGCGTTGATAAATAACTGGCAGGGGAAAACACAGCGACTGTTGTCGGTTTTTGCTATCCAAGTAGAGTAAGTTCCGCTAGCCGGCAGATCCCCTAATTCTCAATTTTTTGGAGTTACATGCAGATAGTAAAAATCAGCTGGCAGCAGGCACTGCCGATACGCCACCAGGTATTGTGGCCACACAAGTGCGCAGAGTTTTGCAAAGTCAGCGGCGATGAAAGCGCCAGGCATTATGGGGTGATCATTGATAAAGAACTGATCTGTGTCGCTTCGATCTACGAGCATCGTGATACTGTCAGACTGCGTAAATTCGCCACTTTGGCTGGCTATCAGGGGCAGGGGATTGGCAGCGCCATGTTGCGGCACATTTTATCTGAACTGCGCAGTGGCGAGTTTAAGATTTTTTACTGTGATGCCAGAGAGGCGGCGATGGCTATCTACGAAAAAATCGGTATGCAGAGAGTGGGTGAGCGTTTTTACAAAGAGCGTGTAGCATTTTATAAAATGTCTATGGCTATCGATTGATAGCCATAGTGGCTGGTGGCCAGAATTTTAAGTTCTGAACATGCCAGCGGCTAGTCTGGGCCACTGATCACTCCATTGCTCGGTCGGCTTGCGTTTAAATTCGCTGCGAACAAACTGGCGGATTCGTCCTTCAACGACAGCTAGCATCAGATTGGCAGTGGCGCTGGCGGTGGTTTCAGTGCGCAGCCCCTCTTTTAGTTCGGCTTCACGCAGTACTTGTTTTATCTGCGTTTCCAGGCGCTGAAAAAGCTGATGGATGCTGGCACGTAAACGCTCAGATTCACCTGCCAGGGCGTCGCCGGTTAAGATACGTGCCATGCCCGGGTTGCGCTCCACAAAGGTCAATACTAATGTCAGTATCTGCTCGCATTGACGTACTGAAGGCGAATCTGAGTGAGTAATCATGTTAGTGCGCGAGAAGATAGTCTCTTCAATAAAGTCGATTAAACCTTCAAACATTTTAGCCTTACTGGGAAAGTGGCGATAGAGTGCCGCCTCGGAGACTCCGACATTCTTCGCCAGTGCCGCAGTAGTGATTCGCGCGCCCGGATTATTTTCCAGCATCGCCACTAAACACTGCAATATCTGTTCACGTCTGGATGTTTTAACTGTTTCAGTCATTGTTATTATGTTTCCAAGTTATGCTTGAGTAGTACTGGCAGACTCTTCGCGGGTAATTAAAGTGCCCACACCCTCGTCGGTAAATATTTCTAGCAGGCAAGAGTGTTCGACCCGTCCATCGATTATATGGGCGCTGTTGACTCCGGATTTGACCGCGTTTAATGCACAGCCTATTTTTGGCAACATGCCGCCGTGAATAGTACCGTCTGCTATCAGAGCGTCGACCTCTGTGGTGGTCAGGCCAGTGAGTACTTCACCTTCTTTATTCAATAATCCGGCGATGTTAGTTAACAAGATTAACTTTTCAGCACTGAGTACTTCAGCGACTTTACCAGCCACTAGATCGGCATTGATATTGTAGGAAGTACCTTCTTTATCGACGCCTATGGGTGCTATAACCGGAATATAGTCAGAGGAGGTCAGCATGTTCAGCAGCTCAGTATTAACGCTCTGTACTTCGCCAACATGGCCTATATCGATGATTTCCGGTACCGACATTTCTGGGGTTTTATGTTTTACTTTCAGTTTCGTGGCTTTAAGTAAATTACCGTCTTTGCCGGTAAGGCCGATGGCCTTGCCGCCATTTTGATTGATCAGACCGACAATCTCTTTATTGACTAAACCACCGAGCACCATCTGCACCACGTCCATGGTTTTAGAGTCAGTGACGCGCATACCGTTGATGAAGTGCGACTCGATGTTTAGCTGCTCCAGCAAACTGCCTATTTGCGGGCCGCCACCGTGAACGACAATCGGGTTCAGGCCTATCAGCTTCATCATCACTATGTCGCGGGCGAAGCTCTGCTTGAGTTTCTCGTCGGTCATGGCGTTGCCGCCGTATTTGATGACAATGGTCTTGCCAACAAATTGTTGGATATAAGGTACGGCAGTGCTCAGTACCTCGGCGGTATTCATAGCCTGCTTGCGTGTTAAAGGCATAGCAATCATTTTCCTGTATCCCCCCGGCTGGATTAAGTACCGGGATATTGCGGGTTAATCTTTAATAAAACTCTAAGCAACTCGCTAGCTTAGTAACTAATATCTAACTGTGCATCAATACTGTGCAATTGCGTCTGGAATTGCTGTTGAATGCGCGCCAGCGCCTGTTCAGTACTGGCTTCGAATCGAAGGACTAAAACCGGGGTTGTGTTAGAGGCGCGTATTAGCCCCCAGCCGTCAGTGTAGTCAACCCGCACTCCGTCGATAATGTTCTTGTTTCCATCCGGGTACTCACCTTGCTGCATTTGCTCGATGATCGAGAACTTAGTGTCGTCGCAAACGCTGATGTTGATTTCAGGGGTGCTGATTTCTTCCGGGTATTGGGCAAAAATCTGATCCAGATCTAAATCACTGGCGGAGAGTATTTCCAATAATCGTGCTGCAGCGTACAGTCCATCATCGAATCCATACCAGCGTTCTTTGAAGAATACATGGCCACTCATTTCACCGGCCAGCAGTGCACCTGATTCACGCATTTTGCGCTTGATCAACGAGTGACCGGTTTTCCACATGGTGGCTTTACCACCGGCTTCGGTGATCACATTGTGCAGCAGCCTGGAGCATTTTACGTCGTAGATTATTTCGGCATTGGGGTTGCGCGACAATACATCTTGGGCAAACAGCATCATCAGGCGGTCGGCGTAAATCATATTACCTTTAGGGGTGACTATCCCCACTCTGTCGCCGTCGCCATCAAAAGCCAGCCCGATATCGGCTCCCTGCTTTTTGACTTGTGCGATGCACTCCAGTAAATTTTCCAGCTTGCCGGGGTCCGGGTGGTGATTGGGAAAGTTGCCATCCACCTCACAGTAAAGTGGCGTCACTTCACAGCCCAGGGCTTTAATCAGCCCAGGATTCATCTCACCGGGAATACCGTTGCCACAGTCGACTACGGTTTTTAACGGGCGCTTCAATTTGATGTCTTTAAGTATGCTCTGCATATAGTCGGAGCGAACATCTTTGGCTTCGACGTTGCCTTCACCTTCACAATAATCTTCAGTGAGCATGATGTCTTTGAGCTTTTGTATTTCATCTAAGGCTAAGGTATTGCCCGCTAACACCATTTTAAAGCCGTTATAATCTTTAGGATTATGGCTGCCGGTGATCATGATGCCGCTGATGCTTTCACAGTGATGGGCTGCGTAATAAAGCACAGGAGTTGCGACAAAACCTATATCGCTGACATCCATGCCGCCATCGAGTAACCCCTCGATAAGCAGCTGTTTTAAATGCGGGCTGGAAATACGGCCGTCCGCTGCGACACATAAATGGCTGACGCCTTCAGTTTTTGCCTGGGTGGCAAAGGACCGCCCCAAGTGATAAACCGTGGCGTCAGTTAATGCTGTTCCGACTACGCCACGAATATCGTAGGCGCGAAAAATATTTTGATCTAGGTTTTCTAACTTATACGGCATTCTATAATTCCCTTTATATTTAAGCTCGACCTGAGGATCCAAAGCCACCTTCGCCTCTGTCAGAGGCTGAAAAATCATCGACAATTTCAAATTCTGCCTGCACTACCGGCACTAGCACCAGCTGCGCGATGCGCTCGCCAGGCTCCATAGTGAACGTGGTCTGACCGCGGTTCCAGCAGGAGACAAACAGTTGTCCCTGATAATCAGAATCGATCAACCCGACTAAATTACCTAATACTATGCCGTGTTTATGGCCCAGGCCAGAACGCGGTAAAATCATTGCGCAGAGCCCTGGATCTTCAATATGAATCGCCATACCTGTGGGGATCAAATGGGTCTGGCCGGGTTCAATGGTCAGGGGGCTGTCCAGACAGGCGCGTAAATCAAGACCCGCTGAGCCTGGTGTGGCATAACTGGGCAGAGGGAATTCGGCGCCGATGCGCGAGTCGAGTATTTTTACTTGTAGTTTATTCATTATGGGTCAATTCTTTGAGTCATTAATAGGGCGATGTGACGGATTAACTGCTGTGCTAATACCGCTTTACTGGCTTGTTCTAAAACCAGTTGTTGTTTGTCACTGATCAAGGTCAGGGCATTTTCGTCAGAGTTGAAGCCGATCTCAGTATTAGACACGTCGTTGGCGGCGATCAGGTCGAGATTTTTCTGCTCTAATTTGCCGCGGGCGTATTCCTGCATATTTTCGGTTTCGGCGGCAAAGCCCACTGTAAAGGGTTTATGGGTACGCTGGGCGACTGTGGCAATGATATCCGGGTTTTTACTCATCAGCAGCGAGATAGTGTCACTGCTGCCTTTCTTGATTTTTTGCTCTGCTTGATGTGCCGGTCGAAAATCAGCCACTGCAGCGCAGCCGATGAAAATGTCGCAGGCATCAATATCTTCCAACACGCTGGCTAACATTTGCTCGGCGCTTTCAATCATCACCCGCTCAACCCGCTCAGGGCAGGGCAAGATCACCGGGCCACTGATCAATTTTACTTTGGCGCCCGCTTCTACTGCGGCAACAGCCAGGGCATAGCCCATCTTTCCGGAGCTATGGTTGGAGATATAACGTACCGGGTCTATTGCCTCGCGCGTGGGGCCGGCGGTTATAAACACGGTTTTGCCGCTTAACAGCTTGGTGGTATAGAGTTCGGCACTGAGCTGAGCGATTGCGCCAGGTTCTAACATGCGTCCAGGGCCTACATCACCACAAGCTTGCTCACCGGAATCCGGACCCCAAAACACCACTTGTTGCTGCAGTAGATCAAAGACATTGCTCTGAGTTTGGGTAGAGCGCCACATGGCCTGGTTCATCGCCGGTGCCAACGCGAGAGGGGCATCGCTGGCCAGGCATAAAGTGGTCAGTAAATCGTTGGCCATACCGCTTTTTAAGCGGGCGATAAAATCGGCACTGGCGGGCGCTATGACAATCAGGTCTGCCCATCTTGCCAGTTCTATATGACCCATACCCGCTTCAGCTTCAGGATCCAGCAACGCGGTATGTACCGGGTTGCCCGAGAGTGCCTGCAAGGTGAGGGGAGTAATAAATTCAGTGGCTGCTGGCGTCATAACAACGCGAACATCAGCACCAGCGGTTTTGTATAATCGAGTCAGCTCGGCACTTTTATAGGCGGCAATGCCACCGGTAATACCGAGAATAATTCGTTTGTTGGTAAGTCTTTGCATACCCATAGCGCCTTAAAATACCATGACTTTGATTGAGGTGGCTAAGATAACATCATGAATGCGCTTTTCGAAGGGGTTGAGGATAAAATATTAGTTTTAACTGATATATTGACTAAAGGGCTAATCTTAAGACCCATAGCCATTAGTCTAAGTCAGGTGATAACAAGTCCTCTGCCCAAGGGCTGATTTAGGCGTATGATAGTTGTTTGATAAAGGATTATCTGTGAGGTTTAGATGTCAATTAATGACTGGCCCATCTCAGAGCGGCCTCGGGAAAAATTATTGCTAAAAGGAGCGCAATCGCTGTCAGATTCCGAACTACTGGCGATCTTTTTACGCACTGGCACTAAAGGTCTGAGCGCCGTTGATATTGCCCGACAGCTATTGTCCAGCTACGGCGGATTACGGCAATTATTCGAGTCCTCTGAAGCTGAATTTTGCTCCGGTACAGGTTTGGGCCCGGCGAAGTACGCATTATTACAAGCAGTTCTGGAGATGAACAGGCGGCACTTGGGGCAGCAATTAGAGCAGGGCTCTACCATGGACAGCCCACATACGGTACAACAGTACCTGATCAGTCAACTGCGCCACCATCAAAGAGAAGTATTTGCCTGCTTGTTTTTAGATACCAAACACAGCGTGTTAGGTTTTGAAATTTTGTTTAAAGGCAGTATCAACTGCGCGCAAATTCATCCCCGTGAAGTGGTTAAATCGGCATTGAGTTACAATGCCGCCGCGGTAATTTTTTCGCACAATCACCCGTCTGGTATTGCCGAGCCTTCGATGGCAGATAAGCAGATAACAGAGCGGTTGTCAGCAGCACTGGCACTGGTAGATGTCGCAGTGATTGATCATATTATCATTGGCAATGCAGAGCCTGTGTCATTTGCAGAACGTGGGCTGTTATAGTGGATTCTATTCAGCCGGTGATGCTTTTATATGCACTATAATGAGTAGTATAAGTATTTCAATTTGTCGCTGGCTATTTGTCATGTCTGTCTGTAGTATACGCGGCTTCTATTCGAACTGGTTTGGGATTTCTGTCTATTAGTTACGGACGCTCCACCTGCGGCAATAATTTTTTTTGCTAATAAGTATCAGAATAGATGTAACTTGTTCCTATATTGGAGTTTTTAAAATGGCTAAAGTTTGTGTTGTTACGGGTAAGCGCCCAGTAACAGGAAACAATGTTTCCCACTCTCAACGTAAAACGCGTCGTCGTTTTCTACCTAACCTGCATTGGCATCGTTTTTGGGTAGAAGCTGAGAACCGTTTCATACGTCTACGTGTTTCTTCTAAAGGCATGCGTATCATCGACAAGAAAGGTATCGATATCGTTCTTAAAGAAATTCGCGCTCGCGGCGAAAAAGTATAAGGAGCTAGACAATGGCATCTAAAGGTAATCGTGAAAAGATTCGTCTAGTATCATCTGCTGGTACTGGTCACTTCTACACAACAGACAAAAACAAGCGTACTATGCCTGAAAAGATGGCGATCAAGAAATTTGATCCTGTTGTACGTCAGCACGTTATGTATAAAGAAGCTAAAATCAAGTAATTGATTCCAGCTCAAGAAAAGCCTCAGCTAACCCTGAGGCTTTTTTTTGCCCAAAAGATATTTAATGCTAGTAATTAGTTACTCGCTACTCGCTACTCGCTACTCGCTACTCGGCCATTTATCCGCTCAAGGCTGTCTACTTCCAACTTCCAACTTCCAACTTAGTTTCTATTTACTCTCAAACTGTTTTTATATACAGTGCTTTTGCTTGTGAATGGTAACGAGCTTAAAGGAATTAAAAATGTCGATAACAATTGAAAAAATTGATCCTAAAGAAGCAGAGCACTTAATAGCTGAGCTGGATGAGTACCAAAAGACCCTCTATCCCCCCGAGAGTAATCATCTGGATTCTATCGAAACCCTTAGTGCTGCAAACGTGCGTTTTTATGGCGCCCGTGAAAATGAGCAAATAATCGCCATAGGATCTGTGAAGCTGTTTGACGATTACGGGGAAATTAAAAGAATTTATGTGCCTATCGCTCATAGAGGTAAACGCTTAGCGCAAAATATAATGGCTGTGTTGGAAAATGAACTGATTGCTAACCACATCTTCATATCTCGACTAGAAACTGGCCCTCAATCAAAAGACGCAATTGGCTTATATTTGAAGCTGGGTTATCTAGAGCGTGGTAAATTTGGCACTTATAAGCTTGATCCTCTGAGTACCTTTATGGAGAAAAAGCTTGATGTACCGGCTACAGATGGATAAATCACCATGAGCCAACTAGACACTGAACGTCTGACACTCAGGCAGTGGAAAAAGACAGACTTTGAACAGTTTGCTGAATATTATGCCGACGAAAATAATGCAAAATATGTAGGCGGTCAAAAAAGTATTGATGATGCCTGGCGTCATTTTGCTCTGCAAATAGGCCATTGGCAGTTAAAGGGCTTCGGCTATTGGGCGCTGGATGAAAAAAGCTCAGGAAACTTTGTCGGTTGCGTGGGTCTTTGGCACTCTGCTGGCTGGCCTGAGTTAGAATTGGGCTATTGGCTGCTAAACAAGTATCAGGGGAAAGGTTATGCGCGAGAAGCTGCAATAGCCAGTAAACAGTACGCGCAACATGTACTAAATGCACAATCCCTGGTTAGCTATATCGATCCAAACAACGCTCCCTCTATTAAATTGGCCGAGTCCCTGGATGCAAAGTATGAAAAAACCATTGAGTTACTACAACATGGCCGCCACTGCGTCTATCGCCATTTCTGAGCAGTTGGTAACTAATTTATCCGCTCCAGAGTGTCTACTCGCAACTTCCAACTTCCAACTTCCAACTTCCAACTTCCAACTTCCAACTTCCAACTTCCAACTTCCAACTCGCTACTGCTCTTCCCCCCCCACCTCCTGCACCACAAAATCAATAAATTCATTCACTAGTGCCGACTCTTTACGTCGCTGGGTATAGAGCGCATAAAATGTGGAGCTTTTAACCGGGTAGTCACTCAGTACTTCCTGCAACAGCCCATTAGTTAACTCTTTTTGCACCAGGTATCTGGGCAGTACAGCAATGCCAAATCCTTCTTGAACTGCGCTGTAAATAGCATCTTTGCTGCTAAAAGATAAGCCGCCAACTAAATGTTCAGTAATTTCATTGCCATTGTGGCAAAAGGTAATTTTTTCAAATTGACTGCTCTTATGTGCCAGGGTGATCATCTGTGCCCCCGCCAGGTCAGCAGGAGTGTTAAAAGGTTGTGCCTCTAGCAAGTACTGATAACTGGCACAAAGTACGTAGTCATCCGCAGCAATATACTTTGCCAGATACGGCTCATCCTTTAATTGGGTGCTGCGAAAGGCGATGTGAATGTTGTCGCGGATGAGGTCGCAGGTCTCATTCGAGTAGCTGGCGACAAAGTTCACTGCGCTGTAGCGCCGTTTAAATTTAAAGATTAACGGGGTCAGCACTACTTTGCCCCAAAGGCTCGGCGCACTTATGCGCAGCTCACCACTGAGGGTGTCTTTCATGCTGTGGATGCTATCCAGCATCTGTTGATGTAGTTCAATTATATCCAACGATTTTTTATAAAACTCAGTACCTGAATCGGTGAGATAAATGGATCGGGTGGTGCGGTTTAACAGCAGTACTTGCATAGAGCTTTCTAAAAAGCGGATATCTTTTGAGGCTTTAGTGGCTGCAATGCCCAGCTGTTCGGCCGCCGCTGAGAAAGAGCCCCGCTGCACTATCGCTACAAACAGTCGCATTAGATGCATCTGGTCTAACTTGTGACTCATTATGTCCTCCCGGGACATTGTTTTTGGGTAATTATCGCTATTATCATCATAAATCAATAAGAGTAAAGTAGCCATATCTTCAAAACAACAACCAGCGAGGAAAGAACATGTCAATAATCGATCTGATCAGTGCTCATCAAACTCAGCTGCTGAGCATCAGCGCCATCGCACTGTTGATGGCTATCAGTCCCGGTGCGGACTTCGCCTTAGTGACTCGCAACAGCATTATCGGCTCTAAGCGCGCCGGATTGTATACCACTTTGGGAATAGCCACCGGGCTGTGGTTACACATTGGTTACAGCATCGCCGGTATCGCACTAGTGATCAAAAACTCTCCCTGGTTGTTTGATGCGATGAAATATCTGGGGGCAGGCTATCTGATCATACTCGGCGGGCTCTCTATTTTTAACAGTAAAAAGCCATCGACACTCAATAGTGATAGCAAAAGTAGCATATCGGCCAAAAGTGCTTTTAGCAGTGGTTTTATCAGCAATGCACTGAACCCTAAAACCAGCTTGTTTTTCCTCAGTATATTTACCCAGTTAGTTACAGAAAACACCCCTTTAAGCATGCAGTTTGCATACGGGATGATTATCTGTATAGCCCATATTATCTGGTTTTCAAGCCTAAGTACGATACTCACCCAACCGTCATTGTTAGCCCAGCTAAGGCATCGGAAAACACTCATTGATAACGTACTAGGGGCTATGTTAATTGCCTTTGGATTGCGCATCATCACTTTATAAAAATACAGTTTAACGACTAATTACACAGGAAATATCCCTATGAAAACTTATCAAATTCACAATGCCAAAGTCACTTTAATAGAACAGCCAATGCCAGAGTGTGCAGCAGATCAAGTGTTAGTTAAAATGCATGCATTGGCCCTTAACCACCGGGACTATTTAGTGGTTAACGGCATCACCCGCTGGAAACTGGCTGAAGATGGGCGAGTGCCAGTTGCCGATGGAGCCGGTGAAGTAATAGCGGTAGGTTTACTGGTCACTGATCTGAAGGTAGGTGATAGGGTCAGCAGTTTAATTGTCCCCAACTGGCAAGACGGTGAAATGACGGCAGATAAATTACAGGGATCTCCAGGTGGCCCAGGTGCAGATGGGGTGGCGGCTGAGTATAGAGTCTTTAAGCACAGTGCTGTGATTAAGATTCCGGATTATCTCAGCTATCAGGAAGCCGCAGCGCTCCCCTGTGCAGGAGTGACCGCCTGGAATGCCATGGTTGAAAGCAGTCAGCTGAAACCTGGCAACACAGTATTGATTTTAGGCACAGGTGGCGTGTCACTGTTTGCTATGCAGTTTGCATTGATGATGGGTTGTGAAGTGATCGTCAGCTCCAGTAGCGATGCTAAACTGGCGATGGCTAAAGAGTTAGGGGCGCACCACTTGATAAATTATGCAACTAACAGTGAGTGGGTTGAGAGCGTACTGGAAATAACCGGCGGCGAAGGTGTGCATCATATTGCCGAAGTGGTTGGTGGCAGTCACTTAAATTTATCCTTGCGCTGTATCCGCAGTGGCGGAACTATCGCGCAAATTGGCGCTATTCAGGGGATCTGTGAAGGCACAGTGGACACGGCTGAAATCATGTATAAAGCGGTAAATATCAAAGGCATTGAAGTGGGGTCAAAGGCGATGCACAGCAGAATGTTAAAGGCGATGCAGACACATCAGATGAAGCCGGTGATGCACAAAGTATTTGATTTTTCGCAGCTGGGCGAGGCGATTGATTATCAGGGTAGTGGCAGTCACTTTGGCAAGATAGGGATTACGCTTGAGTCGTAAGTCGTAAGTTGGAAGTTGGAAGTTGGAAGTTGGAAGTCGTAAGACGTAAGTTGGAAGTTAAAGAGGTTCGCTACTTTTATAGTAGCGAACCTTTTAGTTTTATTTCTGGTACCAGTTACCGGCGGCGTTCCTGATAAAGTCCCCGGATGCGGCGCGCTCAACCTGGCGCTGGGCAACTCTTTTTGCTACCACAGCAACGCTGACTCCTGCATTGGCAGCTGACTTTGTAAATGCTGCTTTTCGAGCTTGGTTGATTGAATTGATCAGTGCGCTAATTTCTGCGCTGGGGCTGCCTTTGACGCTGGCCAAGTATCCCTGGCTGGTTTCACCGATGAGTCCCTGAGCTTTGGCCTGATTTTTGTCTATAGCATGACTGGCAGTGCTGAAAGAAACTAACAGCAGGGCGATTGAGAAAAATGAAAGTAGTTTGTTCACGCTGTGTTCCTCCTAAAAAAGGTCGCTTTGTTGGTTGAATAGGTCATCGATTTCTTTATCGACTTTGATCAGTATTTGGTGCTCAATTTTAACGTTTAAGTTAATAGTGATAGGTTCTTTAGGTGCTTCTATGGCAATTCTTGGCGAGCAGGCAGCCAGTAGTATTGCAACAGCGACCAGAGAACAGCCAAAAATGCCTCGCTGCACTTTGGCTGAAAAAGCTTGAAACATGTAACTCTCCTTGTCTAACCAATGACTTGATGTCAAAGGTAGAAAATATAGCTAGATCCTAGCGATATCCTGATACTAGGTCAATAATAGCATTAAGATTTATATGCGCTGACTAAGTTCCCTCTACTGAGCAGTTTTTTGTATTTGTTGCCGTATGTTCTTCTCCAGATCACTGCTAAATTGTAAGGTTTTCAGCAGTGCCAGTAAATTTTCTTCGACGTTAATACTGAACTTAATCGGGTGTCCTTGCTGCCAGTTGGGGTTGTTGCCTGAGAGTTGGTTTTCTAGCACTAACTTGCCATCGGGATAATAACTAAGCCTGATTGACAGCACTTCATAATAGAAATCCTCGAGAATGTTTAGCGCAATTTTCAGGCCGCTATTGGTGGACGCCAGTGCGCGGATTCTGTCGTTGGCGCTATAGCGAATGTAGCCTTTGTCCATCGCTTTTATCTGGCCATCTACAATGTAAAGCTGGCCACTGGAAAAACGAAACGGCAGCTTGCCCTGCAGGGAGCCGCTACCGGATAAGCTAGGGTTTTGCTCCAGAGCCAGAACATTATTAAGCGGTAAATTGCTGAAGTTAATCTGCGAGCTTCCCTGTAGTGGCTCAAGCGTGGTCGAAAAAGGCTCTAAATTAAAGTCACCTTGTAATAATTTTCCCTTGGTGTTGTTTAATTGCAGGGATCGGTTTGTTTTTAATATGTTTTTAAGGCTGAAATCTGCGCTTATTTGAGTGACAGCGATACCGCTGTTAACCTCTGCAATGTTCAGGGAGCCGGTTTCGCTGAGGCGGCTATCTTTGTATTGGCTGTCACTGCTGATGTTAATGTCACGGGCAATAGTGTCAGCGATTTTCAGTGTCAGCTGGGTAACTTTGTGTTGTACCTGAGCCTCTATCTTTTGTTTAGTTATTTTGAACTGACCACTGTGTCGGTAATCACCGGCTATGATTTGTAACTCCTCAGGCCAAGGTAAGTTTGATAGTTCAGCCATTTTCCTTGCCGCTGATGCAAGACTTAATGGGCTCAACTGCCACTCACCTGATATATGACGGAATTTACTGTCACTGCGGATTTTTCCCTTCAGTCGCAAGGGTAGGGCGTTGTGGTTAATTTCAAAATTGGCCCTGTAGCGATTTCCAGCGACGCTGGCTTGGCTGTTGATGTCCAGGTTTTGCACTAAGTTATTCTTCAGCAAGCTGAAACCTCGCACCTTAGTGTAGAGCTGCAGTTGCAGCGGTGCCAGTTGCAGTTTTGGTATTGCCAGGTTGGCCGAGCGATAGCTAAACTTCTGTTGAGCTGCCCTGAGTGTTGCGCCAGTGAGATGCAAGTTAATAGCAGAAACTTGCAGTTTAGCTAAGTTCGGCGCAGCTGCTGTTAAAGGAAGTTTCAAGGTTATTTCTTTAGTGTTGTGGATTGTCAGGGCACTAGTACGAAGTTCGGCTGTGGCGATTTTTTGTAGTTGCAGTCGCATCTTCTTGCGCAACTTAAGATTGATCTGTTCAGGAGTAAACTCGAAAGTACCAGTGGCACTTAGTAGCGCTTGTTTAAATGGCAGCTTACTCGCTTGTAGATGTACCTGCTTGAGGTCGAACGTAAGCCTGGCACTGTTGCGGAGCAGGTCGATGTTACTAAGTCTGAGTTTGATCGCCTGGTGCTCTATCTGACCTACAGGGCTCTGCCATTTGCCCGGCTGTACCGTAAAAGCGCTATCTGCCACTTCAAGGAAGTTGTCAGTTATATCCAGTGAGAGATTGATTGCGGAATCGGTGGTGACTTTAAGCTGCTCGGTAAAATACTCAGCAGCTTGAGCTCTGTTGCCATCAGGCATTGTGCTTGTTTTGACAGTCGAACTGCCGGCATTGCTCAATTGGCTAATAGCCAGCGTCAGCCCTTCTTGCAAACTAAGTTTTAGCTTGTTTTGTTGCAGCGAGAAGTGACCTTGGATGCTGCTGGACAGCTGTTGAAAAGGCAGTCTGATCTGGGCTTGAGAGTTGTCCAGATTAAGCTTTTGCAGCTGAAAATCGACGGCTAAGAGTCGCTTTAATAGATCAGCTTGTCGCACGTTAATTGTTAATGGCAGGTGGTTGAACTCGCCAATTGAGGTACGCCAGGGGCTGGCATCTATGCTGGCAGTAAAACTGGGAATTTTATTAATCCTGAATTGCCGGTCGAAACTGAGCTTCAATGCTGAGCGCAAGCTAATATTGATCCGTTCAGAGTGGCTTTGTGGACCATTGAAATCGCTAATCTCAATGTTAGTTGAAGGATGCATTTCAATCGCTAGCTGCCGCTGGCTCCACCTGAGAGTGCCGCTGCTGCTCAGTTTTATTTTTGCTGCGCTTAAGCTCTTGTCGGCCAGGGGAAGTTTTAACTGTCTCTGTGCTATTTGTAGGTCGAAACCGATATCGGCCTGCAATTGCGCCAGCCAGTTATCAGTGACAGCCAATGGCATACTGAATTGATGGTTGAGTTGCAGCTGTGCCTCGAGACTGGAGAGCTGTTGCAGTTGGCTGGGCGTTAACAGTGGCGAGAGCCAGAATGATTGTAATTTGAACTGTTTAAAATTTATTCTCTGGCGGGCTCTGATATTAATTTTCCCCGCTGTTGCCTGGATATCGCCCTCTAGTTGAAAATTGAAATAGGACTGATTGCCAGCTTGGTTCTGCGGGGGGTGCTGTGCTAGCAGTTGGCCTTTAATCAGAAACTGGTTTTCAGCATTGAACTCAGTTTGCAGTGAGCCAAGCAGAGTGTCATTTTCAAAATAATCGCCCCGCAGTCGCAATTGCTCGGGATTGAGCAGTAACTCGCCGATTACAGCAATCTGCTGCTGTGGATTTTTGTCCCAGCTCAGCTGTAGAGTTTCTATCTGTAATTGATTGATTGCTACTTCGCTTAACAGAGTCGCTGGCAGTAGTGCTGCCAATGCAAACTCTGTCGATACAGATGGGGCCGCTTGTCCGCGATTGTCGCTCAGTTGTATGTCGAGCTTGCGGATATGGATCTGCTTAATTTTTTGTCGCAGCAATAAATCCAACCAGTTGTATTTCAGACTGAGTTCTGTGACTGTTATCTGTCCCTGGAATTCAGGCCTGTCGATAGTGAAATGCGCAGCTGCAAGTTTAAGCTGGTCGCTGCCTGGATGTTCCATGCGGCTGCTGCTGGTAATCCCGTAATGCTTTAGTTGACGCTCAAGTAATAAGCCGATTAACATAGGGCTGAAAGCATACAACAGCCCTAAAAGTAACAGTATAAGGGTGCAGATAATGCTGATTTTTTGTTTAGTGCTGCTGAAAACTGTAGTTGTTTTAGTCATATAGCTATCATAGTAACTAAGGATCAAGCAAACAAGTCTGAACTATCGCTGTGACTCGTCATTGATTGTTTGGCTTTGGTACAAAGTGTATGACTTTAAGCGCTTTTTTTACCGGGCCTGAAGCTGATTTTGTGCAGCAGTAGCTATGCGGATCTTTGCAAGTAAATTTAATCAGCTGCAGAAATACAATTCAGGAAGGGTGCGGCTGAAAATATATAGGGGTAATAACCCGGCTGAGATAGATAATATTTATCATGCTGTTAAAATGACTGCCGCTAGCCTGGGGAACATGTGAGTTAGGCCGCTATCTGCACTAAGCACTACACATTGCTCAGGCGTAAACAAGATGATGCAGCGGACTAGCAGACGTTCCCTAATGCTTCTTTTATAGAGCTCTAATTGACCATCGCTCATTACCGCTGTTGGCTCGAGCGCAATACTTATTTTTTTGAGGTTTTTCTGGTGAATCCAATCGTACTGTTTTTGATTTCTGGCTTCGTGTCTATGGCTACTGCCTTAAGTGCTGGCGCATTAAATAAATTGCCCAAAGATCAAAAAGAGGGCTTTTTAGCGACTAACAACGGTGCTTTAATGGTAGTGATGTCGGGTAACCTAGCCGCTTTAACACTTGTTGGAGCTATGGCTTACGGCTTTGCCAATCTGCACTGGGCTATCCCTCTCTCCTGTATCTTTATCAGTTTTCCAGGTGCACATGTTTTAGTGACGCAAAAGCTCCTGGGTAATAAATGGAGTTTACTGTTGATGCTGCCCCTCACCTTAATCAGTGCAGTATTGTTGTACACCTATTGGTAGTGGGCAGAACTTATATCTGTTGTTTCAATATAGGCAGCGGCCATGATCCAGTACTGTGTTAAAAGTATTGATTAAAAAGTACTGTACTGGTGCATCTATTAGTTATGATCAACGTTGCCGGCCCTAATTTTCATAACTTGCTATCTAGACCTAATCGCTAACTATTGGTAATAATCTATGTTTTTAGATCAGTTGAATCTACAAAGTGCAGTGATAGGTGCTGTCATCGCATTTACGGTGAGTTTAGTGTTACTGCTGTGGTCTCTGTATCACACGGCCCGGCAGCGCCAGCAGTTAAATTTTCAACTACAGTTGCAGATGGATCGCGAAAAAAATATCAATAGCCAGCTAGATATTCAACGTCAACAGAATCAGAAACTGCAGCAGCGCAATATATCAGTGGAGCAGCTGTTGCATCAGGAACAGTTAATAAATGCCCAGTATCAGGAAAAAATATCGGCATTTGAACTGTCTGAGCTGGAGAAACAAAAAATCCAGTCTGAACTTGAAGAATATCGAAAGCTATTGGTCAGAGCCAACAGCCAAATTACCGAGTTGCAAGTGCGTCTGAGCAGTGAGCGGAAAATGAGTGAGGAGAAATCTCAGCTTTTCAATCAGGCCAGAGATCAGCTAAAACAAGATTTCCAACACTTAGCCAATCAAATTTTTGAAGATAAAACGGCTAAATTCAACATCAGCAGTAAAGAGTCTATTGGTCAAATATTAAACCCACTGCGTGAACAGTTGGGTGATTTTAAGCGCAAAGTGGAAGATGTATACGATAAAGAAACCCGCGATCGCCAGGCGCTATACCAGCAGATAGAACATCTTAAACAACTCAATCAACAAATGAGTCAAGACGCGATCAACCTGACCCAGGCGCTTAAAGGCGACAGTAAAATTCAAGGGAATTGGGGTGAAGTTGTTCTCGAGCGGGTGCTTGAAGAGTCAGGCTTGCGCAAAGGTTATGAATACGAGACTCAGGTGTCTTTAACTCAACAAGGTAAGAGATACCAGCCAGATGTGATCGTCAGGTTACCGGAAGAAAAAGACATGATCATCGATGCCAAAGTGTCGCTGACCGGCTACGAGCGCTATTGCAGTAGTAAAGAACACAGTAATCGTGAACAATTTCTGATTGAGCACGTGCAATCGATTCGCAATCATATTCGCGGCCTCAGTCAAAAAGCTTATGAAAAGTTGGACAATATCCGTACTTTAGACTTTGTGCTGCTATTTATTCCTGTAGAAGGTGCCTTTCTCTTAGCGTTGGAACATGATCAAAGTTTGTTTCGCTATGCTTTTCAGCGCAATATCATTTTAGTCAGTCCAACCACTTTGTTAGTGACTTTGCGAACAGTGCAGAATATCTGGCGCTTTGAACAGCAAAATCAAAATGCCCAGGCGATTGCCGGACGCGGGGCAGAGCTGTACGACAAGTTTGTAAATTTTGTTGAATCCATGGACGATCTCGGCAAGCACTTAGACAGGGCGCAAACCGCTTATGATGAAAGCTACAAACGCCTCTCAACCGGAAAAGGTAACTTAGTTAATCAGGCGATGGCTCTGACAAAGCTGGGCGTTAACGGTAAGAAGAAGTTAGCGACGGAATTAACCGGGTCTATCGATATGCAAACGGATGTTGAAACAGCGTTGAAATAAACGCTCGCTAACAGCTACTGAGCTCTATAGCAGTACCTCAGTACCTCGGTATCACCCAGATCGGTTATGCCGGATTATCAGGCTCTACAAGCAATCATCAATCACTTCTTCTTACTGGGCAGTCTTTGACTCGCCCAGAAAGTTTTCAGGGCGGTGTTTTTGTTGGTGAAAAAGTCGTCAAAGCTCCCTTGTGATCTATATATGGTATATATCGTTCTGGAAAATACAATATATAGTGTAGCAGAGGTTTTTGTGGGTCCTGTCTGTTATTTAATCACTGCTAGTTTCGGTAATAAAATAAATAAAAATAGCACAAAGTTTAGTCAATAAAATAATCAATACAGGGTCTTGATATTTTGCGAGTTTTCAAGATCTGATCTTGATTATTGAATATAAATCAAAATCTAATCTTGATTTTATATATCAAATCAATATCCAATTTTGATTTTAGATATAAAATTATAAAGATGTTTTATTTCATAAAGATAATAATAAAAAATGCTAAGAAAAAAGTAGAATTTGTGCAAGACCTTTATCTATGAGGGTTTGCGATATTCCATATAAAAAATTACTGATAATAAAGCTGGTATCTTCTGGTGGATTTTTGTACATTACTTATATTATTATTTTTAATGTTTTACTGATTTATATTAAAGTCTGACGTATAATTCTAAAAATATATACTTATTAGTTTAGTCATTTTTATTTCAAACGGTTTAGAACAATGGATATTGAGCACAATATGATCGTAGCTTTAGATATCGGAACCTCAAAAGTAGTTTGCCTGGTGGGAGAAATCTCCGCCGATGGACAAATTGAGGTGATTGGTGTCGGCTCACATCCTTCAAAGGGTTTGAAAAAAGGGGTTGTCGTTAACATTGAATCGACTGTGAGCTCAATACAGCGCGCGGTCGAAGAAGCAGAGTTGATGGCAGGATGTAAAATACACTCAGTCACTGTGGGTATAGCGGGTAGCCATATAAGCAGCCAGAATTCCCACGGGATTGTGGCAGTGCGTGAGGGTGAAGTCACTGAATTTGACCTGGAGCGGGTAATAGATGCAGCAAGTGCTGTGGCTATCCCTGCGGACAGACGCATTATTCATATATTGCCTCAGGAATATTTGATCGATCACCAAGAGGGCATCAAAGAGCCTCTGGGCATGTCTGGTGTTCGACTAGAGGCGAAAGTGCACTTAGTGACAGGTGCAGCCAATGCGATCCAAAACATTGAAAAGTGTGTACGACGCTGCGGTTTAGAAGTCGATGGTGTCGTACTAGAGCAATTGGCCTCGGCCTATGCAGTATTGACAGCCGACGAAAAAGATTTGGGCGTTTGCATGGTGGATATTGGGGGTGGTACTACTGACATCGCTATATTTACCCAGGGCGCTATTCGTCACACTGGAGTGATCCCGGTAGCGGGTGACCAAGTGACTAATGATATTGCGATGGCATTGCGTACACCTAGCTTCCACGCTGATCAATTAAAGGTTAAGTATGCATGTTGCCTGGCGCAGTTAGCCAGCGCCGATGAAACCATCAAAGTACCGAGTGTCGGTGACCGACCGCCGAGAGATTTAAACCGTCAGGCACTAGCGGAAGTGGTAGAGCCAAGATATGACGAGTTATTCACTTTAGTACAGGATGAATTGCGTCGCAGTGGCTATGATAATCTAGTAGCTGCAGGAGTAGTGCTCACCGGTGGTACTTCTAAAATGGAAGGTGCAGTTGAGCTAGCGGAAGAAATTTTCCATATGCCAGTGCGTCTGGCGATGCCTAAAGGGGTAAATGGAATGGGGGATATATTACAAAACCCTATTTTCTCTACGAGTATTGGATTATTGCATTATGCCCGTGAAGATCAGCCGCAAGGTAGCAGCGCTTCGCCGACCAGACCAACGGTAGAAATTAATAAACCCATTTCACCTGATGTGTTAAAAGCACCAGTGATGGCGCGACAAAATAAAGATCGGCCAAATGTCATTCATCGCTTTAAAACTTGGCTGAGTGGAAATTTTTAGTTTATTGCAGCTGCAGTACTGAGCTTGTGATAGGCAAATTTGATAAATACAGATTAGCAAAAAGTCGTTGATCAGCAGATTGACAAAATAGCGGGCAGCTATGGTATAAGCGGTAAGTAGCCCTCTATTGAGTCAGCTGAGAACAACGGTCTAGCTGGACTGATAAAAATAAGGGCAGAGCCCGAAGGAGAAAAATCATGTTCGAACTGGCAGATAGTCTTCCAGAAAACGCTATCATTAAGGTTATTGGTGTAGGTGGCGGTGGCGGGAATGCTGTTCAGCACATGCTTACTACAGATATTGAAGGGGTGGAGTTCATCTGCGCCAATACAGACGCTCAGGCATTGCACAATATGTCTACCGGCTCTGTGATTCAAATCGGTGGTGAGCTGACAAAAGGTTTAGGAGCGGGAGCCAACCCTGAAGTAGGTCGTCAGGCGGCACTGGAAGATCGTCAGCAAATTGCTGAGATGATCGAAGGTGCAGATATGATATTCATCACTGCAGGCATGGGCGGCGGTACCGGAACAGGTGCGGCACCGATAGTGGCTGAAGTGGCCAAAGAATTAGGCATTTTAACCGTTGCAGTAGTGACCAAGCCATTTCCTTTCGAGGGTCGCAAGAGAATGCGCATCGCCGATGAGGGGATCAACGAGCTTAAAGATAACGTCGATTCACTGATCATTATTCCAAATGAAAAATTAATGCAGGTAATGGGCAAAAATTGTTCATTGATCAATGCCTTCAATGCGGCCAACGATGTCTTAAGTAACGCGGTGCGTGGTATTGCCGATCTTATTACACGCCCGGGTATGATTAACGTGGATTTCGCTGACGTACGTGCAGTAATGGCCTCTATGGGCATGGCGATGATGGGTACTGGTAGTGCCAGTGGCGATGATCGCGCGATTGAAGCGACCGAAGCAGCCATTAAGAGCCCACTGTTAGAAGATGTGGATTTAAAAGGTGCCAGTGGCATCTTAGTTAACATCACCGCGGGTTTGGATTTGAGTTTGGGTGAGTTCACCGAAGTTGGACAAATTATCGAAGAGTATGCCTCTGAGAACGCAACGGTGGTTGTCGGTACTGTAATTGATCCGGATATGACTGATGAGCTAAGAGTAACGGTTGTCGCTACAGGCTTAGTTGCAGTCGCTGCTGAAGAAATTAAAGTTGAAACCGCACAAGTGAAAGTGGCGGCCAGTGGTGGGTCATCAGTGCGCGCAAGCGCTGGGACAAATTACTCGCAGCATCAGATGGATTTACCGGTAAAAAGCAAAATACGTGATCACAGTGGCCGTACCCACTTACAGGAGCATGTCGAAATTCCGCCAGAGCCAGTGCAGCAACCACTGCAGAAAACTGGAACAGGCGATTTAGACTTTCTAGACATTCCCGCTTTTTTACGCCGCCAAGCTGATTAAAGCTTGGTCTCTCTTTGTTAGGCCGCTGCAAGGCGGCTTTTTTTTGCCTAAAAACTAGCAGATGTTGCCAGCTTAGCTTAGATCATCTACCGCATTGATGTTCAGCTAATCGGCATAGCTGCAACGCCATCGGCACAGTCTGTCAGCTCTGGTGCAGTTGCTGTCTGAGTATCAGCATTAAGCTGTCGGCCCACTTGGCGACACTGATGCTCATCTGTGTATTCATGCTGCTAACGACTGACCGATGGAATTTTATAGTGGCTTTTTTAGTCAAAAATACTTCATAATCCGACAGTTGTTGCGCACTCAGATCTTTATATGAGTAGACAAAGGACAATATAATCACTTGTTCGATAGCGGCCCGCAATTGTTTCCGCGAGGCGTTTAAATATGTGTTGTACTGGGCAATGCTGGCTCGGTTGGAGGGGCGCAGTGCGGTCATCACGACCATATAAATCCCGGCGCCACTAATGTTCTGCATATCCATGGTTGAGTCTGTGACAGCATATAAAGTATCAATACGCCTGGCGAAATCAACCAGCTTAGTATTGAGTAATAAGCTTTTGCTCTCTTTGATAATTTGTTTGAAAGCGGATTTGGATGAGGCGTTTAGCTCTGCCAGAGTGATCTTAGTGCCTAAGTCAGACTCGTACCAGCGCAGCAGCTGCAGGGCTTGATCTTGAGTCAGGGAGTGCTTGATAGAGAGTTTAATGGCTTCAAGTATGTCACTCGCCAGTATCGAATCGTCGACAGTACTGGCCATCAAGTTGATCACTGAATCGGGAATTTGCTGATTGGGTCGGGCAGCCGAATTCAATCCCTGTTTGATTAATTGGGGAAATTGGCTCACCTGAGCAGTGATCCCAGAGGAGATGAGGATTTTGTTGAGTGACTGATCATCAATTTCTGCCCAGCTAAGGCTGCTGAGGCCAAATGTGATTAACAGGGCAATGACTTTAACTGGATTTAGCATAGTGGCTCCGTTTTCTTTAGTGACCAGTGAGACTCAAAGGTTACTTTTGGACGAATTGGAGGTGCAAAATAATGAGGAGCGTGCGACAAATTGCAGCGCCTGATTAATCCCGGAAGGCTTAAGTTGAGATCCGCTTTACCGGCATTAGTACGGCAAAAATCGCTGGCAGTGGATATAAGTTGCAAGATAGTTGTTATTCCACTGCGCTACAAATTAGCTGGTAAATCGCTTTATTAGCTTTAGATAGTCGCACTTCCGCTATTAATTTTAGCAAGCAGAAAATTAATTGTGAACTCCGTAGAGTGAATTACGATTTATGACTAAGCCTTGTTAGTAGTGCGCTAAGTGCAGTAAAAAACTGCAGTGGTTGAGGACTTGAGAAAAATGTTATGCATTGCGCCGCTAGTTCTTGGTCAGGGATATTAAAAAGTGTTGAAGTTAAGGGGCTTGTTGAAGAAATTATGCGTTTGACTGTTAGGGTAATTTAGCTGGGTCTTAGTTAGTGGCATTAAAAAGCCTCAATTAAGAGGCTTAGTATCTAGCTGCTTTAGGTTTAGCTGTGGGTAAACTTAGCCGCGGTATAAATAGCCATGGCTTTTTCCCATACCGGGCCAATGGTACCGTCCCCGACATTGACACCGTCTATCTTAACGATAGCAGCGATCTCTTTAGAAGAGCTGCTGATCCAGACTTCATCGGCGTTGCGTACTTCTTCCATAGTGACGGTGCGCTCTTCAATGGCAATCGAGCCATCGGCTTTGATGCTGTCAATAATGATCCGACGAGTGATGCCCGGCAGGATTTGGTTGTCCTGAATCGGGGTGATGATGACACCGTCTTTGACTATATAGGCGTTGACCGAGCTGCCTTCAGTCAGTTCATCGTTAGTATTGTAAAGCAGGCATTCACTGTTGCCACTGGCGTGTCCCTGTTGGAAGTGCATGACGTTGCCAAGCAGAGCAGTAGATTTTATGTGGCAGCGCTTCCAGCGTAAGTCCTGGCTAGTGGTAACAGTGTAGCTGGTAGCGGCACTACGATCGACCGGCTCAGGCTCTTTGATAGCAAAAGTGAAGCAAAAAATTGTCGGCGTAACGTTTTCAGGGTAAGCGTGATACCTTTTAGTATCAGTGCCACGAGAAACATGTACATAGACACCTAAATTGTTGTCGGCGCCATCATTTTTGGCAATTAGATCGTCCAGTAATGTGATCCAGTCATCTAAGTTTTTGTCGCACTTGATCTCGATAGATGCCAGGCCGTCAAGCATGCGCTGGATATGTGGAATCAAGCCTACAGACTTGCCTTTGTAATAGGGAATAACTTCGTAGATGCCGTCGCCAAATAAAAAGCCGCGATCCAGTGGAGAAATTCTCGCCTGGTCTAAAGGTAAATATTCGCCGTTTAGGTATGCTGTATCCATTGTTTGCCTCTCTGATTTGCACTAGTCGTAGGACAAACAGTTATACTCTTTTCTACGACAGTAATAGTTGGGCGAACATATTTGACCAAAAGTGATATATTTGCAAGCATCGGTTTAACAAAATAAAAATAGCCTAGAAATTTCATTGTTGAAGTATATAGTTTTGTATATTTAGTAATTGTCAGTAAATATCACTGGCTGAATAGTTGTAGCATCAACTAAATAATAGTAACAGACTATTTTCGCCATTTTTAGAGCACAGAAGTATATATGCGCATACGTAATTTGTCTTCATTTGTGAAAGTCGCCAGGCTCGGTAGTTTTCGTGCAGCTTCAGTGCAGCTGCATGTGAGTCAGCCGGCTATTTCAGCACGTATTAATGCCCTGGAAGATGAACTGGGAGTCAGTTTGTTCAGGCGCGGGAAAAGTGGCACTGACCTTACAGAAAAGGGCGGCGAGTTGCTGCCCTTGGCCGAAAAATTATTGGCTATAGCGCAGGAAATGCAGCTGCAGGCCGGGCAGAAACAACAACAAAAAGGCATCCTGAAAATAGGTATAGCCGATACTTTGGCACATTTGTGGCTGACACCTTTATTGCAGTTGTGGCAGCAGCAACACCCGCAAATCTCCTTCGAATTAACCAGCGATGTCAGCCCGGTACTGATCAAGCAGTTGCAGCAGCACCAGATAGATTTAACCTTGATGGTTGCAGAGCAGACCAACCCTCATGCAGTGATCGCTCAGTCGTTGTGTAGCTATCCGCAGGTGTGGGTTATAAAGGCAGATGATCGCTTAAAGAAGAGTTGCTGGAGTATCAGGGAGATGGCCAGCAGGCCTATCTTAAGTTTCCCCAGAGATACTTCTCCATGGCACTATTTACAGCAGTTATTTAAAAGTGAAGCCAGTCAGGCGGTGATTCATACTTGCAGTTCTGTCGCCAGTTTAATTAGCTTAACCGAGCAGGGTTTGGGAATAGCGCTGTTACCACTGCCACTGGTAGAAAAACAATTGGCCAGAGGTTCTCTGGCGCTGATAAATACTGAGATAGAACCTTTAACATTAGACTTTTGTTGCTGTTGGCGTGCCGATGAAGAGAGCCTGCTGCCAAAATCACTGGCAGATTCAGCCACCGCTGTTATGGCCAGTGGCAAATAGCTGGAACATCGCTGAGAACGCCGGGCAGAGCCTCTCAGCGGAACAGGCAGTGGAGTCTTTTTGCTAAGCTCTGCCTATCAATTTACGCAACTCTAAAATAACCGATTCCCCCTCAGAAAAATCTAAGCCATCTTCCGTTAACTCGTTGATCCTGGTGACCCCGTCGACGCTGCCATGGCCTGAGAGGAAAGTCAGAATTTCTTCCAAGTTGACCGCAGCTAGCAAGTCGATGTCATTCCAGACACTGAGTATCGCCATAATGCCGTAGGCTCCCCAGTTGGACACATCAGCGATCAGTAATTCATCTACTCTAGTGGTAGAAGTGATTATGTCTAAATCTTTCAGGGCAGCAGTGATGTTGCCCATGCCTATCTCATTACCCCCATCACCTATACCGATGGTGGGGCACTTAGCATTGTTGATAAAGGTATCAAAACAGGCAGTGCGCGAGCTGATGCTCTCGCCGCGCATATTATAGTAACCACCGTCCGCAGCTTGCCCTGGACGCTCAATAGAAAGTACCGCATCCGGTTGGTAGTGATAAAGTGCCTGAAAAGCTTCCAAAGTGCGCTCCTGGTGCTCGCCAACGCGGATCTCATGGACTCTGAAATCTTCCATCAGCGCTTGGGAAACCGGCGGGCCGCAGACAATAATCGGCGTGGCGCCCAAGGTTTCCAGAGCTTTATAGAGTGCAATAGCGCCCACCGGTCCGTCTGTTTCAAAAGTATCGACCACCGGGAAGCCTGTGCCAATCAAGACGTGGCCTTTACACTTATTTAAAATCCGTGCCGCTCTTAAGTAGTAGCCGGTTTGCAGTGCGCCTTGCACATCTTTCATGCCACGCAAGTTACGCTTTACCAACAGGTCTTCTATCTGCTTGCTCAGTGCAGCTTCATCTTTAACTGTATATGTCATTTTCTCTCCGCACTGATTCTCAGGCAATGTTTACCAATGCAACATTTTGGTAACGTTGTCTGGCTAAATGATTGATGTTATGGGCGCGCTCCATGCTTATTTGTTCAAATGCCACCTTGTTGCCGGGCATTAATTGTGACAGTTTCGCGGTATCCAGTGCGATAACTGAGCCGATTTTTGGGTAGCCACCAATAGTTTGCCGGTCATTCATCAGCACTATCGGCTGGCCGTCGGCAGGTATTTGAATGGCTCCATGGCAGATGCCCTCAGACAAAATGCCGTTCAGTGACGATTTAATCTGCTGACCTTGCAACCTAAAGCCCATGCGGTCAACTTTGTCACTCAATTGATAATCACTGCTAAAAAACAGGCGCTGCTGCACCCGATCAAACGATTGCTGCTGGTAGCCTAAAACGACCTTAAGTAGCAATTGGCTCGGGTAGTGAGGTATTTCGGCTTCAGGCACTGCTAACAAGCTGGCTTGTTTCACTCTAGTGCAAGGCAATAAGTCGCCGATCATTAACTTACCACCATTGATACCGCCGATGCTCTCTCTGGCGACAGTGGAGGTGCTAGTGAATGAAGGGGTAAAATTAAAGCCGCCTTTAACCGCTAAATAGGCACGGGCACCGGCAGTGGCAAAGCCAAATTCGATTTTGTCACCTTCGCTTATTTTTTGGACTTGCCAATAACTGCAGTCCCTGCCATTGATTTTTAGTGGCATAGTGGCACCCGTCACAGCGATGTATGTGTCAGTTTCAGCTTCTAATACCAAACCGCCAATGCTGATCTCCAGTGCACTGGAGTTGACTGGGTTTTCACAGAGGCGATTGGCCCAGTTAAAGGCGAGGGCATCCAACGGGCCGCCGTTGGTCAGACCTATGCGATGTTGGCCGTAGCGGCCTGCATCTTGAATCAGTGTTAGCAGCCCAGGCTGTATTACTTTGAAAGCGCTCATCTGTACACCCCCAAAATAGCGAGTTGGCAGAGGTTGGTCAATTTCACAACTCACCTCCTAGTGCCAGATACTGCTCGCGGTCTATGGCTTTAAATTTGATACTGTCACCGACCTGCACTAGCATACATGGCGTGGCAGCGGCATCGAACATAGGAGTCGGGCAGAGGCCAATTAAATTCCAGCCACCGGGAGACTGCGCCGGGTAGACCGCTGTTTGCCGGTCGGCGATGGCCACGGCACCGCGAGGTACCTTTAATCTTGGGGTGGTCAGGCGTGGCGCGGCAATACGTGGATCTACTTCGCCTAAAAAGGCGAAGCCTGGGGCGAAGCCAATCGCGTAGACCCGATATTCCATGGAGCTGTGAATAGCAATTACCTCTTCGACACTGAGCTTGGCATTGTCGGCCAATAGTTGCAGATCGGGGCCAGATTCAGTGCTGTAGTATGAAGGTAACTCAATCACTTTGCCCTGCTGTTGCTCTGAGCCGCCAAGGTTTTTCAGCGCCTGCCTGATGCAGGAGTTGACAAAATAGTGATCGGTGCTGAATTGATTGTAAATTATCAGCAGCGATGCATAGGAGGGCACCATATCAATCAAATGTTCAGCCAGTGAGCTCTCAAGCTGCAACATGGCCTGCTGTACCTGAGCCGAAACCTGTGGGTCGGTAGCCTCGGCAAAATAAATTATCAGCGAGTTCTCGCCCGCAATTTCGACATGCATGACGGTTAGCTTTCCTGAATCAGTTGACGAATTTCAGCGATGGCGTTAACACCTTCCATATTGTCGCCATGCACACACAAAGTATTAGCGTGTAATTGAATCTCTTTGCCTGAGGCACTAATTACAGTGCCACTGTCACAGAGCCTGCGCACTTGTGCCAACATCTTCTCTCTGGAGTGCACCGCACCTGCTTTAGTACGAGACATCAAACGACCATCGTCTTCGTAGCAGCGATCGGCAAAAGCTTCAAACCAGATCTGCAGTCCATACTGATTAGCTTCTTGGCGATGCAGCTCGGCATCCGGAGTACCTTGGAGCATCAAGACCACTGGACGATGGTAATTGGCCACCGCCTGCATAATGCTGGCGCGTACGCTATCTTTAGACATCATGTCGTTATACAAGGCGCCATGGGGTTTCACGTATTCCATGCACAGTCCCTGAATGGCGGCCATGCCATCTAGTGCTGCCATTTGGTATTGCACCATGCTCTGAATCTCAGCATCACTGGCGTTAATCGAACGACGACCAAAACCAACCAGATCCGGGTAGCCAGGGTGGGCACCGACACAGACATCATATTTTTTCGCCAGTGCCAGGGTCTTGTGCATCACCAGTGGATCACCGGCATGAAAACCACAGGCGATATTGGCCTGATCGACGTGCGGCATCACCGCCTCGTCCATACCTACTTTCCAGGAGCCAAAACTTTCACCCAGATCACAATTCAATTTTAACTTGTTCGTTTGTGGCATGCTTAAATCTCCGAATTACATAATCGCCAGTGAGCTGTTGCGAATGTCTGTGACTAACATATAGCCGGGGCTATGGGTAATACACAGAGGCGGCTTGGCGTTTTCGATAGCGACTTGTGGTGTCACTCCGCAGGCCCAAAATACCGGTACTTCCCCTTCCTTAATAGTCACAGCATCTCCAAAATCAGGCTGGTTGATGTCATTGATACCGATATCTAACGGATTGCCAAAGTGCAGCGGTGCTCCGTGCACTGAGGGGAACCGGGTGCAAATTTGAATAGCGCGAATAGCGTCTTTAGGCTTCATCGGACGCATACTGACCACGGTAGTACCGCTGAAGCGACCGGCTGGCTTACAGTCGATGTTAGTGCGGTACATGGGTACATTGACTTGTTCAGTGATGTTGCGAACTTCCAGGCCATCGGCAAGAAGAGATTCTTCGAAAGAGAAAGAACAGCCAAGCACAAAAGTAACTAAATCATCGCGCCACAGCTCTTTGATATCAGCAACTTCATTTACTAATTTTCCGTGCTCGTAGACCCGGTACAGTGGAATATCTGTGCGGATGTCCAGCTGGTGTCCCAGATCGGGCAGTAAAAAGTCACCGGGGTTAGAGGACATACCTATAATAGGGCAGGGCTTTGGATTCAACTGGCAAAACTGCAAAAACTCATTGGCCCACTCTTTGGGCATAATGGCCAGATTACCTTGCACATAGCCCTGGGAAAATCCTGAAGTATTACGGGTAAACTCGCCTTTGCGTATCAATTGGCGAAGATCGTAAGGGGAAATATTAGTATCCATTAAACTGCCTCTGCGCTGCACTAGTTACAGGCTTAATTATCATCTGCGAAAAATCTATTGTCTGGAAACTGCGGCTGCTAAATACATATTAGCCAGCACTAACATTGCCTGCCTAGTGCTTAACAGCTGTAGGCGCTAGCATGATCCTCTATGCTAGAAGCTAAAATTAGTCATAAGTTCAATAGTAAAATTCTGGTTCTTTGATTGTCGCTAAATCCGAGCATAAGTCTAATTAAAAATAATTTCTACAGCTGATAACTTTTATTTATCAGTATTTTATCGCTCTTTTTAAAATTCATTAAATTCAGCAGCTTACTGAAAATTCAATTTTTCGCGCAGCAAATAATAATCTAATCCGCTGTGACTGTTACGACAGAGAATGAACCTAGCAGGCATTTGCTAAATAAATCGTCAAAGCTGCCATTAACCCTTGCCGTTTCTAATATTTCTGGTAGCATACGCAGCTCTTGATTCAGGCAGTGATTGCCCGAGTATAAGACGTCTGAATTTACAGTTAAATGTATTAGCGACGTTAAACTTCGTCAGAGCATAGAACTGACGTAAAACAAAGTTCTATAGAGTGGTGAGGTGTCCGAGTGGCCGAAGGAGCACGCCTGGAAAGTGTGTATAGGGCAACCTATCGAGGGTTCGAATCCCTCCCTCACCGCCATATTTTTATTGTAAAGTCAAGAGTTATTTTTACTTATTTTGCATTTAAATGCAAGTATATGTAACTAATTAAACACCTAATGAGGTGTTTTTTTCGTTTAGAGCCTTCAGTTCTTTCCTGAAAAGAATTATGTTCAACAATCTCTCCCTCAATTTGTTTGTTCTGGTCAATAAAACCAAAAGTAAAAAATACAACAATTTTCGTAATATCCGTGTTGTATCAAAATTCTCAGAATGTCCGGTTTATAGTTCTTAAGTGCTAAGTTTGTTGTAATGCTATTTAATGATCTGCTGTGATACAGTTTGGGTTCTTGTATACACCACTACGAAATATAGTAAAGAGAGTATTGGTGAGAAGTGTGGCCGTTACGAAGCAAAATATGATGTTAAAAAAGGCGTGTTGTAGTTGAGTCATAGAGTCGCATACTAAATTTCTGTGACATTACAAGATTATGATTATGATTATGTTAGTGATGGCAGCTAACGGCCAACGGACTTTGTTTGATATTTGGCATTTAGTTAAATATCTGCATAAACATACAGTCTATCAATCTTCAGATAATATTAATCTAGTTTATGTTCATGTATGGCGCACTTTGTCACAAAGTGATATTCTCGATTCTTTTTAAATTCAGTTAGTTAAACTACTCTCGCTGATAGATAGTGGGACAATAGTTCGGGGAAAGTGAGACGTCTCGAAAACTACAACTTGCAATTTAAAAATCACTTACGAATTAATGCGTTGTCTGACCATCACTTTCACGTAAATGAGACGTCGCACAATCAAGCTGTTAAATTGCTATGGAAGTAGATATCGAAATTTCAAAGTGTAATGAATGCACTAGCAGCTTTATGAAAGGCTCATCTGAGATGATGGCTCTTTGCCCAGAATGTGCTCATTACTTATATGAATATGTGAATTGTGCTCATGAAATGGAAAATGGGGAATGCAAGAAATGCCTATGGGATGGCTCTGTTTCTGAATATATTAAGAGCATCAAAAATGTGTGAAGGATTATTCCTTTTGGCAAAAGCAGAATTTAACAAGTTACATCACTTTAGCCCCTATGTGGCTAGGACGCGTTTTACGCGCAGTGTGCAAAGCGATAGTAGTCAAAGGAGAAAGAAACAAAGTGGAGTCAAAATCTGCTAAATATGGTTTCTGGGGGGCACTAATTGCAGCCGCGATTACTGGTGCGATAGGACTTTATATTCATCTCGATAGGAAGGCTGAAGATAAGAAAGTCGTCGAAGCGACAAAGACAGCAGAGCAATCTAAAAATACTGCGAGGCTGACGATATCAAATATATACGTTCCTCCGATTAATACCTCGATAGAGTCTGCATTTTTTGCTCAAATTCAGAACAATTCGCTGAATATCGCTAAAGACGTGGTTGTCAGACTTAATTTTGGAGAGTCTTCAGTCTCGAAATGCGAAACCTTGCCAGAAAACCAAATAAATGAGCAAGAATCATTCGGTAGCAGCATCATTACCTTTTCTGCTGGCGATATTCAGCGAAAAGATAGCTTGTATATTTATTGCTTAACCTCCCACCCTGTATTTGATTCTATTTTGTTAACTGGCCCAAATTTGTTCTCAAATACCCTATTCGAATTCGAGCAATTTGAGTCAAAGGTTGCATCTGATAATTCAGGATTCATAACATTCTTTAAAGGAGTTGCCTCCTTCGTCGCCGTGATATTTATTGGTTATTTCACCATAATAATTATCTATGTCCTAAATCGGAAATTCGGCGTTGATACCAGTAAGTATTAACAAAGCCAGCCAGCAGAGGCCATAAAAGGCCATAAAAGGCCTCTAAGCTCTGGTTTTTTGGCTCCTGCTGGCGGCGTTATGAGTTCGAAATAAATTATAATTGAGGTCGATAAAATTCAATTATTACAAAGGACTAGGATAAAAATCGCCAAATTAAAGAGAGCACTTAACCTCCTATTGATTATAAAAGGAAAATGCTTTTGAGATGAGCGATCTTTATTCGTTAGTTTCTAGCTCTATCCTGTATTTTATTGTATTTATCGCCGTAAGGGCTTTATTGATATGGTATTTTTCAGTATACCGGCCCAGACTTAAAGATTGTTCCGTATGACCAACCAATTGCCTTACTAGGGACTGGTCGGCATTTGCTTGTTTGAATTGGTTAAGGAAGCAGTGTCGAAAACTATGGAAGACAACTCCAGCGTCATCAATTCCGATTGCTCTTTTATATCTACCAAAGACTCTGCTAAATGCACTTGACCACTTCTTGTCAGCACCGATAGATTCAATAGCAAATAGCATAGGGTGTTGATGCTTCTCTATCCAGCTAACAAACCCTAATTCAAGGATCAAATGGTGGAGAGGAACTTGACGCTTTGAAGATTGATTTTTAAGCCTTTGAGTCAGCTCTCCCTTAATATTTATTTCCTCTTTGATATCTAGATAATATATCCCATCCGCAATTTTTATGTCCTCTTTACGAAGTTGGCAGAGCTCTTCCGCACGGGCACCAGTATACAATGCAAGGATAGGTAACCAGTATAAGTGGTCTTTTATAATTAAATCTCCTGGCTCGGATCGTCTTCGCTCATGTTTACATCCAGTATAAAGAGGACTGTTAAACAATTGATTGAGCTCTTCTGTAGTCCAAGAGCGCCTTTTCTGTCGGCTTTGTTGGCGTTTGGGAACGATAACCTTTAGCCCATCTAATGGATTATTTTTGGCATGGCCATTGACCACAGCCCATTTCATGAATGCTGAGATGCATTCAAGCAACATGTTAACTCGCTTACGAGATATCGGCTCCCGACCTTTGATCTGTTTTAAAATCACCTTTAAGGGTAATCGGGATTCACTATTAGACCTGTTTCTCGGTATCAGGAGCAGCATGTCTTTAAATACACTGCATTGCTTTCGAGTGATTTGATCAACTGGTGTGTGCTCTAAGTAATCGCAGAAATATCGCAACGCCTGCTGGTAATTAAGCAACGTTTTATCAGCCCAGTTGCATCGATGTTCGTTAATGAACTTTTCAACCAATTTTGAGGGCAGTCGTTTGTCAGGGTGCTGTCGCTTGCCGTGCAGCATCCTGAAGATGATTTCTTCGCGGTTAGGATCAAATCTACGTATTTCTTTTCTTCGCTTTGTAAATTCTTCAGTGAGGTCGTCGTGAAGATAAAGTCCCTGATGCTCAGCGATATCCAGAGAGGTTGTTTTTAGCGATACTTGAACACGGCGCTTCCCATAAAAATCCCGCAGGTCAGCTGGGATACCCATGACGAAGTGATAATGTTTTCCTCTTTTTGTAATATATTTTGCCATTTTTTACTTCCTTTCAACATAACGTTCAACAACGTTGTTTAATGGAAGCACTACTAATAAGACTCAAACTCTGGAGAGCTTGTCCAGCGGGCCTTTGGAGCTAAGACTGGAGTGGACGGCTGTATAGGGCAACCTATCGAGGGTTCGAATCCCTCCCTCACCGCCATTATTGAACCTTAAGCATTTGATGCTTAGGGTTTTTTTATGCCTGTGTATTTTCTGAACCTTCAGAAAAACCGTAAAATGTGTTTGTTACCGCATTGAACAAGTTACGGAGTTATTAAGAAATATAACTTCAGAGGTCAACTGGGTATAGGGCGAAGGTCAACGTTTTGTTCGGGGTTCTCTTTTAACGTGGATAAATTGAGCAAACATAATTTTTGACTATTTCCAGTAGAATAGGGAATAGCACAACTAGTCGATCTTCAAATGGCTAAAGAACTAGCTCATCAACCCGAATAAATACCGTCATTTCACACAGTCTGTGCATCTCTAGCAGCCCTCCTGTAAATTTCCATATGTGCCAGTAGCAGGGTATTAAACTCCTAATTTCCCCTTTCATTTGTGCAAATTTAGACTATATTTCAAAGAGCTAAAGCGGAAAATTACAAATAATATCAGAAGCAGTCCATGAGTTGATTCCCTAAACAATTACATTACTTAGGGCAAAAACTGCTACTGAATTTTTCGTAAAGGTCGACACAAAGATTCACAAATCATATTTGTACTACATATATCGTTGGCTGCACCAAGGTCTAATATTGTTTGAACACAGTATATTGTTTCCAACTTGGTACTGCTTTCGCTGTAAATCTATTTCGCGAAGAGGTTCTCGATGCAATCAGAGGTCATCCAACAATATGAATTCAACTTCACTAACGAGCATTTCAGAAAAATAAAAACAGTCCTTTATGCACACGCCGGTATTGTGCTGGCGGATCATAAAAAAGATATGGCCTTCAATCGATTAGTGAGACGAATAAGAGAATTGAATCTTCGAAGTTTTGACCAGTATTTAGCATATATTGAGAGTGATATTAATGAGTTTAGCTTGTTCATCAACGCGATGACGACAAACTTGACGGCCTTTTTCCGCGAGAGCCATCACTTTGATTTTATCGGTAATACTATTCTTCCTCAGTTGGCACTATCAGGTAAAAGGCGGTTGCGAATCTGGTCAGCGGGCTGTTCACTGGGGGAGGAGCCTTACAGCCTGGTTATGCAACTACTGAATTCAAACATAGATCTAAGCAATTGGGATGTACGTATTTTGGCGACCGATATAGATTCAAATGTGCTGGACCTAGCCAGGACAGGGGTCTATCCACAAGCCAAAGTGGAGACACTACCTAAAGGATATTTGAATAAATATTTCCTCAAAGGCTGTGGTAGCCAAGCAGGCAGTGTCCGGGCCCGGCCAGAACTGGGTGAGATGATAACTTTTAAATATTTAAATTTAATGGAAGAGTGGCCAATGAAAGGTCCCTTTGATTTTATTTTTTGTCGTAATGTAATGATTTACTTTGATAAAAAAACCCAGGCCAAGTTACTAGAGAAAATGGCGGCGCTGTTAAAAACTGATGGACACTTATTTGTCGGTCACTCTGAAACGCTGGCAAGACACGACAACCACTTTACCTCATTGGGCAAAACGATTTACCAGAAGGACAGCCGAGGTGATTAATAGACTCAGAGAATCGGCAGATTTTAGCACTTTTACAATTGAGCCAAGCTATTGGCTGAAAAATGGGAATGCCAAGGGCTAAAGATCAAACTCAGTAAGTTCTCTGTATCCAACCAGCACGTACTAGGTTCTTGTTTAACCTGTGATTGGCTATAGATGGTGTCGGCCCAGACTGTGTAAAAACACAAAATCCTGTGTATTGGCGTCATTTTCCCGGATACATCAACTTCTAGAGCTTTGCTGCGCTTTAGCGCTGCCATACTTCATCATCCAGTTAAATAAGTCTACGAGCTGATGAGGAACAGCAACAAGCGCTTTATGGTGCCCTATAAGACAGCATTACGGCTATGCCGTTATAGTGTCCAGCAATCTGTTGATTCCCACTATATTTATTACCCGTTTCATATTATATGCCAGTATATGTAGGCTCATTTCAGTGCTCACTCTCCCTAAGCTTCTCGTTAAAAAATGAGTGGCTCCCATCCAGGCTTTTATGGTTCCGAAGGGATGCTCTACAGTCTGACGTCTTATTTTCATAGACTCAGGCGCTTGTTCTAGCCTTGCCTGCATATCATCAAGTACATCTGCATGTTCCCAGCGTCTTATTCGACGCTCTTTGCCAGTAGTACACTGAGTCTTAATGCGACAGCCTTTACATTCTTTACTGGTATAGCTGTAGTGCTTTTTATTATCAAAAGTACTGATGCCGGTGTAACGTAATCGCTCACCTGCTGGGCAAAGGTATTCATTATCTGATGCGATATAAATAAAGTCAGTTTTAGCAAAACGCCCTTGGGCCACATTATTAGAAGTATAGGTTGTAGGCACCAATGGTCTAAAGCCTGCATCATAGCTGGCCAGTATTTCTTCACTTCTGAAGTAGCCGCGATCTGCAATGATCGTTAGATTATCCTGATCTAACGCCTCTTTAGAACGGATAGACATATTCGTTAGCTGGCGTCGATCAGTACCTTCATTTGTGACTTCGTGTGCGACAATCAAGTGATGCTCTGCATCCACCGCAGTCTGCACATTGTAGCCAACGATCCCTTGTCCACGTGTCTTCATTGATCTGCAATCTGGGTCTGTTAATGAGACCTGCTTATCTGGCGCTGCTAGCATCTCAACTTCGATCTCTTTCAGTCGCTGCATCTCTTCATGTAATGCAGAGATTTTGTCCTTTATTTTGATAATTTGAAGATCCGCACCTACTGATTCGACCTGATCAGTTTCTTCCAGCTTAGCCATATATTTATCCAGGCTTTTATCTATTTGCTCTAAGCGGCGTTTCATCTTTGCACGGGTGAAATTTTTATCGCGATGGTTAACCGCTTTAAATTTACTGCCATCAATGGTGATAATTGACTGGCTAAAAAGCTCCAACTTGCGGCATAGAAGAATGAATTTCTGGCAGGCATTGCGGATAGCTTTGCCATTATTTTTACGAAAATCGGCAATGGTTTTGAAGTCGGGGGTTAGTCGTCCAGTAAGCCACATGAGCTCAACGTTGCGTTGTGTTTCTCGCTCAAGACGTCGGCTTGAATGAATACGATTTAGGTATCCGTATATGTAGATCATTAGCAATATTGAGGGGTGATAGGCAGGTCTACCAGTATCTTTTGGCTCAACGCCTTTAAATCCAAGCTCGGCTAAATCTAGTTTTTCTATATAAGCTTCAATTACCCGTACGGGGTTATCTTCGGCGATATAATCATCTAATATCTCGGGTAATAACAGGCATTGTGATCGATTAGCACCTTCGATAAAGCGTTTCATATCAACTCCCCAGAGAACTATCTATTGGAGTATATCTTATAAGACGTTTTCTCACAGTATGGGCCGTTAGCCGTCATCGCTAACCGTAGACTCAGCGCTTGCAAGTCAGCCTGGGTTACGGCAAAACCTGACACATAGCAGCCGTTATACCGAACCTGGTGGCAGGCACTTTGAGGACCCAAGACACGTCTAGAGAACTAGGAGACAACTCTTTCCATGTGCCTGACAATCCCTTTGGCACTTCCATATGCGTCATAATTCCTATAAGCACTTTCATGCGCCATGTAGTCTATACATGGAAATCCTGCGAGGAGTCATAACAATTAGGCAAATCCTGACTGGGAAGGGAGATTTTTTATTGGTAACTTAAATATTAAGGTCTTCTAGCTATAAGCAGACATTAAACAGCTAGCATTATGTTTGCTTCATTCATCATATTTGATTGGTAAAAACTAAATATGCCTTTTGATTTTTTCAAATAAATCTTCTACCTCAAATGGTTTACCTATACTTTCTACAAAGCCTGTTTCTCGATATTTCGTTATATCCTCAGACATAACATTCGCTGTCAAAGCAATGATTGGCAAAGACTCCATTTGTGCGAGTATTTCGTTACATGCAGAAATTCCATCCATTACTGGCATTTGTATATCCATTAAAATAATGTCTGGTCGCTCATTAAACGCTTCTCGTACTGCTTCTTCACCATTAGATACTATCTTCAACTTGGCATTCGAAGGTTTGAGATTTGCTTCGATAATAATTTGGTTTACTCTGTTGTCTTCAGCAATTAATATATATTTCCCACTAAGATTTGGCATTTCAAAAGGTAGTTCTTTGTTTTTATTATTCAGAGAGTCAACCTCTGCTTTGGAAAGTGGCAATATTACACGTATAGAAGTGCCTTCACCGATTTGGCTATTCGCACTAATTCGTCCTTTCATCAAGTGAACTAATGATTCTACAATCGACATGCCTAAGCCTGTACCACCAAAATTTCTTACTGTGGAATCATCAGCTTGAACGAATTGAGTAAACAATTTACTCAATCCCTCTTCATTCATGCCTATCCCCGTATCAATTACCTCAATTAGTACAGCCTCTTTCTTATCATCAGTTTCACATTGTGATAACAAAAGAGTCACCTTGCCATGCTGAGTAAATTTTATCGCGTTAGACAGGAGATTTATGAGTATTTGACCCACTCGCACTGGGTCTCCAGTCCAATTATCATGACTAAGATTATTAATAATATTGAAGTCTATTTTTTTACTCTGTGCAACAGTTAGCATATCGGATGAAATACTGTTTACTATTTTAATTACGCTGAAATCTATTGATTCAATTTGAAGTTTACCTGCTTCAATTTTTGAAAAGTCCAAAATATCGTTTATTATTGTCAAAAGGCTTTTACAAGAATACTCTGCTATTTCGATGAATTCCTTTCCTTTGGGTGATATGGGTTCATTTTTAAGTAACTTTAAAGTCCCATATACACCGTTCATAGGGGTTCGTATTTCATGGCTCATATTTGCTAAAAACGAGCTCTTAGCCGCTGTGGCTTTCTCTGCAATTATATTTGCGTTAATTAATTTTTGATGCTGATTTTTCTTTTCGGTAATATCAGTTCTAATCGATATATAACCAACTATTTCATTCGCTACTGAGGTTATAGGAATAATACTGGTATCAACCCAATAAGTAGTACCGTCTTTTGCTTTATTAAGAATTTCGTTATGCCAAACATTGCCTTTTGAAATCGTTCTAAACATATCGCACCAAAACTCTTTCGGGTGGTAACCTGAATTAATTATGCGATGGTTATTACCTATCAATTCATCAGAAGAATAACCACTAATATCACAAAACTTAGCATTGACAAATGTTATAGTCCCCTTAATGTCAGTTCTAGCAATAATAGCGTGTTGATCAAACGCGAATTGCTGCATAAGTAATTCATTTTTATAGACTTCTTGGGTGCCAATTGACTGTTTGAATTCAGACACTGCATTCCAAAGACCTTGAATATAAGTATCCTTGATTTTAGGAATAGTAATATCGGTATTACGTTGAGATAAACTTAATAAGGCTTTATAAACTTGATGGATATTGGCTGAAGTATTTTTGGAAAAATAATAGGCAGATAACAACATTAAGATGAGCAATACGCCAGTTAACTCGGTAATATAGGTTTTTTTATAAAGAGTATCCTCAACTGAAGCAGCCTGTTGTGAGAGGTCAGTAGTATAGTGTTTTGTAAGCTTTAAAAATATATTATTCAGAACTTTTAATTTTTCATTGGCTAATACAAGTTCGTAGGATGCTTGCCTAATGTCTACAGAGGACATTTCAATTGAGGAAATAACTTGGCTTTTATAGGCTGAGAAAGCTACGTGAACCTGTTGATAAACATTTTCTCCCTTGATAATTAATACATCTTTTACACCAATACTTTCATTGAGTTGTTCTTCTATTTGGTAGATATGATTAAGTCGAATCTTTCCTTCAACGTACATGCCTTCTTCATCTAACTTATCTGATTCAAGGAGCAAGGTAACTATTTCACTATTGCTCGCCGTAATAAGGAGAGTTATTTCACTTATTTCACTTATCTGAACTACGTTGCTTTCACTGATATCCTGAAATAATAGTGCATTATTTTGAATAACTTGGTTACTGGTGACATAGAGGATCAGTGTCAGTAAAACACCAATTATGGGCGCAATAAGAAATCGGGTTTGTATGGAGAGAGCACCAAGCATTTTAATACCAAAAATTACTAAAGATTCGGCCAGTCATCAGGCTTTATCATGCCCTCAAATATAATTTCATTACCTTCTTTTTTGAAGATAACCATTACACCCTCTGGCTTTGGCCAAACACCTAAACCGTCTTTAAGGTTTGCAGTATGCCCAACATAAACGGTATTTTTTTCTATATCATTCGACGCTAGCATTGAGTCGAGTAAATATTTACCAAGCACTTCAGACTCATTGCTCTTCATTGAAATAGAAAACCTTAGTTTTTCATCAATTTTATACTCACCAAATACAGCACTAGCAGTCTCTTTTGTTCGGCAAAATGGACTTGATTTCACTTGGCCAATAGGAATTTCTAACGATTTTATCAACAGCCCTAGATGCTCAACTTGGGATTTTCCTTCCTCGGTTAAGTTTCTTTGTGTTTCACAACGGGTTAAATCAATAAGGCTTTTATCACGACTCTCGTCTTTCCTTGTTGTTAAACCATGACGCATATAAATAATATACCCGCCAGTTTTCAATCCTTGAATTAAGGCAGATGTTGATTGCTCATCAGGAACTTTAGTTTCAGCATTAACTGAATTTTCAAATAGAAAAAACAGAGGAATAACCCAAAAGAATTTTATTAAATATTGCATTCTATTCATTGCCACTATTTTGTAAGATTCAGTGTTAACCTTTTAGTGAAGGTTAAGGATTTAAGATTATTTAAATATAGACTAAGTTTGTTATATATCTAGGTTGCATATATGTAAATTATAATTATTGTAGCTTAGATATGGTAAGGCCCTGGAGCAGCGATACTTCAAAGAGTTATTAACGTTAATCGCTGATGAATGACCAAGGGGATCAAAGGGCAAATAAAAATTTAGTGAAATGGCTGCTTTTGTTTAGAGTTATAAGATATCTGTCGGCAGAAACATCAGACCACTCATAGCTTGAAGGCAGAGTCTTATAAGCATCAAGGGAGGAAACCGCGGGACGTTACTCAGAAGCTTGTTTTGCAATTCAAGCTATGGGGATTTGAAGCTACTTCATCTTTCTCAGCTTGTTAATTACCTCCTCTTCAATAGGATCAGATCACTCTCAAATTCTATTTCCATTCTTTAGTTACTCCAAGCTGCTCAATCTCTGTCCCAATATCGCTATTTATGAGACTTGCTACGCAGCTCTCTCGCATCGCAGTAAGTCGATGAAGTCGAGCGCCATAATGCCTAGCCTCCAGACCAGGTCGGCGAAGCGCGAGGTTGTTGTTTGCGTGTTAGTATTCCCATGATAATCATCGGAGCACCACATTGTGGACAGTAAAAGGCGCTATCTTGCTGCACTGCTTTCTCTGCGGGGAGCGTGGATATTGGGTCAGCTGTCGCTTCACTGGCAGCCAATAACTCACGGGCGCGTGCTAAATTCTGCTTTCGTCTGACGTTGGCGATAAAACCGTAGTGGCGAATACGGTGAAAGCCCCGAGGTAATACATGCAGCAGAAAGCGCTGAATAAATTGCCCGGTCGCAAGGCTCATGACCTTATAGCGCTGTGTGCCTTTTAGTCGGTAATCTTTCAGCGAAAGCTGACAGTCTCTGCATCGGCTGACACCAGCCGACTGTTGGCTACAGCAACGCGGTACGTGTAGCGCGATAAATAGGCCAGTACTGCCTTTGGCCCAGCGAATGGTTTCTTCGCATATACCACCCATTCAATGTGTTTTAGAGGGTTAACCCATTTACAAAAAGTCTCTTCTTTACGCAAATCTGTATGCTCGCCGAAGAATTGCAATTGGGCATACTGCTGGCACAACTTCTCTAGATATAAACGCCTGAATAATCGTGATAATACCCGCACCGGCAGGAAGAATCCCGAGCGACACTGGATCCAGCGCTCACCGTCCAAAGAGAGCCCTCCGCCGGGAACAATGCCGTGCACATGTGGGTGATGAGTTAGCGCCGATCCCCATGTATGTAGCACAAAAGTAACCGCAAGCCGTGCCCCTAAACGCTTTGGATCAGCGGCGATAGTCAGCAGTGTTTCAGCTGCGGCTTGCAATAACAGGCCGTACATCAGCGTTTTGTTGCAATAGGCAAGCTCACTCAGCGGCTGAGGGAGGGTAAATACCAGATGATAATAATCGACCGGCAGCAGCTCTACTTGCCGGGCCTCTAACCAGCGTTTAGCAGAACTTGCCTGACACTTCGGACAGTGTCTATTGCGACAGGAGTTGTAAGAGATCAGCTCGTGCTGACAGGACTCACAGCGCAGCAGATGACCACCCAGCGTTTGAGTGCGACAGTTCTCGATGGCTGTCATCACTTTCAGTTGCGCCAGCGAGAGGTGCCCAGCTTGTGTAGTACGCCAGGCTTTGCCATAGGCGCGAAACATATCCGCCACTTCCAGAGTGGAACCAGACATAATATTGATATCAGCTTGGCGATTTTAAGGCATCAAGTGGACTGCATACTTCACTCAGCAGAGCAGTTGCTACATGCGTATAGAGTGCCGTCGTCTACAGTTTTTTATGCCCGAGTAATACTTGGATCACTCGTATATCGACTTTGGCCTCCAGTAAATGAGTCGCAAAGCTGTGCCTCAAAGCATGCATCGAAACACGCTTACTGATACCAGCGGCAGTGGCGGTCAATTTACAAACACGCAGTAGCTGTCGGGCCGATATGTGCTGGTTGATGTTAGCCCTTGGGAACAACCAGCCACTGTGCAAAATTTTTCCCTTGGCATGGGCAAAGCGCCACCAGCCCCGTAGCCGTTGCAGTAACATCGGAGAGAGCAATGCGTATCTGTCTTTGTATTTTTTGCCTTGTGTCACACGTATGACCATGCGCTGGCTATCTATATCGCTAATTTGCAGTGCGCCGATCTCGCCTACACGAAGTCTGGAACCATAAGCGATACTCAGTGCGGCACAGTATTTTGGTTCCTTAATCGCCGCCAAAAAACGTGCGATCTCATCTGTATTTAAGACTTCGGGAAGTCGCTTGGGGACAGTCACTCTACGCACTCTTGCCAAAGTGCTATGTTGCTGTAAGGTCTCTTGGAACAGAAACCTTAAGCCAATGAGAGTGGTATTAATAGTGATAGCGGAAACGCCTTGGGCGACAAGCTGTAGCTGGAAAAGACGAAGCTCTTCTGCTGTAGCTGTGGCGGGAGAATGCTTTAGGAAGCGGGCGAGTTTAAGGACTGCGCAAATGTAGGCGCGTTGCGTTTCTGCTGCAAGTTTACGCATAGTCATATCTTCGATCATGCGCTGGCGAAGTGGACTTATAGGCTGTGCCTGAATGTTCATGCGATTTACTCCTATCTCAGACGAGGCAAATTGCCCCTGTTCTAGGATAAGAGATTACAAATAAGCTTGGGTAATATGAGGATGTAACAAATTGGCAGCATTACCGCGATAGCGGTTTAGTCCATTGGCCAATACCGTCGATTGCCAACCGCAGATTCAACGCCATCTAAGCAGCCGTTGCTAACGGTAGGACCTGGCTTTTAGTGGCATTAAATTGGCAGTCCAAACTGATGGGCTACCTGTTGAAACATGGGATCGACATCTAATAGAACTTACTTTTGATGTGCATGAAGTAGGCCTAAGTAAAGATTTCCGGCCATGGTTACCCTACTATATATTGATAGCGAGTGGATGTACTGAGGGAACAGATAGCCGCTGGCTTAGTATAATTCTGCCACCCTAAAGTCTTTGCCAATTAATATTTGAATAATGCCGCCTTCATACAGTTTTCTGTATGCCGCGTTAAAGCGGTCGACAATTTTTTTGTCAGTAGAAACCTTCGAGAAGGCAATGAAATAAGTAACCGCTTGATGATCAAAAGCGTAGCTAACGTTGCCAAGCCCTAAAGATTTTATTAAAAAGATACCAATATCCTTATTTAGATAGACAGAATCTACTCTGCCCAGAGATAGCTTTTGTAACCCAGCTTCCTGGTCGGGACTCATGTCGATAGTTAACTCTTTGATTGTATTCTTTATATGCTCAAGATTTCGAGAGCTTTTTGACGGGCCATGAACAGAAATTATATACCCTTGCAAATCCAAAATTGAGTTTGGTTGGCGTACATCATTATCTCTAATAAAAAAACCATAGCCAGTTTGAATAATGGGAGGCGAATAATAGAGCCAGCCAGTACGTTCTTTACTCCAGGCCAATGTCGAAACACCATTGACTTTCTTCTGCTTAAACGAGCCGCCATTTCTTACCATATGTTTGGCTCTATTCCAGCTATCGATATGATCAATACTGCATGAAATTTGCATCTCATCACAAACTTTTTTGATGATACTGATGAAAGGGCCGCGCATCCCTTGTTCTGTCTTGTATTGGAACGGGGCTGAATTCGGAGTCACGAAATTTAACTCTGCACTATAGAGGTTATTAGTGGATACCGAAAAAAAGAGCAGTGAGAACAACTGCCAGAGAATTGATGTTTTTCTCATGCTATATTTCCCAAAAGGTAAACGAGTAAGACCTTAAAGGAAATATCATATAGGAGGTGAGATTTAGCAGAATAGGAATTAAGCTGGATCATTCTCGATAGTGGGGTATTTTAACTAAACTAAGAAATAGTCTTATGTATATCGGGTTGAAAGGTTTCAGAGTCGGAAGAGGTAGTGAAATAAAGTTGAGTAGTTGTCTTCTGTTTCATTAAAAGAAAAGGCAACTTTTTGCCGATAGTCATCATCGCTAAACGAAGACTCAGCGCCTGGAAGTAAGGCTGGTTAAATTAGCGAATAAATCAGCCCGTGTGAATAACCTGGTCAATATATATATTTATTTATTTATTTGGCAGGCTAAGATAGCTATCAAAAATTTGTTGCGTTTTCCCGCTTGACCTTAGGCCAATCACTGCTTGTTGCAATTTTATTCGTTCATCTGTTGTAAGGTTAAAGCTACAGACTAGATACATATTTTTCTCAACAAGGATTAGTGGTCGATTAAAAAACTGATCGTGTAGCCCCTCTTGCAAAGCGATATATTTAAGTATTGGGATAGCCCCAGCAACCGCGTCCACATAGCGGGCTTTCATCATTTTAATCGCATTTATGTACTGCTGGGTGCTCAATTTATTTAATGAGTTATCAGCGTGAAACTTCTCATCAAATTGTATCCCTAAAGGAACTGCTATGAGCTTTCCTTTAAGGTCAGAGTAATCATTAAGCTTAACACCAGCCAAAGGTAAAATACCGGCTGTTAATTCATAACCGATGGGTTCAACAAGGTCAAAATTGTCAATAATAACCGGTGAATCAATAACTAATGTGCAAGATTTCATATCCCTGTGTAAGGTTAACAATAAACGTTTAAGAGGCAGAATTTTAACAGGTAGGCCAATTCCACTGACGTCACGAATTTCATTCAATACATCCAATAGAATCCCTGTTTTTTTACCCTCTTCGTTTTCAAAGCCATAGGGAACTTGCTCCATGACAAACAGACCTACGTCATCTTCCGAACTGTTTGCATTTGTTGATAGAATGAGTAAAAACCAGATAATAGGTAACGAAGATATTAGTTGAGAAATTAACTTTGTTTTCATCTGTCTTACCAAAATTTTTGCAATATATTTGTCAAAAACCGAAGATAATTTACTCCAGAAGTACCAATAAATGATCTTAACCATTAGTAGTTTTCCTGATTGGTTGGAAAAGATGAATAAGAAAAATTCTGGTTATCAAATTATTGCTGAAAGTGACACTCGTGACTTATTTCTATAAACCAACAATGACCACTGTTGGCCGCCAGTCGTCATCGCTAGCCCTATACTCAGCGCCTGGAAGTTAGCCTGGGTAACGGCAAAACCTGACCCATAGCAGGCAGAGGCTAGAAGCAATGATTGACCAGAGGGAGTCATTGCAGTGCGCAAATTCTGTTTTGTGATGTTTCATGTAAATTTCCTTCGCTAACGGTACGAGAAAATTCTACCTTTGAGCCCAATCAATTTTAGGGGGAATTACCCACCGCACTATTAAGTCGACTCTAATGCTTCTCAAGTTACAGATGAAAATAAGTATTGACAAACAGTAAATATTATTTCGATCGTGCGTATCCCTTTTCTTTAACTGTAAAAAGTCATTTAAGGATAGAGTTTTTAACAGTTTACTGCTCCGTCAAGCTCGCCATCAGCCGCAAAGGTAATGGCTGACCCTATGCCCTTCACGGATATAACACCCGACACTATTCCTTCATCATAATGTTCTTAATTTTCAACTGTTGTAGGGTTTTACTTGAAGTTTTAATCACAATTAGAAGATTGTCCTATTAACTATTTATCCAAAAAAGTTAATCTATAAAACTCTAATAAACCACGAATTAAATAAATTCATATCCATTTGATATAATATCAACGACGAACGTCGACAGAAATTCATGAGTGGTAAGTAAGATTAATACTGAATATGTATTTAGTTAGAAAGTAACTTGGATGTTATCAAGATGAAATTGAATAACGATAAAGTGACAAAAACTATTTACAGAAAACTGGTCATAAAGATAGTTTTATTTAGTTCTGTCGTTACTCTTTTCTCGACTTTTATTCAGTTATATAGTGACTATTTATCTGATATTGAACGTATTGAAAGTGTACAGTATGATGTTTTATCCTCCTATATCAGACCATTAGAATTGGCCTTGTGGTCACTCGACTCTGAATCAATAGAATATCAGACAAGTGGAATAGCGCAAATCACAAATATTAGTAGCATTCGAATCATAACAGCGGAGGATAAAATATGGGAGGAAGGAGAGTATAAAAATAAACATGTTGTAGAAAAAACAATAGAACTAAAACACAGATTCTCAGACAATAGTGAACGGCTACTAGGACATGTAAGAATACAGTCTGATCTGTTTTTCATTTACCAAAAATTACTAAATGAAGTACTTACTATATTGATCTCAAATGGAATTAAGACATTTTTAGTAGCTGGGTTTATTATACTCTTAGTTAAAAGCATGATAACAAATCCATTAAGTACCATTTCAGCCTATTTGAAACAATCTAACCCTCATGAAATCAAAAACGCAACAATAAGCTTGAAAGGTCACTCAAGAACCGTTGGCTATGATGAAATCGATCAAGTAGTAGAATCTATCAACGTTATGAATTTAGTAATCTATAACTCTTACAGTGAAATACATCAGCTGTTAGTAGATGCCGAAGATGCGACAGAAGCAAAATCCATGTTCCTGGCCAATATGAGTCATGAAATTCGTACGCCAATGAATGCCGTTATCGGATTTAGTCATTTAGCATTAATGACCGAGTTAACCCCACAACAATATGATTATATATCTAAAATCCAGGATTCTTCGCACAATCTACTGGGTATTATCAATGATATCTTAGATTTTTCAAAAATTGAAGCGGGTAAATTAAACCTCGAACATACCCCATTTTCCCTAGATGAAGTGCTTGGATATCAATGTGACTTACTACGGTCAAAAACGGATAACGGTGATATTGAGATTTTGCTCTCACACCCATGGAATCTGCCAAAGAATCTAATTGGAGATCCTTTACGTTTGGGACAAATTTTGACCAACCTGGCAAGTAACGCGATCAAATTTACAAAAAGTGGAGTAATCATATTATCAGCTTCCTGCCTGAAACAATCGAAGGACAAGGTGATATTACAATTCGATGTAAAAGATACCGGCATCGGTATGACCAGAGAAGAGACAAAGAAAATCTTCAAATCTTTCGTCCAGGCTGATAGCTCTACCACC
>JABSQZ010000017.1 GCA_013215505.1 Oceanospirillaceae bacterium
TAGCGAGTAGCGAGTAGCGAGTAGCGAGTAGCGAGTAGCGAGTAGCGAGTAGCGAGTAGCGAGTAGCGAGTAGCGAGGGGGATGTTAGGGGATCAGGTTTTCTTATCTACTATTTTTGGTGGTTTTAAGGAATTTATTAGGCCTTGTAGCATTCTGGATAGTTCTTTGGCTTCCTGGACCCATTTATTACCAGTTTCTGTGTCTATATAATTTATTTTCATGCCGATATAAATCTGGGTTCTGAGCTCGGCGCATGAGCCTTTGAGTAGTATAGAAAATGGATGTTATCTTTATTTGTTGATCTGTCATTTCCCTCGGCTATGTTTGAAGGGATTGATAAACTTGAACGGGTTATCTGATCTTTAAATCCGTAGTCATTATTTTTTGCAAAATATTTATAAACCTCCACGGATAACTGCAAAGAACGACGCCAAACTTGCAATTTTTCAAATCCAACACCCATATTACCTCCCCCGATAAGCCAAGCGAGTATCCCCCCTTACCGCCTCCAAAACCTCTCATTTAAATCATGGCAGTTATAATAATATGAGAATTCTAAAATATTTTATCTTTTAACTGACGACTCGTTACTTGCGACTAATTACGTTTTAAATTTCCAGCGCACTTTATTTCCTTCTTTACCCAATAGAAAGATTGAGTAATCAAAAAAAGTGTCCGAATGAGCCAGCCTAAAATTTGTTTTCGCTTGCGAATGTAATGACAGGACATACAATGCAATTAAAAGTAATGCACAACACGCTGATTTTGTTGTTTTCTCCATTTTTTGTCTATATTCCCATCAAGATACAAATCTTTTATTTTTAACCATATTATCAAATTAATATTCGCATAGACCATATCCACACTACAGAAAACAAGAATTAGCTAACGTAAAACTCTTAATTAATTGTCAAGCTTTGGCCTAAGAGACTCTCTTTTAGATGAAATTTAGCAAGTACTTATAATTTTTTTAGAAGGCAAAAATTATTGTTGCCTAATTATTCCCAAAGTACGTTGTCGCATTTCTCCATCCATAGATTACTATAAAGTAAGTGCAAGCTATCCTAGGCAATAAAATACTTTTGACTATAACAGTTTGATATATTGCAAGGAAAAACCGATCTCATAACAACCTTTGGATTTGTGCCATGCCAGGGCCAGCGATACTCGCTATCCTATTCTCTATCGGCCTAATTGACTGCAATAGCTACAATGATCTCATTGAAGTTTTTAACCAAGCCCTTCGACTGTTGATGCAAGATCGTGCAGGTTTTTACTGTGTTTTTTCCGCATTTGTAGGTATTTCTGGATTTTCTGTCAACACTAGATATTGCATGAATGGTGGCAATATCACGATCATAACGTTCTAATCCGCGTCCGCAGTAGACTAATACACCATTTTTGAATTTTTCTGGATTACGCAGTTTATGTGATGAAAATTTTCGGTTTCTATTGAGCTTAGTATTACCACAACCAACCATACTAAGTGCGGCACCAATCGTAGGTTGGTCCGAAATGGTCAAATGCTGGATAGGTCCGTCACAGCCCCAAGCTCCTCTGCTGTTAGTCTGATAGCAGTAGGCCACTGCTTCTACCCTTATAAGATCAATTTTTGATCTGTTATTTTTCTTTGTTGCATTCGAACTGAGCCTACTAATGTCAGCTTTTTGCTGGTTAGCAGTTGATGCGAGCTGGTTTGTTTGCTGTACGTTCCTTTGTGCCTCAATATATTTGGCCTGTTTTGTGGCCATTTCCTGTTGCTGCTGCTGTTGTTGGGCATGCACTTTTTTTTGTTCGTTTAAGATATTCTGTTGCTGATTTTTTATTTCTAATCGAGTTTGAAATAACTCGCGAAGCACCGGATCGCTAATTGCATTACCGCCTTCTGATAAAGCCTTAAATCGATTAGTCAGATTATCGCCATTACCATTTTCAACCCATATATCGTTAGCGGCATTTATTGCAATATCCATACCGGCTTCAACCGGAATATTCGATCCAGATATTACCGCGCCGATTGCTACGCTGGCAAAAATTTTGCCAAATGAGCCACTATCCCCAGAGGAAGCACTCTTCCCACCATAGTTAGCTATCAGTGATTTGATCTGTTCAAAACCTAATGCGTCGGCGATATCTAACGATGATTCACTAGAGTAATCCGGGTCTCTCAGATTGGGATTAGCGCCGGATTTTAGTAAGCGTTCTACCACTTGGTAATGGCCTTTCCAGGCTGCCTGAAAGACTGGCGTGGTACGAAATTGATTATATGCCATTACATTTGGATTAGCGCCCAACTTCAATAGTTGATCTACTTGCGAATAATTTCCATTATTTGCCGCTAAATACAATGGTATATATTTATTTTCACTGGTCTCCTGTAGGTTAACATTCGCGCCGGCTGTTACCAGCAACTTAACCATATAGGCATTACCAACCGTATACTGGGATGCAAGATGTAGCGGTGTTTTACCTGCGAGACTATAAACATTTGGTTTTGCCCCCGCAGCAAGTAATAAGCGTATAACTTCGATATTACCCTTTGCAATTGCTTCGTGTAATGCGGTCCTCTGCTTTGAGGTGACTTTGGCGTGAATATCAGCCCCAGATGCAAGCAATAGTTTAACCATAGGCAGATCATTAATTGCTCTAAACAGTGGTGTTACTCCGTATTTATTTGCAATATTACTGTCTGCGCCCGCTGCCAATAATTGCTTAACCGCAGTCTGATTATGATCCTTAATCGCTTTAAGAAGTGCCGTCTCATTATTGGCGCCATTCAGCGTATTTACCTTTGCGCCAGCTGCCAACAGTAACTTGAGTATTTCAGGCTGACGTTTGGTTATTGCCACATAAAGGGGAGATAAGTTTGAGGACGTTTGAGTATCAGGATTTGCTCCTGCCGCTAGTAATGCCTCGATGCCTGATTTTGATAGTGTCTGAATCAAGGCTGGGGATTGGCCATTTTTGTCATTCGGCAGCGCCCCAGCTTTCAGTAATACCAGAAGCATCGCTGAGGACTCTTGCCCTGCTGCTAAGGTTAACAAGCTGACAGAATTAGGAAATTTCAGATTGGGATTAACCCCAGAATCGAGTAAATAGGTTACTGTGTCAATTTGATTCTGCTTGACCGCATAAACGATTGCGTTACCTGGTTTGGCTCCTGCTTGAAGTAGCTCTTTAACGATAGCAAAATGGCCATTTTCAGCGGCAACGTCAATTGCTGTTTCTTTGGTTTGTCCGTTTGTCTTATTGATATTGGCACCGGCATCTAGCAGCAGTGAAATGACCTTTTCATGTCCCATACTGGCAGCCCAATAGAGCGCCGTATTGTTAAGGCTATCTTTTTCATCCACCAGCTGACCCTTTATTAAAAATTCAGATACGGCTGGCGCATCTCCAGCTCTTGCTGCAATTGTATATTCTGAAAGGGTTGCACAACCTGTTATAAAATACAGTACACAAGCTATAAAAATACTTATCCTTTTTATTCTCATTTGCTTATCCCTTCAAACTTTACTTTATTTTTATATTAAATGCGTTTGCCTACTATTAATTTTACTCGTAGGACTGACCAGTGATATGACCTGTCAAATGTACAGGCAACTCAATTCTGCATTTTTCTAATTACAACATAAACATCCAGTGTACATAAATCAATCATATATCAATCATAAATGAGCTTTATTTCGATTGATATAAACTTCCAACTAATCAACAACATCATTGAGGTTCCCATCATTAGTTTTATATTATTTAAAATACCGCTTCCCCTAAGGTTTCGCTGTATTCGCGGGTCTGGCTATAAGTTTTTCGTGCATTGATTTGAAAACTCTTTGATGGAATCACTTAGAAACATAGTTGTTAGAATGTCATCAGTAACGCATCCAACAAACTACCACCAAACGCTTGCTTAGCTGAATACTGTTCAGCTTCTAGAAGAAAATAGACTTAAAGATTGTATGAGTTTAGTACCCAAAATGCACTTTCAGCCACTCAATTCACCTACCAGCAAAGTCGTAGACTTGGATCGTATAAACTTGGAGGAAGGAGGAGCTGCGACTAGTTTTCCTTCGTAATATGTATAATTAAATTTATTTGGAACTTTATACCAAAAGATACGAGGGATAAAATTCAATTTATGCGTAAGGCTGGATTAATAAAAGTTTTGGCAAAGAAGTTGAATATCTACAATCAACAAAAAAACTTAAAATACCTTGAGCGGAAGGACCGTTCATTGCCACAATACAATCTGTTTTATATAAATACACTTAGCTTGATCTAGCCCAAGCCTATGTTTTATCTCACGCCCCACTACTTTTTTTGTCTTTTAACTCGCTACTCACTACTCACTACTTTTTCAATTTCATGAGCGCAAAAAAAAAGAGCGCCCAAGGCGCTCTTTATCAATCCAGATCAACCGTCCGCTAGAGTACCAGTTTGCGTATATCACTAAGCACTGCATTCAGATACGTCATAAACCGTCCGCCGTCGCCGCCGTTGATGGCGCGGTGATCGTAGGAAAGGCATAGAGGGAGCATCTTGCGAGGCTCAAACTCTTTACCGTTCCAGCGGGGTTTGATGTCCGCTTTTGAGATACCTAAGATAGCGACTTCTGGGGTGTTCACTATCGGGGTGAAACCGGTGCCGCCGATGCCGCCTAAGCTGGAGATAGTAAAGCAGGCTCCCTGCATCTCGTTTGGCTTAAGTTTGCGATCTTTGGCTTTGCCCGCCAGTTCAACGGCTTCGTTGGCCAGTTCGTAGATGCTCTTTTTATCGGCATCTTTGATTACGGGTACCATCAGGCCGTGTGGGGTATCTACGGCAAAACCTATGTTGATGTATTTCTTTAGCACTAAGTGCTGACCATCAGCGTGTAGCGATGCGTTAAAGCGTGGGTGTACCGCCAACGCTTTTGCCACTGCTTTAATGATGAAAGGCATTGGCGTTAATCTAACACCTGACTTAGCCGCTTCCTCTTTCATATCCTTGCGGAATGCTTCCAGATCGGTAATGTCTGCTTCATCAAACTGGGTTACATGTGGCACGTTCAACCAGGCGCGCGACATGTTATCGCGGGTCAGTCTGGCGATCTTGCTGAGTTTCTGCAGTTCAATTTCACCAAACTGGCTGAAATCGATTTCCGGTACCTGCGGAATACCTGATCCAGAAGCAACAGTGCCTTTACTTGCTGCAGGGCTTGCCGTTTTCTTAAGCGCCGCTTTAACCCAAGCCTGCATATCTTCTTTTAAGATACGGCCTCGGTTGCCGGTGCCTTTAACTAAAGTCAGATCGACACCAAATTCACGGGCTAAAATACGCACCGCCGGGCCAGCATACAAGGTTGACTGGTTTTTCTTCGCCAGATCAACTGCTGCAGGCGCACTGGCCGCCGCTACTGGAGCTGAAGCAGTACTTGCTGCGGGAGCAGGTACTGGCGCCGCCACAGGAGCTACTGGTGCGGGTGCTGAACCTACTACTTCAAGGGTCAGTATTACATCGCCCTCGTTGCAGGTAACACCTTCTTGCATAGCGATGGCTGTCACTACACCGGCTTTAGGTGAAGGTACTTCCATCGCCGCTTTGTCGGTTTCAACCGAGATCAGGCTGTCGCCTTCAGCGACAGTATCGCCCAAGGCAACCATCACTTCGATAACGTCTACGTCAGTGGCGCCACTGAGATCCGGAACTTTAATCTCTTCTTTGCCACCGCTAACGGCTGGCGCTGCAACTGGTGCTGGAGCAGGCGTTGCTGCCACAGGGGCTGCAACTACTGCAGCTGCTACTGGTGCTGTCGCTTCGCCGGCAACTTGCAGGCTTAGAATTACATCGCCAACGTTGCAGACGCTGCCTTCTTGCATGGCAATGGCTGTTACTACACCGGCTTTAGGGGATGGTACTTCCATCGCCGCTTTGTCGGTTTCAACTGAGATTAAGCTATCGCCTTCAGCGACTGTATCGCCCACTGCGACCATCACTTCGATAACATCAACATCGGCTGCACCGCTTAAATCGGGTACTTTAATCTCTTCAATAGCGCCGCTAGCTGCAACAGATGCTGCTGCCACAGGAGCTGCTTGTGGCGCCGCTGCAACAGCTGCTTGTTCGGGCTCAGCTGTTACTTCTGCCGGGGCTGTCGCTGCGGTGCTCAGCGTTAAGATGGCATCGCCTTCATTACACACGGCGCCTTCTTGCATGATGATTTCGACGACAGTACCGCCTTGTGGTGCCGGTACTTCCATCGCCGCTTTGTCGGTTTCCACAGAGATGATGCTATCGCCTTCCGCGATCACATCACCCGCTTTTACCAATACTTCAATAACGTCGACATCGGCTGCGCCGCTTAAATCTGGAACTGAAATTGTGATTGTAGTCACTACTTATTTCCTCATTTCTTTCATTAATCGGCAGGGTTCGTGGTACAAACCCTGCCGGTAATTACAGGTGGCTATTACACCGTCCAGGGAGCAACTTTTTCTGGATCGATATTAAACTTGTGCATAGCCTTAACAACGTCAGCGCCTTTAAACTTGCCTTCTTCCTGTAGCGCGCGCAGTGCCGAGATAACGATGTAATAACGGTTAACTTCGAAGAACTCACGCAGCTTTTCACGGGTATCAGAGCGACCGAAACCGTCGGTACCTAATACTTTGTAACGCTGTGGAATGTATTCACGCAGCTGATCCGGGAACATACGCATGTAATCGGTCGCGGCAATAACCGGCTCAACACCTGCTAAACATTCAGTCACATACGCCGTGCGTTGGGTATCTTCTGGGTGTAAAAAGTTCCAGCGTTCAACCGCTTGCGCTTCGCGGCGCAACTCGTTGATAGAAGTGGTACTCCAGACATCGGATTCAACATTGTACTCGGCACGTAAGATATCCGCCGCGGCGCGTACTTCGTTTAAGATAGTACCGCAACCGATCAGTTTCACTTTCAGCTCGCTGGCCTTACCTTCATCCAGTAAGTACATGCCTTTGATGATGCCCTCTTCAACGCCGATTGGCATATCCGGATGGCTGTAGTTCTCGTTCATGGTCGTGATGTAGTAGAAACGGTTTTCACCTTCCTTATACATACGACGAGTACCGTCCTGAATAATCACCGCCAGCTCGTAGCCGTAGGTCGGATCGTAGGAGATACAGTTGGGAACCATCTGCGCCATCAAGTGCGAGTGCCCATCCTGATGCTGTAAACCTTCACCGTTGAGGGTGGTTCTACCGGCAGTAGCACCGATTAAGAAACCGCGCGCCTGCATATCGCCAGCTGCCCAGATAAGGTCCATGACCCGCTGGAAACCGAACATCGAGTAGAAGATGTAAAACGGCAGCATCGGGCAGTCGTTGTTGACATAAGAAGTGGCACAAGCCATCCAGGCCGACATAGCACCCGCTTCGTTGATGCCCTCTTCTAAAATCTGGCCTTTCTTCGACTCTTTGTAATACATGATCTGGTCGGAGTCATGTGGGGTGTAGCGCTGACCGGCAGATGAGTAAATACCCAGCTGGCGGAACATGCCTTCCATACCAAAAGTACGAGCTTCATCGGGGATGATTGGTACTATGCGCTTGCCCAGATTTTTGTCTTTCAGCAAGGTATTTAAGATACGGTTGAAACCCATCTGGCTCGACATATTACGCTTGCCGCTGCCCTTGAGACTACTGGAAAAATCTTCCAGTGGCGGGGTTTCTAATCTAGTAAAATCAGTGGCGCGAATCGGGTAAGAGCCGCCCAGAGATTTACGCCTGTCCATCATGTAGCGCATCTCTGGTGAATCCGGAGATGGGCGATAGTAAGGCATGCCTTTTAGCTGGTCATCAGCTAAGGGGATGTTAAAGCGATCGCGGAAATCTTTAAGATCATCCATCGCCACTTTTTTCATTGAGTGGGTATCGTTTTTAGCCAGACCGGATTTGCCGGTACCGTAGCCTTTAACCGTCTGCGCCAGAATAACCGTAGGTTGTCCGGTGTGGGTCCTAGCACTCTCGTAAGCGGCGTATACTTTGTAAGGATCGTGACCACCACGGTTAAGTCTCATGATCTCGTCATCGCTCATGTCCTTAACCATTTCTAACAGTTCAGGATACTTGCCGAAGAAATGCTCACGGGTGTAAGCGCCGCCGTTGGCTTTGTAGTTTTGCAACTCGCCATCACAGACTTCATCCATACGCTTTTGCAGCAGACCGTGTTTATCTTTAGCGAACAGTGGATCCCAGTGACGGCCCCACAGACACTTGATAACATTCCAGCCAGCACCGCGAAAGGCGCCTTCTAATTCTTGAACAATCTTGCCGTTACCGCGTACCGGACCGTCTAAACGCTGCAAGTTACAGTTGATAACAAAAACTAGGTTCTCTAGTTTTTCGGTACCTGCCAGCGAGATAGCACCTAGCGATTCTGGCTCATCACACTCGCCATCACCTAAGAACGCCCAGACCTTTCTGTCGCCGCGATCAATCATTTCACGGGCCGACAAATAGCGCATGATGTGCGCCTGGTAAATCGCCTGAATCGGGCCCAAGCCCATAGATACGGTTGGGAACTGCCAGAAGTCCGGCATCAACCAAGGGTGTGGGTAAGAAGGTAAGCCCTTACCGTCTACTTCACGGCGGAAGTTATCCAGCTGGTCTTCGGTTAAACGCCCTTCCAGATAGGCACGTGCATAGATACCCGGTGAGATATGCCCCTGGAAGAACACCATGTCGGCATTTTGACCATTGGCATTATCATTACCGCGGAAGAAGTAGTTAAAACCTACGTCATATAAGGTTGCCGATGAGGAGAAACTAGAGATATGTCCGCCCAGTCCATCATCGTTGTCGTTAGCGCGCATCACCATGGCCATCGCATTCCAGCGGATGAATGATCTGATACGACGCTCTACAAATAAATCACCGGGCATACGTGCTTCATTAACCGGCGCTATAGTGTTGCGATAAGGTGTAGTTAAAGCAAAACTAGTGCCTACCCCTATTTCCTGAGCTCTGCGGCCCAACTGACTAAGAATATATTCGGCGCGCTTGTCGCCACTGTTATTGGCAACAGCTTCGAGGGCTTCTAACCACTCACCTGTTTCTATTGGATCGACATCGTTAATTAAATCGTTTTGCATATCGCTATCTACACTCATCGAGCAATCATCCCATTTTTAACATAAAAAAAGCCCTTCGAAGGAAATTCAGATGCTGTGCCTTGCCACTTATTTTCACGGCTTCACCGGGAAGCAATTAAAGTAGCTACAAATTCTGAACTAAGCTCGACTGGCTTTATTAAAACTATGCAATTAAAGTTGTAGTAATACTACATTTTACTGCCGCAAATGTCTATAAAAGCGTCCATTTTGCGGCTAAAGAAGAGAATATGTAGTATTAATACATACTATTTAAGCCATTACTATCAACAACTTAATCGATATATTTAGTGAATTTATCAGTTACCTAGGGCTTTTTATAAAGCTTTCGATCTGATTGTTTTTCAACCAATTTCAGACGCAAGCATAACATCCCTAAGGGTAAAATACCGAATTTTACGGTGCGGGACAGTCACAAGGGTGTCGCGCAGTACTACCTACCATGATAATAGTAAATATTTCCCGACATGCTAGTAAAATTAGTCGTAAGTAGCGAGTCGTAAGTCGTAAGTTAAAAACCAAACAAAAAAACAAGGTCAAAAGACATACCAAATTTTAAATTCAAGTCCAATCTTGGCTGGAACTTAACTCGCTACTCGATACTTCTTTTTATTCGCAACTCAGTAGCGAGTAGCGAGTCGTGAGTTAAAAACCAAACAAAAAAACAAGGCCCGAAGACAAGCCGAACTTTAAAGCTAAGCCCCATTTTGGCTGGAACTTTACTCGCTACTTACGACTCATTACTCGCGACTTTGTCACGTAACTCGCTACTCGCGACTCGATACTCACTACTCCCGCGGATAAGCCCCAGCTTATCCCTACGGGATATCTTTTTTATCGCCGCCTCGCGTTTGCAGGCGCTGGATCGGTCGGGGTGGGGTTCAGACCAGACTATTTGTACCGGTCGGCGGGTTTTGGTGTAGCGGGCGCCGGCTTTGCCCTGGCCGTTGTGTTCGCGCTCGCGGCGCTGGCAGTCGGTGGTCACGCCGGCGTACAGGGAGCTGTCGGCGCAGCGGGCCAGGTAGACAAACCATTGCGACTTGGGCTTGGACTTAGATTGTGCCTTAGCCGCGGGTTTGTCTGCTGGCGAGGATTTTTTAGGGCTGGATACTGTGCTGCTGCTCAAATCGAGGAGATTTCCGGCAGATCATTTTCACCAAACCACTTTAGCTGATCTTGCAGTAATACCACTTTGCCGACAATGATCAGCGCCGGTGCAGCCAACGGGGTCTGGGCATGCAGTGCTACGAGTGTATCCAATGTGCCGACCAGCACTTTTTGATCGATAGCAGTACCACGCGAGACGATCGCCGCAGGGGTATCTGCAGCTTGTCCGGCGGCGATTAGCTTAGTGCAGATGTTTTCCAGGTTGTGCAGTCCCATATAAAAAACGACGGTGTGCTCGCCTCTGGCCAGCTGGCTGTAATCTAACTCGCTACTGCGGTTTTTTTGCTGACCGGTGACAAAAGTAACGCTCTGCGAATAATCTCTGTGGGTCAGTGGAATACCGGCATAGGTTGAACAGGCACTGGCGGCGGTAATGCCCGGCACTACCTGAAACGGGATGCCATGCTCTTTTAAGCTCTGCAGTTCTTCACCACCGCGGCCAAAGATAAAGGGATCGCCACCTTTTAAACGCACTACCCGGCGGCCTTTTTTCGCCTGGTCGATCAACATCTGGTTAATGTTCTGCTGCGGCACAGAATGATTATCGCGGTTCTTACCGACAAAAATTAACTCGGCATCGCGCCGACACAGCTCCATCACTTCTTTGGAAACCAAAGCATCGTACATCACCACATCGGCCTGCTGCATCAGCCGCAGTGCTTTAAAGGTCAGTAATTCCGGATCGCCCGGGCCCGCTCCAACTAAGTACACTTCCCCGGCGGGTAATTCAGTATCGGCATTTTCCAGCTTGCTGCGCATCATGCTATAGGCCTGGCTCTCGCGCCCGGCCAGCATAGTTTCAGCCACTTGCCCCTGCAAGATACTCTCCCAGAAATTACGCCGCTGATTGATGGTTTTAAATTTCTTTTTTACCTGAGCCCTGAACTGCCCAGCCAAGATTGCCAATTTACTGTAACCATTGGGGATCAGTGTCTCTAACTTGGCCCTTAACACCCGTACCAGCACAGGCGCCTGACCACCGGAGGAGATGGCAATCACTATCGGTGATCGGTCGACTATAGCGGGAAAGACAAAAGTACAAAGTTTAGGATTATCGACCACATTCACCGGAATATTGCGCGCCAGTGCGTCTTGATAAACCTGGGTATTAAGTTGCTCATCATCGGTGGCTGCTGTCACTAACAACATGCCATCGAGTAGCGCATTTGAATATTCACCAATAATAGCCGTGCCATTATTGTCATCTAACAACTGTTGCAACTGCGGATCTATTTCTCGGCTGATAACAGTAACGAGCGCCTTGGTACGTACTAACAATCGAGCTTTACGAAGTGCCACCTGACCACCGCCTACCAACAATGCGTTACGGTTTTCAAGCTTAAAGAAGAGCGGTAAATAATCCATAGAGTTTCCACAGTCTGCAGTTAAAAAGCTCAGCCATTATGGCATTCAAAAAAAAAAAAACGACCTGTTTTTTTATAGAAAGTGGTAAGTAGCGAGTCGCAAGTAGCGAGGAACAAGAAAAGAGCAGAAATCAGTAGCTAGTAGCGTAGTAATGAGTCGTAAGTAGCGAGTCGCGAGTAGCGAGTAAAAGCCAACCCAAACTTGGCGTGACCTTAACTTACGACTCGCTACTCGCGACTCACTACTCTATTTTATATCGTCGTGTGCAGTCCGCATTCGCGGTTATCTAACGCCTTCGTTGGATCAAAGTAGGCGAACTCATTAGTCAGGCCGTGTTCCAACAGGTACTGGTCCAGTTGCTCTTCGCTGCTGTGGTAGAGCGGTGCGACTTTGATGATGCCGTCTTTGCTGGCGGAGATAACTTCCAGGGTGTTGCGAAACTCGGTCTGTTCTTTGCGGATGGCGTTTAGCCAATAATCCGGCTTGATCTCAGTCAGGGCGCGCCTGAAAGGTTCCAACTTCACTTGCTCGGTAAACTCGTCGTGCAGTGGCTCGCCGACTTCCGGTATGCCGCCCATTTGCACATTGCGAAAGGCAGTGGTTTGCACTGGGGTGTATACCTGCATGTTCAGATCCAACTGCTCGATTAGCGCTTGTGCGTAGCGGTAAGTCGCCGAGGTGTTGTAGCCCGAGTCGATCCACAGAATCTTAAGGTCCGGCTTGATTATCACCGCCATGTGCAGTATCGCCACTTCGTAGGGGCGAAAGTTGGTGGTTAGAATAGGGTTTTCAGCATTCTCTAACGCCCACTGAATAATCTGTTCTGGAGTCTGGCCCTGTACCTGGCTGTTGAGTAGTTCGGTATTAATTTGCATAGTTAGTTCCAATTAACGTGGGTGGGTCGGCTGATAGTTAACGCTAATTTCGCTAAAGGCCTTCAGTGTTTGTGGGCCGTAGCGCTGATCATCCAGTTGATAGGCATTAAAACCTGATCTGTGCATATTATCCAGACGATCATAGCTCACATCACCTACAGCTCTAACCTCACCGGAAAAACCGCGACGGGTGATATTGCGGGCAATACTGAAGCCGCGACCATCTCGCAGTACCGGAAAATCTATGGCTATCAGTGAAACATTCGGTAACAGTGAGGCAATCTGACTCAGATCATCGTCGCCGGTCACTAACAGGCCGATCTTTTGTGAATTAGCTTGTAACTCAGCACTGTGTTCTAAATAGATGGCAATCGGATAAATAGCCGCCTTAGTTAATTTCAGTCTAAGCAATTCAGAGCGTGCATCCTGCTGATAGGAGTCGGCATTCAGAGAAACCCATGGATCGACGCTTTCTCTACCATTAATGAGAAGTGGCATATACATACTCCTTAAAAGGCGCTAGCCCGATTCTTTTAATCACCTCACGGAAAGTTTCATCTTCAGTGCGGTGCTGCACAAATACGTGCAAGATTTTTTCAACAGTGGTGGCGACTTCAGTCGCGGCTACCGCTTTACCGATAGTCTTGCCCAGTGAAGCATCCGTTTTAGAGCTTCCGCCCAAGGTGAACTGGTAGTAGTTTTCGCCTTTGCGATCTACCCCTAAAATGCCGATATCGGCCACGTGGTGGTGACCACAGGCATTGATACAACCGGACATATTCAGCTGAATCTCCCCCAGATCATAGAGGTAGTCTAAATCGTCAAACTTGCGGTTAATCTGATCGGCGATCGGCAGTGTCTCGGCGTTGGCCAAAGCACAGAACTCATAGCCCGGGCAGCAGATCATATCGGTGAGCGTGCCTATGTTAGCTCTGGCTAAATTAGCCGCGCTCAGCGCTTGCCACAACGGGTACAGCTGCTGGATTTGCACGTCTGTCAGTACTAAATTCTGGTCGTGGGTAGAGCGAATTTCTCCGAAGCTATACTGATCGGCCAGATCTGCCAACAAATCCATCTGCAAGTCAGTGACATCTCCCGGGGGCAGCAGATGCGGCTTCAGTGAGATCACCGCAATGCGATACCCCGCCACTTTATGCTCCACTGTGTTGCGCTCGTACCAGGCTTTAAAGTCGGCACTTTTCTCAAAGTAGGCTGTTAAATCAGTATTCTCAGCAGCTTCTGCACTGTAGTCAGGGTCGGCGAAATAACCCTTAAACTTCTCAATTTCGGCGGCGCTTAAGTGCAAATCAGACGCTTTAGTAAAGCCCAGCCACTCTTCTTCCACCAGCTCAGCAAATTTCTCAATGCCCAGCGCTTTGACTAAAATCTTGATACGTGCTTTGTATTTGTTATCGCGGCGACCGTTTAAGTTATAAACCCTTAAGATCGCATCCAGGTAGGAGCGCAAGTGCTCTACCGGCAGAAACTCTTTAATCACTTTACCTATGATAGGAGTACGGCCTAAGCCCCCGCCTACTAATACTTCAAACCCAAGCTCACCGGCTGCGTTAGTAATTAAATGCAAGCCAACATCGTGCACTTGAGAGGCCGCTCGGTCTTCCGGGCCGCCCGTGACGGCGATCTTAAACTTGCGTGGCAGATAGGCAAATTCAGGGTGTAATGTAGACCACTGACGGATAATCTCGCAGTACGGACGCGGATCTTCAACTTCGCCTTTATAGACACCGGCATAGGGATCAGTGGTGGTGTTTCGGATACAGTTGCCGGAAGTCTGAATGGCGTGCATTTGCACTTCTGCCAATTCCCCGAGTATATCCGGCACTTCTTCCAGCTTCGGCCAGTTGTACTGAATGTTTGTACGGGTAGTGAAGTGGGCGTAGTTTCGATCATATTTACGCGAGATATCCGACAGTTTACGCAGCTGTTTTGACGACATCAAACCGTAGGGTATAGCGACCCTGAGCATAGGAGCCTGGCGTTGAACGTACAAGCCATTCATCAGCCGCAGCGCCAGAAACTCATCTTCAGGGAGAGTTCCGGCTAAAAATCTATTGGTTTGGTCGCGGTATTGCTCTACCCGCTGTTCAACTAATTGCTGATCATCATTGTTATATAAATACATGCCTATCGCCTATCTCTTATGCAAGTAGTTAACTACTTTTATACTCGGTTCAAAATTGTCTGTGCACTCATCTGAGAGAGTTTCAGAGCGAAAAAATAAAATGCCCACCAATGACCATCAGCACTGTGCCCATCACAGGTTGCATAATGTTCGCGGAAAGCTTTACTCCATAATAACTGCCGATCAATACACCCGGCAGTGATCCAATAATTAAATACAGCAGCAAACTTAAATCGACGCTGCCCATGCTGTAGTGGCCTACACCTGCAACTGTGGTCAGGATTACTGCGTGTAGCAGATCAGTGCCGACTATTTCCGGCATTTTCATCCGCGGGTAACAGCAAATTAACAGTGCCGTACCTAAAGCGCCCGCCCCCACCGAGGACAAACTGACTAATACGCCCAGCCCCAAGCCAGTGACGACGGTAATTGACGGCCTGAACTTGCCCAGCCACAGATACTTACCGGCAGTTGCCAGCTCGCTACTGAGGCGTTGAATTTTAGAGCGCACAAACACTGCGACTGAGGTCAGTATCAGCGAGATACCCAACACGGTATTGATCAGCGATTCTATATCACTAATGTTGTCCAATTCAGACAGATAGTTAAGGGTGATCCAACTACCCGGTAAGCTGCCGCTGAGCATCAGCACTACCACTTTCCAGTTGATCATTCTCTGGCGGTAATAATTAACCACCCCACCACATTTAGTAATCGCCGCGTACAGTAAGTCAGTACTGACCGCCGTAATCACCGGTATGCCAAAAACAACGATCAGCACCGGGGTCATCAATGCGCCCCCGCCAATACCCGTCAAGCCAACTAACAAGCCCACTACAAAGCCGGCCAAGCTGTAATACAATTCCATAACGACTACTTCAATTTAATCAATCCAGCGAGTGTAAAGTAGTTTCTTTATAACTCAAAAGATCAATTTAAACTTTTCTTATTCCATTAGGAAATAAGAAGGCGCTGACTCTATATTATAGCCTCCAATTAGTTTTAATTACTTTTAGTTATATTAAAATCTCTTTTTATTCTTTTTGTTTGTATCGATAGTTTGCCATAATCCCCGCAACTTTTAAGGTCGAGTTAAGAATCTGTTAATTCGCCGGACCACACTTTAGATCAACACTACTGCAGCACAGGGATTATCATGGCCGTATCATCGAGAAGACTCACCCACTTAAAGCAACTGGAAGCCGAGAGCATTCAGATTTTCCGCGAAGTCGCCGCTGAGTTTAACAATCCAGTGATGCTCTATTCAGTCGGTAAAGACTCCGCGGTGATGCTGCACTTAGCCCGCAAGGCATTTTTTCCCGCCAGTCCGCCGTTTCCGCTACTGCACGTAGACACCACCTGGAAATTCAAAGAGATGATTGAGTTTCGCGACAAGATGGCCAAAGAGGCGGGCATGGACTTACTGGTGCATATCAACCAGGACGGTGTCGACATGGACATCAATCCCTTTGTGCACGGCTCCAGCAAACATACCGACATCATGAAAACTCAGGGCCTGAAACAAGCCCTGAACAAGTATAAGTTTGACGCCGCCTTTGGTGGCGCCCGCCGCGATGAGGAAAAGTCCCGGGCCAAAGAGCGAATTTTTTCATTCCGCGATCCGAATCATCGCTGGGATCCAAAAAACCAGCGCCCGGAGCTGTGGAACATTTTTAATACCAAAGTAGAAAAGGACGAGAGCATTCGGGTCTTTCCCCTTTCTAACTGGACTGAGCTGGATATCTGGCAGTACATCTACCTCGAGAGCATCCCGATTGTGCCCTTGTATTTATCCGCACCGCGTCCAGTTGTGGAGCGCGACGGCATGACCATCATGGTCGATGATGATCGACTACCGCTCAAAGAGGGCGAAGTGCCAGAGATTAAGAACATCAGATTCAGAACATTAGGCTGTTACCCACTGACCGGCGCCGTTGAATCAGAGGCCGATACATTGCCACAGATCATTCAGGAAATGCTGCTGACAAAAACGTCAGAGCGACAGGGGCGCGCCATCGATCACGACGAATCGGGCTCTATGGAACAGAAGAAGATGGAAGGCTATTTCTAGCCGCCATCCACAGCGCCACATGTAACCGAATTAACCTACCCGGCCTGAATCAGGCGGGGTGACCACACTGTTATTGCACTTATGTTTACTACTGGGTGCAGTATTTGTGTATCAGAAATACAGAGAACAGCTATGAGCCATCAGTCAGAATTAATCAGTCAAGACATCGAACGTTATTTACAGAAACATGAAGACAAGCAGTTACTGCGCTTTTTAACTTGCGGTAGCGTCGACGACGGAAAATCCACCTTAATTGGCCGGCTGCTGCACGATTCAAAAATGATTTATGAAGATCAACTGGCCGCGATCAAAAAAGACAGTGCCCGGATCGGCAATGCCGGTGAAGAACTGGATCTGGCGTTACTGGTTGATGGCCTGCAAGCTGAGCGCGAGCAGGGTATTACTATCGATGTGGCTTATCGCTACTTTTCCACCGAAAAGCGTAAGTTCATTATCGCCGACACCCCGGGGCACGAGCAATACACGCGCAACATGGCTACCGGTGCCTCCAGCTGTGATTTAGCCATTATCCTGATCGACGCCCGCCACGGCGTGCAAGTACAGACCAAGCGCCACAGTTTTATCACCGCTAAACTGGGCATAAAACATACCATAGTGGCCATTAACAAAATGGACCTGGTTGACTATGACCAACAGCGCTTTGAACAGATCAAAGCGGATTACCTGGAGTTTGCCGCCGAACTGGGACAACAGGATCTGCAGTTCATGCCTATCTCAGCACTTAAAGGCGACAACATCGTCAACCCTTCGACGCAGATGGACTGGTATCAAGGCGAGCCGCTGTTAACGACACTGGAGAACATCCAGCTGAACACTGGCGTGCAGCTTGAACACTTGCGCTTTCCAGTGCAATACGTTAACCGTCCTAACCTAAATTTTCGCGGCTACTGTGGCACCCTGACCTCCGGGGTGGTTAAAGTGGGCGATGAGATCCGGGTACTGCCCTCGGGCAAGCGCTCAAAAGTCGCTTCTATCATTACTTACGATGGCGAACTGCAAGAGGCCTATCCGCCAATGTCAGTTACCCTGACCCTGGAAGATGAAATAGACATATCGCGCGGCGATACTATCACTCACTATAGGGACCAGATTCAAACCAGCGATAAACTCACTGCCACACTGGTGTGGATGTCCGAGCAGCCACTGAATATCGGCAGCACTTACGACATCAAGCTACTGGCCGGACGTGTCGCCGGGTCAGTGGTCAATATCCAACACAAAATAGACGTGAATACACTGGCCAAACAGCCTGCTCACAATTTGGCGCTGAATGAAATTGCGCTCTGTGATATCCAGCTGGAACGCCCGGTTATTGGCGATATCTACTCGCAGCTTCCCGGCACTGGCTCGTTTATTATTATCGACAGATTTAGCAATGCCACTGTCGGGGCTGGCATGATAGAACAAGTTGCCAGCAATGATCAGCAACAACAACTTTTTACTGACTCACAGTACAGCGCTGAGCAAAAAGCCAGCCGCTTCGGTCAGCGCCCGGCACTGCTCAGCTTTAGTACCGACGGCCAGGAGAGCATGCTGCAGGTTCTGTTTAGTCTGGAAAAGAAGTTGATTGATAGCGGACGCGCCGTAGCTGTGCTCAGCGATTCGACAACAGAATTTAGCGATGCTGCCAGCGCCCAGCTACTGCTAGCCAATGGCCTGCTGGTGCTGGCTATCCATAGCGATAACTTAGCCCCTGAACAACACTTTGATCTGAGCGGTAAAGTCGTTAACAGTGCGCTTATCGATGAATTGTTCAGCGCGATTCAAGATAAAGGTATCATTTAAACCCACCGGTAATGCTTATTGCTCAGGTGATAAGCATTACTTAACATTAGCTGCACAGGCACAAGGCAACCCGCTATGCAGCCAAAACGCCGACATTGTGTCCAGCTGCGGCATAAACTAATTATAGATGCGAATAATATTGTCTCGGTGCAAGCAAAACCACATCAACTGCTGTGTTTATCGCGCGACTGATGTAAAATACCGGCCGAGATAAATGATAATAGGCTATGTGACAGATAGCTAACTGGAAACGGCCGTAAATGAGCGACTTTTTACTAATACTGGTTAGTACTGTTTTAGTTAATAATTTTGTTTTAGTACAATTTTTGGGATTGTGCCCTTTCATGGGTGTGTCCAACAAACTAGAAACAGCCATGGGCATGTCCCTGGCCACCACTTTTGTACTGACAATCTCCTCAGTTTGCAGCTACTTAGTCCACCAATATCTGTTGGTCCCCTTCTCGCTCGGTTATATGAAAACTATCGCCTTTATTTTAGTGATCGCGGTAGTGGTACAGTTCACAGAAATGGTGGTACGCAAGACCAGCCCGATGTTGCATAAAGTACTGGGCATCTTCCTGCCACTGATCACCACTAACTGTGCGGTGCTCGGGGTTGCCTTACTGAATATCAAAAAAGCCAACAGTTTCATGGAATCTATTGTCTTTGGTTTTGGTGCCGCGGTCGGCTTTTCCATGGCACTGATTCTGTTTTCGGCCATTCGCGAGCGCATCGCGGTGGCGGATGTGCCACTGCCTTTTAAAGGTGCGGCTATCGGCATGGTGACTGCCGGCTTGATGTCACTGGCATTCCTCGGTTTCACCGGCCTTGTGCAGATATAACGGGGCATGCTATGAGTACTATTATTATCGCCGTTACTGTACTGCTGGGCCTGGCCATTATTTTTGGTCTAATTCTCGGTTTCTCTTCGATCAAATTTCACGTCGCCGGCAATCCTATTGTCGAGCAGATAGATGAATTGCTGCCGCAAACCCAATGCGGTCAATGTGGCCACCCCGGCTGTCGGCCCTACGCTGAGAGCATTGCCAACGGCGAGGCGATTAACAAATGCCCGCCAGGTGGACAGACAACCATTGAGGCACTGGCCAACTTACTGGATCTTGAAATACTGGAACTGGACGGTGACCACGATGAAAATCCGGTTAAAACCGTTGCCTATATTCGCGAAGATGAATGCATAGGTTGCACTAAGTGTATTACTGCCTGCCCGGTTGACGCCATCTTAGGCGCGGCAAAACAGATGCATACAGTAATCATTGATGAATGCACCGGCTGTGATTTGTGTGTCGCCCCCTGCCCGGTTGACTGTATCGACATGCTGCCGCTGGCGGTCAATATCAACAGCTGGAAATGGCAGGCGCCTGAGACTACTTTTACTAAACAACTGATCGCCACCGATAAACGCCCTGTTGTGGAGCTAGATTCTTAATGGCTAAAGTCTTTGCATTTCACGGCGGCATCCATCCACCTGAAAACAAATATCAGTCGGCGCAGCGGCCTATCGTGAGTGCGCCGCTGACTAAGGTGCCGCAAGAACCACTGCGACAACTGATAGCCACCGATAAACGATTTGCCGTGGAGCTAGAATTTTAATGGCTAAAGTTTTTGCATTTCACGGCGGCATCCATCCACCTGAAAACAAATATCAGTCGGCGCAGCGGCCCATCGTTAGTGCTCCAGTGCCGGAAATACTACAAGTGCCACTGCGACAGCACATAGGTGTCGCCGCTAAAGCTTGTGTCAGTGTCGGTGACAAAGTATTAAAAGGGCAGCGGATTGCCGATGCCTCTGGCAAGCTCAGTGTTCCGGTGCATGCCCCCTCATCCGGTGTCGTTATTGCCATCGCTGATCAGCCGGTACCCCATCCATCGGGGATGTCGGGACTCTGTATCAGTATTGAGACTGACGGACTGGAGCAGTGGATAGAGCACAGCGGTTTAGCTGACTATAAAGCTCTGTCGCAAAACCAGTTAATTGACTATATTCGCGATCGCGGCATCGCCGGCATGGGTGGCGCGGGATTTCCCACCGCAGTTAAACTGCACTTGGGTGATGATCACATCATCAATACCTTAATCATCAACGCCGCCGAGTGTGAGCCCTACATTACCGCCGATGATTTACTGATGCGCGAACGCGCCGAGCAGATAATCGCCGGTATCGAGATACTGCAGCACTTAATTAAGCCCAGTCATGTGTTGATCGGCATTGAAGACAACAAACCGAAAGCGATCCGCGCCCTGGAAATCGCCCTGCAAGATTGTAAATACAATATTGATGTGGTGACAGTGCCGACCAAATACCCCTCCGGTGGTGAGAAGCAACTGATTCAATTGCTGACCAATGTCGAAGTCCCCCATGGCGGCATTCCCGCTGACGTCGGCATCGTCTGTCAGAACATCGGTACTGTGTACGCGATTCACCGCGCGGTGGCACATGGCGAGTCACTGATCAGTCGCATAGTCACGGTCACTGGCGCCGGGGTCAGCAAGGCGCAAAATTATGAAACGCTGATAGGTACCCCTTTCGATACTCTGCTCCAGGCAGCCGGACACAACCCACAGCGCACCACCCGATTGGTATTGGGCGGACCGATGATGGGCTACAGTATCGACAACTCGCAGATACCTGTGGTTAAAACCAGCAACTGCATTATCGCCGCTACCGCTGGCGAGATGCCCGAACAACCTGACGCCCAGGCCTGCATTCGCTGCGGTCTGTGTGAGCAAGTCTGTCCGGCGCAGCTACTGCCGCAACAGCTGCACTGGTTCGCCAAGAGCCAGGAATACGACAAAGCCGAGCAACACAACTTATTCGACTGCATAGAATGTGGTGCCTGCTCTTTTGTCTGCCCCAGTAATATACCGCTAGTGCAGTACTACCGGCATGCAAAGAGCTCTATCCGCGAACAACAGCAAGACAAACGCAAGGCAGATTTAGCCCGCGAGCGCTTCGAGGCTAAGCAGCATCGGGAACAGCGCGCTGTAGAAGAGAAAGCGGCAAAGCGTAAAGCCCGCGCCGAACAGGCAGCCAAAGCGCAGGCCGAGAAAAAAGCGCTGGCGGAAAAATCACTGCAACAGCCGCAACAACAACTGGATAAACTAGCAGCAGCAGTGCCTGCCGCCCAGGCGAAAGTCACGGCAGCCAAGGCGCAGCTGGCACAAGCCAACAGCACCGAGGGCAACAGTGCCGATATCAATTCAGCAGATTTGCAGTTTAAAACCGCCACCGCTAACCTGCTAAAAGCACAACAAGCCGTTAGCGACTTTACACCTGCTGCCAAGCCAGCGATCGATAGCAAGAAACTAAAAGTCGCCGCCGCTATAGCCAACACCCGTTTAAACAAAGCCCTGACGGCGTTAAAAGCGGCGCAGGAAAAGAGCCAACCGGGCATTGAATCTCTACAGAATACTATTGCCAAACTGCAGCTGGAAGCAGCCAGTGCCGATAGCGCCTACCAGAGCGCTGCCGGGGAACCTGCTGCCAGCGCCGCCAAGCCTGATGTCGAGACTAAAAAACTTAAGACCGCAGTGGCAGTGGCGCGCACTAAAGTTAAACGCGCCGAGGCAAAACTTAGCGCGGCGCAGCACTCTGGAGCTGACAATTGCAGCGAACTGCAGCAGCAACTGGACCTGCTCAAGCAGACCTTGAACACTGCTGAGCTAGCCTATCAACAGTCAGATAGCAGCACTCAGGGATCAGCAGCTGTCACCGCCATCAACAGCGCTCCGGATCTTAAAGTATTGAAAACAGCGGCCGCGGTGGCGCGCACTAAGCTTAAGCAAGCCCAGGCACAATTAGCTAAACTGAGTCCGCTAGAATCTGCGGATACTGAACAAGTGCAGCAACTGCAACAGCAAATCAACTTGCTAAGCCAAAAGGTAACTGACACAGAAGCCAGCTACCTCCAGGCCAAGCCCACTGAATCGGCTGAAACAGATCTGCAGCAGCTGCAAGATAACTATGAAAAAATCAATAAGATGGCCGATAAGGCCGGTGCTGCACTGCTTAAGGCTGAGGCCGATCAGAGTCCGGCAGTCGCGAAGATGAGGGTCGGCATTGATAAACTAAAACTTAAGCTGGATGCCGCCAAACAGGCACTGACGCAGGGCAACAGCACTGACCCTGATAAACCTGCAGCTGCGATGATCCAGCAACAGCCAGCGCAGCCAGGCATCGACAAAAAAGCACTGAAACAAAAAGTGGCCATAGCCCGCACTAAACTGGGAAAAGCACAGCAACAATTGGCCGCCTCTGGCAGTGAAAATAACCAGTTATCAGCCACTGTCGACCAGCTGAGCAAAGCGCATCGGGATGCTCTGGCAGAACTAGAGGCAGTCGATGCTGCGGCCCAAGCTAAGGCAAAAGAAATGGGCATTGATTTAAAACAGTTGCGCAGCGATCTGGCACTGGCAAAAGTGACCCTGATTAAAGCACAAAAGGCTCTGGCCGAGTCCGGGCCAGATGACCCGGCAGATAAAGAGCTCGAACAACGGCGCAGCGCCGTCAGCGCTGCCAGCGAGCAGCTGGACAGCCTCAACGCAACACTGGCATCGATTGATACGATAATGGGCTCCTAATATGGCATTAATTAACATCAGCTCTCCACATGTACAGCGTCCCACCCGGACCGCCGACATTATGCGCTTAGTGATCATCGCGACTATCCCCGGTCTGATCGCCATGACCTTTTTCTTCGGCTGGGGCACCCTGATCAATGTGCTGCTGGCCTCGCTAATAGCACTGACCTGCGAGGCCGCCTGCTTAAAAGCCCGCAAGCGCCCGCTAATGTTTTTCCTCAAAGATAACAGTGCCCTGTTAACGGCGATATTGCTCGGCTTATCACTGCCGCCCTTTGCCCCCTGGTGGGTTACCGGCTGCGCAGTGTTTGTGGCGATAGTCATCGCCAAACACTTGTACGGGGGCTTGGGACAAAACCCGTTCAACCCGGCGATGGTCGGCTACGCTTTAGTATTGATCTCCTTCCCGATAGAAATGACTCGCTGGACCTCGCCGTTCGAGCTCAGCGGCAACAGCTGGGACTTGCTGTCGTTTGTCGATACTTTTAAGATTATCTTCGCCGGTTGGAGCGAGACCTTGGCCAGCAACAGTTACATCGACGGCTACAGTGGCGCCACCCCGCTGGATATCCTTAAACACCGCAACGGCTTAACCAATGAAGAAGTGTGGCAGAGCAGCTCGGTACTGGCCAATGTCGGGGCCTGGTATGCAGTCAGTCTGGCCTATTTTGTCGGGGGTATCTTTCTGATCTACCGGAAAATTTTTACCTGGCACGCCCCTATCACCTTGCTGTTTACGTTAACGCTGATCTCGGCAATATTTTTCGCCATTGACCCCGATACTTATGCGGACCCGCTGATCCATCTGACCACCGGCGCCACTATGTTGGGGGCTTTTTTCATCGTCACTGATCCGGTGTCCAGTGCCACCAGTAACAAAGGTAAAATCATTTTCGCCGCAGGTATCGCCATACTGATCTATATTGTCCGCACTTGGGGTAGCTACCCGGATGCTATGGCCTTTGCCGTCATGCTGATGAACCTCAGCGCACCTTTTATCGACCAGTACACACAGCCGCGAAGTTATGGTCACGCTCGCGCTAACAAGGGCCTCAGTTCCAAGGGGAGAAGCTAATGAATATGCAGCAGTCGTTATCCGTTAACGCCTTCGGTATCGGCTGCTTTGCCGCTATCACCGCCACCTTAATCGCCGTTACTTTTGTGCTGACCAAAACACCAATTGAAGAGAATGTACGTCGGCATAAAACGGCTGCGCTCTATGAAATCATCACCACAGATAAATTCGACAACGATTTATTTGCCGATACTATTGAGCTGCCAGGCACTGAATTTGGCTACAGTCAAAACATCAGTGCACACGTTGCCACCACTGCAGGGCGCGTCACTACGATTATCTTTCCAGTGCTGAGCTCACAGGGCTATTCCGGTGACATCAGCTTGTTAGTCGGCATCAATGCCGACAGCAGCATCGCCGGAGTCAGAGTCATCACCCACACTGAAACACCGGGCCTGGGAGACAAACTGGAACTGAAAAAATCCCCCTGGTTACTGTCCTTTAACGGCTTAAAGAAAGTAGCACAGCAGCCCTGGGCGGTGAAAAAAGACGGCGGGCAGTTCGATCAGTTTACCGGCGCCACCATCACCCCCAGAGCCGTGGTCAATGCCGTCGGTAAAAGCCTTGATTACTTCCACAAGCATCGTCGGCAACTGCTTGACCGCAGCGCGGGCAATCGTGCTAAAAATACCGGAGACATTAGCAATGGCAACTAACTATCGCGAACTGACCATCAATGGCCTGTGGAAAAACAATCCGGCACTGGTGCAACTGCTGGGCCTCTGTCCGCTATTGGCAGTGACTGCATCTGTAGTGAATGCGCTGAGTTTAGGCATTGCCAGTATGCTGGTATTAATAGGTTCGAATTTTGCCGTATCACTGTTTCGAAATTTTATCCCCAGCGCGGTACGCCTGCCTATTTACGTGATGATCATCGCCGCACTGGTCACCTCTATTGAGCTGGCGATGCAAGCGCTCACTTACGAGCTGTATCTGATACTGGGTATATTTATTCCACTGATTGTAACCAACTGCATTATCATGGGCCGCGCTGAAGCTTACGCTGCCAAAAACACGGTCACAGCTTCGCTGTACGACGGTTTCATCATGGGGCTGGGCTTTACTATAGTGCTGGTACTGTTAGGCGCTATCCGGGAAATTTTGGGCGCAGGCACCTTGTTTGCCGATATGCAATTGCTGTTTGGCCCGGCTGCAGAAAGCTGGAAAATTGTCCTGTTTGTCGACTATGTAGGCTTCCTGTTTGCGATACTGCCACCGGGTGCATTTGTCGGTTTAGGTCTGCTGATCGCAGTTAAAAACTGGCTGGACCAGAGCATTGACAGACGAAACAGAGCAAAAAACAACCAGCCAAAAACCCTGCAGATACAGCCGTTAAAAAGCCAGCCATAGTTTGAAAATTCTCATCCACTAGCAACCTCTACTAAATAAGCTACTGAGATGCAATGATAATTATCAAACAAGCGTTTGCAATTTTTCCTGCATATTGTTTTAAATCTACATTAAGCCAGGAATCAACTGATTGTTAATACAGTACTTTTTTGACTGTTTATTAACACAGCATAAACATTAATAAAACTGTGAATAGTTTGGTTAAAAAGCGTCCGTAAGTTAGCTTTTTGCCTTTCAATTGTCTAAACTAGCGCAAAATTAATATAAAAAAGTATTTAACTTGAGCCATACACTTAAAGTCACAATCTGCGATGATTCCCGCTTAGCCCAGAGACAACTCGCTCTGGCGATTAAAAATTGGAATGCAGACATTTCCTTTGCCGATAACGGCCAGATGGCTATTGAAGCTATTAATGACGGACGTGCCGACTTATTGTTTTTAGACTTGAATATGCCAATTATGGACGGCTATCAGGCACTGCAGGCAATCCGCGATCAAGATTTACCGACACTGGTGATTGTCGTCTCTGGTGACATACAGGAAAGAGCACTGCAGAGAGTCACTGAGCTGGGCGCAATCGCTTTTATTAAAAAGCCAATCAGTTTAGACAAACTCAATCAAATTATCGAAGATTACGGTTTAGTCGAACAACTGCTGCTAACCGAGCAGGCCCTGACTGACACTGCCGACCAAGAAGTGACTATACATCCTACCCAGGAAGAGCGCTTTTCAGAAACAGCTAACATTGCCATGGGTAAAGCTGCAGACAGATTGGCGATATTATTAGATACGTTTATCAGTCTCTCTATCCCCACTGTCAACTTGATCAGCAATTCCGAACTCTACATGATGATCAAAGGTACCAGTGAAAACGATTTTACCGCAACCATCAGCCAGGGTTTTGTCGGCGGCGGCATCAGTGGTGAATCGATCTTAATTACCGATAAGTCCGGATTGCCACATATTGCACAACTTTTAGGCTTTTCCGCTGAAATCGATGCAGACCTGGAACGCGACATATTGGTCGATCTGGCGGGGCTGCTAAGTAGCTCTTTCCTTAAAGCCTATTTCCAACAAATTGGCATCAGCCATATTAACCAGGGAATACCCGCTTTTTTGGATTATAAAGGCCAACTTGACCACTTATTGAAAGGGCGAGCACAAGACAAAACCTTGGCCATTGAAGTAACTTACAGTATCCCCAGCCACGAAATTTACTGCGATTTACTGTTACTTTTTACCCTTGACTCTATAGAACCTATGGACCAACGCTCGGAGCTGTTTTCATGGACGTTATAACAAAAACGGAATTTGACGTTAAGCAACAGCTGGAACTGGTACAGTTTTTAGATATTGGCTTGATTGTTATCGATTGCCAGCTGCAGATTAAGATGTGGAATAGCTTTATGACTAACCACACCGCCATTGAAGCACACGAAGCAATTGGCCAGCAATTATTTTCTCTGCTTGCACAGCTGCCAGAAGACTACCTGAGGCGTAAATTCCAATCGGTGATTACCCTGCAGAGCGCCCTGAACATCACCTGGCAGCAGCGCCCTTACATATTTAAAATGAACAGCTATCGGCCGATCACCAGTAAGGCGGAGTTTATGTATCAAAACATCCGTATTATCCCGCTGATGAATGGCAATGCAGTCGTTGAGCATATCGCCATTGCCATTTACGACGTCACTGAAGCCGCGCGTTCACAGATAAATTTCAAAGAACAGAACAAGCAGCTAAAGCTTGCCAGCCGCATTGACCCACTGACTAAGCTTTTCAATCGTGGCTATTGGGAGAGTCGCCTGGAGGCAGAATTTAAAAGATTTTCCCGGGTGAAGTCCAGCTCAGTATTGGTGATGCTAGATATCGATCACTTTAAATCCATCAACGACACCTACGGCCACCAGGGCGGAGACGCGGTTCTGCGCGCACTCGGTGATTTGCTGATTAAACAGCACCGTATTACCGATATCATCGGTCGTTACGGCGGTGAAGAATTTGGTATTTTACTACTAGACACCACCACAGAAAAAGCCGTCACCCTAGTGCAAAACTTTACCAATGAGCTGGAAAAAAGCACGGTGATCTATGATCAACAAAAAATCAGCATCACTTTGAGTTTTGGAATTACCGAAATTAACAAAGACTTCACCAGCCACGAACAGTGGATTGACATGGCCGATAAAGCACTCTATCAGTCCAAACAAAATGGCCGAAACCAGTTAACGGTACTCAACCAAGAGTAACGGGGCACACCGCTCACAGAGTAATATCACCCTTGCCACAGCCTGTGGACAGATCTAGGGATAACTTAACCCAAGTCATCAGTATCAGCCAAGATGACAGCTATCAGTGGCTATAGCGCCCCCAAAAACAATCAAATTTTGAGTAAAATTTCAACAACCTAGCAGCATCCGCAGATATCTACCGCCAGAGGCCAGACTGTGAACTGATTTAAGAGACGATGTGGATTAAATTTTTCGCGGGGGTTTTCAACAGCACAAAGCCGACTTAATCATCGGGCATTTCTATTTCGATATGCGATTCAGGTATGCAAATGCAGGTCAGTATCTCTTCATCCTTGAGATCCACCATACTCTCATCTGTATATCTCACCTGCCCCTGCAGCAGCCGCACTTTGCAGCAGCCACAATAACCGCCACGACAGTTGTAAGGCGCCGATATTTCCTGCGCCTCCAGAGAATCTAATAAACTGGGCTCGTACTGGTAATAGAAGGTCTGATTGCCAACCTTAATGCGTGGAATGCCCATTTTTTTGCCACTATCACTCAAAAATCAAAATCATCGAAGTCGCCATCTTCCAGCGAGTTATCGATTTGCCCCACTAAATAGGAACTAATTTCTGATTCCTGAGGTGCCACTTGTACGTTATCACTGCTCAACCAGGCATTCATCCACGGCAGTGGATTCTGTCTGGAGGGAAAAATCTCATCAAAGCCAACTGCCTTTAGGCGTACGTTGGTAATATATTCCACGTAATCACTTAATATTGCCGCGTTTAAACCTATCATGGAACCGTCGCGGAACAGATAACTGGCCCATTCTTTTTCCTGTTCTGCCGCCTCGGCAAAAATAGCAATCGCCTCGTCCCGACAAGCGACAGCGACTTCTTTAAACTCGGCATCATCTGCACCAGAGGCCAAGGTATTGAGAATATTTTGTGTACCGGTTAAATGCAGTGCTTCGTCACGCGCTATCAGCTTAATAATTTTCGCGTTGCCCTCCATGATTGCCCTCTCAGCGAAAGCAAAAGAACAGGCAAAACTGACGTAGAAGCGAATCGCCTCTAACACGTTAACCGACACCATGGTCAGATACACTTTGCACTTTAAATTCCACAAGCTGCAATCATGCTCGAGTCCGTCGATAGTATGCTTGCCGTAGCCATGCACCGCCTGCACATTAATCAAATGAATCAACTCGTCGTAGAATTTAGTCACTGTTTCTGCACGCTTGACTATTTCTGGATTAGTGACGATTTCATCAAATATCACTGAGGGTTCAGTGACGATGTTACGGATAATATGGGTGTAAGAGCGCGAATGTACTGTTTCACTGAAAGCCCAGGTTTCCATCCATGTCTCTAACTCTGGAATTGAAACTATCGGCAGAAAAGCCACGTTTGGCGATCGCCCCTGCACTGAATCAAGCAAGGTCTGATATTTAATATTGCTGAGGAAGATATGCTTTTCATGTTCCGGCATATCAATAAAATCTTTGCGGTCACTCGACAAATCCACTTCTTCCGGGCGCCAAAAGAATGACAACTGCTTTTCAATCAGCTTTTCAAATATAGGGTATTTTTGTTTATCGTAGCGCGCTACGTTAACATTTTGCCCAAAGAACATAGGCTCTTTAGTAGAATCGAAATTTTTAGCGTTAAAAGTGGTATAAGCCATGAGTCACTGCCGGAAATGGTAATATATTTAGAACTGGCAGCATTACCTCTGGTAGCAAGGTAGCGCCGCGCCATCTTCACTGCGCCCAATAACATGGACACAAACTAGTTACAGCTTACAAGCACCACTGTCGCAACCGTCGTCAGAATGATCTTCAGAGGCGCCATCGCGGGTATTGTGATAGTAGAGAGTCTTCAAGCCATATTTATAGGCCGTTAACAAATCTTTCAACAACTGCTTCATTGGCACTTTGTCACCGGGGAACCGGGTCGGATCATAGTTGGTATTAGCGGAGATCGCCTGATCGACAAACTTCTGCATAATACCCACTAACTGCAAATACCCTTCGTTGTTAGGGATATCCCAAAGTAACTCGTACTTGTCCTTGAGGGCCAAATACTCTGGTACTACTTGCTTTAATATACCATCTTTACTGGCCTTCACTGACACATAGCCACGCGGTGGTTCAATACCATTGGTAGAGTTAGTAATTTGCGAAGAAGTTTCACAGGGCATCAGCGCCATTAAAGTACTGTTGCGCAGACCGTGTTTCACAATGCTACTGCGCAGTGTCTCCCAGTCATAGTGTAACGGCTCATCACAGTAGTTATCGATGTCTTTTTTGTAGCTATCGATAGGTAAAATACCCTTTGAGTAAGTGGTCTCATTGAATTTCAGGCAGGGACCAAAGTCTTTAGAGAGCTGATTAGAAGCCGTTAATAAACTGTGCTGAATAGCTTCGAAAGTACGATGCACTAATCCATTGGCCGAACCATCTGAGTATTTAACTCCGTTCTTAGCCAGATAGTAAGCCAGGTTGGTGACCCCCACCCCTAAGGTTCTGCGGTTATCTGTGGCCAATTTTGCCGCAATAATCGGGTAATCCTGATAATCCAATAAATTATCCAGGGCCCTGACAATCAGGTCAGATAATCCCGGTAGTTCATCTAAGCTCTGCAGCGCTCCTAAGTTGAAAGCCGACAAAGTACACAGCGCTATTTCTCCCTCTTCATCGTGGGTATGTAACAACGGCTTAGTCGGCAGGGCAATCTCTAAACATAAGTTGGATTGTTTTATCGGAGCGACCAGCGGATCAAAGGGACTGTGAGTATTACAGTGATCGACATTCTGGATATAGATACGTCCGGTTGAGGCGCGTTCCGACGCCAACTTGCCAAACAACTCAGCGGCTTTAATGCTTATTTTACGTATGCTTGGATCTTGCTCATATTTTACATAGAGGCGTTCAAATTCAACCTGGTCGGCAAAAAACGCATCGTACAAGCCCGGCACTTCATGGGGACTAAACAAGGTAATATTGCCGCCTTTGACTAAGCGCTGGTACATCAGCTTGTTCAGCTGCACCCCGTAGTCCAGATGACGAACGCGGTTTTCTTCGACACCGCGGTTATTTTTTAACACCAGTAAGGATTCAACTTCCAAGTGCCAGATAGGATAGAACAATGTGGCCGCGCCGCCGCGAACACCGCCTTGCGAGCAAGACTTAACCGCGGTCTGGAAATGCTTATAGAAGGGAATACAACCGGTGTGGAAAGCTTCTCCACCTCTGATAGGGCTCCCTAAGGCACGGATATTACCGGCATTGATACCAATGCCCGCCCGCTGCGATACGTATTTGATAATGGAGGCAGATGTCGCGTTGATAGAGTCTAAACTGTCCCCTGTTTCAATTAATACGCAGGAGCTGAACTGCCGTGTCGGGGTGCGCACTCCGGCCATAATAGGCGTCGGCAGCGACAGCTTAAAGGTAGAAGTCGCATCGTAAAAACGCTTCACATAATCTAGCCGGGTGTCCTTTGGATATGTGGCGAACAGGCAAGCTGCAACTAACATATATAAGATCTGCGGGCTTTCATAAATCTCACCGGTGACCCGGTTTTGTACTAAATATTTACCTTCTAACTGCTTTACCGCCGCGTAGGAGAAAGACATATCGCGGCTGTGATCCAGGTACTGCTGCAGCTCGGCGAACTCTTCGACGCTGTAGTCTTCAATAATATGCTTGTCGTAACGGCCCGCCTCGACCATAGCCAAAGTGTGATCGTAAAGCACTGGTGGCTCAAATTGACCGAAGGCACGCTTGCGCAAATGAAAGATGGCCAGGCGTGCCGCCAAATATTGGTAATCAGGCGTCTCTTCAGAAATCAGATCGGCCGCAGACTTAATCAAAGTCTCGTGAATGTCAGCTGTTTTCATCCCCTGATAGAACTGAATATGTGCTTTCAACTCTACTTCTGAGGGTGATACTTGATCTAATCCTTCAGCGGCCCAAATAACGACTCGATGAATCTTTTCAAGATCTAACTTCTCTTGCCGACCATCGCGCTTGGTAACCATTAAATCCTGCTGCATTGAAACTGACACTCCGTAGTTAATATATTTGCAATAAGCCTTGCAACAAGCCGCAAATATCAAAAAGTTCTGAATTCGCTTTAATTCTGGTAGAAACACACACAGAAATACTAAAGCCACACAATATGTAGTGATTATTATTATTTACAGACACCAAATATAGAGACTTTAGGCTTTATTTCAACTCTTGACATTTGCCAATTTAGCCGCCAAATAACACAAAATCGACGCCAGTCCAGAGGTGGTGCGGCGAGCGGGAATTTAAAAAAAATTGAACTTTTTTTGGCAATCTTGAACAAAGATTTATCCGCAGCTTTTAATCGGATAAAGCACAGAAAATTATTTACAATGCCAGCGCCGATCACTATCATACGCGACCCTCATTCTATTCTAAAAAAGCCTTTAATCGAAGTACATGATTGCTCCTGCCGTCACAGGCAACGCTCTATTACTGCCAACCGACCCGAGCCACTTATCAGTCTGCAAATCAACACAGTTCAATCCTCAGCCAAGATTGCCTAGTTGCATAGCCAAATAATACCACGGCTGCTAGTCTGGCAATTCAATCAATAGTATCTGTTTCATCTAAGCTTTAGCGCCCGAAAAAACTGTCGCTTTACGGTCACTGATATTTATTTTGTTATTTTTTAAAAATAGCATTTACAAATGCTCATTGCCTGTCTATTATACGCGCCCTCAGCAATGCTGTTCACTAGCCAGTTCAGTAATCAATTGTTGATAATTCAAATCTTTGAATTGTTTGGTGGGGTTCCCGAGTGGCCAAAGGGATCAGACTGTAAATCTGACGCGAAAGCTTCGGTGGTTCGAATCCACCCCCCACCACCATTTTACACTGCCACTGTCCGTTGAGATTCAAGTCATGCGTTTAGCTGAAATTGAAGCCATTGCGCTAAATGTCGGGATTATTGCCCTGGCATGTTTTGTCACCTTTATTATTTACGATCTGGCAAAAAAATCCAACGCTGGAAAATTCGGCACTATCATCCTCTTTTCGGTACTGGGCTTAGGCCTGGGCGCATTCCTGATCAAGACTATCATCGTTGCATTAATGGAGCAGTAGCTCTTAACTACGCTGCAACCCCGCTACAGGTTTTATCCCCAGCCCTATCATTAATACTCATTGTGCATAACTTTTTAATTTCGTGATTTTGCGACACAACTATCTGCGAGCAACGCTCTGTATCATCATTAACAGCACTGAACACAGCCCCCTCAACGCCACAACAGTTAAGACTTTTTTTTGGCTAACTCTTCTGCCGATACGTGCTTGAGAGTACCCGCCGCAACATCCCAATCATAAGCTTTGCCAAAGCCGACCACAAAACGCCCTTGTTGCGGGCGTAATTCCAGTAACTTAAAATCAGCCAAGCTGCGCAACAGCTCTATGGTGTTGCCGAGCTCTTGGCGCATCTGCTCGAACACCGCTTGCGCTATCTTTGAATCGAGGTCGATCTGATGTACGTTCATTTGCAGCACGGCCCTTTTACGAGCATAGAGGTTCTTAGCGCTGTGCTCATCTTCAATAAACATGGCGCTGGCAACAGGATTAGCCAGCATATTATTAGTGTGTTCAGACAAAGTACTGACAAAGATATAAAAGCTGCCGGAAAATTCAATGTAAGGGGCATAACTGACCAGCGGCTGGCCCTGCTGATTGACGCTCGATAACAGTATCGTGGAAAAACTTTGCTGCAACTGCTGACAATCTGCCAACAGCTGCTGTAATTCAGTAGCCATTTAAAGCTCCGGAAGATATATAAAATAAACTATTGTTTGCTATAATGAAATACTGTCCCCAAGGTAAACCATATCAGGCTCTCAGATCAATATCTTTATCTGCCTGACCACTATAGAGCGCTGAGATAGTGGCAAAGCGATGGTTTACAGACTTCTTTTATCGACCAGATTATAGGCACTTAGATGCAGCAAAAGACTATCCACATAGGTTCTATTCCCGTAGCCAACGACCGGCCTATGATATTATTTGGCGGGATGAATGTATTAGAATCTCGTGATCTGGCCATGACCATCGCCGAATCCTACGTTGAAGTTACTACTAAGCTAGACATCCCGTACATATTTAAAGCCTCTTTTGACAAAGCCAATCGCTCTTCACTTACCTCTTACCGCGGTCCCGGATTAGACGAAGGCTTAAAGATTCTGCAAGAAATTAAAGACACTTTTAATTTGCCAATCATTACCGATGTTCACGAGCCCGAGCAGGCCGCCGCCGCCGCCGAGGTATGTGATGTCATCCAACTTCCGGCATTTCTCTCCAGACAAACTGATCTGGTCGCTGCCATGGCCAAAACCGGTGCAGTGATTAACATTAAAAAAGCGCAATTTTTGGCTGCCCACGAGATGGGACACATTCTCAACAAATTTGAACAGGCCGGAAACAGCAATTTAATCTTATGCGAGCGCGGTACTAGCTTTGGCTACAACAATTTGATTGTCGACATGCTCGGATTCAGCGTCATGAAAGAATTTGGCTACCCAATCGTATTCGACGCCACCCACGCGTTGCAAATCCCCGGTGGACGCAGTGACAGCGCCGATGGCCGCAGGTCAATGGTCGCTCAGCTTACCCGCGGCGGTCTCGCTCAGGGTATAGCCGGGCTATTTTTAGAGGCGCATCCGGACCCGAGTCAGGCCAAGTGTGACGGCCCCTGTGCCCTGCCACTGAACAAATTAGAACCCTACCTGGCACAAATGAAAGCGGTGGATGATTTAATTAAAAGTCTGCCGCCTCTGGACACTCAAGGATAGAAAAAACTCCCGGGATTTAGCGCCAGCTTCAGGTTAAACTATGGCTGTGATATAACTTTGAGAAAAAGATCTGGAACTTATGGCCCAATCAAGAGAAGACATATTTAACGATTTAAAAGATGGTCAGTTAGTAGGTCCTGATCACCATAAGTTCCAGCTAACCGGTAGCTCCCTCGACTGTCCGCTCGGGCAATTGTGGCAGGCGGAAGATGTCAGCACTAAAAACCCGATTAGCGTCAGTCTGATCATGCTGGACCCCGTTTTTCTGCAATCTAAAACCTTCCTGGCCAAGTTTAAGAAGCAAATAGTGCGCTCCAAAACTATCAACCACTCACATGTCGCCGACATTTACGGCTATTTTATTCACCGGGGTGGTTTGTTATTTTTTGCCTTTGAACCTGTAGACGGATTAAACCTGGCAGAATTAAGCGCCAGTAAAAGCCTCAATATAAAACAAATTCAAGGACTATTAACCCAGCTGACCACCGCCATCAATAGCTGCAGCAGGCAATGGCATCAGCCGCTGGGAGCACTTGATAGCCAGTTTGTATTTGTCAATAAAAAGGGCGGAGTTAAATTATTACCGGTATCGATGCGTGATTTTTTTCTGGAAAATCAGGGCATGCCAGACAGTGTCTACAACTACAAAAGCTACTGCTCCCCTCAGGCCCTCACCGACGATAAATTGGATGCCACCTCTGATAGCTTTACACTCGCCTGTGCCGCTTACCGCTTACTAGGTGGCGATGAATTTTCCATTAAACACACCCCTGAGCAACGCGATGAAATAACCTACAAACGGCCCGCGGATATCTCGGATGAGCAATGGGATTGTCTGCAACAGGCCCTAAGCGGCGAGAGTTCTCGGCGCTATGCCAATGCCGCGGATTTTATCAAAGCATTCTTTCCGACACTGCCCGAGGAGAAAAACGGCAGCGGCGCCACTGCTGCTGATGTAGAAGAAATAGACATTCCAGTGCCTGAAAAGGCTAAACTTCCCAGCACTGAAATCAACTTTAAGTTAGGCAAAAAACAAATTAACTTCAGTGTGCCAAGCTTCACTATTCCACTGTTTATATTTGTAGTGGGCATCGGCATCGGCTTTATCTTAGGGGTCTTTTCCAGCTCTGGAAAAATAGACTCAGCCAACGCCGCCACTGCCAAGTTGCAATTGCAGAGTGAGACATTACAGCAACAACTGACAGAGCAACAACAACTGCTGCAGGACTCTCAGGCCCGGGCCACTAATCTGCAGATTAAGCTGAAGTCACTGGAAAAGCAGCATGGCCAGCCAACAACATCAGGCGCCATACCTTTAAGCATGTTTCGCGATGAGCTAGATGAGGGACAGTACGGACCGGACATGGTGGTGATAGGCGCAGGTAACTTTATAATGGGAGATGTAAACGGCTCTGGTGATGACAATGAGAAGCCTGCCCATGAAGTGACCTTTAAACATAACTTCGCCATTTCCCGATTTGAGATCACCTTTGCCCAATATGATTTTTTTGCCCAGCAAACCGATAGAAAGTTACCCGATGACGAGGGCTGGGGACGTGATCAACAACCGGTAGTGAATGTCACCTGGCGCGAGGCCAGAGCTTATACTCAGTGGCTGGCAAAGGAAACTAAACTACCCTACAGGCTGCCCACTGAAGCGGAGTGGGAATACTCGGCCCGCGCCGGCACTGGTACTAATTTCTGGTGGGGCGATGAAACCAAAGTCGGCTACGCCCAGTGTTCAGATTGCGGTCACCCGCTTGCGGGTAAGCAACCGCTCAGCGTTGGCTCCCTTGAACCCAATCCCTGGGGCCTATACGATTTCAACGGCAATGTCGATGAGTGGGTGATTGACTGCTACACCAAAGATTACCAGGGCGCCCAGCAAGACGGCCGCCCCTATACTACCTCAGGCTGTCAAAACCGGGCTATGCGCGGAGGCTCCTGGTTCGATATCAATCGCATCACCCGCTCTGCCAGTCGCTACCGACACCCGCCCGACTCGAAACGTAATACCTGGGGATTCAGAGTTGCACTGGATTTAGCTCCCTGACAAATCCTAACGTTTCTCTCTGGTCATTGCTGATAAAGGATAATGCATGAATTATTTATACCTGAGCGCGCTCGCTACTATTTTAGCCACCAGTGTACAGGCGCAACAAATCACTTTAAGCGAGAGTGATCAGACCCAATTATCGGTGACCTTTTATTCGCAAAACCTCGGCCTGATTCAAGAGAGCCGAACGCTGGGACCGCTAAGCAATACAGATACGGTTGTGGTCACAGACATCAGTCAACAGATGGACCCCCGCAGTTTACAAATACAAAATGCCGGGGTCATTACCGCCCAGAGCTTCAATAAATCAGTGATCAGCTATCAAAGCTTAATGAACAGCTATATTGGCAAACAGATAATTTTAGTCAAAGCTAGCGGGGCCGCGGGCGACGATATCAGACAATCCGTCACACTGCTCAATGTCAGTGACAAGACTGTGATAGTAGAATTAAACAATGCGATTGAGTCAATCCCGCTACACAGTGACCAGTGGCGTTTTATATTCCCGAAAAAGCCCGATAATTTACTGCTAAAGCCCAGTCTGACGTTCCAGTCAGAGGGAAAAACCGGCAGCAGCAACATCCAACTCAGTTATCTCAGCAGCGGCATTGAATGGCAAATGGATTATGTACTGGCACTCAATAAAAATAGCGACCAGCTACAATTGAAGGGCCTGGCGTCACTGTTTAACAACACCGGCATTACTTTTCGCAACGCCAATATTAAACTCCTAGCTGGCAGTATTTCTCAACCAGCAAAGAACTTCTCCCAGGAAGCTGACAGCAGTGTCAGGATGATGGTACAGACTGACAAACTCTCTGTAGCCCCACAGACCACCGGTGATCTACAACTGTATAAATTGCCCAATAAAACCACCTTATACTCCGGCCAGCAAACCCAAGTGCCACTGTTACAGGCTGACGCGGTAAAAGTAATAGCCAGCTATCGCTATCAATTTCATGTCACCCCCTATCTGGACAACAACCTGTTTAAAAGTAACCCCAGCTCCTATTTAACTTTCACTAATAACAGCGCCAGCGGCCTGGGAAAACCCCTACCCGCAGGACAAGCCAGAGTCTTTAGCCCTGATCAAAGTGGTGGATTACAATTTGTCGGTGCCAGCTTCCTGCCACAGAGCGCCGTCAATGAAAAGATAGAACTGCAGACCGGCAAAGCTTTTGACATGAGCATCAGCCAAAAGCAGACCAGCCATAAAAAAACCTTTAACGGCGCCGTGATTGGTATTCAATTAAATATTAACAACAGCGCTGCAGACAATAAAACCTTGGATCTCTCCAGCAGTTTCAGCCACGCCTGGGAGATAATCAGCAGCACATTCCCAACCATTGCTAAAAGGGGTGCAGCTGCCAACTGGAGCATAAAATTACCCGCCAACAGCGCCACTATATTCAACTTAGTAGTTCGGTTAAAAACTAAGAATTAAAAATTCTAGTTGGAAGTTGGAAATTAAAGTCGGAAGTTGGAAGTTGGAAGTTGGAAGTTGGAAGTTGGAAGTCGGAAGTCGAAATTAACTAACTGCTTTTGCGGTTAAATACTTACGACTTACGACTTGCGACTTACTACTCGAGAGTCGCGAGTCGCGAGTCAACCGCCTTGCGGTTGAGAGTAGCAATAAGCGAAGACACTGAAACTAACTGTACTTGTTGCGACGAAAAATTGCTCAGCCGCTTTTGTAAAAACTTGATAGTTAGCGCATGCGGGTGAGCAATCACTACCGCGTGCCCCTGGGATTTAGCTATTCGCAGAGCCCGCTCAAACTGTTCATTCAGGGCTGCAGTGGTCAACTTGTGATCTAAAAACACATCGCGTTTCAGGCAGTCGATACCCGCTTGTTTTGCCTGCTGCCAGGCGACACTTTGCGCGCTGGTTTTACTGTCAAGAAAAAACAACCCACGTTCCTTCACCACTTCCATTGTCCAGCGCATTTGCAACTGCATCGCCGTCAGCTTACTTCCCATGTGATTGTTGACACCGATCAGGTTCGGGATAGCATCTATATTTTTGTGCAGTGTCGCTTTAAAACTCTGCTCTGTCATCTTTGAGGTCATACCACCTGGCCCTAAGGGCAAGTTGTAAATCGCCTCCATCGGCGCGTGCAGCAAGACGTCTCTGTTCAACGCCCGAGCTGTAGCTGCCAAAGTTTTGCTATAAGTTGCGTGCGGCAAGAAGGCAAAGCTCAGCTCTGCAGGGAGATTTAGCGCAGCTTGGTTGGAGATCAGTGAGTGACCCATATCATCAATTAAGATGGCTAACTTGGCTGTTTCAGCTGGGATTATCAACGCCTTATCAGCGCTGTCTGGGCTTCCAGTGGCACTGTTGAGCCCTGCGGGCTCCAGCTCAGCGGCAACAGCTAAATCTGCGGCCAGTGCAGCAATAACACTAAGGGCAACACACAATCCGAGAAAACGGCTTTTTAATATTTTAATTATTTTTATCCAGATATAGACTAAAATTTATGCATGCAACATGCAAACAAGCCTGCTAGGCATCTATCCTACAGCGCTTCCTGATAGACAGAGATCGCAGCCAGAGAGCATCCAGGCTACCCACATGGATGTAGGGACTGAGTCATTGCATGAAGTAAAAAGTCTGAGGCTGTCGAAAGTTAGCATGCCCCTGGCTGCGATAGCAATCAGATCGGCATGCTCTGTCATCAATTAGCGGACTGTTAGTTGGTGGACTGGCGAACGATTACCAACCCTTTTAACAAGTTAACCGCCTCGTACAACTGGAAGTCAGTTTCAATCAGATCAGTCTTGCGGATCTTTAGCGAGCCCTTCTCTGAGTTTTGCAAATGGCCACTTAAGTCTTGCTCTTTAACTGTGCGACTACTCTTTTTCGCTTTCACTTGCTGTTGTTCTACCAAGATATCAGGCTCAATGCCCTTGGCCTGAATAGAGCGACCGCTGGGGGTATAATAGCGTGCAGTGGTCAGTTTCATGGCACGTTTTTCACTGAGCTGTAACACCGTTTGCACTGATCCTTTACCAAAGCTGGTTGTTCCCATAATAATGGCGCGGTTTTTATCTTGCAGTGCTCCAGCAACAATTTCTGAGGCCGAGGCGGAACCGCCATTGATCAGAACTACCATAGGAATATCGGCAATAGACATCTCCGCGGTAGCTTCAAAAGACATCTGCGAGCTGGCCAGGCGGCCCTTGGTAGAAACAATCACTCCCTCACTGATAAAGGCATCTGAGACATCGACTGCGCCACGCAAAACACCCCCAGGATTGTTACGCAAATCCAGTACTAACCCTGTGAGAGCACCCTGCTGCTGCATCTGCTTCAGGGCTTTATCTAAATCTCTGGCCGTATGGTGCTGAAACTGGCTGATCCGCAAGTAGCCGATCCCGTCGTCCACATAGCGAGAGCGGACACTAGTGACTCTGATAATATCGCGCTTCAAGCTTATCTCAATCGGCTTATCAGCATCATCGCGAACGATGGTCAAAACAATCAGGGTGCCAGGCTTACCGCGCATCATCGCTATTGCCTGGTCTAAACCAATACTGCGGATAATTACATCGTCAATTTTGATGATTAAATCGCCGGGTTTTATTCCCGCTTCCATGGCCGGGGTACCGTCGATCGGAGTTATCACCCGAATCATCCCGTCCTCCTGGCTAATTTCTATGCCGACACCACCAAACTGCCCAGAGGTTTGAATTTGTAATTCTGAGTAGTCATCGGCTGACAGGTATGAAGAGTGAGGATCGAGACCCGTTAGCATGCCGCGCACTGCGTCTTCCAGTAATTCTGCATCGGATACAGGTTCAACATAAGCCTGTTTTATCCGGTCAAAAACTTCACTAAAGCGGCGCAACTCAGCCAGCGGCAAGTTTTTTTCCGGGTTTAATTTTCCGCCTTCCAAACTCTCGTCATCGGCTGCGTAAGCCGTCGAAATTGACAGCGATAACACTGTGCTCACTAATACTGTAACAATCGCTCTATACATCATTTAAATCCTTATCAGACTGCAGCTAATCATCATTGACTGCTCTGGTCTTTATATCATCAACGTCTTGCAAACCAAGTACGGGGATTGGTGGTTTGTCCATTGTGGCGAATAGCAAAATACAATCCGCTATTGAGATTGCCGCCACTGTTTCCAGTCATGGCAATGGGTTCCAAATTAGACACTGAATCCCCAACGCTCTTCAGCAGCTGCTGATTGTGTCCATACAAAGTCATGTAGCCATCGCCATGATCTATAATCATCAGCATTCCGTAACTGCGCAGCCAATCTGCAAATACTACCATACCGCTGTGCACTGCCTGTACCGAGCGCCCTGCTACGGCACTAATCAAGACCCCATCGTAGGCAATTTTATTTTCCACTGAAGCAAACTTACGGATCACTTTACCTTTGACTGGCCAAGGTAATTTCCCTTTTAATACTTTGAAAGGGCGATTATCTTGAACTTTAGATTTAGCTTTAACTTTAACAACTGCTTTAACTAAAACTTTCTCTATACGGCTTATGACCTTTTCTAATCTTTTTTTATCCGCAGCTAACTTTTTTATTTTGCTACGACTTTTGGATATCTGTGTATCTATCTTCGTTAACGCTTGCCGGCGCTTATCCCGAGAGCTCTGCAATTGTTGCTGTCGCTGCTGCAATTGTTGCTTTTTCGCCAACATTTGTGCTTGAGTCTTATCGATTTTGCTGTTGTTATCATCCTGTTCGGCCAACACTTGGCGAAACGCTAATATATCTGCGTTTTGCCGCTGGCGTATTTTTTCAAAATATATCAGCATTCTAGAGACGTATTCAGGATTCTGCTGTCGAAGCAGTAACTTTAATGGCGTCTCTTCGCCCATTTGATAGCGCTGTATGATTAGCGAATTTAGGTTTTTTTGCTGCAAATTCAGCTGTTGCTGTAACTGTTTCTGCCGGCTCATAAAACCGTGCAGATCGCTATCAATACTCGCCAGATTTTTGTTCAACTTGCTTATCTGTGCCGCCGCTGTGGCAATGTTTTGCTCACTGAGCTGCAGCGCCCGCTCTTCTTTGCTGCGCTTAGCGCGCTCTTTTTTCAATCCGGACTGCAGCTTTTTGAGCACCGCCTGCAACTGTTTAACTTCAGCTTTTTTTCCTCCCAGAGATTGGGCCGCACTGAGAGTCGACGCCGGAGCAGCAAACAACAGCGTCAATAATAAGCTTAGTACAATAGAGCGATATTTGGCGTATTTAGCCCTTTTTAACAAGCGATGCCCCTGTCATTTCATTGGGTTGGGCTAATCCCATCAGCTCCAGCAAAGTCGGAGCCAAATCGCAAAGTGCACCGTCACTGAGTGTTAAGGTAGAATTTTTCGGCCCGTCGTAGACCAAACCCACCGGAAAGATAGTATGCGAGGTATGTGCCTGGCCGGTCTCAGGGTTAAGCATCATTTCGACGTTGCCGTGATCAGCTGTGACTAAGGTCTCACCTTGCACTTCTCGCATGGCGGCCAGTACTTTGCCAAGCGCCAAATCGACCGCTTCTACTGCTTCAACTGCGGCACTAAAGACTCCGGTATGCCCGACCATGTCGGGGTTGGCAAAATTACAAATAATAAGGTCAAACTCTTTTGCACGGATCGCCGCACAAAGTTTTTCGGTGACTTCAGGGGCACTCATTTCCGGCTGCAAATCATAAGTCGCCACATCAGGAGAGGGGACTAATATTCGTTTTTCACCCGGGTATTCGCTCTCCTGCCCACCATTAAAGAAAAATGTCACATGGGCATATTTTTCAGTTTCAGCAATGCGCAGCTGAGTTTTACCTAAACTGGAGACATACTCACCGATATCGTTACTGATCGGGCTAGGCAGATAGGCGCAGCTGGCTGGAATATCGGCAGCGTACTGGGTCAACATCACATAATCTGATAAAGCGATTTTCGCGGCTCGGGGGAAGCGATCAAAGCCGGGTTCGACAAAGGCACGGGTAATTTCACGGGAGCGATCTGGGCGGAAGTTAAAACAGATCAAGCTATCGGCATCGGTGACCCGACCATCCAGGCCATTGATACAAGTGGCGCTGACAAACTCATCATTTTCACCGCGCTCATAGGCATCTTGCAACGCCTGCACTGCAGTATCAGTGCGGTATTCAGCTCTGGCATGAGCCATAGCGTTATACGCTCGCTCTACCCTGTCCCAGCGATTATCCCGGTCCATGGCAAAGTATCGACCTACCACAGTGGCGACACCGCCCTCCTCAAGCTGCGGCGCCAGCTCAGAAAATAACTGTTGCGCTTGTTGCAGTGAGCTCTGAGCTGATCTGGGAGGCATATCACGGCCATCCAGAATAGCGTGCAGGTAAACTCTTTTGGCTCCTCGCTCCACGGCCATGCGAATAGCGGCAAAACAATGTTGCTCGTGGGAGTGCACCCCGCCCGGGGATAATAATCCGCTGAAGTGAATCGCCCCACCACTGGCAATGGCCTTATCCATCGCGGCTATCAGCACTGAATTCTTGTTAAAAGATCCATCGCTGATGGCTTTAGTAATACGGGTCAAGTTTTGATAGACAATACGCCCGGCACCAATATTCATATGCCCAACTTCTGAATTACCCATCTGTCCATCGGGTAATCCAACAGCAGTACCTGAGGTTTCAATCAGGCTATTGGGGTTTTGCGCCATCAACTTATCCCAGATCGGAGTATTAGCGGCAGCTATAGCGGATGAATCGGTTATCTCGATGCCAAAACCATCGAGTATAATTAATGCGGTGGGAATACTTGTGCCTGTCATGTGTAACTTTTCCCCTCTGGGATATAAATTTCAGAGATATTCTGACGTGCCTTGATGTCTATGATTTAAAGAGCCATTAGCCGTTCGCGGATGATACAGCCTCTGCAGCCATCTTGGCTTTCAGTTCAACATGTAAGCGGAACCAAAGGGCTTATCCTACCGAAAAAAGTGCAGCGCTAAAAGTAAACTAAGCACTTATTGACCTTTATCTGCCATCTGCACTTTTCAAAGCAATTCAATCATTAACTTCAGTGGTCTGGGCATTATTTCAGAGCTTTATGTTGCCCTACTTATGCATTGCCAAAGCGGCTATCAATCAAACTCCCAGTGCTAAAACTACGCCAGAGAATTAGATAATAAATGAGCCGTTCCTGCAGCTGAGATTTTATTAACAATATTGTCGGTAAAGCTCTTACCAGCACAGATATCCCCATGTATACTTGGGCGCTGTAATTTTTTTCGGATTAAGGTAAAAAATGGAACAACTCATCGAATTCATTACTAATAACTATTTATTAGTACTCGCCTTCTTATTAGCTCTCGGAATGCTGTTATGGTCTGAAAGCAAAAAAGCGGGTGCCTCTGTTAGCAGCACTGAAGCTGTACAACTAATGAATAAAGACAATGCAGTACTCTTAGATATTCGCAGTAAAAAAGAGTGGGAGAGCGGGTCAATCACCAACTCCACGCATATACCCTTGGTCGACCTGGACAAACGTCTCTCTGAACTAGAGAAATATAAAAGCCGCAACGTTATCGTGGTTTGCAATATGGGCCAATCATCTGGCACTGCCTGCAAAAAACTAATGGCTGCTGGTTTTGAAAAAGTAGTACGTCTGAAAGGCGGAATCACTGAGTGGAAAGCACAAAACTTACCCTTAGTGAAATAATATGCCAACAGTAGAAATATACACGACTAGATTCTGCCCTTACTGTGTCAGAGCTAAAATGTTACTCGAACAAAAAAACACGCCTTACACTGAGTTTGCCATCGATCAGACAGCAAGCTTGCGTAAACAAATGATGACCCGAAGCGGTGGCCACACCGTTCCGCAAATCTTCATTGGCGATAAACATGTCGGCGGCTGCGATGAACTCTATGCTTTAGAGCGCAAGGGCCAGCTAGACAAATTACTTTCACTATAGAATTTTAAGGATTTACCATGGCTGAAGAACAATCTCCGCAATTTAGCATCCAGCGCATCTATCTAAAAGACCTGTCACTGGAAGCGCCTAACAGCCCGCAATCATTCACTCAAGAATGGCAGCCAGAAATCAACTTAGAAATGAACACTCAGTCCCAGGAACTTGGAGACAATGTTTATGAAGTTGTATTGACCCTGACGGTCACTGCTAAGAATGATGGCGAAACTGCTTTTCTAATTGAAGCGCAGCAAGCGGGTATCTTTGTAGTATCTGGAATGGAAGAAGGTGAGACTCACCATGCACTGGGTGCTTTTTGCCCTAACATTTTATTCCCATACGCCAGAGAGACAATTGACAGCTTAGTCGTTAAAGCGAGTTTCCCGGCACTGATGTTAGCTCCGGTAAACTTCGACGCTCTGTTTGCACAGCAGCTAGAGAAGCTACAGCAGGAATCTACCACTGAAGCAACCGCTGAAGACGCCGCTGAGACTACTGCACACTAAACAACTGCCAATCTCAGATAAAAACAGAGCTGCTGCTCTGTTTTTTTTCGGCCGATTTTTCGCCCGCATAGTCACTGCCATAATGACTTGTTACGCGACTTCAAGCTCAATGCCACCGACCTACAACCAGCGCTTTCTCCCCCCGGTCTACACAGGTATACTGCAAGCCAATTTTTAGGAGCTGCATATGCTAAACGTCGTACTTTTCGAACCTGAGATCCCACCAAACACTGGTAACATTATCAGGCTCTGTGCCAACACCGGCTTCCAGTTGCACTTGATAGAACCATTGGGGTTCGAGTTAGAAGATAAACGCATGCGTCGCGCCGGTTTGGATTACGCTGAATTTGCGCAGATGAAAATCCACCCTAACTTAACTGCCTGTCTGACTTCACTGCCTGAGGCCAAAGTCTGGGCGATGACCACCAAGGCCACTGTTTTGCACAGCGACGCTCAATTTAGCGCCGGTGATGTATTACTTTTTGGACCCGAAACCAGAGGATTGCCGCTGGATGTGCGCCAGAGCATCCCAGAACAACAGTGGTTGAAGCTGCCTATGGTAGAAAATAGCCGCAGTTTAAATTTGTCCAATGCCTGTGCTGTTACTGTATATGAAGCCTGGCGACAGCTAGGATATGCGAACCAGAAATAGCAGTGTTTTAGCGCTACTGCGCAGCCACAGCTATTGTGCTAAAGTGTGCTGGATATTATCTATTGGGCTGCCAGCGACTATCAACAAGCCTGCAGATATAAGCCAGTGTCACAGCACCGCAGTATTTTCGTTATTTGCTCGAAGCTAGTTCGGCAGATGTTCCATTTACAAGACCTGAAGTCATGGCCTGTAATATTTAATGAAACTTTTCCCCGCAGCAACAACATTTCGATGCAAACTGGCCACTATTGCCTTTATTGGCTTGGGCTTGTCCGCAAACCCAATAGCAGCGGAGGTTATCAGCGTCGATGAGCTCTGCAAGAAGATTGGCAAAAAGCTCTCCAGCGTCTCTGTGGCCGAGTGTCGCAAGCTAGAGTTCGATAAACCCCGCTTCTATTCAGTCAACGGGCTACCGCTTTTAGAAAAACACTACTGGGCTAAAGCCAGCAAAGTTTATGCACCTAAGATTCTGTTTATCGGTGGCATCCACGGTGACGAATACTCCAGCGTCAGTGTAACCTTTAAATGGCTGAAGACTCTGGATCGTTATCACAGCGGTTCCTACGATTGGCATTTTCTGCCACTGGCCAATCCCGATGGTTTACTGCAAAAGAAGTCAAGCCGGGTAAACGCCCGCAACATAGACTTAAATCGTAATTTCCTGACCGACCAAGAGCAGATTAGCGCCATTGATCACTGGCAACACAAAACCAAACAAAGGCCGCGCTACTACCCGGGTTTAAGCCCTTTGAGCGAACCTGAGTCAAGTGCTATTCACCAGTTAATCGCCCAGATCAAACCTACGGTGATAGTTTCAGTGCATGCCCCTCACGGAATCCTCGATTTTGACGGCCAAGTGCAACCCCCAAGTCGCCTGGGCCCGCTGCGCTTAAGGCAACTGGGCACTTATCCTGGATCACTGGGAAACTACGGCTATAACATTAAAGACATCCCGGTCATGACTATCGAGTTACAGCACGCCGGCATCATGCCCAAGCGAGCGCAAATTTCTGCAATGTGGATGGACTTAGTGCGCTGGATAAAAATTAAAACTAAGTCGAAAGAAATAGTCGCTCTGATTGAACAACAGTAGCTGCGACGATGCAACCAACAGCTAACAGCGGCCTACTCTGCACCTAGTGGCCGCCGTTGATGGGTTTTTAGTCGCTAAGGTCCAACTCTTTTAATTTACGGGTCAAGGTATTACGCCCCCAACCCAATAATATTGCCGCCTGCTGTTTTTTACCGCCACTGTGCTTTAGCGCCGCTCTAATTGCCACCGTCTCAAAACAGGGCAACGCAGTATCTAATATACTGGTCTGGCCCGCTTCTAGCTGCTGCTGCATCCAGATTGCCAACAGCTGCTGCCAATCGCCGACATCACCCGTACTTTCTAACACTAGCTGCTGTTCGAGCTTCAATTCAGGCGGCATATCTACCAGTAGAATCTCCCGACCGGCACACATCACCGTCAACCAGCGACAGGTATTTTCCAGTTGTCGTACATTACCGGGCCAGGACAGCGATTGAAAGAATGTCTCCGCCTCTGCAGAGAGCGTTTTAACTTCCACTTCCAGCTCTTTGGCCGCACTGTGCAGAAAATGCTTAGCCAATTTAATAATATCGCCACGCCTTGTCGCCAGAGTTGGCAGGTGGATTCGAATCACATTCAGGCGATGAAACAAATCTTCCCGGAACTTGCCCTGCTCTACCAGCCCTTCCAGGTTTTGATGGGTGGCCGTGATTATCCGCACATCGACTTTTACCGAAGTATGCCCCCCCACTCGATAAAACTCACCATCAGCTAATACCCGCAGCAGACGCGTCTGAGCCTCAGCGGGCATATCGCCAATCTCATCGAGAAATAACGTACCGCCATCTGCCTGTTCAAAACGGCCGCGGCGAGCGCTATTAGCGCCGGTAAAGGCACCTTTCTCGTGGCCAAACAGCTCAGACTCAATCAAATCTTTGGGGATAGCAGCCATATTCAGAGCAATAAATTCGCGTTTATTTCTCGGGCTATGATGATGCAACGCATGCGCTACCAGTTCTTTACCGGTACCGGAATCACCGTTGATCAGCACCGTAATATTGGATTTAGCTAACCTGCCTATGGCCCGAAACACCTCTTGCATCGCGGGAGACTCACCAATAATTTCTGTGCTTTGCATTGGCAGCTCAGTTATTTGCTCGCCGCTGAGCTCAGATGAAAAAGCAATCGCACGATCGACAATAGACACCGCATCATCAATATCAAAGGGTTTGGGCAAATATTCAAAAGCTCCGCCCTGATAGGATGCCACTGCACTGTCCAGATCAGAATGCGCAGTCATTATCACAGTCGGTATTTTCGGAAAACGTTGCTTTAGATACTCCAGTAGCTGCAATCCATCAGTGCCCGGCATGCGAATATCACTGACAATCACATCCGGCTGCTGCTTTTTTAGCTGTTCAATCAACTTGTCGGCACTGTCAAAAGTACGGGTACTGACCAGCGCTGTGGTTAAAGATTTCTCTAATACCCAACGTATTGAAGTATCATCATCGACAATCCATACCGTTGCTACTTTATTCACTTAACATTCCTCATATCGGACTAACCAGCAACACAGATAAACTTAAACTATCTAATATTAACCATTTAAAATCATTTAGTTACACTAACAAACAGAAACTTTTAGCTTAGGGTAAAGGCAGCCAGAGGGAGAACACCGTATGCCCGGGCTCACTGTCACACTCGATCAAGCCCCCGTGCTGACTGACGATAGATTGAGAGATCGACAACCCTAAGCCGCTGCCATCAGCTCTGCCGCTGATCATCGGAAAAAACATGCTGTTTAACAGTTTTTCAGCAACCCCCTGGCCATTATCTATAATCTCAATTAAACACACTAAGCGATGCTTGGTAGAACCTAAGGTCACCTGCCGTTTAGTGCGAGTGCGGATAGTTATTTGAGGCCTCTGCACTGGATTTTCCATCAGTGATTGCACTGCATTGCGCAAAAGATTGAGCACAGCTTGGATAAGCTGTCCCCGGTCGCCGCGGATATCCGGAATACTGGGATCATAATCACGCACTAACTTAATCTGCTTGGCCACCTCTGCTACACCTAAGGTATAGACTCTCTCCAGGACGCTGTGCACGTTGATAGGCGCCAGTTCTGGTAACACTCTTGGACCTAACAATTTATCCACCAGATCACGCAGACGATCCGCTTCATCGATAATTACTTGGGTATATTCCTGCAGAGCGGCATCCGGCAACTGTCTCTCCAACAATTGCGCCGCTCCGCGGATACCGCCGAGTGGATTTTTGATTTCATGAGCCATGCCCCGCACTAAATTGCGGGTGGTTGCATGACGCTCAATCAATTCTTCCTCTTTTTCAATCCTTAACAGCCGATCCCGGCCTTGAATCTCAATTAGCAGTCCCGGTTCAGTGGCTAAATCCAGCGGTGAGACGCTGTAGTCAATAACCATTTCCAGGCCTTTTATAGTCACCACCGAAGCTTCGCGAATAGTATAAGGATGGTTTTCCAGCAGCGCACGGTGCAGCATCTCCTTCTCTTTGTCATTAAAAAACAGCCACTTATAAATTGGCTTTGGTGCCAGCCGAGTAGCACTCACACCAATCAACACTTCCGCAGAACTATTCATATACACAGCACACAGAGCACTGTCTAAAACAATCACACTGGTGGTCAGATTACTGATGACCTGGTTATAATCGGTTATTTTTGAAATAGTCATATCTGTGCACTGAAGCACTTCCTCGGGATCGGTTAATGGGCTGTTGAAGTGACACTTAGAAGCTATAGCAGAGCGATAATTGACGGCTATGCACAATACTGACACAGCAATATATATACCAACTTATTAAACAAGATAAAGCGCTATAGTGAGACTTCACTACTGTCTATTATCCAATGGCGCACCAATTTAGTGCAAGTGCTATTTCTCTGCTCAAGATAGTGCAGTAATGAAAAAAGGCAGCCGGGCAAGAAAATATTATTGCAGACAAAAAAATACCCCCGGTTAAGGAGGCATAATAAGCTAACGCTGCTACTGGGGATGCCAGTAACAACCTCACAATGAAACTTTTTACACTGAGTAGTACATATCGAACTCAATTGGGTGAGTAGTCATATTAATACGATCTACTTCAGCCTGCTTCAGCTCAGTATAAGCATCTAACATCTCGTCGGAGAATACGCCGCCTTTAGTCAAGAACTCACGATCTGACTTAAGTGCATCAAGCGCCTCTTGTAGAGAAGCTGCAACTACCGGGATCTCAGCCGCCTCTTCAGGAGGAAGGTCATACAAATCTTTATCTGCAGACTCACCCGGGTGAATTTTGTTCTGGATTCCGTCCAGACCCGCCATCATTAACGCTGCGAAACATAGGTACGGGTTAGCCGCCGGATCAGGGAAACGTGTTTCGATACGGCGCGCTTTAGGGCTAGTGACGTAGGGAATACGAATAGAAGCAGAGCGGTTACGAGCAGAGTACGCCAGCATAACAGGTGCTTCAAAACCAGGCACTAAACGCTTGTAAGAGTTAGTAGTCGGATTACAGATGGCATTAAGTGCTTTAGCGTGCTTGATGATACCACCGATGTAATACAGCGCCGTCTCACTCATACCCGCATAGGCATCACCGGCGAAGATGTTAACACCATCTTTAGACAGAGACTGATGTACGTGCATACCCGATCCGTTGTCACCAACAATTGGCTTAGGCATGAAAGTAGAGGTCTTGCCAAAGGCGTGCGCTACGTTGTGTACACAGTACTTAAGCACTTGTACTTCATCGGCTTTTGCGACTAAGGTATTGGCGCCAACACCGATTTCACACTGACCAGCAGTTGAAACTTCGTGATGGTGAACTTCGATGTACAGACCCATAGCTTCCATGGCATTACACATCTGCCCGCGAATATCGTGTAGTGAATCAACAGGCGGTACCGGGAAATAGCCACCTTTAACTCTGGGGCGATGACCTGTGTTGCCGTTCTCTAATTTACGATCCGATGACCAGGCAGCTTCTTCAGAGGTAATAGAGTAGCTGCAGCCGCTCATGTCTGATTTAAAATGTACTTCATCAAAAACAAAAAACTCTGGCTCTGGACCAAACAAGGCTGAATCGGCAATACCGGTAGACTTCAAATACTCTTCAGCACGATGCCCTACAGAGCGAGGATCGCGGTCATAACCTTGACCTGTGGCTGGCTCAACGATGTCACAGCGAACGATTACGGTAGACTCTTCAGTGAAAGGGTCGATCACTGAAGCGCTGTCGTCTGGCTTCAAAATCATGTCGGAGTCATCAATGCTTTTCCAACCACTTATTGAAGAACCGTCAAACATCTTTCCCTCTTCAAAGAACTCATCGCCCATATCCTTAACAGGAACAGTAATATGGTGCTCTTTTCCGTGGAAATCGGTAAAACGTAAATCAACCCATTTTACCTCATGTTCTTCAATCAAATTCATCGTTTTAGACATTCGTAGTCTCCAAAGGCTTAGTTACAAGAGCGGTATATTCCGCGGGTAACAACAATATAAAATTCACTTATCGCTTATAAAGCAAATGCCGTGCCAAAATACAAAAGCAACTTATCAAGGGCTTTTGCACGACCCTCTGACCGACAAAGCACCAAAAAAACGCACAGCAGCAACATATCGCACCAATATAGTGCAAAATTCACAGAAATCAAATTCCGACGCCCAACACCTGAACACAGCGCAGGCAAACTTCGGTAAGTTTAGACAGAACCTTGCTTGCTCCAGGCGAGCCTGTTTCTGAGCCCAGTAACCGTCCTTCTGAGCTTTTCAGTGACTAACCTATATTTGCGTTATTTACCAATAATCTTTCGACACAAGCCTGCTCTAACATGTATAATACCCCACATTTTTCCGCCTGCTGAGCTAAAACCTCGTCCGGCTAACATTTTCAGTGGCAATTATGCTGCATTAGTTCATCTGATAAATTTTCGATTTATTAGGTGGATCAAATTAAAAACTATAGGCTAAATAGAAACAATGGCTAAAGATCTTGATAAGATACGCAATATTGCAATCATTGCGCACGTCGACCATGGCAAGACCACACTCGTAGACAAACTACTTGAGCAATCTGGTACTTTAGACCGTCGTACTGCTGGTGAAGAGAGACTCATGGATTCTAACGACCAGGAGCGCGAGCGCGGAATTACTATCCTGGCAAAAAACACTGCTATTGAGTGGAACGGCTACAATATCAACATCGTTGATACTCCTGGTCACGCCGACTTCGGTGGTGAAGTAGAACGTGTTATGTCAATGGTAGATTGCGTATTACTATTAGTAGATGCTGTTGATGGACCTATGCCGCAGACGCGCTTTGTAACTAAAAAAGCGTTCGAGCAGGGCTTAAACCCGATCGTTGTTGTTAACAAAGTCGACCGCCCAGGTGCCAACCCCGACAATGCTGTAGATCTTGTATTTGATCTGTTTGACAGCTTAGGCGCTACCGACAAGCAGTTAGACTTCCCCATTGTCTATGCCTCTGCGCTAAACGGTGTTGCAGGACTAGAGCACGAAAACCTAGCGGACGACATGACCCCACTCTTTGAAGCGATCGTTAAACACGTAGAATCGCCTAACGTAGATATGGATGGTCCTTTCCAGATGCAGATCTCGGCACTGGATTACAACAGCTATGTTGGCGTTATCGGTGTGGGTCGTATCCAGCGCGGTAATGTTAAGTTAAACCAGAAAGTCACTGTTATCGGCGCAGACGGCAAGCAGCGTAACGCCAAAGTACAAAAGATAATGAGCCATCTAGGCCTGGAGCGTATTGACGTTACTGACGCGCACGCCGGCGATATCGTCTGTATTACTGGTATCGAGGAGCTATTTATCTCCGACACACTCTGTGATCCTGACAATGTTGAAGCACTGCCGCCTCTTAGCATCGACGAGCCGACTGTCTCTATGACCTTTATGGTTAACGACTCGCCTTTCGCCGGCCAGGACGGTAAGTTTGTTACCAGCCGCAACATCAAAGAGCGCCTGGACCGCGAACTGATTCACAACGTCGCATTGCGTGTTGAGCAAGGTGACTCTCCTGAGAAGTTCATTGTCTCAGGTCGTGGTGAATTGCACTTGTCAGTTCTGATCGAATCTATGCGTCGCGAAGGCTTTGAGCTGGGAGTTTCCCGTCCTGAAGTAATACAACGCGAAGTAGACGGCGTGATTCAAGAGCCGTTTGAAGAAGTTGTTATCGATGTGGAATCTCAACATCAGGGTTCTATCATCGAAGAGCTAAGCAGCCGTAAAGGTGACATGACCAATATGGAAGTTGATGCTGATCGTATCCGTCTTACTTTTATCATGCCATCTCGCGGCCTGATTGGTTTCCGCAGTAAATTCCTGACCATGACCTCAGGTACTGGCATCATGACTTCGGTCTTTGATCACTACGGTCCGGTTAAACAAGGTGAAGTAATCTACCGTAAGAACGGTGTATTGGTTTCTATGGTCACAGGTAAAGCACTAGGTTACTCACTGTGGACCCTGCAGGAACGCGGACGTTTATTCGCCACTCCAAACATCGAAGTCTACGAGGGAATGCTGCTAGGTATTCACTCGCGCACTAACGATTTAGCCGTTAACCCTATTAAAGGCAAGCAGCTAACCAACGTTCGTGCTTCAGGTACTGATGAAAACATCCAACTGACACCTGCTATCATATACACACTTGAGCAAGCGTTGGATTTCATCGAAGATGACGAGTTAGTAGAAGTTACTCCTAACCACATACGTCTACGTAAAAAGCTGCTGACTGAAAACGAGCGCAAGCGTTACGCTCGCTCAGGCAAAGGCAAGTAGAGACAACTGCATTGAGTTAGCTCAATTCGGATAATAAAAAAGCGACACTGGTTAATCCAGGGTCGCTTTTTTTTGCCTGCTAGTTACAATTTAACTACAAACTCCATTCATCAACCCAGGCCTGCTCATCTGCATCCAAATACGCCTGCTCTAAACACTCCTGCGCCCATGCATGATCCCCAGCTAAATATTGCAGCACAACAATAGCGACGATTTTTGCAGCCACCACTTCACTCCACATCGTGGTTGTCAGGCAGCGCCAGTGATTAACTTGCATCTTTTTAGGATGTATTAAATTTTGCTGGCAGAGATCACAAATCATCAGGCAGTGTTTTAACTGCGGCTCTTTAGGTACCGGTTCCACCTCAAAGATACTCAGTGGCACTGAGCCTGCGGCACAGAGCTCACAGGTCGCGGCGCAACGGCGCACTAAGTCTTTGCCAAAATAGCTAAGGCTCTGAGCTCTCTCTTGTTTTTTGCTTTGGGATTTTTTCGACAAAGGTCAATCTCTCTTAATGCTCTAGGTATAACAATAATACTCTGCCGCTGGCGAACACGGCAAGTATTACGTTTAAAATCATCGGCCAATGGCCGAAAATCAGCTCTACATAAGCGCTGCATATAGCTTGGGAGCTAAAGATCAATAATTAAATCAGGTGAGCAAGTGTGGACCAACCAAGGGAAACAATAGACTAAGAGCTATTTTTAAATAACTCTTAGTGTTGGGAATTCAGCCAACTAAAGTCATGAAGACTATTGAGGAGCTTACTAAAAAACTACATAAACAATCAAGTTGCCGAAAATCTAATCCCGACCCTTAAACAATAGCAGCGAAAATAGAAAAGTAGATAGGAATAACGCTATATTTTGTAATTAGATACCGTTACAGCTTTAATTCTGCAGGTAACTGGCCAGCAGTAGCGGGACTGCTGCAATGCATTCACTGCAGCAAACACTGAGCTGTTAAAGCTTTACTAATTTCTCACAGGCCGCTTTTAGGGTCTCATCACTCTTGGCGAAGCAGAATCTGACCAGGCGCATTTTTGGCGGCACTTTACAAAACACCGAGATAGGAATAGCAGCGACCCCCACTTCTTCGGTTAGATACTGGCAAAAAGCCATATCATCTAAATCACTGATTTGACTGTAATCCAGCACCTGGAAATAGCTACCCGCTGCCGGGATGCCGCTAAAGCGTCCAGGCGCCATCAACTGGTTAAACAAGTCCCGTTTGCGTTGATAAAATTCTGGCAGCTGCAGATAGTGCTGTGGCTGCTTGGCCATGATATCTGCCAAGGCGTATTGCAGAGGAGTTGCTGTACAGAAGTTCAGAAACTGATGCACTTTACGAAACTCGCTAGTTAAGTGCGCCGGGGCAACACAGTAGCCAATTTTCCAACCCGTAACATGGTAAGTTTTACCAAATGATGAGATAACAAAACTGCGTTGGTATAGCTCATCGTATTTAACAAAGCTTAAATGTTCGGCCCCGTCAAAAATAATATGCTCATAGACATCATCACCAATCAGTAATATGTCCGTGCCCCTGACCAACTCAGTCAACTGTTGCAGATCCGCACTGCTCATCACCGCACCGGTTGGATTATGTGGTGTATTGAAGATGATCAGTTTGGTTTTAGTGGTAATGGCAGCGGCCACCGCCTGCCAATCCAGTGCGAAAGTGGGCGGCTTAAGCTGCACGTGTACCGCGACACCTCCATTGAGCACTATCGCCGGATTATAGCAATCAAAAGCGGGGTCAAGCACCAGCACTTCATCTCCGGGATGCACCACCGCAGCGATAGCCGCATAGATGGCTTCTGTGGCACCGGAAGTAACGGTAATTTCGTTATTGGCAGAGACTTTGCGGCCGTATAAGCGCTGCACTTTTATGGCTATCTGTTCCCTGAGTTCGGCAACCCCTGTCATAGGCGCGTATTGATTGGCACCGCTGGAAACATATTTATCGACGGCATCCAGCAGTAACTTAGGGCCATTAAAATCCGGAAACCCCTGGGCTAAATTTATCGCATTATGCTCTGCAGCTAACTGCGACATAACGGTAAAAATTGTCGTGCCAACATCCGGTAATTTTGATTCCGGGTAACGCATAGTAACTCCTTATATAGTCATGATATTCATAACAATTTAATTTTATATTAGGCAATATATTGGAAATCTTAGCCCCTTAGATCAAAAGATTATTACTTGAAAGCCCCGATAAAGCTACTCAGATCACTCTCTAATTAAACAAATATGCCCTGACAGTATCTGCCGCTAATTTTCAGCGGGCACTTTTTATCAATCAACCGGGGGATTAGTTTGTACAGCGGCAAAATCGACAATTATCAACCGCTAAACGCTCTAGCTAAAGCCGGAAAATCATATACAATGGCAGCCCCATCAGCCGCTGTACTACAGGATAAAACTATGACTTTATTTCGCCCATGTATTGACCTTCATCAGGGTAAAGTAAAGCAAATAGTCGGCGGCAGCCTCAACGATAGCGGTGCGCAAACTAACTTTATCTCCGAATATGACGCCGCTTATTACGCTAATTTATATCGACAAAAACAACTTACTGGGGGCCATGTTATCGCCCTGGGTCCGAACAACGAGCAACAGGCAAAACTGGCTTTGAGCAGCTGGCCGAAAGGCCTGCAGTTTGGTGGCGGGGTAAATTTAGATAACGCCCAACAATGGCTGGATGCAGGTGCCTCACATGTGATAGTCACTTCCTACTTGTTTACAGACGGACAGTTCAGCTGGGAAAAGTTGGATGCCCTGGTGGCAGAGATCGGCCGGGAATCACTGGTATTAGATCTCAGTTGCCGCCAGAGTGACAGTGGTTGGAACATCGCCACTGACCGCTGGCAGACTATTACCGATACGGCTATTAATGCAACAAATCTGCAACAGCTAGCAAACTATTGTGCCGAGTTTTTAATTCACAGTGCCGATGTTGAGGGGCTACAAGGGGGAATCGATCATCAACTGGTGGCGTTTCTCGCCCAGCACTGTGATATTCCGGTGACTTACGCCGGCGGCGCGCGGTCCATTGCCGACCTGGAATACGTGCAGCAATTATCTGCGGGTAGCGTTGATCTGACCATAGGCAGTGCCCTAGACATATTTGGCGGCAGTGGCATTAGTTTAGAGCAGTGCATAGCCTGGAATAACACTGACTAACAAAACCGCTCATTCAGTTCACTGCTCTTACTTACTACTTACTACTTACTTGGATATTTCTTAGATGTCATCACAACAGATAAACTGGCTAATTTTCTACACTTTAGTGGCCATGTGGGGTACTTCATTTTTATTTACCGCCATCGCAGTAGCAGACTTTAGCGCCATCCAGATTTCCTCAATGCGCATCGTGCTTGGTGCTCTGGTGCTGACTATCGCTGTCTATAGCAAAGGCAAGCGCCTGCCTTTAGACTGGAAATCCTGGTCGGCGTTTATCTTATTGGGACTGGCGGGTAACTCGCTACCTTTCTTTCTGATTTCCTGGGGACAGCAGTCGATATCCTCCGGCACTACCGGAGTATTAATGACTTTCATGCCAATAATGACGGTGCTGCTAGCGCATTATTTTGTCGGGGGGGAGAGTTTAAATAAATACAAAATAAGTGGCTGTCTAATCAGTTTCGCCGGAGTAGTCTTACTGCTGGGACCGCAGTTCGATGGCGGTGCAACATTACTGGCACAACTAGCCGTTTTTGCCGCCGCTACTTGTTACGCCATCCAGACTATTTTAATTCGATTGCTGCCAAAATTTGATCCGCTAGTCGCTGGCGCAGGTATGTTGATTGCCGCCAGCTTACTGTCTGCACCACTGGCGATCAATGCTGGCTTTGATAATATCGGGCAGATTAGCGATCAATCGCTTTACGCCATTATCTGGCTGGGCATAGTCCCCACGGGAGTGGCTTCAATTTTGTTCTTCTTATTAGTAGAACGTGCCGGCCCCAGTTTTATTTCCAATGTAAACTACTTCATTCCGGTAGTGGCTTTTTTCAGTGGCATTATTATTTTAAACGAACCCCTCACCAGCAGTAACTTTATCGCCGTTGCGGTAATTATTAGCGGTGTAGCACTGACCCGCAAGAAAATCAAAACTATTCAGCGCAGTTAGCCAGCACGAATAAGCCCGCTAACTTGGCTGCGGGCTATAGAGCTCTGCGATGTGCGACCGACTGAGCGGCGTAATGACCTTCACCACCCTTGCAACGCTGCCGCGTCCTGTTATCGCTCAAGTACAGATTGATTGTACTGGGCGATATGCTGTTGCAGCTGCGGAAAAAAATCCAGGAACAGCCTTTCCAGCTGAAAATTATGTCGCTCAATATCTTCAATGCAGCCGGAAAAGGTATTGTTAAAACGAATCCGCGCGGCAATCCGATCCAACGCAAAACCTATCCCCTCCAGGCTTTCATAAGTTGCAAACCAGTCATTGCTAACCACAGAGTTCATCACTGTTGCCATCTTCGGTGGCATCAATGGCTGCCCTCGCTGTAACAGCTGATAAGTTTGAGTTTTAAAATCTGTATAGCTGTGCGGTGAATAACGAGCCCAGTGCACAATCAAATAGTGATCAAAAAGCACATCCACAGCGACGGCGGCAAAGCGGCGCCTGGCGGGGCTGAAACATTGCTTAGCTTGCGCTATCAGCGGATGACTATCAGTGTACTTATCAACTAAACGATGCGTTAACAACCCGGCTCTCACTTCTGCCGGTATGCTTTGCAGGTCAACGCCTTTACAGAAATCTCCCAGCAGATTTCCGACCACAGACTGGCTGTTGGCAGAGGCAAAAAAACAGTGGGCAAGAAAATTCACCTCTGCTCCACTGTAGCTAGCAGCTGAACTTACAGGTCTTCAACATTGATGACCTCCCCGCACTGGTCTGGGGTATATCCGGCTAAAGTTGCAACACTGGAATGAAAATCTGCAGAGGATATTTCCGCTAAAAATCTTTGCATCGACTCCTGCTGCAAGGTTTTATTATTGCACACAAACAAGTAGTGCTCAGTGGTTAAAGGGATAAAATGCAGTGAGAATTTTTTAGCTGCAGCCTCCACACCAAAGCCTACATCTGCCATACCCGCCGCCACGTAAGCGGCTATTGCCGAGTGAGTGTATTCGACATCATCAAAGCCATCGATGGACTCTACCGGTAGATCCTGGCGCTGCAGTAGCTCCTCAAAAAGCAAGCGCGTTCCCGATGCCGGTTCGCGATTGATGAACTGCACTTCGCTATCCGCTACATCTTGTAGCGATAATATTTGTTTAGGGTTCCCTGCCTTAACCATCAGACCCATCCGTCGGGTGATAAAACGAATCACTTTATGGGCTCTTGGGCGTAAATGCCGAAGATAGCGGGCCAGGTATTTTGCGTCGCGCAACTCTACCGGTAAATGAAAGCCGGCCACATCACACTGACCTCGATTGAGGGCAATCAGTGCCTCTTCCACTTCTTTATACTGTAAGTTTAGCTGGTAGTTTTGCGCATAATTGGGCAGTAATTCAACCGCGTAACCAAAGCTAGCGTAAATATTCAGCAGTGGCTTTATCCCATCCAGCGAGCGCTGGATTTCCAGGTTAATCTCAGAGGCAAAACTTTTTAACTGCGGCTCCAGGCGCGCGATCAAACGCTGTTGCGCCCACAATAGTTTTTCGCCCAGAGGGGTTAAGCTGGCACCACGGCCCTTTTGCAAGTGTACTAATTTACAACCAAAAAAACCCGCCCAATGATTCAGTATATTCCAGCTGTGACGGTAGGAGATACCCACTTGTTTTGCCGCTAAGGTCAGCTTGCCCTGCTCGTGAATAGCACTGATCAATAAAAACAGCTGTGGATCCAAACGACTGCCACTGTCATCTTTAAATATCCAGGCGGGCTCTACACTAATGCGTTTCATCAGATCTCCAACGGCGTAATAAGTTGCTCATTGTAGCCTGCTTACAGCAGCAGAGCGCTTAACAACATAACAAGTGCAAGAAACTACACTTGTTTTTCGCCGATGAAAACAGTTAATTGTCGATTAGGCTTATTCTGGCAGGGCAAACCAGCGCAACTCTTCCGCCGAGGCACTGAGCTCTAATGGTTTCACATCTGGATTGGCTTTTGCCGCCAACAGAATCTCTAATCCCTGTGTCAAATAGTCACTCAGCTGATCGCTGGTAACTGATTGGTGCTCTGGGCTATCTACGCCGGCAACAGCAAAGTCCAACAAATCTTGTAGGGTCAAGGTATTGCTCTGCTGGCCGCCGACATACTCCCAAGTACCAGAGCTTTGATTGAACTGATAGCTGGCCAGTAAACGCCAACCGTGCTCAGCGACTAACTTCAAGGCACCAATCAAATAATCGAAAGTCTGTTGATCGATAAAGTAGTTGAAGTTCAACCGAGTCCAACCTGGTCTTAGCACCATGTTTCCACGATGCAACTCCCCTTCTATCGCGGTGCTCTCCAGCATCGACAAGTCCAGCAATTCATGGCCGTAAGGACCGGCACAAGAACAGCCGCCACGCGCCTGGATACCGAAGATATCATTCAGCAGCGCCACCACAAAGCCATAGTGCAGGACACTGTCTTTATGTTTGATATTAAAAGATAAGATCGACAGACGCGGTTGTGAAGTGCCACCGAGAATTTGAAAATTTGGCAGTTGCGATAAACTCTGCATCGCGCTTTGAATATAATTGTGCTCTAACTGCTCAATTTTTTCAGTACCAACCTGCTGCTGTAAATTAAACACTAAGCCGGCGCGAATGGATTCTACTATACTCGGCGTACCCCCCTCTTCACGACGCTCGATGTCGTTAATAAAGGTATGAGATTCAGGTGATACATAGACCACTGTGCCACCACCGGGTACCGCAGGGACTGAGTTTGACAGCCAATCACCATTCACCACCAATAGTCCGGGAGTACCTGGGCCACCAATAAATTTATGGGTCGAGATAAACACCGCATCTAGTTGATCACGGGCCATATCTATTCCGACATAGGGAGCAGCAGCGGCATAATCCCAACAGGACATAGCCCCGTATTGCTTTAAAATGGCAGAAATTTTTGCCACATCGGTTTTTACTCCAGTGACATTGGACGCAGCGGAAAAACTGCCGATCAATTTTGGCCGAGCACTATATTTTTGTAACTGTTGCTCTAAGTAAGCAGCATCTATCTGCCCTTGGTTATCCAGTGGAATAGAAACCAAAGTGACAATACTCTCGCGCCAGGGTAGCTCGTTAGAGTGATGCTCGTAGGGGCCGATAAAAACCACCGGACGGTCCTGCTCTTTTATCTGCGCCTCAAACTGATACTGGGCATTAAGCTCCGCTGGCAAGCGCAAATTCAGCATATCAATTAATTTATTAATCGCCGCGGTTGCGCCAGAACCGGCAAAGATGACCTTATGGCTAGCAGTGGTATGCAGCGCCTGGTGGATAGCTGCGCGGGCCTGCTCGCGAAATTTAGTGCTCTGCTTACCGGTAAATGAAGTTTCCGAGTGAGTATTGGCATAAAAAGGTAAGACATTTTTGGTAATGGTCTCTTCGATAAAACTTAAAGAGCGTCCCGATGCTGTGTAATCGGCGTAAATCATAGGTTTACTACCGAAGGCGGTGTCAAATAACATGCCATCCCCGATTACACCCTGGCGGATAGTTTGTATAGATATGGTCATGGGGATCTCCTGTTTCACACTCTGAATTAATAGGACTATTTTAACCACTATAATGAGAAACATTATTTTCAATTGACACTTAGTATCGTAGAATTACAGAACGATACTCCCAATATCACCTTGGATACGAAACAACGTTCTTAATTTCAGAGAAACCAGTAATCATGGATAAAATCGACAAAGCCATTCTAGATTCAATGCAACACGACGACACTTTGTCAGTGGCACAAGTCGCTGACAAAGTGGCCATTTCAAAAACAGCGTGCTGGCGCAGAATTCAAAAATTGGTTGCCAGCAATGTCATCAACAGCCGGGTCGCACTGCTGACCCCCGCCGCTGTAAATTTATCACTGACTGTATTTATAGCTATTCGCACCAACAAACACAACGATGAGTGGGTTCAGGAATTTCGAAAAGTACTGGATGAGTTGCCACAAATATTAGAAGTGTATCGCATGAGTGGCGATTTAGATTACCTGCTAAAAGCAGTGGTCAGCGATATGCCAGATTATGACAAGCTATACAAACAGTTAATAAAAGCCGACATATTTGATGTCAGCTCCAGTTTTGTGATGGAAGAGCTAAAGTACCGTACCCAACTACCTTTAGACCATATTTAAGACATATGCCTATTTTACCTAAAAGCCCAATTTAGCTGACAACTTACGACTCGCTACTTACGACTTACGACTTACGACTTTATATTGTCAATCGATCTTCTTTAACGCATAGATATCGTAACGGCTGGACTTACCTTCCAGTGCATAACTGGGTTTTAGCTGGCTAAGTCCCGGTACATTGATTATAGGCGCCTTGCGCGGGCGCTTGACCACGACCCTGGCCTGGGCAGTTTCCAGCGCAGCCGCCAGCAATTCACCGGCATCTAAATCCTCACCGACAACATCGCGAAACAGCAACATCTCTTTTTTAACCGCGGCGCTTTTTGCGGAATGTGGAAACATAGGATCGACATACACCACTTGCGGGGCCTCTACACACTGGCGCAGCCATTCAATACTGTCACTGCAATGCAAGTGCATACGAGCGATGATGTCCATAATTTCAAAATTTAATTCGGCGCGGCTGAAACCGTCAGCCAACAAACTATGTATGATTGGAGAGCGCTCAATCAGCTGCACCTCACAACCTAAAGTTGCCAGAACAAAACTGTCTTTGCCCAACCCCGCTGTGACATCTGCAATACTGGGGCGAAGACTGCCTTTAATACCCACTGCTTTGGCAATCATCTGGCCAGAGCCACCGCCAAATATGCGTCTATGTGCTACCGATCCACTGACGAAATCAACTGTCACAGGGCCTGGAGCTTTTTTCCCGGTCTGCTGTAATTGCAGCCCCCTGTCGGTCAGATATAACAATACCGGGATTTTGCAGTGTTTCAGGTCGCTGATCACTTTGGCGTAGGGCAAGCCTAAACTGCTCGCTAATTGCTGAGCGTTACTTTGCAAACCACCCTGAGCGGCAGCCACGGTGAGTGTATTCTCATTCATATCTGTCATCATCAACGACCTGCAGTATATAAACGTAAACTGCTGGCTAACTCCTGTATCCAAAAATGCAATCTATGTTGGGTGTCGGCCCTGCTGGGGCTATTTTCAACGTTAATATTAATCATCAGCTACCCGTAGCAAAATAGATGGCGAATAGCGCCAGCCCTAAAAACATTCGATAGATAACAAAAGGCAACATGCCAATTTTTTCTAACCAGATCAGAAACAAATGGATACAGGCAATAGCCACCAGCGCAGAGACGACTACCCCGGTCAACACCATATCCCAGCGCACAGCAAAATCTGCTGTGGCTAGCTCAACACCTTTATAGGAACCCGCCGCCAATATTACCGGTATTGACAGGAAAAATGAGAACTTGGCCGCCGCCTCGCGGCTATAGCCTAACATCAGCGCCGCGGTCATAGTGATACCTGATCTGGAAGTACCGGGGATAAGTGCGACGGCCTGAGCTAAGCCGATAAACACACTGTGCCGCAAGGTCAGGTCTGGTATTTTTTTCTGCTGCTGGAACTTGTTATCTGCAACCCATAACAAGGCACCAAAAATCATAGTAGTAGCGGCGATCACTAACATCGAGCGGCCATATGTTTCGATCAGCGAGTGGAACATTAAACCTGCGACAAGCGCAGGTACTGTAGCGGCGATGATAAACCAGGCGGTACAGGCATCCACGGACTTCTGTCCGGTTAGACTCTTGAAAAAGGCCACTAACATTTTCCAGACATCGCGGCGAAAATAATAAACCACTGCGACTAGCGTTCCCAAGTGCACCCCTACATCAAATGCCAGCCCCTGATCGGGCCAGCCAAACAGCTGCGAGGGCAAGATTAAATGCGCGGAACTGGAGACAGGTAAAAATTCTGACAATCCTTGTATTACAGCTAATACAAATACATGCAGCCATTCCATCTACTGCTGATCCTTCTTTTTCCAGGCCACTTGGTTACGCAGATAGACAGGTTGCGCATGCTCGGCGATGACAGTGTTCCCCAGTGCGTACTCGGTACTGGCAATCGCCAGAATATCCAGCGCCTGTGGGTATACTTGTGTCTCAATAGTCGTCAATTGAGCGCGCACTGCAGTGCTCATCTGCTCGGCGTAGTTAAAACCACTGCCTACCGCCACATAGGTTGTGCTCAAATCAATCGACAATTTCGCTAGCGGGCAAACTTCTTCAGCAACAATCAGCTTGGCGATGCCCGCTTGTATTTGGTAGCCACCCCAGTAAATTTCATCCATGCGCGCATCTAAGGCACTAATAATTTGGCAATCCTGATCATTACTGACCCGGTAATACCCCTGCGCCAGTGCCGCCAGTGAAGAGACAGGCACGACTGGCAGATCGGCGGCAAAGGCTAACCCCTGAGTCACTCCGGTGGCGATTCTGATGCCGGCAAAAGAGCCGGGACCGCGGCCAAAGGCAATGGCATCTAACTGTTGCACCGACAATTGCGCAGCGGCCAGAATTTGTTCGACCATTGGCAATAATTCATGGGTATGTTTACGCGGAATCACTTTAAATATTTCAGTGCGCTCGCCGTCAACTTCTAAAGCCACTGAACATGCGTCAGTGGATGTATCTAAGGCCAAAATTTTAGCCATCTTCATTATCACCTTTTGTCTGTAAATATTCACTGCCCCAGGATTTCACCAGGTTTTGCTCTAATCCAATCTGTGACAATATTCGCGCCACTACAAAATCCACCAAATCAGCAATGCTTTGCGGCTGGTGATAAAATCCTGGACTGGCGGGTAAAATAACAGCGCCCATACGGGTCAATTTCAACATATGCTCTAAATGAATTTCCGAATAGGGAGCTTCACGGGGCACTAAAATCAATTTCTTGCGCTCTTTTAGCACAACATCGGCAGCGCGTTCAATTAAATTGTTACTGGCTCCTGTAGCTATAGCCGACAAACTGCCAGTACTGCAAGGGCATACCACCATAGTATTAGGCGACCCTGAGCCGGATGCCACTGGGGCCATCCACTGCTCCTTGGCAAATACTTTTATCTGCCCCGGTGCCGCATTAAACACTTCAGTCAAATAAGACTGTTGCTCTGCCGCTCTTGAGGGCAACTTTAACGCTGTTTCAGTGGCCGCGACTACTTGTGCCGCTTTGGAGATCATCACTAACACCTGAATATTTTCAGCGACCAATATTTCCAGTAAACGTATTGCGTACTGCACCCCTGAGGCGCCTGTTATCGCCAATGTAATGCATTGTTTAAAATCACTCATCGGCAGATTCCTCACTGCTATTGGCTAACTGTTGCAGGCGTGTTAGCAGTTTCTGGTGCACCCCACAAAAACTGCCATTACTCATAATCACTACATGACTGTTAAGGTTCGAAGCATTTTGACTGCTAGTCGCTGCGATAACGGCCGCTATCACAGCTTCAATGCTATGTTCTACCTTGTTGTTGCCGCCTGCTAGTATCTCATCTAATTGCCAGTCTAATCCCTCAGGCTGATACCAGATCACCTGATCGGCCATGCCGACTGATTCTGCAAGTTGCTGGCTGTGACAACCCAGGCGCATGGTATTTGATCGAGGCTCTATCACGGCGATAATCCGCTCACTGCCCACTTTTTTTCGCAAGCCGTCTAAAGTAGTGGCTATCGCCGTCGGGTGGTGGGCAAAGTCATCGTAAACTGCAACACCATTGAGCTGCGCCAATAATTCCATGCGCCGTTTCACACCTTTAAAAAGATTCAGTGCCGCCATTGCGTGTTCTATTTCGACACCGACATGACGGGCGGCAATCAGCGCCATCATGCCATTGTAAACATTGTGTGTTCCGCTTAACCGCCAGTTGATATCGCCTTTGTATTGACCTTTTAGATACAAGGCAAAGTGTGATCCATCGGCTGCCAGCATCTTATACTGCCAATCACTTTCAGCACTGGCTCCCGCGCTGACTTGTTCGCTCCAACAGCCCATCTGTAAAACTTCTGCTATAGATGTGGGATCGGAGTTATAGATTACCTGACCACTGCTGGGTACTACGCGCAGTAAATGATGGAACTGGCGCTGAATAGCGGCTAAATCCGCGAAAATATCTGCGTGATCGAACTCTAAGTTATTTATAATAACGGTACGCGGCTGGTAGTGGACAAACTTAGAGCGCTTGTCAAAAAAGGCGGTATCGTATTCGTCGGCTTCTATGACAAAAAAATCGGTTTCTCCGAGCCTTGCCGATACTGAAAAATCCGCCGGCACTCCACCGATTAAGTAACCAGGGGCCAAACCTGCGTATTGCAGAATCCAGGCCAACATAGAGGCGGTGGTGGTTTTACCGTGAGTACCGGCAACCGCTAGTACCCATTTATCGCGCAGTACATTCTCTTTCAGCCACTGCGCCCCAGAGGTGTAGTTAAGCCCTTTATCTAACACATACTCAACCGCTTCGTTACCACGGCTCAAAGCATTGCCGATAACCACTAGGTCCGGTGCCGGCTGTAAATGTTCCGCTTTGTAGCCCTGCATGAGTTCAATACCCTGCTGTTGCAGTTGAGTACTCATCGGCGGGTAGACATTTAAATCTGAGCCGGTCACTGTGTGTCCAAGTTGGCGTGCCAATATTGCCATAGACCCCATAAAAGTCCCGCAAATACCTAAAATATGAATATGCAACTTAGTCTGTCCTTCCAATAATTTAAGGCTGAAAACGCTCGCGCAGTTGATCGAGTGATAGTGGCAATTGATCTTCCACTCAACCTTTGGTCTAATTTCAGCGCTAAAACAAAGGCGCTATGATACAACAAAATATCTAATCGATTGGCAGCACAGACCTTAAATATGAATAAAAGCTAACTTTATGGCAGTTTTTTAGTGCAAATTATGATTTTTGCTGAGCTTTGGCGTAAAATGCCGCACTGAAATCTAACCCCAGTTATCGATTACTAAATCTCAAAGGTAAATTTACCATGCAACTGCTAAGCCAGTTTTTGCGTCGCGAACAACTCGATGAAGAACTCACTGACCTAATTGCTACATTGATGGTCGCCTGTAAAGAAATCACTCTAAAGCTTCGCCAGGGAGCCATCTCGGGAGTACTAGGCACAACTACAGATGTCAATGTACAAGGGGAGACGCAGAAAAAGCTCGATGTCATTTCCAATGAAATTTTGAAGAAATATTTACAGGGACACATGACAGTCGCAGGCCTGGCCTCTGAAGAAGAGAGCGAGCCGGTACTGGCTAACCCAAACGGTAAATACTTAGTCGTTTTTGACCCGCTGGATGGCTCATCAAACATAGACATCAACGTCACTGTCGGTACTATCTTCTCTATTTTGGAAGCAAACCCTGCAGAGGGCTATCACGATGAAGCTCCCTATTTGCAAAATGGTCGCAAACAACTGGCAGCCGGTTATGTCTTGTATGGACCCTCTGCTCTGTTAGTACTGACCACGGGCAACGGTGTCAACATGTTTACCTTATCGGAAACTGGTGATTTTTTACTGACCCGCGAAAAGGTTATGATTCCTGAACAGACCCAAGAATTTGCCATTAACATGTCTAATTATCGCCACTGGGAACCCGCGATGCGCGCTTACATCGACGATTTATTAGAGGGAGTCGACGGAATTCGTGGCAAAAACTACAATATGCGTTGGGTGGCGGCCATGGTGGCAGAAATTCATCGCATTTTAACCCGTGGTGGCATCTTCATTTACCCTTGGGATGCCCGGGTACCACAAAAGCCTGGCAAATTGCGTTTAATGTATGAAGGCAACCCGATGAGCATGCTGATCGAGCAAGCTGGCGGACTGGCCACTAACTGTTACAGCAATATTATGGATGTCGAACCACAAGATATTCACGAACGGGTATCAGTAGCTTTAGGGTCTAAAGCAGAAGTGTCAACACTGTTGGAATACCATCAGCGCATCGACAGTATTATCGATAACAAAAGCTAATCAATTTTACTGCCGTTTGCTTATTAAAGCAGAGGGCAACTCTTTATAGACAAGGAATACATCATGGGTTTTGCAAAAATTAGTGCAGGTAAAGATTTACCTAACGACATCAATGTCATCATCGAGATCCCGGCAGAGAGCTCTCCCGTTAAATATGAAATCGAAAAAGAAGAAGATGCCATCTTCGTCGATCGTTTCATGGCAGCTCCCATGTTCTACCCTGCTAACTACGGTTACATCAACAATACTTTGGCCGACGATGGCGATGCCTTAGATGTACTGGTCATCACTCCCTACCCGGTTATTCCAGGTTCGGTTATTCGCGCCCGCCCGGTAGGCATTTTAAACATGACCGATGAAGCCGGTGAAGATGCCAAGCTAATCGCTGTCCCCCATGAAAAGCTGAGCAAAGCTTACAACCATATTCAAGATCTGTCTGATCTTCCGGCACTGGATTTAGCGCGCATCAAGCACTTCTTCGAGAACTATAAAGGACTGGAAGAAGGCAAGTGGGTTAAAGTTGAAGAGTGGGGAGATGCGGCCGCCGCTAAGCAAGCCATTGAAGTAGCCGCTAAGGCATACCAGGCGTCTCTGTAATCTGCAGGTGACTCTACTAAAGAGTATTTAATTCAGTCAAAAAAGCCTTTATATGAGGCTTTTTTTGTGCCCGCAACATACTCAACCAGTAGATAAAGGTCTTAGTGCTGCGAGGCACTTCTTCAAGAACTGCAAAGGACTATTAAGGGCAAGTGGGTTAAAGTTACCGCCGCTAAGCAGGTCATTGAAGTTGCCGCTAAGGTATATTCAGTGTCTGCGTAACTTACTAAAGAGTATTTAATTCAGTAAAAAAAACTTCTATATGAGGCTTTTTGTAGCCGCAACAAAGCTAATTAGCCGATAAACTTCTCAGTGCTCCAGGAGCAACATCGCTGTGCTGGCACCAAATTCGGCGAAACTGCCGCACGTCATTAAAGCCTACCTGTAATGCCACTTGTTCGACACTGAGCTGTCGATTCTGCAATAGTTGCTGCGCCAGACTCATGCGCAATTTTTGTATATAGCCCTTACAGCTAATGTTTGTGTGCTGTTTAAATAATCTGGCCAGATGCCGGGGGCTGCAGTGGCTGATTTTCGCCAATTCGGCGATGTTCCAATCCCTGCTGGGGTCCGCCTGGATTTTATCTTGCACTGTATGCACCCCTTGATGCAGATGGTTGCGATGAGTCAACCAGGGTGACTCGGCGGGGTCGTTGATAGAACGGCGTGAAAAAAGTACTAAGTTTCTGGCGATGGCCGCTGCGCAACCCGCCCCGCAAACTTGTTCAACCAAATACAAAGCTAAATCAATACCCGCAGTCACCCCGGCACTGGTATAAAGATTGCCATCTTGGACAAACAAACGATCGCGAAGCACCTTAGCGCTGGGCACTAATTGCTGTAGATCATCCAAATGCGAGTGGTGGGTAGTGCAGGCGCTTTGCTGCAAAACACCTGCGCGCGCCAATAACAATGTACCGGCGCAGACACTAATGATCTTGCTAAACTGCCGAGCATTTGCCAGCCAGTTAATGGCCGTCTTTAAAGGAGCACTGTCAAAGTCGATATTCTCCCCCTCTCGGCCTGGCAACAATAACCAACTTGCCGCTGCTATTTGCTCTGGCAGTGGCTCCACTTGAAACTTCAATCCCATCCCCGAGACGACTTCGCTGCTGGGACCGATAAAGTGCAACTTGAACTGTTGCGGACCATAGCGATTGGCAAAGTTAAAAACTTCGGCGGGGCCCACCATATCCAACATCAACAGATCAGGTAACAGTAGTACGTAGATATCAATGGCTTCGGGATGCTGTGGTTGCTTATCTAGCATCGGCTTTCCCGGTACTAAACAGTATTCTTTTCAGAAGCTTGTCTAAGCGCATATTGATAACAAGCCCCAACATGACGATAGCAATGCCCAGCAACTGCAGCTGACTTATTTGCTCACCGAGAAAAACTGAGGCACTGGCCAGCCCAACCACTGGCACGCCTAAGGTTAGCGGTGCCACTTGACCCGCCGGATAGCGACTTAGCAAGTAACTCCAAAGGCTATAACCAATGATTGTGGCGATCAGCGCCAGATAACTTAGAGAGGCAACAGATACCCAACTTATATTCAGTAACGTCTGCTGTATCAGAGTGGGTCCTTCAATAAAATAGGACAAGATGAAAAAGGGCACACAGGAGATCCAGGCTGACCAAATCACTAAATTCACATCGGCTTTGTAACCCTGTTGGGAAATGCTTCTGGTCACTAAATTGCCAAAAGCCCAGCTACAGGCCGCCACTAAGGTTAACGCAAAACCTATGGCCGTCATATCACCATTGCTATTGCTCAGCCCTATCAGCGCCAGGCCCGCTCCTGCGACCAGGATAGCCAATACTTGCGGGCCTTTAATTTGCTCCTTGAGGATCAAAAAGGCAAATATCAGGGTAAACAGTGCCTGTGACTGCAGCACTAAAGAGGCCAGCCCCGCCGGCATCCCCACGGTCATTGCGGTAAACAAAAAGGCAAACTGGGCAAACCCTAAAGTCAGTGCGTAGCCAAAGATCCAACTCATAGGCATCTTAGGTCGAGAGACAAACCAGCAACCTAGCAGCGCCACCAGCAAAAATCGTAGCCCTCCCATTAACAGCGGTGGCATGCCATCAAGGCCCAGGGAAATAACCACAAAATTCACTCCCCATACCAGAATGATAACCAGTGCCAACAGTGAATCTCTTAATGTCATTACAACTTCCTCTAATTATGTAACTTTTGCCGATAGACGTTAACCTTAGTCACTAACTCTGCATGCCTGTCGAGATCTACCGGTCGATGAAAGCGCTTTGTTGCCGCCGGGTAATTGCCTAAAAAATTGTCATTGATAAGATTAACTGCCGGTCGTATAGGACGCTGCTGAAATTCAGCGCCGCAGTTAGGGCAGATATTATCTAAAATATTCTCGACGCAGTCTACACAAAAAGTGCACTCGAAGGTGCAAATTCTAGCCGCCTTTGAATCCGCAGGCAAATCGATATTGCAATGTTCACAACAGCATCTAATCTCTAACATTTTCAATCCTCTAGTTAAGTTGTAGTAGTATAATAGCAATGACTATTGATTAGCATAATGGTGCTTACAGCCAACTTGGAGGGTAAAAAGAGACATTTAATTTTCAGCTAAACAATACATTTGTAAAATTAAAAAATCGCCCATTAACTGAAGTGGAGTTTTTTTTACTAAAATATTTTCAATATCATGCAATCAAAAGATGCTCTGCTTCGTTAATAGAGTGTTACAGCAATTAATACTGACAAGGCATGTAGTTCTTGGGCCACTCACTCAAGATTAGCCCTGCTGCTATTGATTGTTGCTCACATGTGAACGGGCCCAGCATTTTCTCTGAGGGGGCTTACAACGAACTTCGATTCCGGTTCAACCCGTTGAGCCAGGCAACTAAATACCTCCTTGTTGTGCGTTGCCTGCAGCTTGAACTTCGTTGTAAGACAGAGTTAATCAGGGCCTGTTCGCATGTTCTTTAACAACCCTTTAGAATACTGCCTTTATTTATTGATACCTATTACTTATGTTTGAGCGAATTTGGCCTGCGAAAAAAATCACCTTTGATAAAACATTGCTGAATGATTTATATCGCTATGCTTTGTCTCTGGCCCATGATGAGCAACAAGCCTATGACTTGGTGCAGAACTGTTGTGAAAAAGTATTGCAAAAGCCGGTGGCGGCCGATCGATTAAAGCCCTATATGTTAAGGGTGATGCGCAATCAATTTATCGATCAATACCGGCGCACTAAACTTGAACTAGTGGTCGATAGCGAACTGGCACAACACACTGAGATTGATGAACAAAACAGCCTGCTAGAGCTTGAGAAAATAATGATAGACAAGCAACATGTCGCATTGATTTTGCAAGAGCTAAGCCATCAGGACAGAGAACTACTCTATCTGTGGGCGGTTGAAGGTCGCACTGTACAAGAGCTTGCCGAGCGCACTGACACTCCTCGAGGCACTTTATTGTCTCGTTTGCATCGTTTGAAAAATCGTTTACGGCAAGATTATGGGCATTTAATAGAGCAGGTTTCATAACATGAAAAACGACACTGACTCCCAAAAATTGAAACTGCAACTGCGAGCCCATTATTTGCAACAGCAGCTATCCTCGCGGCAACTACAGCAGTTACAAGGCTTAACAGCAAACAGTAACAGGCACTTTTTCAGCGCCATAACGGCGGTCGCCGCCTCGACGATTTTTGCTCTGGGCCTGTATTTGTTCAATTTCAGCACTCCGGATTACTCCAATATTTCCAGAGAAATTGCCTATAACCACAACAGTAAAATGCAAATGGAAGTGCTGAGTCCCGCGCTCAATGATGTCAAAGGACACCTCAACCGACTGGGCTTCAACTTAGTTTCCTCGTCCAAGTTAGACAGTGAAAAATTGCACTTAATCGGTGGCCGCTACTGTAACATCAACGGTAAAATCGCCGCCCAGATGAAACTACAACACTCTGAAACAAAAAAAGTTTACACTTTTTACCAAGCCAAAATGCCCGCCGATATCGTTGATAGCTTTGAAGAAGTCGAAGTGCTGATAGACGGGGTGAAGGTAAAACTGTGGCGCGAGAAAGGCTTGTTGATGGGCCTGGCGTTTTAAAAACAGTTGGAAGTTGCGAGTAGCGAGTAGCGAGTAGCGAGTAGCGAGTAGCGAGTAGCGAGTAGCGAGTAGCGAGTTATTTTGAGACTTACGACTCATTACTCGCTACTCATTACTGTCTTTTCTCACCCTCTAGCAATAGCGATGGCTGCGCCGACAATTCCCAGGCCCAGAGAGCGGCCGATGATATTGGCGACTTTAGACACATTCACATAATCAAAAACCTTGGAGCCGATCAGGCCATAGGTGGTCATCACGATAAACAGGCAGACTAGCTTGAGCGCACCAAAATAGAGGATATCTTCGACAAAAAATTGCTCGCGGGTAAAGTTTGGAAACAGCGCTAAGAAGAACAGCAATGCCTTGGGGTTTGACAGTGAAGTTAACACTCCCTGCAGATAAATTTTCCAGTACTTTTTAGGTTTAGTGCCTGCCACCGGCTGTTGCTTACCTATGCCATAGCGACAAATTTTATAGCCCATATAAGCCAGGTAGGCGGCGCCCAGATAGCGCAAAATTTCATAGGCGGTAGGTGACTGAGTGATTAGCAACCCCAATCCGGTAGCCACCAGTGAGATCCAGACAAAATTAGCCGTCAACAACCCCAGAATCCCTGCCAGCACGTAGCGGTAACCATGCGCCGACTGATAGAGCACAAATAACATCGCCGGTCCCGGGGTTATCTCCAACAAGAGCGTCACTGCTAGAAACTGTAGCGTTAATTCCATTATTTCACCTAGTGTATTTGTCTATGTGATTAGCAATCGCAAATCACCTTTGAATAATATGAGCAAAGAGCAGCTTTGTTCTCGTTGCAGAGAAGTCAAACTAAAAAAGTAAGCTCTGGTTATTCATCACCATCGCGCTGTGCATAACGGGCAACAAAGCGTTTCTGACCACTGGTTTCCGGCCCCGATCCCGCCGCCGTCACTAGATCGGTGGCATCAGCCAAGCTGTAACCTAATTTAAGCAGCAGACAGATTGCGCTAGAACCGGTTCGGCCGATTCCCGCAGCGCAGTGAATCAGTAAGCTTTCCCCGCGCTGCAAACGTTCAGCACACTGCTGCAGTGCGCTGGAAAAATGCTGTTGATCTTCAGGGGTAGAAAAATCCTGAATCGGATAAATATCTATCGCACAACTCAACCTTTGCCGCTCAATAGCGACCTTATAGTCAGGTGATTTAGCGGCTATTTCCAACATGCTGGTCAGGCATAATATTCTGTCTATATGATGTTTGTGGCAATTAGCCTGAAACTCATCCCAACTCTCAAAGCGCCCGGGCATGCTGTGTAGGTACAAAGTGCCTGTGGCTAACGTTATTTTTCTAAACACTGTGACTTTCCCTACGATTAATTAGCAACCCTGGCCGCCAGTCCATTGATAAATATTGTCCCACTGCTGGGTCTCAATCTGCACGAAGTTATTTTTCAGGTAAAACTGATTGGCGCGACTCTCTTTTAAAGCACCCAGTCGCAACGGCCAATTTTGTGCACTGGCCCGCTGCTTCAGCTTATTGAGAACCTGCTCGCCAACACCGCTGCCCTGATATTGTGGATCTATATACAAGTGGTCTAACCACAAATGATCAGCTTTGAGCTTCAATACATAAAACCCTAACAGTTGCCCATCGCGGATGATTTTTTGGGTATCGTCAGCGACAAAACTGCTGACGAAGCGCTCTCTGGCCCGCTGCGGATCAAAGCGCCCCACAGCTTCTAAGCTTGGTTGCATCGCCTTAATACGCAAGTTGACTTACGCCTCTAAATATTCTGCATCAACATCACACACTTGTATGTCACTGTTGGTCATGGCACTCCCGGTTCTGAACAATTCAGGTGACTGCTTATTGGATGTAACCTTTAACTTTTGCGTCGCGTTTTAATATAGACAACTTCAATTCTTCCAATTGAATCTCCAGCAGCAAACTATGCCTTTCACTGGCGATCACCAAACGCTTTTCCCTACTGACTTCATCGGCAATCAAATCGTCAAACAACTTATCCAGATCAGTGTTCAAGCGGACAATGTCCCGCTCTTTCTCTCGGACTTTTTTTGCCAGTTTATAGGCCGGTATAAAAACAGCCTCAGTTTCGGCACTGCAGCTATCGTGATAATAGCGGCCGTCACTGGCATAGTCCCAGGCAAACTGAGCGGTACAGAATTTTTTAATCCCCTGATCCCAGCCGCGCCGGTATTCACTAAATTGCGGAGTGATTGCATATTCAGCACAAGCTTCTGTATGTTTGGCCACATAGTTGCCTTTTTTGCCGCTCAGCGCATTCTCATAGCCAACTTTTGACCAATCGGCGCTGATACATTCAAACTGATTCATGCTGGCACATCCAGTCAAAAATATAACCACAGAGACGCTCAGCAACTTTGCACTAGTGAGAAATACTTTAATTTTTTGCATCACAGACTGGCCTGATATTTAGTAACAATTTTATCGCTATACTAGATGTTTAGTTTTTACTGTAAAGATCTTTTTACCGACGACCACCAATAAGATACCGCCCAGTATTAGTAGCGATGCAATCACTAGTCTGCTACTCAACTGCTCGGCAACTAACAGCACTCCGCCCAGGGCAGCAATTACGGGTACTAATAATTGCAGCACCGCTGCATGCATAGTCTTTAATGCTGTCAGGGCCACATACCAAAGACTATAGCCAACCCCAGAGGTTAACGCACCGGAGATAATCGCCAGCAGCAACCCCTGACTGGAGAAGCTGTAGTCGCCGATGTTATAAAGGGCTAATGCGATAAGCAAAGGTGTAGTGCGCAGGAAATTAAAACTGGTATCACGCAGTGGATCAACTGATTTTTTACCTGCCAGGGTATAAAACCCCCAGGCGACACCGGCGATAGACATTAGTATTAATCCCTGGCTGGAAGGTGCTGAGACACCCGGTAACATCAAATAAACGAAGCCGCTAAATGCCAACACAATCCCCAGCCATTCAGTGTAATGCAGTTTATTACCCCCATAGATAGACACGGCAATCATGGTCATCTGTACCACCCCAAACAAAATCAGTGCACCCGTACCGGTATCCAGTGATATATAGGCATAGGAAAAACCAAAGGCATACAAAAACAGCATCAGGGCGCCAAACCAGCTCCCTGTGGATGCTACTGCTGGTTTTGCATGACCGGCGCGGGATTTACTACTCAGTGCAGATTTAAGCCACAAAATAAGTAACAGTGCGACAATGCCTGCAGCTAGACGCACCAATGTAAAGCTACCCGCATCAATGGCAGGACCCTCGGGGTGCATTTCTAATGCCAGACGACAGAGCACAGAATTGGCGGCAAAAGCGATCAGTGCAAGTAAGGTGTAGAAATAGGTTTTAGCAGTATAGTGAGATGAGCTTTCAGACATATTGACTCTCAGTACGACAGAGCCCAGCCGGGCTGACAGGCTCTCTGATTTAGGTTGTCCACTACATAGACAGGCCCAGATTATGGACTCACTTTGCATAAAGCTCAACCAGACATCAATTTTCCAGTGATAAAAAAAACCGTTGTTTTGACTTAGCTGTCGCCCCTATACGCTGATAAAACTTAATCGCTCGGGTATTAAACTCGGGAGTCTGCCATTGAATTAAACGACATTCTAATAGCCTTGCCCGCTGCTTGATCGCCTCGATCAGTTCTTCACCAAGGCCCTTGCCTCGAGATTTATCATTTAAGAACAGGCAATCTAGATACAGATAATACTGCGCATCCCAAGTGGAAAACTGTGGGATGAATGTAGCATAACCTATTAACTGCCGATCTAACTCAACCACTAGGGCTTGTACCGTTGACCCCGCAGCAAACAAATGTTCCTCCAGGCGCTGCTTTTTACCGGCTGGGTTATATGCACTGAGTTCGAATTGCGCGTGTTGTTGGCACAAGCCTATAAGATCGTCTAAGTCAGATAGTTTTGCATCACGGATTATGGCTTTATTTAACATCTTGATTCTCTTCAACGCTCAGAATTTTCAGAATTTCTTTTAACAAATACTGTCTATTGGGCATTTTCAGTTAGCATGAGTTCTGCTAACGCAAGGTTATGCTGATTCGGGTAATTATGCTGAATCAAGCTCTGGGCTACTTGTTTTACGGCTTCTGGTGATCTGTTTTGACTGAGTTTAAATTTGCCATGCCACTGCCCTATGGACATTTTGAAACAGCGAATGGCAGCTATCATGCTGTTAGTTTGCACTGCAGACAATTGTGCAATATCCCAGCCGGGACTTAACGGCTGCTCATAAAAGTCAGCCATCTGTGCCATTGCGGCAATTTTTTTCTTAGCCGCAGAGACTTCGATGACTTTCCCACTGATATGCACCGCGCTGTAATTCCATGTAGGGACCAGTAATTGATCAGCCCAATTGGGGGAAATATAACCCTGTGGCCCGCTAAAAATCGCTGTTGCATTGGCACCGAGTAACTCATTAGCATGTGGATTGGCCGCCGCTAAATGAAACAGTAAGCAGTGCTCTGATTCGTCATAAAGCATCGGAATATGGCTGATGCTCAACTGCGCATCACGCTGTACCGTTATCAGCGTAGTAAAACTGTAGGTATTTATCAGTTGTTGTGCACGCTGCCAATTTTGTTGCGAAAAATGTTTGGGCATATACATCGCTATTACTCTTTAGACTTATTTTAGATTCCAATTAATACCACTTAGTCAAATGCTGTCTAATACCTGAGCGGGGAACACAGGTTGATTATGTGGTTTTTTTGGTATAGCTTAAACAACCAGAAAGAAAATAATTAATATACCAGAATGAAACACCTTAACCTTAATATCAGCACCGCAAGCAAGCCCTATTATTTGCGTTTGGCGCAGGCGCTAGAACAGAGCATTAAGTCCGGGCAAGTAAAAATTGGCGAAAAACTCCCCTCTGCGAGATCCCTGGCTGAACAACTGCAAGTAAACCGCCACACTGTGATGCGCAGTTATTCTGAACTGGTAGCCCAGGGTTGGGTAGAAAATTTGCAGCGCTCTCACTACCGGGTCAGCCATGCGCTGCCGATTGAACGCAGCAGAAAAATTCGCAAAGATCAGTCCGGCACTCTCAAAAGTTTCCAATGGTCACTGCAAAAACAACCCACTGAAACAAATTTCACTAAGAGCAGTGCTCACTTTCAATACAATTTTTCCGGGGGAAAACCCGACACAGATTTATTTCCCTTTGATGAGTACAGGTCACATATTAATGATGCTTTGAAAAACCCCCGTACAGAATCTCTCAACTATGGCGAGAACCAGGGTGACCCAAACCTTATCGAACAAGGTTTAACCTATTTAAGACGCAGGCGCTCGGTGCAGCATAAGGAACTGATTATTACTAATGGTTCTCAAGAGGCGCTTTTTCTAATTTCGCAAATGTTACTGAGTCCAGGTGACAAAGTCGCTGTGGAAACTTTGGGTTATCCCCCTGCCAGACAAGCATTTCAGGCAGCCGGGGCAAGCTTGGTAGAAGTCATTCAAGATCAAGCTGGCATATCCACGAAACACTTACGACACTTGGCCCGCAACCAGCAACTCAAATGTATTTATCTTACCCCACTGCACCAGTACCCTACTACTGTGACTTTATCTGCCAGCAGACGTGCAGAAATTTATCAACTGGCACTGGACTACAATTTATTTATTATTGAAGATGATTACGATCACGAGTTTCACTACAGATGCCAGCCAATATCACCAATGGCCGCTGCAGATCCCGCCAACTTAGTCATCTATTTGACCTCCTTCTCTAAAATCATGTTTCCCGCAGCGCGGGCCGGAATGCTCGCCGTGCCCGCTGCACTGCTGCAGCCTCTGGTAAATTTTCGCACCACAATTAATCATAAACCGCCGATGCTACTGCAAGATGCGCTGGCGCGCTGGATGGCCAGTGGCGGATTTGAGCGGCACATTCGCCGCTGTACTAAAGCCTATCAACAGCGCTATAAGAATGCCCTGCAGCAACTGCGCAGAGCTAACCAGTTGGGGGCACAGATGCACTGTCAGACTCCCGATGGAGGTATGGCTCTCTGGGTACAGACCCGTGTTAATTGTGAGCTTCTGGCAACGCAACTCGCCCAGCAGAGCATCTACATCCAGCACCAGGGAGAATTTAGCAGCGCCACCAACAGCGCAGTATCACGGCATATCAGACTGGGATTCGCCGGGCAATCGATTGAGACATTTAACCTTGGATTCAACAAAATTATCGATTTGGTACTAAGGTTACAGCAGCAATAAATTATATTAGTGCTATTTATTGGAATTTTAGCAGCCCTCTATGCCGATTTACTATTTACTGCATAACAAAACCAAACCAGCTATTAAAACTACTTCAGTAAATTTTCATAGGTATATTTACTGGTATTTTTTATAAATAAAGTATTTTTTGTTTGTAGCTATTTGTTATTCTAAAAGTCGATATCCAATAGCTTTATATAAAGCTGTCCATCCATGAACAGGGTTTTCATTATGTTAATTGGCGTACCTAAAGAGATTAAAAACCACGAGTATCGTATCGGCATGACACCTGCAGGTGTCAGAGAAGTCATTGCTGCAGGACATCAAGTGATGATGCAAAAAGATGGCGGTGCATCTATAGGTTTAACTGATCAACAATACATTGCAGCGGGTGCGACTATCATCGATACCGCAGCGGAAATTTTTGCTAAAGCCGATATGATCGTTAAAGTAAAAGAGCCACAGCCAAACGAATGTCAAATGCTCAGACCAGGGCAGATCCTATTCACTTACCTGCACTTAGCCCCAGATCCTGAGCAGACTAAATTGTTAGTCGAATCTGATGCAGTCGCCATCGCCTATGAGACAGTGACAGATAACAATCGCGGTTTGCCGCTGTTGGCACCGATGAGTGAAGTTGCCGGACGCATGGCAATACAGGCTGGAGCACACGCACTTGAAAAAGCTCAAGGCGGATTGGGCACTTTGCTCGGTGGCGTTCCCGGTGTAGCCCCTGCTAAAGTTGTGGTAATTGGCGGTGGTGTAGTAGGGGTTAACGCGGCGCGAATGGCATTGGGTATGGGCGCTGACGTGACTATTTTAGATCGCTCTTTAACGCGTCTAAAAGAGCTGGACGCGCTCTATGGCCCCGGGCTTAAGACCTTGTACTCGAACACTGAGTCTCTGGAATCCGAAGTATTAAATGCTGATCTGGTTATTGGCGCGGTATTAATCCCGGGGGCTGCTGCTCCTAAGTTAGTGACCCGGGAAAACCTGAAAAGTATGAAGAAAGGTGCGGTATTAGTTGACGTAGCTATCGACCAGGGCGGTTGCTTTGAGACATCCAGAGCCACTACCCACCAGGACCCTATCTACAACGAAGAGGGAATTGTGCACTACTGCGTTGCTAACATGCCCGGTGGCGTGGCCCGCACTTCAACCTTTGCACTGACTAATGCGACTTTGCCTTTCATCTTGAACTTAGCCAACAAAGGCTACAAGCAGGCATTAAGAGATGACCCACATCTGTTAAACGGTCTGAATGTGCACCGCGGAGATATTACCTTTGAAGCGGTGGCAACTAATTTAGGCTATGCCTACGTAGCTCCCAGTGAAGCTATTGGATAACTAAAAACTTCAGTCGTAAGTAATGAGTCGAAAGTAGTAAGTCTAAGACCAGTTTTTTACGACTTACGACTTACGACTTACGACTTACGCCTTGAAACAGTGCATCATCAATCATTAGCTTTTATCCACTGATTGCTGGTATTTACCACTGCGCCTAATTGTTTTAGGATCTGCATCATGCCGAACAGCGACCGATCAAAGTAGATTTGATCTTTGGGAATGGCATTTAAATACTTTGCTGACACTTTGGCACTGGCCAGATCCATTTTTGGATAGGAGCTGCGCTGGGAAAAGTCGAACTGCTGCTCTTTAAAAGGCTCTATTACCCAGTTAATCACCGGATCTAACAGCGGTAGTAACTCTTGATTAAACTCGTCTAACTGCAGCTGTGCTGACAAAATACCTTGTGTTTGATAAGCCTGCAAAACACTATGAGTATCCCAGGCTTTACTGTGGGCGACAAAGGTGCTCATCAAGCTGCTGATATTAGAACAAAATTCCTTACTGAAAGTTCTTACACAGCCAAAATCCAATAAGCCTAATTGATTATTGTCCATAAACAGATAATTCCCGGGGTGGGGATCTGCATGTAATTTGTGTAATTCAAAAGCGCTATGCATAAAACTATCGAATATGATTTGCCCGTAGAAATTGCGCTGCTGTTGGCTGGGATTAGTTAACAGCCACTCCTGTAAATGCAGTCCCTGCAACAGGCTTGTGGTTAGGATTTTTGTACTTGAGTATTGCTCTAACACCTGAGGAATCACAATTTTCTCTGAACTTAAGTGCTGAGCGAACCAGCGACCATTTTCAGCTTCCAGCTGGTAATCTAGCTCTTTGTACAGCTGCTGCTCGATCACATCCATCACCGCGGTGACCACCGACTTTTCCGGCAGCAGTTTAGTGGTCAGCGACAAAGTATGCAGCACTGCTCTGAGCATCTGCATATCACTCTTAATCGAGGCTCCGATGCCAGGATATTGGATTTTTATTGCCACTTGCTCATCAGCTGGCGTTATTCCACTGTGCACTTGCCCCAAACTAGCAGCGGCAAAGGCTTTAGCAGAGAATTGCTGAAAAATATCATTAGGCCCCTGTTGGAACTCTTGCATAAATACTTTATTGACATGTGCTCTGTTCAGCGGCGTCACTTGATAGCAACTCTTGGCCAGCTCCTGACGAATCCCCTCAGGCAACAGATCAGCTTCCATGCTCAGTAATTGTGAGACTTTTAAAGCAGTACCACGCAACTGCCCCAGGGCAGAAAACAATAGTTTTCCTATTTGCTGTTCGTCTGCCAGCTGCTGCGCAGCCATTTGCTCTGCACTTCTCCCACCGCGCTGCAGCAGCCGCTTACCCTTTTGCTGGGCAATTTTTGCACCTATCTTCACCGCTGTTGCACCTGTGATAGCCGCCCTTTTAATTTTCGAGCTAGATATTTTTTGCGTTTTAGCCATGCTTAATGTCTCTGTACAATTATCCTGGGGATCCAACATCGTCTTCCAACTTCCAAATACCAACTTTCAAATTCAGTCTTCCATCTTCCATCTTCCTCCTTCCTTCTTCCGTCTTCCGTCTTCCGTCTTCCGTCTTCCAACTTCCAACTTCCAACTTCCGTCTTGCAACTCGCAACTCGCACCTGTCAGTTAACGCATGCCCGCCATGCCTGACTTAAGTCCCTTGAGCATCGACAGCACCCCATCGCTGTCAGACATCATGCGAAACAAGTGCGCTTTAAACATAAAGCCTGCAAATTCACTGACTTTGTTAATTAAGCCGCTACTGAGAACGACAGAGACAATACCCAAAGATAAATCGACCATTTGCGTGGTATTAGAAAACTCTTCAGAGTCATCTTTAATCCAGTAAAAAACCACTCCAAATACATATTCCCCAAGCAAATTCGAGATAGAGCTTTTAAAGGGGATATCAGTCAGTTCTCCAGTTTCTTCAGCTGCCGTTAGATAGCCGTGCATCGCCTCCTGGAATAATACTTTTACTTTCAGAGCATCCTGCATCATAAACAGTGGCGATTGAGAAAACTTATCCATACAGAAAGCAACAAACTCCCGATCTGGTAGCAACGACTCCAATAAAGTGTCGATCAACAGCTGCAGTTTCTCCTGCAGATCAAAGTATTCAAATTCGTGAGTGGCGGATGCACGCTCTATTGCGTCCAGAGCACGAAGCTCTAGAAACCCCAACAGCACTTGCTCTTTAGAAGGGAAATATTTATAGATAGTTGCATCACCGATTTGTGCGGCTTTAGCTATTTGTTTCATAGTGGTCTGTTCGTAACCAGACTCAGAAAACAGCTTTACCGCTTGATTAATAATTTTTCGTCGGGTTGCTGATTTTTTTTCTGACATTTTCATAATAAATACCAACTATCGATTATATGATGTATTTGACTACATTAATGATAGCGAGTTCTGTTTTATTGTCAAGGTGACATTCATATTGACTATGCAAACTGGCTAAATCCAATCAGGCACTGATAGCCAGAGGCGTTTCTGGCTTGTTCTAAGTGCCTTACAGCTGCACTGGACTTCTTAGCGCTTTCCCGGCATCTCGCTGAAAAATAGATTTTATCGGTGAACGGCATCATTGCTTGGAAGAGCGACATTGCCAGTCAATCAACCACTGTGGATAGGACGGCTAATGTGAATGAAGATTGATAGAGATATTTCGCAACCAATAACTCTCCCTAAGAGTAATACTTTTATATTTCTGCTCTTGCTTGCTCTGATTTGGTTTACTAAAATATGGCGTTGATATCTGATTATTTTCGGTGCCCCTCAACAGCCTGAGAAGATTATTGCGCAGCCTGCCCAAGACAAAATAATAGATCTATAATTCTCGTGGTCTTGATGAGCTACTGCAGTTACAATCAGCATTTTTTATATCTACAGCTATTTTTAGTTTCTCTATGCAAAAGAAATTTATTTCAGGCAAGCCTTACGTCATCCCCGCCCGCCCGGAAGTACTGATTCGAGTGATCAAATTGTTACAGGCGACAGAAATTGATGTAGATGTTGTGGTTGCTCAATTGCAAAAAGACGTGTCCTTATATTCCGCAGTATTGGCCACAGCAAACACACCGTTGTTTAGTAGTGGTGTCAAAGTGACTTCTTTAAAGCAGGCGGTAATGCGTCTGGGCTTAAGCAAAATGTTGACTATTTTTCGCATAATTGCCCTGAAAACGGCACTATCAAAAGCGGGACGTCTGGAGCGGTTCTGGGATGCTGCCACTGAAATAGCGCAGCTGACAGTCAAGATTAGCAAAATGGTCTCTAAAGAGAGTGTTGAAGATGCCTATTCCCTGGGAATGATGCATAACTGCGGCATCCCTTTAATGATGGAGGCGATTGGCGAATACCGTGGTTTCCTGATCAATTGTGATGCAAAAGAGATTCAACCACTGCTGTTTAGAGAAAAAGAATTATTTGGCTTTCATCACTTTCAGGTAAGTACCGAGATAGCCAGACGCTGGCTGATGCCGGATAATGTCATCCAGGCTATCAGGTTGCAGGGCTCTCCTATCGATGCTGTTGGGCTGCAAAATAGTGATAATGAATCCAGCAAGTTGATCTTTTGCTCACTACTTTTAGCCAAAGACATCAGTGCCAGCTATCGCCACTACTGGCGGATTGAAAACCAGCAACAGAGCGTCAGCAGTCTGAGACCGGTATTAGATTTTGTCGGCCTCTCTGAGACTGATTATCTGGATATACGCGAATCCACTCTGCAAGAGATGGAAGCTAAATAGCCCAGCTCGAGGATAAATACTGTATTTTCTCGGCGCCTAGCGGTTGCAGCTCTCTATACAGGGTAATTTACCCGGATGACACAGCAGTGCGCTGTTAAGAGATTTCAGGGGAAGAGACATCCACTAATACACCTGCCGGATCTTTTAACAGTAAGCGCCTTTGACCGTAAAAAGTAAGCTCAGGATCTTGCACTATTTCAAACTTCAGCAGTTTCGCCCGCTCGAACACAGCCATTACATCATCCACCACCAACGTTAAGTACATGCCCATTGGTCTGCCCCTAAACTGGGCCGGGATTAATTCGTGATCCGCAAGCATGATCCCTATCTCAAGTTCTCGCCCCTGCGAAATTAAATGCACAAACCAATCGCTGTCATAATCAACCTTAAAAGCAAACAAACGGGTGTAGAAGTCCTTTGAGGTGGCTAAATTATCTGTGCATAAGTTGGTGAGTAAACGATTAATCTTCATTAATGAACTTCCTTGTTGATAGTCGATGTAGTATTGATGAGCGAATTTCTGGTTGAAAAAATTAAAAACCTTGTTATAAATTTTGCCTATTCAGGCTTGTACTGAGGATGTTTCATCGCACATTACCACGCGCAGAAATTACCCTGCTTGTTCTTTGTATTCACCCTACTGGCAAGCTAGCTGATGAAGCCCATACAAGCTTAGACTCTGACAAATTTATTGTTGTCTGCAACGCAGCTGCGCACAAAACATCCAGGCTGTATATATCGCGGGTGCCATCAATCAACTGCCCATCCCAGTTAGCAATGCATCTGGCATCGATCATTGTCTCTTCAGCTTTCGCTGGGGTGACTCTCGCTCTGTAGCTGGCTCTGCCACATTTTACTGTACCGGCCAGCGGCATCCAATAGTTGCTGATGTGTCCCCTGCTCTACGATAAGGCCCTGTTCCAGGACTACTATAAGGTTTGCATCTACCACAGTAGAGAGGCGGTGAGCAATGGTAATCACTGTTCGACCGCGGCCCATTTGCTGTAAGCTCTGCTGAATTTCGCGCTCTGTTTGGGTATCCAGGGCCGAAGTGGCTTCATCTAGCAGTAATATTGGTGCATTTTTTAGCATAGTGCGGGCAATACCTACCCGCTGCTTTTCGCCTCCGGAGAGTTTCAGGCCCCGCTCTCCTACAGTAGTGTCGTAGCCATCCGGCAATTGCAGAATAAAGTCGTGAATTTTTGCCGCTTTGGCCGCCGCTTCCACCTCTTCTCTACTGGCCCCCTCCTTACCGTAACTGATGTTGTAGTAGATACTGTCATTAAACAGTACCGTATCTTGTGGTACTACCCCGATACTGCGCTGCAAGCTCAGTTGAGTCACATCCCGCACATCTTGTCCATCAATTAGCAAGGCACCCTCTGTAACATCGTAGAAGCGAAATAACAGTCTGCCAATGGTCGATTTCCCAGAACCTGATGAACCGACAATTGCCACTGTCTGCCCTGCTTCCACACATAAATCCAATCCTTTAAGCACTTGCCTTTCGCGCTGATAAAAAAAGTTAACTGAGCGAAACTGTATTTTTCCGCCATTAACTTTTAGTGCCGGGGCGTCCGGCTTATCAACGATTTCTGCCGGCTGCTCTAACAGTTCAAACATCTCGGCCATATCTAACAGCGCCTGGCGAATCTCGCGGTAAAAAAAGCCTAAGAACCCCAGCGGCATCATGACTTGCATCATGTAGGCATTCACCATCACAAAGCCACCTACGGTTAAATTCCCCTGAGCGACGTCATAGGCTGCCAATGCCAGAGCCGCCACCAGTCCGCTATTAATAATCACAGCTTGTCCAAGATTCAACAGCGCCAGCGAACGCAGGGTTTTTAACGCCGCCTGCTCGTAGCCAGCCATGGATTGATCGTAGCGATGCGCTTCTACCCCCTGAGCATTAAAGTACTTTACAGTTTCAAAGTTGAGCATACCGTCTATGGCTTTCTGATTGGCGTCGCGGTCGTGATCGTTCATTTTCTTGCGGATCTTTAAGCGCCACTGAGTCACCCTGGTGGTAAAAGTGATATAGCTAATAACAGTGACACTGACCACCAGCAAATACCACAAATCAAACATGATCACTAAAATGACTGCAATCATGCTCAATTCAAGTAGCAGCGGGCCAATGTTAAAGAGCAGGAAACGCAGTAGAAATGCGATCCCTTTCACCCCACGCTCTATGATTCTACTCAGCCCTCCGGTTTTGCGGCTGATGTGATAGCGCATCGACAATTGATGAATATGGGTGATAGTTTGCAGAGCCAGAGCACGCAGCGCCCGTTGGCCTACCTTAGAAAAAATCACATCGCGCAACTCTTGAAACAGCACGTTCATCAACCTGGCGACACCGTACGCCACCGTTAAACCCATAGTACCTATCGCTAATAGCCAGGTAGCGGACTCTTGATCAGCACTGAGTAAGTCAACGACTGTTTTGTAAAAAAACGGCGTCGCTACCGCAACTAATTTAGCCAGTACTAATACTGTCATCGACAGTACTACCCGGCGTTTAATAGAAATATTTCCAGCCGGCCATAAGTAAGGCAGAACCCGGCGAATGATTTTCCAGGGCCCCGCTGCAGTGGTGCTTTCAGAGGTTTTTTGATCCAGATTATCTTTTCGCGGGGCATTATTGACAGCTATCGGGTCCGTGTTACTTGTATCGCTCATTGATTTCCCTTTTCAGCATTCCCTTTGATCTTCAACATAACACAAATAGTAAATCGGCCTTCAGTCTTAAAACTGCAACAGCCATCGCCATTTCTGCACAAGTGGGTAATTGAGCAGAAATCTAAAAAAATTCAGCAACCAACCCCAACCTCAGATGGCCAACTAATCAGTTGAAGTATAGGATATTTTGTTACACTGGCAGTGAAATCAGTGCCTAAATATGAGGAGCTATATGCCATCTACCCATAAACTTATCGTCGCCTTAGACTTTGACTCTATGTTTGAGGTTCAGCAACTAGTCACTGATTTAGGAGATTTAGTTGACACTTATAAAATCGGCCACCAGCTATTTACTGCGGTTGGGCCCGAAGTTATCAAATATCTCAAACAACAAAACAAAAAAGTTTTTCTCGATTTAAAGCTGTTGGAAATAGCGAACTCTGTCAGTAGTGCGGTGCATAATGCCGGAAAATTAGGGGTCGATATGATGAGCGTACATGCGACCGGAGGTGCCACTATGCTGCAGGCCGCAGTGGCAGCCAGCAGCCATTACCAAGGGCTAAAAATACTGGCACTGACGGTAGTGACCGGGCTGGATGATAACGATTTATCAGAGATAGGTTTTGCCTATAACAGCGCTGATCTGACAATGAGGCTAGCGCTACTCGCCCAGGGTAGCGGCTGTCACGGACTTATTTGTTCCGCTGAGGACTGTATTAAAATAAGAGTTCTGTTGGGGGAGGATATGTTATTAGTGACGCCAGGAATCAGGCCTGCCGGCAGCCAAACCCAAGATCAGAAACGGGTCGGCACTCCAGAACAGGCAATAGCAAGTGGTGCTTCCCGGCTGGTAATTGGTCGACCAATCACTCAAGCCCCTGAGCCGCGTGCCACTGTCGCGCAAATACTCTCATCCATAGCTAACACTGCGCTGAACTGATAATTGAAACTCTAACTACACTGATGTTTCTATTTGAATTCAGCTTTTAATATTGGCTGTAATAACTGCTGCCAGGATCGGGACAAAGCAGAGTATTCTTCAATACATAATTCAGCCCGCTCTATTGATAACTCCAGTTGCTCCGGGATATCAGCATAGCCTTCTGGATCACTGCCATACACATGACACATAGCCGCGTAATAGCGCTGAGAATCTAAGCTGTGTTCATCCCAATAATCTTCTTCGCTGATAACACCCCTATCAGCGCTCTCTAGATCGAATAAGTCGGCTGCACTGATGACAATTTCCTGACCACCTTCAAAAAAATCGATCAGTAATACCGAGGCTAAACTGTCTGCTGCATCTTCTTCACGGCCTAGCACAGGAATGCTATTAGAGTGGATAACAGCATGAGCAAACTCATGAATTAAAGTATGCATCAGAGAATCCGCCACGGCCTCAGCAACACTGACACCGCTGTCTTGATACTGTGCCGCATTAAAACGATCTTCAATTTCCTGAATAAACGAATAAGGTAATTGTATTTGACCGTCACCATTATACAGTGGCCCTTCATCGGCACCCACCAGCAATTCTATTGGCTGTTCTAAGTAGAAAATCTCATTAAAGAAGCTAACGACATTATTAACAGTTTCTATAATATTGGCTTTGGTTTCTTTGCTCACTAATGTTGCCGTATCGGTTTTAACAAAAGAGACCGTCATCGCCGGGCCCGCTTGAACCGCTGCAACAACACTTAAGTTACAGATAATGGCAATCAGTATTTTTTTAATATCCATAGCGACTCCTTGTTTTTATTATAAATTACAGGGTACTCCGATTCAGTTAGAGTAAAGCTAATATAGTTAAAACCCGTGCAAATTCACAGCGCAGAATGAATTTAGTATGAACTTGTGAGTGCTTGATAAACTCGGGATGCCTGCGAATAATTCAACCTTACCCCAATACTCCGCTGTACAAAAAATGCTATTAACGATATCTTGAACGCCCTCAAAGTACAGATGTAGCCCCTAAAGGATCAAAAGTGTTTACCGGAATAATACAAAGCATTGCCACTATAGATAAGATAAGCGACAGCAACGGCCTGCGAACTTTCGAGATAGAGTTTGCCAGTGGTTTTTGCCAGGGATTGGAGATAGGCGCCAGTGTTTCCGTGGACGGCGTCTGCCTGACAGTGACAGCCTTGCTCAGTGACAACCGTGCTAGCTTTGACGTGATGTTACAGAGTTTGCTGGTGACTACGTTGAGTGATTACAGCCCAGGGATTGAAGTCAATGTAGAGAGAGCAGCCAGAGATGGCGCTGAAATAGGCGGACACCCGCTCTCGGGGCACATTGATTTTCACACCCCTGTAGCTGATATAACACTAATGCAAGACAATTACCGCTTGCGTATTTGTGTCAGTAAACAATGGCTGCGCTACATTTTTCCCAAAGGGTACATCGCGATTAACGGCGCCAGTTTGACCATTGCCAATGTCGATAAAAAGGCCGGTTGGTTTGAGGTCTGGCTTATCCCGGAGACGCTACGCATGACGGTATTTAAAGACAAGGGCGTTGGCCAGCACTTAAATATTGAAATTGAGCGCGGTACCCAAGTAGTGGTAGATACGGTGCGCGATACACTAGAAGAAAATTTAGGCAAGCTATATCCACTGTTGCAACAGCTGTTAGAGCAACAGGGGATCGACATAAATTCTCTGGCATCTGACAATCTGGCTGTTGCGCTAACCAAGAAGCCAGCAAGTGAAGATAAATAGCCGTTACTCCAATCACTAGGTATACAGCATGAACCTTAGTTGCAGCACTTTAATCCTGGATCTGGATGGTACGATCAGCGATCCCAGTATAGGCATCTGTCGCAGTTTTAATCACGCCTTACAGGCATTTGGCTTTGCCACTCATGCCGATTCTGTGATTAGCAATGAAATAGGACCGCCGCTGGATGCCAGTTTTAAAAAATTAGTGCCAGGGCTGGATGAGCAACTAATACCTGCCCTGGTGGCAGCTTACCGGCAGCGCTACGCCGAGGTCGGCTACAGTGAGAATACAGTCTATCCGCAAATTCCACTGGCACTGGAAAAATTATCAGCGGCCGGAATCCAGCTGGCAGTTTGCACTTCCAAAAGAGTAGACTTCGCCATTAAGATCTTGTCAATGTTCGAGTTACTGGACTATTTCAAATTTGTTAACGGTGGTGATATAGGAATACCTAAAGGCCAACAATTGGCGACACTGCTTGCTCAACAGAAAATTAATACTCAGGCCATTATGGTCGGTGATCGCAACGTCGATATTTTTGCCGCGCAGCAAAATTCCCTGCGCTCAATCGGCGTTTTATGGGGCTTCGGCCCCTATGAAGAACTGGCAGCTGCCAAGGCGGATTATATAGTGCAAAGCGTTGAGCAACTAAGCGGTTGTTTCTTGTAATTGCTCTTCTTGATGCTCCGTTATAGATTCAATAACTGATTATAATTAATAGATACAAAGGAAATTAGCATGTTAGATTTATCAACTTGGGTACTTTTTTTAAGCGCCGCTTTTGCTCTGGCGTTTGCGCCGGGCCCCGGGATGTTATACGTACTCTCCAGAACCATGAGCGGCGGTAAATCTGCGGGCCTGGCATCCACCTTTGGCGCTTCGGTTGGCGGTCTGTTGCATGTATTTGCCGCAGCTCTCGGTGTCTCGGCAATTCTGGCGACTTCGGCACTGGCTTTTTCACTGATCAAATGGGTAGGTGCGGCGTTTTTAATCTACCTGGGGCTTAAAATGCTCTACTGCGCGTTTAAAGGGGATCTGCAAACTTTACCTCAAGAGAATAAAAAAGGCGCTGGCGCAACGGCTCAATCTAATTTTAAATCTGCCTTTTTCCAGGGCATTCTGGCTGAGGCACTCAACCCAAAAACCGCAATCTTCTTTCTGGCTTTTATACCTCAATTTGTCCAGCCCGAAACAGGCTCTATCTTTAGCCAGTTTGTGGTGCTGGGGATACTCGTGGTAGCCATTAATGCTATTCCGGATTTTCTGATTGTCGGGTTTTCTAAGCCGGTCGAGAAACTGTGGAATTCCAGCTACCGTTTCCGTATTACTCAGCAGTCAATATCCGGCAGCTGTCTGATGGGCTTAGGGGCATACTTAGCACTGTCTGATAACAGCAGTGTCAATACTGAAAGTTGAAAGTTGACCCTGGGGAGTTCTATGCAAAATAGTGACCTACACTTAAAACTGCCGGTTATGCCCGCGGATGTACAGTGTAAATTCGACGCATACCCGGCGCATGTGCAGGACGTATTGCTGGAGCTGCGCCGCATTATTATGCAGCTGGCCAGTGAACTAACCGTCACTAAGTTAGAAGAGAGCCTTAAATGGGGCCAGCCCAGTTACCTGGCAGTTGGCGGTAGTACAATCAGAATTGATTGGAGTAGCAAAAGCCCGCAACAGTTCAGGGTATATTTTATTTGCAGTACAATATTAATAGAGACTTTTAAAGAGCTGTACCCTGGCACTTTCTGCTACGAGGGCAACCGGGCAATAGTCTTTCAACTAAGACAAAAAATTCCACTGTTGGAGCTTAAACACTGCCTGTCGCTGTCATTGAACTATCACAAAATAAAAAAGTTACCTTTATTGGGAAACTAGCCGCCAAGAGTCGGGAGCGTTGCAGCTGGGGACAGGTTCAAGCAGCATCCGTTAAATCCATGGATGATATGCAGCGTGATGGCCGGCAACAACGGTCGGCTAAAAGTACCTTTGATAACAACATCAGTCTCAGTTGTTTTATTAAAAGTAACATTACATAACAATGTTCTTACAACCCTAAAAATTGTGTTAACGGTTGCTGTATCGCTGTACTAATAGATTAACTGACTTTTTCCCACCGATATTTACCCAGACACCACTGAGTGGTTAGCTAATAGAAAAACGAGCGAATACTATGTATCAGCTACAGGTACTACAAACAGAGCACTGGCAAACGTTATTAAAATTCGAATTGGACAACCAACAGTGGTTTGAAAAGTGGATTGAACCAAGGCCTGCAGGTTTTTACCAGCGACAGAATTTTTTGCAAAATATTAAAAACTTAGTCAGGCAGAGCCCTGATGCAAATTATGCGATGTACTTATTATTAGATGCGCAAAATATTCTCGGCCGCTTCAACATCATTAACATTGAACAGAAAAAAGCTGAAATTGGTTATCGCCTGGCCGAGCGAGCAACTGGCAAAGGCCTTGCAACTATTGGTCTGCAAGCACTAATGGTCGAAGCAAAAAACAAGTTAAAGCTGCAACAATTGACTGCCAGAGTCACTATTGACAATATTGCATCGCAAAAAGTATTGCTCAACAATGGCTTTGTGCAACAGCAAAGTACTGAAAATTACGTACTAATAGACGCTGTAGAGATTGAAATTCTGCACTTTCGCGTACAACTTTAGAGAGAAATACATGGCTAATTTCGAATCCTTATTGTTAGCTGATGATCCAGATTGTGCCAGCACAGTTGCACAGTGGTATTTTGATCAGTGGATCAGTCAGCGCTCAGATACCCCACTGCAGGAAGTACTGGAAAACGTCGGCGCATCGGTCAGTACTCTGGGTGCACCTATGATCGTATTGATCAAAGAAAATCAACAGCTGGTTGCCGCGGCGCAATTAAAAATACGTGAAATGAAAATTTACCCGCAGTACCAGCACTGGTTAGGAGGTGTTTATGTTCGCTCGCAAAACAGAGGCATGGGCATTGCCGCTCTATTGGTAAAAGAAGTTATCAACCAGGCCAAACTGGCGAACATTGATACTTTGTATCTGCAAACAGAAGTCTTAAGCGGTGGCATATACGCGATGCTGGGATTTTCGCCACTAGAGCAAGTACATTACGAGGGTTACGACGTGTTAGTGATGAAATGCGATCTCTCCAGTATCGAAGCATAACAGCTAATATTAATGACCAATATTAGATCCGTTTTCCAGGGAGTTGTTCAGATAATGATACGTCCAGCACTTGCCGCTGATTGCATTAATTTAGCCGCATTATCGATTCAGGTTTGGCTTAATTCCTACGCCCGTGATGGCCTAAGAAACGGGCTTTCTGAATATGTATTCAATACATTTAGCCAACAGCACTTCGCGCAACTGTTAACTAAACAAGACTATCAGATATTGGTATACGAACAGCAAGAGCACTTATTGGGCTTTATTGCCGTGGACCTCAAATCACAATTTAAAACAGAGGCTAACGGTTATGAAGTCGATACTTTATATGTGCAGAATCGCCACCAAGGTAAGGGCATTGGCAAGCAGCTGTTGCAAGCGGCCGGTAAATTACACGGCAAAAATTATTGGCTGACCACTTGGGTAGGCAACCTTGAAGGTCTTAGTTTTTACCAGCACTTGGGTTTTAAAGACATAGGTGAATACTTCTTTGAATTAGATGGCGAGCAACATGAGAACCGGGTACTGGCTTTTAAAGGCTAACAAACCTGTGAGCAATCCCATTGCGTCTCTGCCTTACAGAACATTGCAAAATTCAGCCATCGCAGCCAAAAGGCATGTAAAATACAGACATACTGATGGCCTTTTACATCAATATTTTCCAAAAAACAGGGACGCGTTAATATGAAGATTAGCTATAAAGTACTGACCCAAGAGCACTCTGAGCAATACCGGGCTCTGAGATTGCAGAGCTTAAAGCTGTATCCAGAGGCCTTCTGTGCCGTTTACGCTGAACAAGTACAGCTAGAGAAACTCTATTTTCAAGAGCTGATGGAGCAAAATGACCAGCAGCATTTTATGCTCGGAGCATTCGCCGATCAGCAGTTGGTGGGGCTGTGTGGCTTAGTCACTAATACACAGCGACTGGCGAATGCCGCTGAAATAATACAAATGTATATAAATAAAGATTACCGCCGCCTGGGTATAGGCCTGACATTAATCGAACGAGTACTAGAGACAGTCAAGGCGCGAAAACTCACCGAGACTGTGCTGTTAGAAGTACTTAAAGACAATAGCAGCGCCTATAAAGCTTATATTAAAGCGGGTTTTAAAGTCGATGAAACGCTTTCAGATCCAGACCGCAGCTGGATAATGACTATTCAGATCTAAGCCCTAACTGATTTTCAAAAAAGGATTTTTTGATGACAGATGCAGCAAAAACGATTAATGATACGAGCTCTCTGTTTAACGACAAATCAGAGCTCTATGCCAGTTCCCGCCCTCAGTATCCAAAAGAGTTATTCCATTTTATCGCCAGCTTGAGCGCAGAACATCAGCAAGCTTGGGATTGTGCCACAGGTAATGGTCAGGCAGCGCTGGGGCTGGCACAGCACTTTGCTAAAGTTCAGGCCAGCGACATCAGCCAAAATCAGCTTGGCGTTGCTTTTAAAAAAGATAACATTTATTACTCGCAACAAAGTGCCGAGCAGACTAATTTTAGTGACAATCAATTTGACTTAGTTAACGTCGCTCAAGCGCTACACTGGTTTGATCTTGAAAAATTCTGGCCCGAAGTGCAACGTGTTACCCAAACTAACGCGATCTTTGTCGCTTATACTTATGCCTGGTCAAATGTAAATGCTCAAATAGATAGCTTAGTACTGGAGTCGATTAATAACGTCATTGAACCTTACTGGGCTAAAAATAATCAGCATTGCGTCAATGGTTATCAAAATATTAACTTTCCTTTTCAACAGATAAAGACCCCGGCATTTACCTTGCAAAATCACTGGAACTTAAAAGAGTTTTTCAATTTTTTACATAGTTGGTCGGCTACTCGACGCTGTATGCAAGACTGTGGCGATGAGTTTTTTAACAGTGCCAAGCTTAAAGTCGCAAAGATCTGGGGGGACCCACAGCAAAAGAAACTCATTAACACGCCTTTAACGGTTATTGCCGGGAAGCTATAGCGGGCATATTTAATCGATTGGTTACTAAAAACCCTCAACACAAAACATTTAAATTCAGGATGAGATATTGGATGAATATTAAACCTAAGCATCTGAGCCGTGAATACGCAGATCAGTTTCAAGACCTGAGTGTTGCCACTAAATACAGAACCCGGCCCGGCTACGCTGATTCAGTGATTAATCGTTTAGTGACCTTGGCTGATAAAGGCTTGGTGTTAGACTTGGGCTGCGGGACCGGTGAGCTAGCTATTCCTCTGTCTGCAGTCGGTTTATCGGTAGATGCTCTGGACCCATCTGCCGCAATGCTAAAAATAGCTGCCGAAGATGACAGTCGCGTCAACTGGATCCATAGTTATGCCGAAGATTTCGCCTTTAACAAAGAGTATTCATTAATTTGCTGCGCCAATAGCTTGCACTGGATGGATTGGCCGGTAGTTTTTGCACAATTTAAACAGTCACTTAAGGCGCAGGGAGTATTAGCGATCATCACTGAAGGACATCTTTGCGGGCTGTCAGTAGCAGATAAAATTCATCAATTAGTCGCGACTTTCTCGACAAATCAAGATTTTCAATCGTTTTCACTGATAGATTTATTACAATCAAACAATTTTTTTCGTATAATCGGCAACCAAATTTGCGAAAAGACGCCGTTTAGTCAATCTCTCACTGATTTCGTTAGCTCATTTCACGCCAGAAATGGACTGTCGATTGAACGTATGGGCCAAGACAAAGCGCAGCAGTTCGATGATCAGTTAACCGAGATTGTGCAGCCAATCACCCGAGACGGGCAAGTTCATGGTTACACTCAGGCGAGTGTCACTTGGGGTAGGGCTGTTTAAGCTGGAAAATCGCAATAAATATTTAACCTCTGCAGTTTCACTGCAGACACTATTTCCACTGGTAGAATTAATAAAATGGCCGTACTTGAAATACTCGTAGCACCCCACCCAAAACTGAAAATAAAAGCCACTGAAGTCACGGATGTGAGTAAGGTGCAACAGCTGATAGATGATCTGTTAGACACCATGTACGATACAGAAGATGGCATAGGTCTGGCGGCCACTCAAGTAGGCAGCAAGCACGCTGTTGTTGTTATCGACATCTCAGAAGAGCGTAATCAGCCACTGATATTAATCAATCCAATAGTGGAAAGTGGCGATAGCCTTGAAACAGGCCAGGAAGGTTGTCTTTCTATCCCAGGCTATTATGCCGATGTTGAACGCTACACCCATGTGATAGTGACGGCGCTGGACAGAGAGGGCAATGAGATACGCATCGAAAACGATGACTTTTTAGCCATTGCCATGCAACATGAAATCGACCACTTAAAAGGCAAATTATTTATCGACTACTTGTCACCTTTAAAGAAAAAAATGGCACTTAAGAAAGTCAAAAAATTTATTTCACAATAGCCAGGAAAAAGCCTCTTGAGTATTGAACTCGATTAACTTAGGCTCTGTTTAAGACAAAGTTTCGAGTTCAAACAGGAGGTTAGGCTGATTGATGAATATTCTTTTGCTGCCAGGCACTAATCGCAACGGTTTGCAGTGGTTTGCTCAACTGCAACAGCAGTTTAGGAACATGCGAATAAGTAATCACAGCTGTCTCACAGACAACTATAGCTTTTGGCAAAATGACAATGCTGAGCCCAGCCTCGAGCATGAAATTTCACTGCTGCCGACGCTTGAATTCGATCTGGTAATTGCCAAGTCCCTGGGCACATTAGTCTTTTTGCAAGCGGCTGCCCACTCTTTGCGGCACTGGAAAAAAGCACTACTTTTTGCTATCCCGCTACGCCTTGCCGAACAAACTAAGTTTAGTCCAACGTCACTAAAGCTACTGCAAAAGCCTAATTTACATACAGTGCAACAGCGCAATGACAAACTCTGCCCTTGTATCGAATTGAACATTCATCAGCCCAAGCACCTGCTGCAAATAGCAGGATCTGATCATAAGTATGATGGTTTTTCGCTGTACGCCAAAACGTGCAAACAGTGGATCGGTAAGCTTTGAATACTGGCAAACAAGATCAGACATTCATGTTAGAGGCCCTGCAACTTTCCAAACAGGCATTGCCCAACTGCCGTCCCAACCCACCTGTCGGCTGTGTGTTAGTCAAGGACCAGCAGATTATCAGCGCAGGATTCACCCAAAAGCCAGGAGCAATGCACGCGGAGGCACAAGCTCTGGCAGAACTGCAGTTGCCGCTCATCGATGTTTGCGCTTATGTCACTCTTGAGCCCTGCTCTTTTGTGGGTCGCACCCCAGCGTGCGCGCAGAGTTTGATCGACAGCAAGGTAAGCAGAGTTGTGATTGCTATTTTAGACCCAGACCCTAGAAATAATGGCAGGGGCCTGGCAATGTTAGAGGCCGCCGGAATTGAGGTTAAATTAGGCGTCTGTACCTCACAAGTGCAAAGCTTTCTCAGCCCCTATCTGATATCAGCCACTGTCTATTGACAGAAGACAGCTGAGATCGTTTGAGAAAATTTCGCGAAAAATGGTTAAGCATTTATTAAGCTAAGTTAACCAATAACGACAACATCAGGTAATGTAGTTTGATAAAACTATTCAAAATAGCTAATTTTTAAGCAATTTTTCGCCGCTTTCGACAATTTTTTTCCTATCCGAAACTTTTTCCCACCCTTATTTGCAAAATATATAGTTGCTATAGGTATTTTGTATAATAAAGATTACTACAAAAACCTATTTTTATGATAAAAAGTTATATAAAATTGAAATTATATAGTAATTAATACTAACAAGAGCATGAAAATGCCTATACAACAGCAAATAAGATTCATTTTATTCTAAATCAGTATTCAATCCTTGGTCGTTTCTATGATAGAGTTCACCAGTCTTAATTAAACATGAAGGCTCGATAGCTTTTTTTCAACTCGGGCCCGAAAATTTGTAGTGCAAATTGTTCATGCCATATTTAATAAGCTTCATGATTTTTCATGACAGTTTGAAATAATTCATGAACTTACATGCGTTTTCAGGTCTAAACTAAAACGTTCTGAAATATGGCATTACATAATTTAAAACCTTATGAGGATAGAATTTTGATCGATAATAAAAATAACTTTAAGAAAGTAGCAATGGCAACTGCAATTGCAGCTGCAACTGTATTCACTTCAATGTCAGCTTTCTCAGCAGTTCACCCAGTCACTGGTGAAACCCTAGCGGCAGATCAGACCTACACTTACCGTCTTTTAGATGGCATTCCAACCATGGATCCAACCCTTGGTGAAGACGTCAATGGCTCGCAAATCATGCGCGACCTTTTTGAAGGCCTGTTAAACCAGGACGCATCCGGCGCGGAAGAGCCAGGTGTTGCACTGGGCTATGATGTTTCTGCCGACGGCAAGACTTATACCTTTAACTTACGTAAATCTAACTGGTCCAACGGCGACCCTGTAACAGCGCATGACTTTGTATACGCATGGCAGCGCGCAGTTGACCCTAAAACTGCTGCTTCGTACCAGTGGTACATGAAGATGATGAACGTAGTAAACATCAATGCCGTTGCCGATGGCAAAATGGCTGTTGATCAGCTTGGCGTTAAAGCCGATGGCGACTACAAGTTCGTCGTATCTCTAGATGCTCCACTACCGTATTTCGCCAGTATGGTTACTCACCCGGTAACTTTCCCGGTACATAAAGCCACTGTAGAAAAACACGGCCAGGCATGGACCCGCCCAGAGAACATGGTTTCTAACGGCGCTTACAAGCTAACTGAGTGGGTGCTAAAAGAGCGTAACGTGCGTGAGCGCAACACGGCTTACTGGAACAACGATGCCACTATTTTAGATAAAGTTGTCGCGCTGGTTATCAACGATGAAAACCAGGCACTGATTCGCTACAAGGCGGGTGATTTAGATCAGACTGAAGTGCCTGCTGGTCAGTACCCGGCAATGAAGAAGTCTCTTCCAAATGAAGCGACTTCATTCCCACGTCTATGTAACTATTACTACACCTTTAACTTGTCAGACAACGGACCTGAAGTATTCAAGGACCTGCGCGTTCGCAAAGCGCTTTCCTACGCAATCGATCGCGACGTCATTGTCAACAACGTCACTAAGGGTGGTCAGTACCCAGCGTACAGTTTCACTCCTGCGGCTACCTCTGGCTTCAAGATGCCAACCATCGACTACTCTAAGTGGTCACAAAAAGATCGTGACGCAAAGGCAGTTGCACTACTGGCAGAAGCTGGCTACGGCAAAGGCATGAAGACACTTAAGTTCGATATGCTCTACAACTCTTCTGAATCACACAAGAAAATCGCCACTGTTATGGCGCAAATGTGGAAGCAGAAGCTTGGTGTTGAAGCGGTACTGGCTAACCAAGAGTGGAAAACATTCCTTGAAACACGTAAAACAGGCGGATTCCAGCTGGCGCGTGGGGCATGGTGTGGTGACTACAACGAAGCTTCTACTTTCTTAGACCTAGTCACTACTGAAGCAGGTTACAACCACGGTCGCTGGGTTAACAAAGAAGTTGACCAGTTAATGTCAGATGCTAAAACTGCAACAGACCCTAACATCAACTACACCCGTGTTGAACAGATCATGGCTGCCGATATGCCGGTAATCCCTGTTTACCACTACACTGGTGTACTAATGTTGAAGGAAAACTTCAAAGGTTATCCGATCAACAACGTTCAAACTACAACTTACAGCCGTGTAATGTACAAGACTGCTAAGTAATTTTGACTACTAAAACACCGCACCCTCAAAAGTGCGGTGTTTTTTTATACTCTTTAAACCACATTTTCGTGGTTGCACACATAATAAAATGACAATTGAGCATCGACCAGATAGTCCGCTACGGCTAATCCCTGTAGACACCTATTTGCTTGAGCGATAGTCAAGGTCTTACCAACATGTTCAGTTTTATTGTACGGCGTATCTTTTCTTCGATACCAACCATGCTTATCCTAATTCTTATCTCTTTTGCTTTAATGCGCTTTGCCCCGGGCAGCCCATTTTCGACCGAAAGAGGTTTACCACCCGAAGTCCTTGCCAACCTGGAAGCCAAATACGGTTTGAACTTACCTTGGTTTGAACAGCTATTCACCTATATTAAAAACATCCTGTTCCACTTTGATTTTGGTCCCTCTTTTAAATATAAAGATATCTCAGTCAACGAGATTCTGGCCCAGGGCTTCCCTGTTACTTTGACTTATGGTCTCTGGTCATTTGTGGTCGCCGTTACTGTCGGTATCCCGCTGGGAATTATCGCCGCTATCCGCCATAACACGGCGCTTGATTACGCCGCTGTCGGTATCACTATAGGTGCCCAGGTACTGCCTAACTTCGTGATGGCACCGATATTAGTGATTATATTCAGCCTGTGGCTGGAATGGCTCCCAGGAGGCGGTTGGAATGGTGGACAGTGGCAATACGTAATTCTGCCGGTGATTGCCCTCTCTACCAGTTATATGGCCAGCATCGCCCGTATTGCTCGCTCTTCAATGCTGGAAGTGCTGCACTCTAACTTTATCCGCACCGCCAAGGCCAAGGGCCTGCCGATGCGTAACATAATATTACGCCATGCACTTAAACCCGCACTGCTACCGGTAGTGACTTATCTCGGCCCCGCTTTTGTCGGCATGATCACCGGGTCTGTCGTCATAGATATGTACTTCAGTACCGGCGGTATGGGTCAGTTCTTTGTCGATGCAGCACTGAGTCGCGATTATTCACTACTGATGGGTGTCACCATATTATTTGGTGTTATGACCATATTATTCAACGCGGTTGTCGACATAGCCTACGCCTGGCTTGACCCTAAGATTAGATTGTAAGAGAGCAGACAAATGTTAGTAAACAAAAAGAAAATGGAGTCAATGGCTGACAGCATGTCAAGCCATGCTCCCATTGAAGGCCGGTCCCTGTGGCAAGACGCTATGGGCCGATTTATGCACAATAAGGCCGCCCTGATCAGTCTGATTGTATTAGTTACTATGATTGCAACTTCCTTCATTGGGCCCTATTTAAGCCCCTGGGATTTTGAATCTATCGACTGGGCACTGTTGGGTAACGCAGCCGAGATGGGTGCCCCCTCGATTGAGAACGGTCACTACTTCGGCACTGACGATTTAGGGCGCGATCAATTCGCCCGGGTCATGGTCGGTACGCAGATTTCACTGATGGTCGGTATTGTAGGTACAGCAGTAGCCGTTGTCGTGGGGGTACTTTACGGTGCCATCTCCGGCTATTTTGGTGGCCGCCTGGATAACGTGATGATGCGCTTTGTCGATATCTTGATGTCTATTCCCTACATGTTCATTTTGATCATCTTATTTGTGATGTTTGGACGCTCTATCTACCTGTTATTTATCGGTCTGGGACTTTTCTCCTGGATGGATATGGCACGTATTGTACGCGGACAGACTCTGGCGATAAAACATAAGGAATATATAGAGGCGGCGGTAGCTGCTGGAGTCAGCGATTTCAAAATTATTCTAAAACATATTGTCCCAAACTTGCTGGGGATAGTGGTTGTTTACACTTCACTGTTAATTCCCGGGCTGATTCTGACGGAGAGCTTCATCTCTTTCTTGGGACTGGGCATACAAGAACCCCTGACTTCCTGGGGTGCATTGATCAATGACGGTGCTAAAACCATTCAGTACGGTACTTTATGGCAGTTGCTATTCCCACTGGCTTTCTTTGTTACAGGCCTATTTTGTTTCTTTTTTATTGGCGATGGTTTGCGTGACGCATTCGATCCTAAAGATCGCTAGGGGAATCTCATGACAGATCTGATAAAACCTATATTTAGTGTAGATGATTTAAAAATTACTTTTTCCACCCAGGACGGGGATGTAGAAGCCGTTAAAGGCGTTAACTTCCACATCAATCCCGGTGAATGTGTCGGTATCGTTGGCGAGAGTGGCTCCGGAAAAAGCCAGACATTTATGGCCGCTATGGGCCTGCTGGCCGATAATGGCACGGCCACTGGCCAGATTAATTTCCAGGATCACAATCTGCTGGAACTTAGTACCGCCCAGTTGAACCATGTTCGCGGCAAAAACATGTCAATGATCTTCCAGGATCCACTGACCTCTCTGACACCGCACATGACGATTTTGCAACAGATGCGCGAAGTGGTTAAGTTGCACATGCAGATGAGCCAAAAAGACACTGACGCTATGTGTCGCCAGTGGATAGACCGAGTGCGCATAGCCGAGGCAGAGCGGCGCTTAAATCAGTATCCACATGAACTTTCCGGTGGCATGCGTCAGCGGGTAATGATTGCTATGTCGATGCTCTGTGACCCGTCGCTATTGATCGCCGATGAACCTACGACTGCTTTGGATGTTACAGTACAAGCCGAAATTCTCGATCTGATGGACGAGTTGAAGCGCGAAAAAGGCACCGCCATTGCCCTGATCACCCATGATATGGGTGTAGTAGCGCGTATGTGTGACCGCATTCACGTGATGCGTCACGGCCAGTATGTTGAAGAGGGGGGAGTAGAAGATATTTTCTATAACCCGCAGCACGCCTATACCAAAATGCTACTGGATTCGATGCCGCGCATCGATAATCCGGACAAGACTTCTCACCATAAATTGAAGCCTATTGATCAGCAAACGTCCGCTGAAAACTTCCTGGAAGTCGACGATGTTAAAGTGCATTTCGATATCAAGATTAATGGTGGCCTGTGGCCTAAAACAGTACCGTTAAAAGCGGTCGACGGAGTCAGTTTCAAGCTTCGCCCCGGTGAGACATTAGGTATAGTCGGTGAGAGCGGCTGCGGAAAATCAACCTTGGCCCGCGCCGTACTGCAACTGATACCACCCACTGATGGAACCGTCACTTGGCTGGGTAAGCCTCTCAATGGCCTGAGCAGAGCGCAGTTAAAGGATAAGCGCAAAGACCTGCAAATAGTTTTCCAGGACCCGCTGGCCAGTTTAGATCCGCGTATGACTATCTCTGACTCAATCAGAGAGCCACTAGTGACATTCGCCTCACATATGTCTCGCAAAGAGATGCAAGAGCAAGTGCTGCAGATGATGGATAAAGTTGGTCTGGAACGTAACATGATCAATCGCTATCCCCATGAACTATCTGGTGGTCAGAATCAGCGAGTGGGTATTGCCCGCGCTATGATCATGAAGCCCAAGTTAGTGATCTGTGACGAAGCGGTATCGGCACTGGATGTCTCTGTACAGGCACAGATCATCGAATTACTGATGGATCTGCAGGAAGAGTTTAAACTATCACTACTGTTTATCTCTCACGATTTAGCCGTAGTACGAGAAGTATCGCATCGGATAATGGTATTGTATTTGGGACGTGTGGTAGAGATGGCAGAATCAAAAGACATCTATGCCAACCCAATGCACCCTTATACTAAGCAGCTGATTTCGGCGGTACCTGTGCCAGATCCTAAGATCGAACGCGCCCGTAAGTCGATCAAGATTCCGGGCGAGTTGCCCTCGCCGATGGATCCAACTGCCAAGCTTAAATTCATGCCCTCCAAGCTTAGAGCCGGAGAGACAAATTACATTCCCAAGTTGATAGAACACAACCCGGGACATTTTGTCGCCGAGCACGATAGCCTAACTGACCTGCAAGCGACCGGTTAACCCCGAGCAAACAATAAGCCCTGCATTTGATGCGGGGCTTTTTTTTGAGCAAAGTTTAGGTTTTTTTCCCTGAGCTGGGCATTGCCAAAAATCGCTGCATGCAACATAAACTACTGTGGGAAATCTGCTGCAAATATAAGCCATGCCAATCCTTGAAGAACAATGCAAATAACCCTAAAATATTTGCCCGATATTGTTTTCTTTTGCACCTCACACAAAATTCAAGGCGACTACATCCATGCTCGATCTAATCAAGATTTTTTGTAAAACCGTCGAGCTTGGCAGTTTCTCAAAAACCGCTGAATTACTAAAAATGGCCCCCTCATCGGTCGCCAGAAGCATCGATAACTTAGAGCGACAATTGCAAGTCACTTTATTTAAACGCAGCACCCGGTCATTGATCTTGACCGATCAGGGTCAGAGTTATTACGCCGGCGCAGAAAATTTATTGCTGCGGTCTGAGCAGCTAATCGCCGAGGTCAGAAACCAGCAGCACAATCCTCAGGGACTGATTAAGGTTTCGGTGTTTGAAAGTTTTGGCAGACTGTTTTTATGTCGCTATATGAGTGAGTTTTTAACCCTTTATCCGCGCATAAAAATTGAATTAAACTTCGACAATCACAACGTAGATTTGAGTCGCGATGCCATAGATCTGGCGATCAGAATTGGTCACCCTCAGGACTCCAGTCTAAGAGCCCGCAAGTTATTAACCAACACGACCTGTATCTGCGCAAGTCCCGCGTATTGGCAACAGCACCGAGCACCAGACACCGCCATTGAACTTACTGAGCACAATTGCCTGCTATTAAACCCACACAGACAAAAGAACTACTGGCACTTTATTTATGCAGGGGAACAGAGCAAAGTGCTGATTAACGGAAATTTAAGCGCCCGTGGTGGTAGCGCTTTACTGGCTGCAGCATTAGATGGGCTAGGGGTAGTGCAGCTTTCAACCTGGCTGCTGAACCCCTACATTGAATCCGGGGAACTAATACCCGTATTGCAACAGTGGCAGCCATCGTTGACCCAGCAGGGCAGCGGCGAAATCTTCGCCCTCTACCACAGCGACTACCTGAAACCAGGAGTCAGACTCCTCATAGATTTCCTGCTAGAAAAGCTACAGAGCTAACTTCCAACTTCCAACTTCCGACTTACGACTTACAACTTGCGACTGGTATTTCAAACCTTAAACTGATTTAAGATGCCGTTTAACCGCACTATTGAACTGGCCGATTGCTCACTGGTCTTGGCACTTTGATCGGAGATCTCGGCACTACGCTGACTCAAGGCATATACAGTTGTGACTTTTTCACTGACTTGATTAGTCACTTGCGACTGTTCATTACAAGCAGAGGCCACTGATGACATAGTCTCTTTTAATTGTAGCAGCGACTGTTCTATTTCAGTGAAACTGTTTTGTGTATCTATGACGTGATCTTTATTAATTTGGGCACTCTTTAAACTGCTCTCAATGGTGCTAACTGCGCGGTCAGATTCAGCCTGTAAATTGGTAATAATAGTTTCTATTTCCTGAGCCGACCCCTGAGTTCTGTTTGCCAGTGAGCGCACTTCATCTGCTACTACGGCGAAACCCCTGCCCGCCTCACCCGCTCTGGCTGCCTCTATAGCGGCATTCAATGCCAGCAAATTGGTTTGCTGAGTCATGCTTTTAATAACCCCGATCACTCCTCCAATAGCTGTGGCTTCTTTGGCCAAGTTGCCAATGACCTCGTGGGTCATATTGATATCTATGTGCAGTTGCTCAACTGACTCCACACTGGAATGAGATGACTTAATGCCACTGTTAACTGAGTCATTTGCTGTGTTAACTATGTCATTGGAAGCCGCTGTATCGACCGAAATATCTTTGGCGCTGGCTGATAACTCTTCAATAGATACTGAGATAGAATTGGTTTCTCCCAACTGCTGCTCCAGAGCTGCCTTAGATTCCACCGCCATAGTGACATTAGAGTTAGCATAACCTTCCACTTCAGATGAAGAGCGCTGCGAGTTGGCAACTAAGTTTTGAATTTGCTCTATAAAGGTATTAAAACTGTTGGCTAATTGACCAATTTCATCCCGCGAATTCAACTCTACCCGCTTAGTGAGATCCCCGTCGCCGTCGGATATATCCACTAGTCTGTCTAATAACTGTCGCAAGCCTTTAGTAATATTGTCACCGATGAACCAGATAATTGAGAGGCTGGCGACAATGATAGCCAGAATTACCAGCAAGCCATTTTGCCGTAAGTTGGAAACAGTCTCTAAGGTATGACCTGCATCTTTATCTAAGCTTTTCCACTGGCTAAGGATTTGATTGAGCATCTTTTCATTAATGCCCTGGGTCTGCTCAGAGATAACCGTATTGGTACTATCGATGCGCTTATTCATCGCTGCGATCTTAATGTACTCTTGCTCAAGCTGTTCTGTTAGCTCGCGCAATTGCTTTAGCGGGATAGACTTTTGCCTGGAGGCGATCTTTTTCATTTCTATTAGCTGGTAATAAATACCGGCAACTTCCAGCTCTGAGCGCTCCAGCAAAGTGGCTGATCCAGTGCTCAAATATAAGTTGAAATAGGCTCTGGAGGCCAATAGCTTTTGGGTGAGTCTCGAGGAAATAGACACCAGTTCAGAGTCGCTGTCTTTTATGGCGAACTCTGTTAAATCTACTGACATCTTTTCTAACAGGGGTCCTACCTGGTTATTGACTATACTGGCTGCGGTGAGCTTGTCATCAACTAGCGGGAACATTTGTGTTTCAATTAACTGCGTTAATTGGCTATTTGCAGTACTGAGTTCAGTCAGTAAACTCGCTTGCTGCTGGTCAGCTTCAGTTTTTGCCGCACTTAGCAACTGCTCGAACTCCACCCCCAGTTGGGTGAATTTAGTTTTTATCTGTTGGTTTGCCCGCAGCTGATAGTCTTTTTGCAGTTGATCTCTGACCGTAATGTTTTTTACCATCAATAGTGAGGAGCCGTTTTTTGCCTGATCAAAAATATAATTTTTTAACGCTTGGGTATTATTGATGGTGCTGGTTAAACCCAGGTAGAAGTAGCCGCTAAAACCCAGCAAGCACACCAACAAAATAGCATTACCGACACTGAGCTTTGCCTTAACGGATAAATTATTTAACATCAATTAGACCTCTTTTCTAATAGTATTTGCGCGCCTCTGTTAAGACGGACAATTTGCGCATAGACATCACTAGGACTAATTTTACCCTGTGGAATTTCCTGTCTGGTCATTGGCGCTATCTTTAATTTCAGGGTAATACGGGTTACATCGGCAATGACATTACCGGTTGCATCATAAGCATCTTCAGGTTTAATGTCGCCCACTGGGAATGCCGGTACCACTAAGGGCTTTAACTTTAACTTGCGCTCAATCAGCGCCAACTTATAGAGCAATTTAAACAGCTGAATAGTGACATCTTGCGGAGTTTTGTCGCTGACTGATTGCAAGCCTGGGAGCTGCATAGGTTTATTCATGCGCTCAGCTATAACGATCAAGCCCTGCTCTATCATCAGTGCATTACGCATCACCGCAGCGGGGGCTACAGGCTTAACCAAAGCATCCATCAGATAGGAGGCACGCCAAATTTTTTGATAGACATCTGAAGCTGTTTTACTGGATTTTGCCGGAGTTACTTGCGCCACAGTTAAATTCAATGACTGAACTATTTTTCCGATTTCCTGTTCGGCCTGATCAATGATAGCCAATACATTTTTTGACTTAACTCTCTTGCTCGGCAATTTGGGGATTTGCAGTGCCGATAGATTGTTCTGCTGTTGGAATCGCTGAATCTTTTCTAACAGTTCCAGGCCTTTAGTGTAGGCATGCACGGGAGTTTTCCCCACTTGAATACCTGGAGTACGTGTTGGCGTATTAGGGGCGTAATGCATTTTCAACGCATCTAATTCGGCAATTACTATGCGTACTTTATGATAGACATCGGAGATAGAGACGGCATAAGTTTGTAAAGGGAGTAACAACATCAAAAAAACGAAGAATATCTTTTGATAATTTTTCATAAAACCTCTTGTTCGGCTAGTTGCTGTCGTCGCACACAGACATCCTCAATTGCTATCGGCACATTGTCGGAAAGTTATAGTGTATTCTAACTGCAGCCCAAAAATGCGTTAATATGTACTTGTTTCAGCTCAGTTTAAATCTATACACTAGCCACACTACTGCTAAATACTCACAAATTACTCCATTAATGTCAACAGCTTATAATAACAGAGGGGAAATAATATTCATTTTGAATTAAGTTTTTCGAATGGTTTTAGCAGAGAATGATATTTTGTTTTAATCATCATAGGCCTGGTGAAGCCCCCTCTAGCCAACAAACAATCTGATTAGCTTAAACACACTTTAATAGCTTTAACATGGGAAAAGTGCTGAAAGTGCTGAAAGTGCTGCTGACCTTGTCCATAGCCAACTCCCAGGGAAGATAAATATTATCTGAGAGAATTGGCGATAACAGATCTTTGAAACCTACCGCTGAAGACTGATGACTGTCTGATCCTGCTCATCAGTCAGCAGCAATAAGTCATCTTTTAGTAGAAAATGCTCAACCTGTAAGATAGCATTGTTAAATGCCTGCTCATCCGCAGCTTGTGCTGGCGGGCAAGCCTTGCGTGTACTGGCTATCGGCGATAAATTCAGATGGTCTTTGAAAGGTCTATAACTGGCGTTAATAGCGTTACAGCCATTGTTGCCGGTCATGCTCCCATCAGCAGAGAAATGCATCACAGCAACGCTATTGTTGATCTTCCGGCCATCGATATCGAAGATTTTCCAGGAGTCGACTAAAGCATTATGCTGCTGTTTTACTGGGTTGACGCAGCCACTTAATATAAGCGCGCTAGCCAGCAGCAGTGAAAATTTAGTTATATTACTCTTCGACGACTGCATTAATTACTCCCGGTAAAATAAAAAATGCAGTATATCAAGAATCTTAATAACTGGGCAATAAACTAATACAAATCAACCGTTAAAGACCTTAAGACAGTGATCTATAGAGGACTGCTGCATCTGCTGATAGAGCGCAAACTCATCGGCAACAGTTGCACCAAGGTCCGCTTCAAACTGTTGCTGATTTGGATTCTGGGTAAAATCCTGATCCCCCTGCTCACCTAAATTGGATTGAAAGATACCCGCGGCACTAACCGGCAGAAAATCTTCATAAGTAATGGGATCAAAGCGGACCAGCCCCCGTTGGACCAATTGCTCAATTTCGCAATCTTTTAGATTTTCATCAGCACTCTGGCCAGTGGTTAAACTATAGTTAAAATAGCCCAACCCCTGCTCGCGCATCTGTGCATAATCATCGGGAAACTCTGCAAACACTTGTTGCGTATCAGCAAGATATTGGTCCTTGTTTGAACCGTCATGCAATGGCCGGGTTAAACTTCTGGCCTTCAGCAACAGCTTATCGTACAAGTCCCGTCCCCTCTGGGTGAGTGCACAACCACGTTGTTCTATTTCTCCAAAGCGGGCAGCGTGGGCGATGCTCTGGTTAGATGGGTTGGCATCGGTAAACTGCACTTGCTCCTTAATCGCCAGAAAAGCAGTTTGGCGCAGTAATATAGGACAGTCGCGTTTTGGCGGCCCCTCTATCACTGCTTTGGCCACAGCTCCGGTAGTGTGTATCTGCGTTTGCATCTCATCAATATCCAGTGTTCTTGGGGTCAGGTGATTAATATGCGGACCTTTAAAAGACACAACATCGGCAATCAGTGGGTGCTCGGCCAATAACTCTTTATATAAATCACTACTGATTGCCGCCTCGGTGTGCCAGCGGAACACATCCACGATAGACTCAATAAACAGCACCGATTCACTCGCTGTTAAACCACCCTTTTGCTCGGCAATATCAACTAAATCACGTACTTTATCTGAGAATATATCCCTGGCTTCAAGTACTTGCTGCGCTTTATCGCGCAACTGCTGATTATCGATCAGCTCTAAACGCAACAGCGATGTGAATACTCTGAAGGGATTATTGCGTATTGACTGGGTCTGGACAGCACGAAAAGCGGTGGAGTGTACTGGAACGTTGGCCACACTGAGATCGTAATACCCGACCGGATACATGCCCATAATGGCAAAAATTCTGCGCATCATGGCTAGTTCACTGGCTTTGCCAAGGCGAATTGCCCCGTGGCGTTGATCGGAGAGTGTCTCGATATTCTCCACTTGCTGCAAACGTTGCTTTAACGCAGGATTGCTCTGCAATTGCCGGGCATTACTGTGGCTAACCAAATCTAACAGAGCACCATAAGCGGGAACTTCGCTGCGATACATGCTGGACATGGCACTGGAAAACTGGCTGCGGATACTGTCTGCTGAGACCTGTTCAGGAGAGATAAATACGGCTTGGTTCATTTTCTTTTGCGCTCACTTGTAAATACTGTTATTGGCTAACAACTTACCAATTGATGATTTTTGGTAATAATACTTGATCTGATATAGGATACATATTGAAAATATCCCATGAGTTGATGAATTTATCGTATGAACTTACTAAAAAAACACGTGCCAAATATTCACAACTTACACAGCTTTGTCTCTGCTGCTAAACACAACAGCTTTACTCAGGCGGCCATTGAACTGCATTTAACCCAAAGTGCCATTTCTCGGCAAATTAAAGATCTGGAAACCCAATTGGGAGTACCCTTGTTTAAAAGGATCAGACAACGAGTACTGCTGACCGATACCGGCAGTCGCTTTCTGGAAGATGCCGTGCACATTATTCAAGTCACTGAAGACGCCATGTTACGGGCAATGTCGGTGGGTGCAAAATCTTCACTGCGCATCGCCGCCCTGCCCACTTTCACCAGCCGTTGGATTATTCCTAAACTGAGCAGTTTTATAGAGCGCAACCCGAATACCGCTTTAAGCTTTAGCTCCAGAACTAAGCCATTTGATTTTAATAATAAAATGGCAGATTTAGCAATTCACTTTGGCAAGCCCTCCTGGCCCCAGGCCAGCTGCTATTTGCTATGCAGAGAACAGATGATACCGGTAGCCAGTCAAAACTATTTAACCGGGCAGCCGCTATCGACACTGGCAGATGTCCAACAGATGAGTTTACTGCAGCTAGCCAGCAGATTGGGCAGCTGGAAACTCTGGTTTGAACAGCATCAATTAGATATTAGTCATAACAACCATTTAATCTTTGATCAGTTTTCGATGATTGTCGACGCACTGAAAGCGGATTTAGGCATCGCTTTACTGCCCAAATATTTTATCGCCGATGAACTGGCGGATGGTTCAATAGTGCAACTCGCGCAGGGAATAGAGACCGAGGACTGTTACTACCTGGTGATTCCGGATGACAAAGCAGACAACCCGCAGGTAATAAGTTTTAAGGACTGGATATTGGGCTTGCAACAGTGACCACCAAGCTCCGGCAAAGCTTGGCGGGAGAGTCACTAATAAGTGTCTCGACTGTCACTAGATTTTGTTTTTAGTCTTTTTTCCAAACCGCAAATTCATTGCCATTAGGGTCCTTAAAATGAAAGCGGCTACCCCCTGGGAAAGAGAATGTTTCTCGCACTATGCTGCCACCGTGCTCTGTTACTTTAGCGGCACTACTGCTTAAATCGTCACTGTAAAGTACGATTAAGACACTGCCACTGGCGACTGATGCAACTTTGTCTGCTAAATAAAAACCGCCATCGATAGCAGCATTATCAAAACTGCAATATTCAGGGCCATAGTCAGTAAAGCCCCATTCGAACACCGCGCTAAAAAAATTCTTAGTGGCTTGCATATCTAAGGCCGGTATTTCCAGGTAATTTATTTTATGATGATCTTGCATCTGCTCTCCCTCTTCTGCATGTTATATGCAAAAGTAATTGTTGATCCGTTTCTGATTTTTTCAGCAAAAATATCCGATACTACTGCTTTGAGAAACTGTCCCTGAGACTATGGTACGGCGATTTCCTCTGAGAATACTGCAACATATTAGCGCTTCACCACTGTAGAATCAGTCCTGCCACAGCCGCATTTGTGTTATGCTACTGGCACTTTTACACCCCCCGTGCTATCGACAACACTATTTAATCTAAAGGCTGTTACATGCAAAACCAACTGACAATCGCCATGCCAGATGACTGGCATTTACATTTACGCAACGGCGAAGTACTCACTAAAGTGCTTCCCTACACCAGCCGCCATTTTCAGCGCGCCATTGTCATGCCCAACTTGCAGCCGCCTGTTATTACTACCCAAGATGCTAAAAATTATCAAGCAGAGATTTGTGCCGCTACTCCCGCAGAACATAAATTCACCCCACTGATGGTACTTTATCTTACCGAGGGGACTTCTGCTGCTGATGTTAAACAAGGTTTTTTAGCGGGCGATGTGGCCGCGGTGAAGCTCTACCCGGCAGGCGCTACTACAAACTCAGATGCAGGCGTTAAAGACCTGGAAAAGATTTATCCGGTACTGGCGGTGATGGAAGAAATTGGCATGCCGTTCCTGGTGCACGGTGAAGTGGTTGACAGCAATGTCGATATATTTGATCGCGAGGCAGTTTTTATCGACCAAAAACTGATTCCCATTCGCCGGCAATTTCCCAATCTAAAAATCGTCTTTGAGCATTTGACCACTAAAGACGGCGTTGATTATGTGCGCTCTTGCGATTCCCACACCGCCGCTACTATCACTACTCATCACTTAGTGATCAACCGCAACGCTATGTTAGTCGGCGGTATCCAGCCCCATTACTACTGCCTGCCGGTGGCCAAACGAGAACTGCACCGACTGGCTCTACGCGAAGCGGCGACCAGTGGCGATCACAGGTTCTTCCTCGGGACTGATTCAGCGCCGCATTTAGCACAATTTAAAGAGTCCGCTTGCGGTTGTGCCGGAATTTTTAATGTCGCTAATAGCATGGCCATTTTAGCGCAAGTATTTGAGCAAGAGCGGCAGCTGGATAATCTAGAGAAATTCGCCTCAATTAACGGACCCGAGTTCTATAACTTAGCGGTCAACAGTGGCACTATGGTTCTGAGCCGTAGTGACACTGCTCTGGCACTTCCAGCAGATGTAAAAACTGCGGCTGGGAATATTAAAATATTTGACCCGCAGATGCCTGTACACTGGCAGGTCAGTGCCATCAATTATTAACTGACGACATAAAAAAGGCGGCTGCTAGTAGGAACTAGCGCCGCCGAAAGACACAACAAAAAAAACAGTGCTAATCCGCTTTAATCACACCGCGGGCAATCTGGTCGCGCTCAATTGATTCAAATAACGCTTTAAAGTTACCCTCACCAAAACCGTCATCTTTCTTGCGCTGGATAAACTCAAAGAAAACCGGTCCGATAACGGTATTGCCAAATATTTGTAACAGTAATCTGGGGTCACCATTTTCAGTGGAGCCATCCAATAATAGGCCGCGTTCCTTGAGTTCTTCCACTGGCTCACCGTGACCTGGCAAACGCTCTTCGAGCATATCGTAATAGCTATCTGGTGGAGCCTTCATGAAGCCCAACCCTGCGGCCTTCAACTTATCAATACTGGCAAACAGATCATCTGAAGAAAAGGCGATGTGTTGAATACCTTCCCCATTGTAAGCGCGCAAGTATTCATCTATCTGTCCTCGGCCGCCTTCTCCCTCTTCATTTAAAGGGATACGGATCAAACCGTCGGGGGCTGAGAGTGCTTTAGATTTAAGACCTGTGTATTCGCCTTTTATATCAAAGTAACGAATCTCACGGAAATTAAAGATCCGCTCGTAAAATTCTGCCCAGTAATCCATCCGGCCACCATAGACATTATGGGTCAAGTGGTCGATGGCTTTAAAGCCAAAACCCACCGGGTTTCGCTCGACACCATCGATAAATTCAAAATCTATATCGTAGATAGAACTGCCTTCAGCGTAGCGATCAATTAGATACAGCGGTGCGCCGCCAATACCTTTAATCGCCGGTAATCTCAGCTCCATAGGACCCGTATTTATCTCAATAGCCTGAGCCCCCAGACCCAATGCCCTGCGATAGGCAAGCTGGGAATCTTTGACTCGAAATGCTAAACCACAGGCACAGGGACCGTGCTCCTTAGCAAAATAATAGGCATGGCTATCTTTTTCATAGTTGATGATGAAGTTGATATCTCCCTGACGAAATAATCGCACATTTTTAGAGCGATGATTTGCCACATGGGTAAACCCCATACTTTCAAAGGTTTTCTCTAGTAAGCCTTGCTCTGCTGCAGAAAACTCTACAAATTCAAAACCTGCTAAGCCCATTGGGTTATCAAATAAGTCTGCCATTTCGCTCTCCTGGGGTATACTCAAAATCTGTAACTGATAATATAGTTGCTTATACAACTATTATTAGTTGTGATAGCAACTATTGTCAAGTTTTAAATCTTTTGGGAAGCTAATTAGATGAGTACTAATACCGATAGAATATTAACTTTAGAACGCTTTTTACCTTATCAATTATCAGTGTCATCTAACAAAATCAGCGGCTTTTTCGCCGACATTTACCAAGATAAATTTGCTTTATCCATTACTCAATGGCGTATTATGGCGATACTCGGCGAATACCCCGACAGCAGTGCCGATGAAGTTTCCAACAAAACGCAAATAGAAAAATCAATTTTAAGCCGCGCCATTAACAAGCTATTGCACAGACACTTGATTAAGCGAGTATTCTCACAATCCGATAAACGCCGTTCTATGCTCTCCTTAACCGACACTGGTATGGATGTTTACAACGAAGTGGTACCGCTTTCTTATCAATATGAGCAGCAATTGCTCGACTGTTTTAACCCAGAGGAGAGACAGCAATTTAACTTGCTGCTTGAAAAACTCTATCAACACACCGAAAACTTACAACAAAACTCTACGTCAAAGTAAGGGCATCACAATTGCAACTTTGCATGCAGTTTATCGCAGCAAACCTTTGATGGATTATCAGGGAAGTAATAGCAGGCTTCCACTGGGCTAAAATTACCCCGTATCTCACTGGAACCTTAGGGCCAAGATGCACTCTTACTAAGATCATTAGAGCAACCCCGGTGAGCCTTGCCACCGATTGGGTAGCCGCTGTCTACTGATCGCTATTTTGCGGCAAAGGTCGAGTCGTTCCACTATTTTCAAAAGGTATTGCATGTATTCAAAGTTCTACAGTCTATTTTTTATTGCCCTGTTGCTGTCTGTTCAAAGCATCAATGCCAGTGAAATAATAAAAAGCCCGAATGATAACCGCCAATATCAAAGTTTCACCTTAGCGAATCACTTGCAAGTGCTGGTTATCTCGGATCCACAGACAGATAAAGCGGCAGTCTCTTTAGATATTGACATAGGTTCAAACAGCAACCCGGCAAACCGTCCTGGGCTCGCGCATTTCTTAGAGCATATGCTGTTTCTGGGCACTGAAAAGTATCCAGTGCCCTCAGACTACTCCGAATTTATTCAATCCCACGGCGGCTCGCAAAATGCCTTTACCTCAGGTGAAAATACCAACTATTATTTCGACATCAAAGAGGACGCTTTAGACGAGGCTCTGGATAGGTTCTCACAATTTTTTATTGCCCCATTGTTCGCGCAAAAATATACCGACCGGGAACGCAACGCGGTCAACGCAGAATACCAGTCCAAACTTCAAGATGACGGTCGCCGAAATTATGCCGCTTTCAAACAGATCATGAATCAGCAACACCCAGGCAGTCGTTTTTTTGTCGGTTCTCTAGATACATTATCTGACACCCAAGACAGCAAAATTCGCGACGATTTACTGCAGTTCTACCAACAGTTCTATTCGGCTAACAGAATGACCTTAGTGGTCTTAGGAAAATCTGAGTTATCGACACTCAAAGCACTGGTGGTCGAGAAATTTTCTACCCTCGCCAACCACTCAGTGGTTAAAAACACCATCAGTGTACCTAGAATTAGCCCAGGGCAATTGCCATTAATACTGAAAGTTAAAACTTTAAAAGACTTTCGCAGATTAACACTTTCCTTTCCAACAGCTGCAGCTAAAGATTTGTATAAACTCAAACCACTGTCGTTTATCAGTTCACTGGTCGGCTATGAAGGCCGCGGTAGTTTAATGGCCCATCTGAAGCGATTGGGCTATGCCAATGGTTTGAGCGCGGGCGGCAGCCATAGCTCAGAGCTAGAGTCTTCTTTTCAAGTCAGTATCAGTTTGACACACAAAGGTTATGAAAACATTGATAGAGTCACCGAGAGTTTTTTTGCATTCATAGAGCAGTTAAAAATTGATGGTATCAGAGAAGATTTATACGTTGAAGAGCAGAGACTTTCAGCACAAGCTTTTCAATTTTTAACCCGCCAGTCCCCGGCCCATTACGTGGTTTCGCTGTCACAGACCATGCGCGAATACCCTGAGCAATACTGGTTGAATGTCCCCTATCTGATGCAGAACTTTGACCAACAGCGCATAGAAAGCTTCTTGCACTCTATAACAGCTGATAATATGTTGATGAACATTCAGGCAAAAGATCTGACTACCGATAAAACCGAAGCCCATTTTGGGGCCCAGTATTCAGTGGCAAAACCGTCATCGCAACAACTGCTTCAATGGCAAAACCCTGAACCTGTTGAAGGTTTATTTGTCCGCCAAGCCAACCCTTATATTGCGGAAAATTTAAGCTTGCAGGAGCAGCCACAAACCACCGACACTATCCCTACTAAAATATCCCTGACAGCGGGCAGCACACTCTGGCATTTACAGGACAGTGAATTCCTCACCCCCAAAGCCGACATTTTTTTTACTTTGTTAATGCCGGATGAAAAAAGAAGTGTAAAACAGCAGGTCGCTTTGAGTTTATACGCCAGCTTACTGAATGATCAGTTCAACGAGTTTTTTTATGATGCCAGCTCCGCAGGTATTCAAATCCAGCTGTACTCCCATCGTCGTGGTATTAGTATCAGAATATCCGGCTACTCTGACAAACAACAACAAATAATCGAGCAACTGGGGACTATGGTCAATACGCGTTTCGATCAGCAGAGATTTACTATTCTCAAAGAGAACTATCGTCGCGGTTTAGACAACAGCCTCAAAGAAAAGCCCTACCAACAATTGCTGGCGAATTTAACCCAGTTGTTAATAGACATCCCCAGTACTGAACAGAAATTACAGAGCCTTGAGCAACTTCAATTAGCAGATATCTACCAGCTGGCTGATAACTACTTTAGCGCCGGTGAACTGCGAATTTTAACGCACGGCAATATCCAGCGCGACAGTGCCTTACGCTTGGCAAAACTGATCAGAAAAAATCTACAAATAGTCAATGTCGCACCTATAACAGAGTCTGACCGGCTGCTGAAATTACAGCCTGGAAGTAGCATTTTAAAAGTTAAAAATATTGATCACAGTGACTCGGCCCTGGTGCTCTATTTGCAGGGGCAAGACAAAAGTTTCCAACAACAGGCGGCGACTTCGCTGTTGGCGGAAATTATCGGCTCTCGCTACTACAGCGAATTGCGTACTGAGCAACAGCTCGGCTATATCGTGTTTGCATCGCCGATGAGTCTGGAAAAACTTCCAGGGCTGGCTTTCGTAGTGCAGTCACCAACTGCCAGTCCGGAACAGATAGAAAGCAGTAACAATCAATTCCTGGCGGAATTCGCGGGACAACTAGCGGCGATAAAACCAGCTGAACTGGAAAGATATAAACAGAGTATTATCGCCAGATACAACACCCAAGAGCGCAATATCTATCAACGCAGCGCTAGGTTTTGGCAGCAGATACATTTTAATATTGATGATTTTGCCGAGAAAGAGACACTGATTACCGCCACTGTGGCGCTGAATTTAGAAGATATACTGCAGAGTTGGAAAAGTTTGCTATCGAGAAAGATTCAGCTGCAAAGCCACGCTCAACGGATAGCGAATAAGTAGTCATCGTCAAAGACGCTGGCAAATGACTCCCCCTATTAGAGCGATAGGGGGATAACAAATATCTTATAGCTTTTTCATGTAGGCACTGACCAACACTACTCGGGTGCCATTCACCCGGCCCTCGATGTGCTCAGGGTTTGAGGTTAGCGAAATACCTCTGACAGTCGTGCCGCGTTTTGCAGTAAAGCCAGCACCTTTGACCACTAGATCTTTAATGATAGTGACGTTATCACCGACCTGTAATTGGCTACCATTGCTGTCCCTGGTCGGCTCAATTGCCTCGGCATCTGCAATCATTAACCCCGCTTCTGCCCACTTTTGTAGTGAATCATCTAGATATAACATCTCCAGTAGATCCTGGGCCCATAATTCCGAGCTCAACAACTTCAGTTGTCGCCAGGCCATTACTTGTACTACAGGCTCCTGGCTCCACATGCTGTCATTCAGGCAACGCCAGTGATTAGTATCCATAGAGCCCGGGTCTTGTATCTGACTCTGGCAAACATCACAGCACAAGATACTACTGTCTGAGCTGGCACCATCATTTGGCTCTACATTGTAGCTAGATAAATTGTTGGCACTGCCGCAAAGTTCACACTTTTCACTGCTGCGTTTTAAAAGGGTATCGAGAATTGTCATAGTATTAGCCGTCTGTTTATTCAGTGAGGCTATTATGCAGAAATATTTGATAAATTAAAGCGGAATATGGAATCTATAGGCTGGCGGATAATAAAATCGCCCTACAGAGTGACTACTAGGGCTTAAGTAGCTGTCTTTGCTTGCTGTCATCAGCAGCTACTGGCGCTGCAATTAATGGCTCGCGCTGTACGTTTAGATCTTTGGCGTTAGAGGCGGTACGACTACAAATTAAACTCAGCGGGGCACAGCCTATAAGCTTATACTGATCAATTTGCCGATAGACCCCTTCCAGTGCCAACTTAGAGTGTTGGCTGTAACCTTGCGCTTCAGCCAGGCCCACTACGTAGACAAACACTTTATCGCGGTGCATATCTGAGGAGGTATACTGAGGAATGCGCTGATAATAATTTTTCGCAGCGACCACTTGCACATTGGTTTTAGGTTGACGAAAATTGTCTTTATTCTGGTCGACAATAGTGTAGCTCAGAGGGTCTTTATTACTGCTGGCCACCACCGCAGTCTCGTAGCTCTGCTGTTGGATGGGTACAAATTTATACTTTATTTCCAGCTCTGCTGCCTGTACATAACCGCTGCAAATAACCAGCGCAAACAATAGCGTCCAGGCGTGGCGCACTGCAGCGTAGCTAGCGGTAAAGCCCTGTTGATAGCGGGCCCAGTTATTGCTCGACAGGAAATATTGATTCTGCATAAATTGCCAACTCTTCTAAGATCTCTCTATGATTAGTGCTCAGTTGCGGGTCTTTGTACTTCTCGTTTAATATATTATAAAAAGGCTGCATAGTTAATAGTTTTCTATTGTCGGCTTTTAACAATCGCTCTTGTCTAAAAAGCTCCCAGCGCTCCATCTCTTCAGCAGCTAATAAATCTGGCCAGTTACGTGCCCGGTAGCGAAAAAACATTTCTTCCAGCCGCGGGTCCTGGAAGGCTAATTCTAACTCGGCTAACTGCTGAGCAGGGGTGTTGCGAATCAGCTCCATCGCCTTCTTATCAGTATCGTTGAAAAATCCGCCGCTGTACAACATATGATCGGGGTCGCCATCAGATGGAAAGTCCTCAGCGGCAAAAATTTTGCAGATTTTTTCGCTCAAGCCCGGATAATTACGCAACATAGATAGATGCGTGCGACAGATTGCGCCGTCTATTTGCAGGCGCTGTGCCTCCTGACTATTCAACATACCCGCCGGGGCTAAAATTGGGCATTTATTAACATGTACCTGCTTTAAAGCAATCTTAGGATCGCTATCCTGGCGCTGCTCGCGGGGCAGATAGAGCAGCCGGCATATCTGATCGACATCCAATTCTAAAAAAGCACTGGGGTCTTCACGTAAGTCCCAGGTGATTACCGCGTTTTTGTTGACCGGATGCATCGCCAGTGGCGCGATGATCGCCGCGTTGCCAAGAGTACCAGGATAGCGCGATGAAATATGCAACACCGGTTTCATGGTGGCGACATCCAACTGCTTTTGTGCCGCTTGTTTGCTTCTGTTGAGCAGCACAAAATCATATAATTTACGCTGTTTGTCACGAACAATTCTGGCCAGTTCGATGGTGGCGTAAACATCGGCCATCGCATCGTGGGCATTACCATGTTCTATAGCATTAGCCCTGGACAGATCTTCCAGTCGAAAGCTGGGGCTACCATCCTCATAATCTGGCCAGCTAATCCCCTCTGGACGCAGGGCTCTGGTCAACCGTAGCATGTCGATTAAATCCCAGCGAGAGCACTGGTTCTGCCACTCCCTGGCATAGGGATCAAAGAAGTTTCTATACAAAGTATTGCGGGTGATCTCATCGTCAAATCGCAAGTTGTTGTAGCCGACGGTACAAGTCCCTGGGACACTCATTTCACGATTGATTATATCGATAAACTCAGCTTCGCAAATCCCTTCGCGGACAGCTTGCTGTGGGGTTATCCCAGTGATCAAACAAGCTTCTGGATGAGGCAAAAAATCATCGCTTGGCCTACAGAATATCTCTAGTGGCTCACCAATGATATTGAGGTTTTCGTCAGTGCGGATAGCGGCGAACTGCATTGGCCGGTCGCGTTTCGGATCAGCACCGGAAGTTTCATAATCGTGCCAAAGAAAAGTACGTTCAATATTCATTGCAATCCAATTATTAGATATTGTTGCAGTAGTATCCTGTAAGTCAGGTAAAAAAACCACATTATGTGCAGATATAGTGGATTTTGTGCGCTTTTAAAAGTACTACTTATCAGCTTCTGAGGGTTCAGACATCGCCCTCAATGCCAAACAAGATGTCATAGCCTGTTTGACATGCAAACAACAGTGTTGCGCATTGCGATGTCCGCAAAGGTAAATGCGTCCGGCTATTTTAGCCGTGCATATTATGTGTTTGCTATATCTGCTTCAATTGCAGCCAGTGCTTGCATTGGAGAGGCAGCATTGGTGATTGGTCTGCCAATGACTAAGAAGCTACTGCCCTGATGTAACGCCTCACCTGGAGTCATAATACGCTGCTGATCGTCATTACTATCACCCGGCAATCGAATCCCCGGAGTCACTAGCGCAAAATCACTGCCTAGAGTTGCACGTAGCATTGCGACTTCCTGAGCGGAACAGACCACTCCATCGAGGCCACTGCGCTGCGTTAATTGTGCCAGTCGCTGTACATGCTGCATAGGCTCAACATCTAAACCTATCTCTTCAAGATCACTGCGCTGCATACTGGTCAGTACTGTTACTGCAATTAATAAGGTCTGGTTATCTTTCACTTGTTGCAGTTCATTACGAGCCTGCTCCATCATCTTCCGACCGCCGCTGGCATGCACATTGACCATCCACACCCCCATTTCAGCAGCGGCACGTACAGCTTTGGCCACAGTGTTGGGTATATCGTGAAATTTTAAATCCAGGAAAATTTCAAAACCTTTAGCGCTTAAAGACTCAATGATTTTAGGGCCGCTACGAGTGTACAGCTCTTTTCCAACTTTCAATCGACAGCGTTTTGGATCTAGTTGATCGGCCATTTGCAAAGCTTGATCCAGACTTGGATAATCGAGGGCGACTACGATAGGTTTATCGATTGATTTAGATAAGACGGTAGTGGCAGATGTATTTTCACTTTGCATATTTTCCCCTTTTTCAGCTGTAAATGCGCCTAAATTAAGCGCCTGCAATTCTACAGTATCCAGGGTGGAATATAATAATTATATTATCCGAGGGTAATTATGCGTCAATCACTACCCCAGACTTCCCACAGCACTGCTCGGTTATTGGCTGATGATTGTCGTAAAACTGCCGTGCAATGCCAGCGCTAGTTACAGAGAATTTTTCATCCATTGAGCCACAAAAAAGGCGATCATCAATGATCGCCTCTGTTAACCCAACTAATTATAAATCAAGCAGCTTTTGAACGAAAAGCCTCCAGTTGCTTGCTAATAGCCGTCACTTTTCTATTCGCAAGGCTCAGTTTGGCTTTAAGGCTTAAGATGGCAAATGTACTTAGAAAAGTTCCACATATTCCACCCACCACAAAAAATGCAATTAACCATAATGATATGCTTCGTTCAGGTAATTGTATAAAAATTAGATCTATGCTCACTCTCGCTTCATTAACAGTAGCGAAGGTTATTCCCACAAATAGAATAACCAAGCACAGCAATAGTACTAGTAACATTTTTAACCAACGCACTCGCTGTCTCCGACTGAACTGTTATCTATGTTTAATGACTGAGGCTGTCATTCACTTGTTCACGAAGTTCCTTGCCCGGCTTAAAGTGCGGCACATACTTTTCAGATAGCGCAACAGATTCGCCCGTTTTAGGGTTTCTGCCAATGCGCGGAGCACGATAATGTAAGGAAAAACTACCGAAACCTCGCACTTCAATGCGTCCACCGTCTGACAGGGATTCAGTCATGTGGTACAACATTGTTTTAACTGCCGATTCAACATCTTTCACTGATAATTCTGGATGTTTATCGATTAGCAGCTCGATTAATTCGGATTTTGTCATTTAAATTCTCCTAGAGGTCCAGTCTCTATAGGTACGCTTTGGTAAACCTGTTATAAGACCACAAACTAATAATTGGGTTGGGTAACACTAGATAAAGCAAAAAGTGCTCTGTTTATATCAATAAACAGCGATCAGCAAATTTGTCTGGCTAGTGCACTGTTACTAATTACCCTTTTTTGTACTCTTTTCTAGTTATATCTTATTTATCTTTTTTATCTAATTGGGCTTTGATCAAGTCACCAATAGTCATTGGCGCTAAATCTTCGCTGGCTTTCTTTTTCACAGAATCAAGGGCTTCACGCTCTTGCTGCTGCTCCATTTGTTTAATAGACACCTGGATTTTACGATTCCGGGTATCTATCTGGGATATCATCACTTCAACACTCTGGGCAATTTTTAGCACAGTGTTCAAATCCTCAATCCGATCACGAGAGGCATCAGTCCGCTTTAAAATGGCGCTTACACCAGTGGCCAATTCAAGCACCGCGTGATTGCTTTCAATCTCTATCACCGTTGCAGTAACTATAGCTCCTTTTTTGTTAATTGCCGTGTAGCTACTGAAATCATCTCCATTAAGTTGCTTAATACTCAATGCGATACGTTCTTTTTCAATATCCACAGAAATTAACGCTGTCTCTACATCATCACCTTTTCGATAGGCTTTAACCGCTTCATTGCCGGCGAGGTCCCAGGATAGATCCGATAAGTGCACTAAACCATCAACCCCCTCACCTACAGATACAAATAAACCGAAATCAGTAATCGAGCGAATCTTTCCGGTTATCTTATCTCCCGCCTTAAATTTGCTGGAGAAAATCTGCCACGGATTCTGTATACACTGCTTCATACCCAGTGAAATCCGACGGTTATTAGTATCAATATCTAACACCATCACTTGAATCTCTTCCCCTAGCTGCACCACTTTAGAGGGGTGAACATTGCGGTTGGTCCAGTCCATTTCGGATACGTGCACTAAACCTTCCACCCCTTCCACAATTTGTGCAAAGCAGCCGTAGTCTGTTAGGTTTGTCACTGTCGCTGTGGTTTGTTCGCCCACTTTTAACTTTTCAATCTGAGTGGTCCAAGGGTCCGGTAACAACTGTTTAAGACCCAGTGATACCCGAGATTTCTCTCGATCAAACTTGAGAATTTTAACTTCTATCTCATCCCCTAAACTTAAAATGACCGAGGGATGCTTAACTCTTTTCCAGGCTATATCGGTGATATGCAGCAAGCCATCCAAACCTCCCAGATCGACAAAGGCGCCATAGTCAGTAATATTTTTAACGATGCCTTTAAGTACTTGTCCCTGATCTAAGGTTTCTAGTAACTTGTCTCTGACCACTGAATTTAAATCTTCCAGTACTGCTCGCCGGGAGAGTACCACGTTATTTTTCTTTACATCTAACTTAACTAACTTAAATTCCAGCGGACAGCCTTCTAAATGTGAGGTATCTCGCAGTGGGTGCATATCTAACAGTGAGCCCGGTAAAAAACCCTGCAGGGATCCAACAGTAACGGTAAATCCACCCCGCACTTTTCCGGTTATTACCCCCTCCACTATCTCACCTTTCTGAAAGGCAACTTCTAATACTTGCCACGCTTCAGCCCGCTTAGCTTTTTCTCTCGAGAGCAGCGTTGCACCGAAGCCATCTTCGACCGCCTCCAGAGCGACTTGGACCTGATCACCCACTTTGACTGTTAATTCACCATTGCCATCGACAAATTGACTGCGAGGTATTACCCCTTCAGATTTCAGATTGGCATTGACGATGATGAAGTCTGGTTCAATGGCGATTACTGTAGCGGCAACGATTGCCCCGGGTGTCATGTTCAGATCTTCTAGGCTTTCTGCAAAAAGATCGGCAAAGCTCTCACTCATGGTCATCATCCTTGTTGAGGTATCAGAGATTAGAATTTCTGAATTACTCCCTAAGAGTTTGTCTTAAATAGAAGAAATTGTTCTATTTTGTCCACAAACCCTCATCATTTTGCTTTGAGTGTAATCCACTATTCCTTAACGTAACCCTTTATGACGCGCCTCTTCTAATACAGTTTCTAGCACTTGCGCAATTGATAAACTGGTTGAATCCAGCACCAGTGCTTGATCTGCAGGTTTTAGCGGGGCCACTGCACGCTGCATATCTCTCTCGTCTCGTTTTTTCAAATCAATTAATATTACATCAAGGCTAGCATCCAGTCCCTTATTTATCAACTGCTTATATCGACGATTAGCGCGCTCTTCAACACTGGCATCCAAATAAACTTTCAACTGTGCCCCGGGAAATACTACAGTACCCATATCCCGACCATCTGCGATTAATCCGGGTGCCTGGGCGAACTCTCTCTGCCGGTTCAGCAGGGCATCCCGCACTGCCGGTATAGCTGCAACTACAGAGGCAGTAGCACCCGTTTCTTCGAGGCGTAGTTCCTGGGTCACTGATTCACCTTCAAGTATTACCTGAATCTCATCTTCACCCTCTTGCACCAGGAATTGCACGTCTAAATGTGCCGCCAACACTTGCAGTGCATCTTCATCATCCAGCGCCACACCATGGTGCTTCGCAGCTAGAGCAGTCAACCGATACAAAGCGCCACTGTCTAATAGATTCCAACCCAAAAGCGCCGCTAGAAGCTTGCATATAGTCCCTTTACCTGAACCACTGGGACCGTCAACTGTAATGACCGGGATAATTGAGTCGTTGTTATTTTGAGACATTCGTCTCCTCCTTTCTTATTCTAATTCCAGCTCGCGCTGATTGTTCTACAAATTCTGGAAATGATGTGGCCACTTGTGCACAGTTGCCAATACTTATCTCAGCACTACTTACCAGGGCGGCAATGGAAAATGCCATGGAGATACGATGATCTCCCCTGCTGTCTACCTTGCCGCCTTGTATCTGCCCGCCTTGGATAACCACACCCTCTTGCTGTTCTTCAATGTTGATCCCAAACTCTCGCAACCCCTCGACCATAACGGAGATACGATCACTCTCTTTATGGCGCAACTCGCCGAGTCCTGCTATCTGTGTTTTACCACTAGCGCAACTCGCTGCGATAAATAAAACAGGGAATTCGTCGATCGCTATGGAGACGTATTCCTCGCCAATATCAATGCCCTGAAGAGGGCTATAACAGACGTTAATATCTGCGATGGCCTCACCATTATTTTCCCGCTGATTACTCAGCTGAATATCGGCACCCATCAACTTTAAAATATGGATAAAACCGAGCCGGGTTGGGTTGACCCCTACATCCCTGATGCAAATTTTTGAACCTTTACTAATTACTGCACCGACAATAAAAAACGCCGCCGAGGAAATATCTCCCGGTATACTCAAACTAAAACCTGCTATTTGATTACCAGGGATTATCGTCACTTTATTGCCTTGCACTTGCAGATCCAACCCCAGGGCGCTCATCAGCACTTCAGTGTGGTCTCTGGTCGCCGCCGGCTGCTGAATAGAACTGCTTTGCTCGGCATACAGCGCCGCTAACAATATACTAGATTTAACTTGTGCACTAGCCATAGGCATCTGATAATCAATGGCTTGTATTTTTTGGCCGCCTTTTATATACAGGGGAGCTGAGCCGTTTGCAGAAGTTCGTATGTTCGCTCCCATGGCCCGCAAAGGTGCCGCGACTCTCTCCATCGGGCGGTTGTTTAAGGATTGATCGCCACTGATCACAGAATCAAATTTCTGCGCAGCTAACAAACCACTCAACAGCCGCATCGAAGTACCGGAATTACCCAGATACAACATCCCAGGCGGCGGGCACAGACCGTGCAGCCCCACCCCATAGATTTTTACTGCACCTTTATGTGGTCCCTCTATCACCACCCCCATATCGCGAAACGCTTGTACTGTGGCCATACTGTCTTCGCTCTGCAAAAAACCATCCAGGTGCGAGATCCCCTCTGCCAGAGCAGCCATAATGATTGCCCGATGAGAGATCGACTTGTCTCCAGGCACTGTAATTTCGCCGCTTAAGCACCCACCGGGTTGAAGCTCAAAAGTGACATTTTTATTTTCAGAGTCGGCAGCATAAGCTGTGCCGGTGAGCATTTTTCCAAAGTGTTCCCGGGCTTCTCTGGCGCGGATAAAGATACCTTTAATGCTCTGCTCATCCTCATCGACAATCGCCTGCTTTAAATTGGCCAGGCCCTGAGTAAAAATATCTATCTGCTGCAAAATAGCACTTTTATTGGCTCCGCAAACATCACTCCACATGGTCGGATCCGAAGCAGCGATACGGGTAAAGTCACGAAATCCTCCCGCTGCATAACGAAATATATCCAGGCTCTGTGACTCTTTGGCCAGAGAATCCACCAGTGAAAAAGCCAGCAAATGCGGCAGATGACTAGTGGCAGCTAAGACCTCATCATGTTTTTCTACTTGCATCTGCAACACTTCGGCCCCGGTACTCTGCCACATTCGGGCAATTGTTAGCGCCGCTTTAGCACTGGCTTGAGCATGTGGGGTAATGATCACTTTGTGTTTGGCAAACAACTGGCTATTGGCTGCCTCCACGCCACTTTTCTCCGAACCGGCAATCGGATGAGCGGGTACAAAATTTGCCGGGACAGTACCAAACACAGCTTCTGCTGCCTTTATGACACTGCCTTTTGTGCTACCTACATCGCTGATAATGCACTCTGGCTGCAAATGCGGCTTAATCATTTTTAAGACACTGGCAGTCGCTTTCACCGGCACCGCTAATATAATAACACTCGCTTGCCTGACAGCCATGCCAATGTCAGTACAGCCACTGTCAATCACTCCTAGTTTGACCCCGATTTTCAGCGCTTCAACACTGCTGTCATAAGCCACTACCTTGCGTGAAAATCCATTTTCTTTCAGCGCTTTGGCTAGCGACCCGCCAATCATCCCAAGGCCTATAACTAAAGTATTCTCAACCATATAAAAATCATTTGAAACAGCTGGAGGAAAACCTTGATCTGCGGTGTTGCTATTTGACATATACTATTTCTCTTAGCCTAATCGATTGCCGCTTCACTAAGGAATACCCAAACAAGTTCGCACTGCTCTGCATTCCCTAGGGGTAGCCCCTAAAGTACCGCTCGCGGGTAGGATCCTAACATTTTTATCTCAACGCTATAACTATCTAACCGCAGCAGCACTTGTTGGATTTGCGGCTCGGATTTGTGCCCTTCAAAATCGATATAAAATACTGAACAATCAGATCCCAGCGCACTTTCTCCCGAGTGTGTGTCTATTCGGGTGAGGCTGATATTACTCTCTCTGAAAGGCGTCAACAGTTCGTAAAGTGCACCGGGCTTATCTTGAGTGGCAATCAGAATCGAGGTTTTATCAAAACCTGAAGGGGGAATCTGCTGACGGCCTATGATCAAAAATCGGGCTTTGTGTTCGTTATCACTTCCGACATTTTGCGCCACTACAGACCACTGAGCATCAATGGCTCCGTCACCGGCAATCAATGCGCCGGTCTCGTCTGCGGTGACCAGTTGCTGAGCTTGTTGCGCAGAACTGACGGCAATTCGAGTCACGCTCGGGCAATGTTTATCCAACCAGGAACTACATTGAGTCATAGTATCAGCTAATGCATAGACCTTAGTTATCTCTGGAAGGGCGATATTTTTATCACTGAACAAGTGCAGTTGGATATCTAGCTCAACTTCACCACAGATATTTAACGGGTAGCGCTTAAATAGATCCAGAGTCTGAGTGGCAACTCCCTGAGTACTGTTTTCAATAGGCACTATCCCGTAATTGACAACACCACTTTCCACCCTTTTAAACACTTGATCGAGAGAATTCATGGCGCTGGTGAGCGCACTGCTACCAAAATGCTTGTGCGATGCCAGTTGTGCAAATGCCCCGGCGGGACCTAGATAGGCAATTTGTAATGGTTTCTCATGGGCCAAACACGCTGACATCACTTCCCGAAACAACTTGGCTACCGCCTTATCCTCTAGAGGGCCCTGATTGCGCTGCATCACTTTGCGCAGTACCTGGGCCTCCCGTTCAGGGCGATAGAACACAGCATCTTCAGTACCCTGATACTTTTCCTTAACTTCAGCCACTCTCTGTGCACAGCTGGCACGCTGATTGATTAATAAATGTATTTGCTGATCAATATCATCTATCTGATCACGCAGTTTAAGCAGCTCTTGCTCTTGTTGTTGTTCTTGTTGTTTATTCTGCACTGTCATGTTTATACCTAAAAATTTTCGGTCTTTATCATCGTTTGCCTGACCGGAAAATACTGCTAGCCGTAGCGGCTTTCAAAATCTCGCATAAAATCTACCAGCGCATCAACAGACTTTTCACTGACCGCATTGTAGATACTTGCGCGCATGCCACCGACAGCTTTATGACCTTTTAAGTTTAATAAACCTGCTTCAGTGGATTGCTGTAAAAACTTAGCGTCCAATTCACTATCGACAATATTAAAAGGCAGGTTCATGATTGACCTGTTGGCAACAGCGATTTTATTGTAATAAAAACCACTGCCATCTATTACTTGATACAGTTTCGCAGCTTTGCGTCTGTTGATTTTCTCTATAGCCTCAACCCCGCCCTGCTGCAGTAACCATTCAAATACTAATCCCGATAAATACCAGGCAAAAGTCGGAGGCGTATTTGACATGGAGTCAGCGAGTGCATGCACATGATAGTCATACATTTTTGGTATGATTGGTTGCGCTTTACCCAATAATTCCTGGCGAATAATGACCACTGTTAATCCCGCAGGACCAATGTTTTTTTGTGCTCCAGCATAGATCATGCCGAACTGGGACACATCAATGCGCTTGGATAATATATCGGAGGACATATCAGCCACTAACGGAACACTCCCCGTCTGCGGCACATAATCAAAACTAAGTCCGCCAACAGTTTCATTGCTGGCATAATGCAGATAGGCCATCTCTGCATCTAAATTAATTTCTGTTTGCGCGGGCACGGATAGATAATCTCTGGCAGCACTGGAAGCTACTACTTGTACATTAGAATATCGCTTTGCTTCGACAATAGCTTTGGATGACCACATGCCAGTTTCAATATAGGCAGTTTTTTGTCCAGCAGCCGCTAAATTTAGCGGGATCATGGCAAACTGACTGGTGGCACCACCCTGCAAAAAAAGTACTTTATAATTGTCCGGAATTTCCAATAGAGTACGCAAATCACTTTCCGCTTTTTGCGCGACGCCGATAAACTCTTTACTGCGATGACTCATTTCCATGATAGAGAGTCCTCGCTGATTCCAATCTAACAGCTCAGCTTGGGCCCTCTCCAGTACCGGGCCAGGTATTGCAGCCGGGCCGGCACTGAAATTATGCTTTCTCATCATTGTCTATATCCTTACAAATGCCAATGCACATACGTTTGGCAAGATCCAGTGGCCGGCGAAAAATTTTGCCACTGCCGAATAAGAAAATGCGGCCTTAGCCGCACTTTTTTACTAAGCATACATCTACTTACTGCTAGCTTTCATCATTGCCTGAGGGCTCTGAGACCGCACCATCAACCGCTGTTGTTTCTGTGGTCGACTCCGCTGTATCATCTTGTTCCTCCTCAGTAGGCTCTTCAATGCGAGCAATACCTACCAGGTTTTCATCTTCCGCTACCCGGATCAGACGAACACCTTGAGTATTTCGACCCAGCACGCCAATTTCACTGGTACGGGTACGTACCATAGTTCCCTGGTCACTGATCAGCATCACATCATCACCGGTAAACACTTGCACCGCTCCGGCTAACTCACCGTTGCGATCTGTACACTGCATGCCGATAACTCCCTGATTGCCTCGCCCTTTACAAGGAAAATCAACCACTTCTGTCTGTTTGCCAAAACCGCGGGCAGATGCCGTTAGAATTTTACCGCCCTCTTTAGGAATAATCAGCGAGATAACTTTGGCGTTGCCTTTCATTTTCACGCCTCTGACACCGCGGGCAGTACGCCCCATAGCGCGGACGTCAGTCTCGTGGAACCTGGCGGCCTTACCGGCACTTGTGACTAACAAGATGTCATCTTCGCCTTCAGTAATTGCAGCCCCAATCAACGCATCATCATCTAACAGGTCGACAGCGATTAAACCGGAAGTGCGGGGACGGGCAAAGTTAACCAGTGAGGTTTTCTTCACTATGCCACTGGCTGTTGCCATAAAGACGAATCTATCTTCCGAGTACTCATTTACCGGTAAAATTGTGGATATGCGCTCACCTTCGGCTAAAGGCAAAATATTAATGATTGGACGACCACGAGCGGCACGTGAGGCCACCGGTATTTCGAAGACTTTAAGCCAAAACACTTTGCCCTGGTTAGTAAAACACAAGATAGTATCGTGAGTACTCGCTATTAAAAGATGCTCTACAAAATCTTCATCTTTAACCGCTGTCACGGACTTGCCTTTACCACCGCGTCGCTGCGCTTGATAATCAGTTAAAGGCTGTGTTTTTGCATAGCCGCCGTGCGAAATAGTCACCACCATATCTTCTTCGGTGATCAGATCGGCAACCGTTAAATCAAGACGGGAGGCAATAATTTGGGTTTTACGCTCATCGCCATATTCTTCAATGATCGCTCTCAGCTCGCCGCGGATAACGTTCATCAGTATTTCGAAAGAACCTAATATTTCCAGGAAGCCGGCGATTTGCAGCAGTAGCTCAGCGTATTCTGCAATTAACTTTTCATGCTCTAAGCCGGTCAGGCGGTGCAGTCGCAAATCCAGTATCGCCTGAGCTTGTACCGGTGACAAATAATACTGGCCATCGCGTACACCATACTGCTCATCTAAATCATCGGGTCGACAAGCGTGTTCGCCAGTACTGGCTAACATTTCACTGACTGAACCTAAGTCCCAGCCATTATTCAGCAAACGCTCTTTGGCATCGGCCGGGGAATCGGAACTTTTGATCATTTGGATCACAGGGTCGATATTTGCCAGCGCAATCGCCAGCCCTTCCAACACATGACCACGCTCTCGTGCTTTGCGCAGAAGATATACAGTACGACGGGTGACGACTTCACGACGGTGGCGAATGAAATTCACCAGTATCTCTTTCAGGTTCAGTATTTGTGGCTGACCATCGACCAACGCCACCATGTTTATACCAAACACACCTTCCATCTGCGTCTGCGAAAATAAGTTGTTGGCAATAACTTCTGGCACTTCACCGCGGCGTAACTCAATGACTATTCGCATGCCATCTTTGTCTGACTCATCACGCAGCTCAGTAATTCCCTCGAGCTTTTTATCTTTGACTAACTCAGCGATCCTTTCAATCAACCGCGCTTTGTTTAGCTGGAAGGGGATTTCAGTAACGACTATTGCCTGTTTGCCCGCTGCATTGACTTCTTCTACATGGAATTTAGAGCGTAGGTAGATACGACCACGCCCGGTGCGGTAAGCCAAAAGAATACCGGCGCGTCCATTAATTATCGCTCCAGTGGGGAAGTCGGGGCCGGGGATGTACTCCATCAAACCGTCGATATCCAACTCTGGATTATCAATCAGAGCAAGGCAGCCATTAACAACTTCATTTAAGTTGTGTGGCGGAATATTTGTGGCCATGCCTACGGCAATACCCGATGAGCCATTTAACAATAAATTCGGCAATCGGGTCGGCAATACTTCGGGAATCTGGATTGTACCGTCATAGTTAGGTACAAAATCGACCGTCTCTTTGTCTAAATCTGAGAGTAAGTCATGAGAAATTTTGCGCATGCGAATTTCGGTGTAACGCATTGCTGCCGCTGAATCGCCGTCGACCGAGCCAAAGTTACCCTGACCATCTATCAGCATATAACGCATGGAAAAGTTTTGCGCCATCCGCACTATAGTATCGTAAACAGCGCTATCACCGTGTGGGTGATACTTACCTATTACATCACCTACCACACGGGCAGATTTCAAATAGGGTTTATTCCAGTCGTTTTTCAGTTCGTTCATCGCAAACAGTACGCGGCGATGCACAGGTTTTAAACCATCGCGCACATCGGGCAGTGCCCGGCCGACTATTACTGACATTGCATAATCCAGATAAGATTGTTTCATCTCATCTTCGATATTAACCGGTACAATCTGTTTTACTAAATCACCCATAAATCACAGCTTTCCTTGGTCGGTCTGTCGCTTGTAAAAAGTTGCTAATAAACACTGCCTAACAGCGGCCATTTTTAACCGCGAAATTGTATCACAAATTTACACGACTAACACTGAGCGCAAACATCTGCGGGTAAAAAGTATTTCCCACACAAAATCAATTTGTTATTCAAAATAATAACGTTCAATTAGCCTTCCCGGCAATCCTTGATCAGAAGATGAACAGCACTGAGGGAACAGCTCGACAACAGGCCTTACCTGGATTAACTGCAGCTTAAGAAAATAGCGATGATCACCTGCTGCTCTGGCACAGACTGCGATGCGACTATAATCACTAAAAAGGGCTTAAATATTATCACTGTCAGATAGCGCGGAGGACTTTCTAAATTATCCTCCGCGATGTTAGAATAGCGACCCCAACCACCAAGTAAGCAGATATAAGATGAGCAGCACTGGAATAAATGTCGACCTCGAGGAAATTGCAAAATTTGAAGAACTGGCCAGTCGCTGGTGGGACAAAAACAGTGAGTTCAAACCTCTGCATGACATCAATCCACTGCGCGTAAGTTACATCGATCGGATCGCTGTACTGGAGGGAAAAAAGGTTTTAGATGTAGGCTGCGGCGGGGGTATTTTGTCCGAGTCGATGGTCCAGAGAGGCGCCACGGTGACAGGTATAGATCTAGGTGATGCCCCGCTTAAAATAGCGGCATTACATGGTTTAGAGAGCGGTTTTAAAGTGGACTATCAAAAAATCTCCGCTGAGCAACTGGCGGATCAACAGCCGGCAAGTTTTGATGTCATTACCTGTATGGAAATGCTCGAGCATGTTCCCGATCCAAGCTCCATTGTCAGAGCCTGCGCTAAACTGGTTAAACCTGGTGGCCATGTATTTTTTTCAACCATTAACCGCAATCCCAAAAGCTACCTGTTTGCCATCTTGGGTGCAGAGCAACTGCTAAAGCTTGTGCCTAAAGGGACTCACGAGTTCAAGAAATTTATCCGCCCATCGGAACTGGGTAGCTGGATCAGGAATAGCGATTTAAGCATCATTGACATGACTGGCATGACTTATAACTTGTTAACAAAAGAATACAGCTTGAATCCCGGTGATCTGGATGTTAATTATATTATCTCAACCCGCGCCCCCTGCGAATAATCAATATTTAATTACTGCAGCTCTCGCTGTTAACCCCCCTACCAGCGACGGTGACTCAGGATAACTTATGCCAAAAATTGCCGCAGTACTTTTTGACTTAGATGGCACACTGCTGGACAGTGCTCTGGATTTCCATTTCGTCATCAATCAAATGCTCAGACAGCGCGGCAGGCAAAACTTGGTGCTTGAAAACTTAAAACACTATGTCTCCAATGGCGCCAGAGCCATGGTCAGTTACGCCTTCGACATAGATGACAAGCACCCACAATTTGAGTCACTGAAAACAGAGTTTCTGCAGCAATATCTGCAGCACCTGAATGTCAAATCGGTCTTGTATCCCGGGGTTAGCCAGCTAATAGACTTTTTGCACAGCCACTCAATTCCCTGGGGAGTAGTCACTAATAAACCGGCACTTTACACCGACCTGATCATGCGCCATCAGCAGCTCAGTGATCGTGCCGCTGCAGTAATCTGCCCCGATCATGTCAGCAAGACCAAACCTGACCCTGAACCTTTGTTTCTAGCTTGCCAACAAATGCAGGTCGAGGCTAAATACTGTTGCTATGTGGGCGACCATATCAGGGACATACAGGCGGGGAACAGCGCCGGGATGAAGACCATCGGCTGTAATTATGGTTATTTGAATAAAAACGAGCAGAGTAGTAGCTGGGGGGCAGATTTCACTGTCGAGCACCCCCGGCAAATCATCGACATAATTACCCGCCTCAACAACCATTGAAAGCCTGCCATTTAATATACTTTTTGACTGAATACTGAGACAAAACATTCAGCCGCTGCGGCTCGATCTCGCTACTATTATTCACTGATGACGACTATACTCAGCGCACGTCAGCCACTTGTTAACCCTTTGTAATAGGAATCTAAATGTTTAATTATTCGGCCCCGGCACAACTATTAAAAGACAAGACGATTTTAGTGACCGGTGCAGGAGATGGAATTGGACGCGCTGCAGCTATTACTTATGCACAAGCCGGAGCAACCGTCATACTGCTCGGTAAAACAGTGCAGAAATTAGAATCTGTGTACGATGAGATTGAAGCTTTAGGCGCACCAAAAGCAGCGATATTACCGCTCAACTTAGAGTCTGCCACAGAGCAGAACTACATTGAAATGACTAATATCATAGATGCTGAATTTGGGGTGTTAGACGGCTTATTACACAATGCCAGTATTTTAGGCATGCGCACGCCGCTGGAAAATTATGATTTGGTGACTTGGGAGCAAGTAATGAGAGTAAACGCCAGTGCTCCTTTCTATATGACTCAAGCGCTGCTGCCGCTATTGCACCTGAGCAGCTGCGCATCCATCGTATTCACCTCATCGAGCGTCGGAGTTAAAGGCAAAGCTTACTGGGGGGCGTACGGCGTCTCTAAATTTGCCATTCAGGGAATGATGGAAATACTGGCAGATGAGCTGGAAAACACCAGCAATGTGCGCAGCAATTGTATCAATCCAGGCGCAACTCGCACCGCAATGCGAGCGGCCGCCTATCCCGGAGAGCAGCCGGAGAGCAATCCAACCCCAGAGCAAATCATGCCGTTGTATCTGTATTTAATGGGTGAGGATAGCGCAGCTGAGAACGGCCGCACCTTCAACGCTCAAGACTGACCCCTCGGCATGCATCTTATCCGGACTAATCACTCACAGCGGTCAGTCCAAGGTTATTTATCTCCATTAGCTTACAGCTGATCGATGGCACTAACAGCGAACACTGCAAACCCTCGCAAGCCATTTCCGGCGCTAAAAACTATTTTCCAACTAGCACTTTTGCACAGCGCCAGCAGATCTGCTATGCAGGCAAATTACCCCGCTGACGCCAACGCACATACCGCTTGCAGCTACCATTAAAAATATTAATACTATGACATGGCTATTCTACTATTATTGTTGTGCCACCCGTATTTACTGATACTATGTCCAAGCCACTTAATCAGAACAACAATAAAAACATCTGTGACTGCCTGTTCTTGGATTAAATTTACCTGGCACTTTAGCTGTAACACCAACAGCGATTTTAGATATCACTCTATGGGCACATTACCAATAGCTTGTGCCTTGTATTAGAATTTTTTTAAAACTATTAGGTAGGCTTAATAAAAATGATGAATCCTAGAGATGTTAAAACAATCCAAGACGCAATGCGGATTGTCGAAGAGCGGGGCCTCACCCATATCAAAGTTGGGCTTTTCGATACCGATGGGGTAATGCGCGGTAAATACATGAACAAGGAAAAGTTTTTTTCCAGTTTAGAAAGTGGTTTTGCCTTTTGTGATGTGGTGCTTGGCTGGGATTCCAACGATAAACTCTACGAGGATGTCGGCATAAAATATACCGGCTGGCACACCGGCTATCCAGACGCGCCGGTGAGAGTACTGCCACATACCTGCCGCGACATTCCCTACGAGCCGGGCATGCTGTTATTTGTCTGCGAGTTCAGTGATGCTGCCGCTAAGCTATGCCCGAGAAATACTTTAAGCAGAATTCTCGAGAAAGCCGCAAATATGGGCTTTAAGGTAAACGCCGCTTTCGAATATGAATTTTTTCTTTTCAATGAAACACCAAAATCTGTGCGCGCTAAAAATTACCGGGATTTAGAACCTATTACCCCAGGCAATTACGGCTATTCTATGATCCGCAGCTCGACTCACTCCGATTTGTACCACAGTATTATTGAGCTTTCGCAGCAGATGGATTTCCCAATCGAGGGACTGCACACGGAAACGGGCCCGGGTGTCATGGAAGCTGCACTGGCAGTATGCGAAGCCGGCGAAGCCGCAGACAAGGCGGCACTGTTCAAAACCTTCACTAAGATTTGGGCGCAAAAAAATGACATTATGGCTACTTTTATGGCTAAGTGGTCCAATGACTATCCAGGTCAATCCGGACATATCCATATTTCCTTAGATAACACTGATGGCTCAGGATCTGCCTTCTATGATGCCAGCCAAAAACATAACATGAGTGACATACAACGGCACTTCCTGGCGGGCCAACAACGCCTGATGCCTGAGCTGCTTGCAATGATGGCACAGAGTGTCAATGCATACTCTCGCCTGGTTCCAGGGTTTTGGGCCCCCACAGATGCAACTTGGGGAGTGGAAAACCGCACCACCGCACTCAGGGTTATTCCCGGCTCGAGTAAATCTCAGCGCATTGAATTTCGTCTCGGCTCTGCCGATGCCAATCCTTATATAGCACTCGCTGCGGTATTAGGTGCCGGGCTGTACGGGATCGAACACAAACTGGAGCCAGAGGCACAAGTGAAAGGGAATGCCTATGACCAGCAGCATCCAAAATCACTGTCACTGCCACAGTCGCTCTCTGCAGCAGCCTATGCTCTGACAAAATCCGAGGCGGCCAGAAGCCTGTTTGGCGATGAATTTGTCGACCACTATGCAGCTACCCGCGAGTGGGAACAGCGCGAGTTCAATAAGCATATTACCGATTGGGAAATGCAACGCTATTTCGAAATCATTTGATCCGCTATCCGGCGACGCTGTCAATTGCGCATCGCTGGCCTCTGCCACGCAATTACCAATAATGATGAACTAATTATGAGCAATATACAGACAACTATTTCCCCGATTGACGGCTCCAGCTACGTTACCCGCGAACGCGCTAACAGCAGCCAAATTGAAACGGCCATCAAAAGCGCCAGCAGTGCACAACAACAGTGGCGTGCACTGTCAGTGAATGAACGAGCAGCATACTGCGATAAGATGTTAGCCTATTTTGACAACAATGCAGCAGCAATAGGCCAGGAACTGGCCTGGATGATGGGCAGACCTGTTCGCTATGGCCAGGGTGAAGTGGCTGGCATGCACGAGCGCGCAAGACACATGATAGATATAGCCGAATCTGCGCTGGCCACAGTGCAGTTAACCGAAAAGCCTGGCTTTATTCGCTACATTAAGCGCGAGGCTCTGGGAGTGGTGTTTGTAGTCGCCCCCTGGAACTTCCCCTACCTCACCGCCGTCAACGCCATAATACCAGCGCTAATGGCGGGTAATACTGTCATTTTAAAGCACTCGGCGCAGACACCTTTGTGTGCTGAGCGCTTCGCCGCAGCCTTTGTCGAAGCAGGCCTCCCTGAAGGGGTGTTTCAGTACTTGCACTTGTCCCATGATGACACCAGTAACGTTATTAAAAATGCGCACATCGCCCACGTTTGTTTTACCGGTTCAGTGGCTGCTGGCAGTAGTATTGAAAAGAGCGCAGCAGGTCGTTTTATTGGACTAGGCCTGGAGCTAGGCGGCAAAGATCCGGCTTACATCCGCGCTGATGTGGACCTGGATTATGCCGTTGAAACAGTCATCGACGGAGCCTTTTTCAACTCTGGTCAATCTTGCTGCGGTATCGAGCGTATCTATGTCGATGCTGCTATCCACGATCAATTTATCGACAAGGCCACTGCACTAATCGGCCAGTATAAGTTGGGACGTGCCGATGAGCATGAGACGACTTTAGGGCCGATGGTAAAAAGTTCTGCCGCTGATTTTGTCCGATCGCAAATAACTGAGGCGGTTGCCGGGGGAGCAGTTTGTCACATCGACGAGTCGCTATTTCCGATGAGCGAGCAGGGATCTGCCTATATGGCCCCACAGCTATTATCCAATTGTGATCACAGTATGCGCATTATGACCGAAGAGTCTTTTGGCCCGGTCGTAGCAATACAGAAAGTCACGAGTGATCAGCAAGCTATCGAGTTGATGAATGATTCTGAGTTTGGTTTAACAGCCAGTATTTTTACCGCCGATATTGAAGCTGGGATAGCCCTGGGTGAGCAATTGCAAACCGGCACCTTCTTTATCAATCGCTGCGATTATTTGGACCCGGCGCTGGCATGGACAGGGGTGAAAAACTCTGGACGCGGTTGTACTTTATCAAGCATGGGATATGAGCAGTTAACCCGACCAAAATCATTCCACATCAAAACTTTATCCGCTTAAAAGCCTGGCCGCGTAGAGAGACACAAGTTCAGCCATATGATCTATCTCTCACGGCCACTGAACAGCCCTGTAACAGCGGGGCTATCTAGCCATTATATATCAGCTCTGATATAGAAGATTTATCAGGCTGATGACGACGATTTACAGGAGATAGCTATGTCTTACCAAAACCTTTCAGGAAACTGGAACTACCCCAATAACCTGCGCACTGGATCAGGTCGAATCAGTGAACTTGCTGCGTGCTGCAAAGAACTCGGCATGTCTGCACCGCTATTGATTACCGATTCCGGCCTGGCAGATTTACCCATGGTCAAAGACGCCGTTGATAGCTGTCTGCAAGCCAATTTAAGTTGCGCAGTGTTCAGCCAGATCAAAAGCAACCCCAACGGAGAAAACGTCATGGACGGCGTGGCCGCCTACCATGCAGGTAATCACGATGGAGTGATTGCATTCGGCGGTGGATCGGGTTTGGACGCTGCCAAAGCAGTCGCCTTAATGGTTGGCCAACAGCGCCCGCTATGGGATTTCGAAGACGTTGGTGATAACTATTTAAGGGTGATAGAAGAGGGAGTTGCACCAATAGTCGCTGTGCCAACGACAGCCGGTACCGGCTCAGAAGTCGGCAGAGCCTCGGTAATAGTTGATGAGAGCAAGCACATTAAACGGATTATCTTTCACCCTAAAATGTTGCCATCGATTGTCATTTTAGATCCAGACCTGACCGTCGGACTACCCGCTCACATTACCGCCGCTACCGGTATGGACGCACTGTCACACAACCTGGAAGCCCTCTGCTCGCCTTTCTACCACCCACTGGCTGAAGGCATTGCAGTTGAGGGAATACGCCTGGTAAAAGAGTACTTGCCCAGAGCGGTAGAAGATGGCACTGACATTGAGGCGAGAACACAAATGTTAGTGGCCTCTACTATGGGAGCGACTGCTTTTCAAAAAGGTCTCGGGGGTATGCACGCCCTCGCCCACCCTTTAGGCGCCCTCTACGATGCCCATCACGGTTTGCTCAATGCAATTTTGATGCCCTATGTGTTAAAAGCTAACCAAGCTGTGATCACTGAGCGCATTGAGCGTGTGGCCAGATATATTGGCTTAGAAGACAGCACATTCGATGGTTTCCTTAACTGGGTGCTAAGTATGCGCCAGCTGTTGAACATCCCCCACAGCTTAAGTGAAATTAACATCGATACTGAGCAGCAGAGCTTAGTCGCCACTATGGCAACTGAGGACCCTTCAGCAGGTGGCAACCCAATTAAGTTTACCGCTGACCAATACCAGCAAATATTTATCAATGCTGTGCAGGGAACCCTCTGAGCAGATAATTTCAGCAACCGCTGTAATTCCCCTCCCGAGGTGAATCCTGCATATTCAGCTCGGCATGTTGCCAACAAACCGTGATTCTGTTTTTCAGAAAAAGGTAACGCGGTGGTTGGCAAATGACTAAATTAACAAACACTTTGAGTGAGCAAAGATGAAAATAGGTCTATTAGTTTGTGATCAAGTTCTACCTGAACTAACAGCACAATATGATAGTTATGAGGTGATGTTTAAGAGCTTGTTATTGCAAATAGATCCGCTGTTGGATTTTCAGATATACTCTGCCTATGCCAACCAGCTACCCGCCAATGTCGATGAATGTGACGTATATTTGAGTACCGGTAGCAAACACAGCGTCAATGACGACCTTCCCTGGATCACCGAGCTGATTGATTTTATTGCTAAACTACACCAACAAAAAAAGAAATTTATCGGCATTTGCTTCGGTCATCAGCTGATTGCCAAGGCACTGGGCGGTGAAGTGTCTGTCTCAGATAAAGGCTGGGGAGTTGGCGTCGCCTTTAACCAAGTACAGCAGCTGCAACCTTGGATGCAAAGCAACCACACTGCTGGTGCTGATTCCCTGGATATAGTTGTCAGCCACAAAGAGCAAATCAGTAAGCTACCAACAACGTGCAAAGTGATAGCCGGAAACAAATTCTGCCCGCAATTTATGATTCAAGTTGATCAGCATTTGCTGGGGATTCAGGGACACCCCGAGTTCTCCAAACAATACTCAAAATCGCTGATTAACACTCGTTTAGATATCATTGAGCCGAACAGGGTCAGAGAGGCTTTTTGCTCGCTGAATGCCGAGGTCGACGATCTGAAAATGGCCAGCTGGATGTTAAACTTTTACGCCCATTAAAACCATCCGAGTGGCGTGGTGTTACTCGGCTCAGCACTCGCCCACTTTGACATCGGCACTCAGCCAGGGAAAATCAGCCGTCACTACATTGACATAACTCTCTAACAAGATACGTTTGCAGTCTCTGGCAATAGTCCCGGGCAGGTCTCCCAACTCATTTTCGCGACTCACTAAACTAATATTTCTCAATAGTTTATCCGTCAGAGGCAGTAGTTGTACTTGATGTAACCCCACCCCACTCTGAAACAGGCACAGTGGCGTAGTAATAGTGCAACCAATGCCCGAGGCGACAGCGGACATCACCGCAAAAGAATTGTCTAATTGTAAATGCGCAATGGGAGCCAGTTGATTGCGGCGCAAATATTTTTCGATCTGCTGACCAATCAGTGAATTAGAAGTATAACGTATCAAGTTCAAACTCTGCAAAACGCTACTCAGATCTGTGCCTCCCCGGTAGCCATTGGGCACTGCCAGCACAAAAGGTTCCTGCAAAATCCGCTGCCGCATCAGTCCTGAATAATCATCCAGTGGATCATCTGAGATAGTGATATCGACTTGTTTTGAGAGCAACATATGTGAATGCAGATGTGATTGCCCGGAGACCACTGACCAGTTTTGCGTTCTGTTGCGAATCACGTCAATCAAAGGTTTGCCTACCGCAGTGATGATAGAGTCAACCAGTGCCACTTTAACGTGCCGCAGCAGTTTAAAATCCGCTTTCCGCATCTCCTTACTGGTCAGTTCCGCAGCCTCTAAAATCCCCTGAGCCCGATCGTAGAAGAACCGGCCCGCGGTAGTGACTGCCATCGGCCTGACACTCCTGTCCATCAGCTGGATGCCTAAAGACTCTTCCAGCTGAGCGAGTATCTGCGAGACCGACGATTGGCTCAGCGCCAGTCTCTTAGCGGCCTCGGTTAAGTTCCCAGTCTCTACAACGAAGACAAAAGCCTGTAGTGTTTTCAACTCAAAACCAAAGGAAGAGGGCATCGCGGTTTACCTGTTATTATTATCGAGTGCTAGGGGTGAATTTTAATTTGTCCAGACTAAAAAAAGCACTGACGCTCGGTCAGTAAAAGTAGAAAAGAACAGCATGTTACTCTGGGACTACTTCACTGACCAGATCTTCTGCATATTGCTTGCCCTCGCTAAATACCGGGGCAACTAAAGGTAACTCAATGGTAAAGACGGTACCTTTGCCCAGCTCCGACTTTACCCAAATTCGACCGCCTAAAATACTGGTGACGATGTTGTGCACAATATTTAAACCTAATCCTGTGCCGCCAGAGCCGCGTTTAGTGGTGAAGAAAGGCTCGAATACTTTGTCTATATTCGAGGCCGCAATGCCCTTGCCATTGTCACTGAAAATAATGTGTACATTGTCAGAGTCTATAGGTTCTATTTCAATACAAATAGTGCCTTTATCTTCTTCATCGTATCCATGTGTTAAAGCATTGGTGGCTAAATTAGTGATCACTTGCGCGAGGGAGCCCGGATAACTGTCCAAACTAATCCCATCGGGCACTTGCTGTTCTATTGAATGCTGCTTATAAGTTGGAGCAAGTGTTGCGAGAAGCTCCGATGTCATAGTTTTGAGATCGAATATCCGGCGCTTTGAACTGACCTGGTCGGCAGATACCTGCTTAAAATTTTGTACTAAATCAGAGGCCGTCTCTAAAGTTCTGCCCATTAGGACCACCGCTTCACCGACCCTGGAAACAAAATGCTCCAGAGTCTTTTTAGTTAGCTTTTGCTCTTGTAGCAAGCTATTGATTTTTTTATATTCAATTTCCAAAGCCGAATTAACCGTCACACTGATACCAATAGGTGTATTGATCTCGTGCGCAACCCCCGCGACTAACCGGCCAAGTGACGCGAGCTTTTCAGTTTCCACCAGCGATTGTTGCGCGTATTTAAGGTCCTCAAAAGCCACTGCCAACTTAGTATTACTCTCTTTCAAACTCGCTGTGCGCTTGATAACCTTTTCTTCCAGCTGGTTATTTAACAATGTCAGCTGTAATTCTGCATGTTTTAACTGAGTCACATCTTGGCCAAAACCTATCATAAAGCGGATAGAACCGGCATCGTAAAACGGCGCAAAACTCCATATCAAGGTGCTTTGTCTGATCGTTTTACTGTTCAGTGGAATCTCGATATTTTCAAAAGATTCATACTTTTGCAAAGCCTGGCGCAATTCCTGTTGCTGCTCATTCTCAACAAAAATTGACAGCCAGTTTTCACCTAAAATCTCATCTACGGTTAAACCGGTGATTTCCGAGCCAGCCGGGTTGGAGGAGTTGATGGTGAGATCTTTGTTAAGGCAACAAATCACAGTATTAGAATAATTAATCACTGTCTTGGAAAAATCTCGCTCGTAAGAGAGCTTTTCGTTAACTAATTGGCGAGCGTTAAACTCTGAAACCGTTTTTGCTCTGGCAAAGTTAAAGGCATCAGCCAGCTCATCTAATTCATTGTCGTGGCGGCGATCCTCACGACCATCTAACAGCAGCGGTTTTTCTACCCCATCCGGACTGGCTGTTCTTATATAGCCAACTATTTTTACCAGATGTCGGATCACAACTTGATGGACTAAAGCCAGGATAACCACTGAGAGTAACAGAGAGATAATTACTTGACTGGCGACGACAAAAATAACTTTGTCTATCAGTCGGGCGTAAACTCCATCTAAGCTGGCAAAAATTTCTAACTGACCGACTTCAGCCCCCTGATACTCCAGTGCAAAAACCCGACCAAAGGAGTCATCCCGGGGTTCTACCCCCACTTCAGAAAGTACTATATTGACATTTTCTATGGTCTCTCTGATCCGTACATATTGGATGTCCGGAAATTCCAAAATACCGTCTATCTGCACGGCTATCTGCGCTTCGTTTAAATTCCAGACACTGACCGCGACCGACTGACCAAAGCTGGTATAGATGTTGTCGATATTTTCGAGGATTTGCGAGCGATCTGCCCGATATTCTTTGTATAAGCTGAAACCACTAGTGAATAAGGCAAAGATGAAATTACATAATATGATAAAAAACAATAATCGGTATGACAAACCTTGTTTGGGTATTGCGCCACTGGCTGGATTACTGATTTTGGTCATTCTATTTTGTCTCTAGTTACTATTTTTTCACTCTAAGAATAACACCCTAAATCAGCACGACAAAGCTGTCTATCAAAACAGCAGCTAAGAAGGCAAATTGTTAACACTTAGTTGGCTCAGTTTCTGGGTATTATTGACTGAGTAACACTGCGCAGCTGTGCAAATAGAGTAATGCTTTTCCAATAATTATCTATACACCAAAATACTATTTTCTTTGCTCATTGCAAATCTAGCGCTGCGAATACTGCATATATCTTTCTAATTAGAGTAGCTGGCAACCGGTGGATGTGCTGACAATTAACTATTTTCCGGTTCAATATATAAGGTAGAATGACACTTCACAACTAACCTTAACAGCACAGCCGCCAATAGATGATAAAACTAAGTCCCTATATATTTATCAATGACGATCAAATTGAACTCATCCCCATTCGCGCTCAGGGGGCGGGAGGACAGAATGTCAACAAAGTCTCTTCAGCCATCCACTTGCGCTTCGACATTGCCAACTCTACACTGCCGCAACTATACAAAGAGCGATTGTTGGCTTTGCGAGACCGGCGCATCAGTAAAGATGGAATTATAGTGATTAAAGCGCAGTTACATCGCACCCGGGAAAAAAATAAAGTGGATGCATTGCAGAGGCTGGAGGAATTAGTCAAATCTATTACTGTAGTGGCAAAGACCAGAAGAGCCACTAAACCGAGTCGTAATTCCCAGCGCAAGAGACTAGACAGTAAAACCAAGCATGGTCAAAACAAACAGTTACGACGCAACAGTTACGATTAAGCAATTCTCACCAAGCAGCCCTTGAAGCTGTTATTCAATAAACATTTGCGGCTGCTGCCCTAATTGCCAGGCAGGATATTTTTGCATAATTTCTTTAAACAGCACTGAATCTATCTGCGCGGTTAACCAAGCCTGCAGCTGCGGATAATCGCTCTGATAAAACCAATCTCTATCCACATGGGCAAACTGTCTGATAAAGGGAAAGATCGCAGCGTCCGCCACTGATTTTTTACTGCCAAACAAGTAGGGCTGATTGCCGAGTTGCCGCTCCAGGATCGTTAGGTATTCGCAGCAATGTTGTCGATAGTGATCTAAGTTGTGCTCTAAGTGCCGATCGGCATATTTATATTTATCCAGCCAGGGCTTGAACTGCAGATCACACTGCTCTATTAAGATTAACGGGTCAGGTTTATCTAGCAGCCATTGATCGGGATCTCGCTGTTCCAGTGCCCAAAACATTATATCCAGACTCTGCTCTATCACTTGCCCGTTGCACAGCTGTAACACCGGTACAGTCGCCTTGGGGGATATTTGCAGTAGTTGCTGCGGTTTATTTTTTAACACCACTTCGCGCAACTGCAGCTGTATTTGTGCATAGGCAATCGCTAAACGGGCGCGCATAGCATAAGGGCAGCGACGAAAGCTATACAATATTAAATCTGCCACTTAATTATCCTCAACCTTGAACTGCGGGTACATACCTGGCAGAGCTTGCTTCCTGTCACTGCATCGCAACTTAGTTTGTGTTAACAGTTGCCTGCGTAACTTTTTAAGTTGTTGCTCCATTGCATTTTTATCCAAGTCTTTTGCGCTAGTAGTTTTCGCATAGAGCAACTGCTCAAGATGCCTAATATTACGCTGCAGCTCAATGTCACAACGTTGTTGCAGGGCCGATATACTGGTTGTTGCTAACATGTTATTTTCATAACAGCAGTGCAGCCAGTGATGCAGATGTTGCTGGATAGATGGATTAGAATCGTTGTTTAAAGCATTCAGCAGTTGCTCGAAGATAAGCCGTTCACTGTCCTGTGGCGATTTTTTAAACGCAACTGTGGTATTGCTGTCGCGGTATTTTTCCCGGTGCAGCAACCAGGCTAGCAGGGAGGCAACAACCATCAAGACAATGCATAGCCACAGCAGCCAAGTGTTCAGAGGATTTTGCTGAATAACAGTCTCAATCACATTATTAATCGGCGATTCTGCTGCTTGTTTAGCAGCCACTGACTCACTGGTTTTAGCTCTAATATCAGGGTTGACAGGCGCTACTACAGTAATTGTTCTGGATTTAAGTTCCGCTATTTCTATCTGTTGACTAACAGTATTCCACCAGCTAATTTTAAACGCCGGTAGTTGATATACACCTATTGCAGTGGGGACAATGGCAAAACTTCTGGATCGGCTGCTGATTAATCCGCGCTCACTTTTCTGCTCAGATTTAACGGCCGGCTCAGGGTAGATTTTCAACCCGCCAATTTCATCCATGCTCAAGGGGGTTATTGTCTGCGCTAGTGCTCCGACCAACTGCAGGTTGATTTCACGGGTAATAGAATCACCCAAACTAATCTGATCGCTGTTTTCTGTCCATTTTTCCAACAACTGCAGCTTATCCGCTATCAGCAGGCCTATACTCCCCTTAGCGTCAACCAGCTTATTAATTGACACTTGCAGAGGCTCTGTTTGCAACGAGATAACTTTCCCTCTGGCTGGATTAAAAACCGAGCTACGCCCCAAACGAACACTTAACTGCTGTGCGGGTATCTTCAACAGCCCCTGCTGTTTGGCGAAGACTGCATAACTGATCTCGTAGACGCCAAAGACCCGGCCATTTTTAGTTGTTTCATACTGTCGATCTTCTAGCCGTACTAAATTGGCATCCTCAAGCAGCACTTCACTGTGCTGTAAGTTACTAACATTACTGGCGTAGGAAAATCTGAGAGTGATTAATATTTGTTCATTAACCACAGCAGTATCTTTGTTAGTGATCAACTGCAACTTAAAATTTTGCTGTTCAGCCACTGTTGTTTTGGCCACTTCGACTTGAATAACGATAGCGTCACTAGAGCTACCCATGAGACTAAATGCCGGAATACTCAGCTTTCCAGTCGACTTAGGCTGCAGTTGTAATTGCCAATTGATACTTTGTTTGCTATTGCCATTGAGACTTTGGATACTGTGATTGACCGATTTCCCCAATATATCAAAGTCCTTAGCTAACGAGGAAAAATCCAGTTGTTGTAAAGTACTGATATCTGTTGCCACTATCTTCAGCGACAAACTTTCCCCCATGCTTATTTGAGTCCTGTCGACACTCGTCGTCAAGCTCTGAGCCTGCACCAGTTGTGACAGTACAGAAATCAACAGCACTGCGATCCAAGTTAACTTTTGTTGCCTACTCTTCACTTTCTTCACTACCAACGTTGCTCCTGAGTAGGTTGCCATTGGCCCTGTAAATACGCCTGGCGCTTTTTTTGATATTCATAGTTAAATTTATTTCTGACTAATCTGCTGGCATCTTCCGGCAGTTGCCCCAACCAGTTCTGCAATTGCTGATGTTTCAGCTGTTCTTCACTAAGTTGTAGACCGACTTCCACCTCAGTTTCCCCCTCAATTTGCTGCCGGGGATTTTTATCAAGCTGTTGTAGAGCTTGTGTTTCAGCTTGCTGGCGTTGCTGTTGTAATTGCTGTAGTTGTTCCGGGCTCTGCTGATCCTGGCTCTGTTGATCCTGGCTCTGTTGATCCTGGCTCTGTTGATCCTGGCTCTGTTGATCCTGGTTCTGTTGATGATGGTTCTG
>JABSQZ010000002.1 GCA_013215505.1 Oceanospirillaceae bacterium
GGGTCGATGTAAATAGTGATTGCGCTCGGCGGGTGCCATAAACGGGCGCTATACAAAAAGCGCCGGCATTAACGTGGGGCAGGACTCATAGGCGCGCATTACCCAGTCAACCATTTCCACGCCGTCACCGCCGCCGCCGGGGGTCACTAACAAGTACGGGTGTTGTGGGTAGTGGATGCTTTCAGTGTCAATATGTTCTGGCAGCTGGCGCGGTAAGTAGCCGGTGTATTTGGTTTTAGCTCTCACCGACTCAGCGATGTCTATTCCCTCGAGAGGATCACCCATTTCCTGGGGGCCATAGACCCAAATCTCGTTGTAATTGTGTTCCAATAGCGGCTGAACATTTTTTAACTTCCACTCTTCTTTGAGTAAGTGTGGAGCGTCCATGACGTCTCGAAGTCCTAAAATACACTGAGTGTCAGTGTCCTTAAAATACTCTAAAGTTTTGATCGCCTCACCTTTTAAACCGCCGGGCTCTTTGTCGACTAAAAAGATGTCCGGGCGAAATACTTTGGCGGTATGCAAGAGGATAGATTCACGCAGCTCCAAAGTATCCGCCAGGTCAATATGCAGCCCCAGAGAAGTATATTCACCGTTGTGCAGCTTTATGACTCCGGGAATACGGACAAAATCTACTCTGGCCTTAAAGTCGAAGCGGCCGATAATCGGTGAGCCGGTCATAATCAGCACCGAAAGCCCCTTGTATTGGTCGACCAGCGCGTGGGCCAGTGTACGACAGCGGCGCAGATGACCTAATCCAAAAGAGTCATGGCTATATATCAGCAGACGGCTATTATCTAATTTACTGCGCACTTACGCTCTCTTCAGTCAATTTGGCAAAAGCGCAAGATTAGCAAAATTGTTTCCGCTAAGATAGTTTAGCGGTAATTAATCGAGCATAGCGTTGTGTTTGCCTAAAAAAGCAGCGCTTTATTCACTGCTGGGGCTGAGCGGGTCATCCTCATCATCAATTTTACTGTTGCGCCTTGCCGAAGCGGCTGTTGCCGCGGTAATAGCGGCAGCTCCTGCGTGCTGCAGAGCAACATCTGCAGTTTGTTCTGTCGTTTCCTCGAGCGATTGCTGTTCACCTTGTTGCATTAATACATGTACAGATCTATGGGCGAATTCGATGCCGTTAGATTCGAGTGCATCTTTGACTAATCGAAACGCATCGCGACGGATCAGCCACTGCTCTCCCGGGATACAAGTAAACTTCATGCGAAATATCAGCGCAGATTCCTCTACCCGGATCACCCCCTGAGATTTCAGCGGCAACAAAAAGTGCTGACCGTACTCTGGGTGCAGTAACATTTTCTGCCCCACTTTTTTGATCAGTTTGCGTACTTTTTCCACGTCAGTCTGATAGCTGAGACGAAACTCCAGTTTCATCGTGATCCAATCACGGGATAAATTTCTGACTGTGGCTATCTCGCTAAAGGGAATGGTTTGCACGGCACCTAAGTGATGGCGTAACCTGATTGAACGAATCGAAATGCGCTCCACAGTGCCTCGCAGGCCAGCAGCTTCAATGTATTCTCCGCGACGAAAAGCGTCGTCCAGTAAAAAGAAAATACCGGAGATGACATCCTGGACTAATTTTTGCGCACCAAAACCTACCGCGATACCGACAATACCGGCACCTGCAAGTAGCGGGGCTATTTCCACGCCGACAATACTCAGTACTGTCAAAGTGACGCTGACCAATAAAAACACTAACAGAAAAGACCGCACTAGAGGTAGCAGGGTCTCGGAGCGCGAAGCCCCGGCGCCGCCGCCGTCTCCCTCAAGAGAGGACAAGCCGTTCTCTTTCTCTGCTGCTATCTCAATCGGCAGGTGTCTTTCAATCGCTGACTGTATAGCTTCCCAGGCGGCGTAAGCTAAAATGATGACTATCACTACGTCGACGGACTTCTTCAGATAGCCGCCAAATTGACTGGCGAGCATCTCCCAGGCGTTGTAGCCAAAACTGCTGTCTATGAGATACACCACTACTGCCAGCAAAATCACCCGGATAGCGATGATCACTCGGCTGATAAAAACGTCACAGCGCTGTTCAAAGGAGTGGCTCTGCAACCAGGAAATACGTTTCAGCTGTGACAACAGCACAAAGATGATGCGGTCCAATATCGGAAAACTAAAGGTTAACCACCAGGCGGGTGTCAGCTGTTCTGCCTGTTGATAGTTACCCAAAAACTCGTTGGCCGCCCAGATGGTCCAAATGACGATCAACCAAAAAGTAATAACAGTGGGCCATATCTGGCTAAATACTTGAGTGACGCTGGACTCGTGTAGCGTTTTACTGGTGAACATACGGGTGATGTTTTTGCGGTTAAACCAGACGAAACACACTGAGGCCACGTTTAAAATCAAACCACTGATAGGCACTAACATGGCGAACATAATAGGTTCTAGCTCAAAGTGGGCCAGTACCCGCCAGAATGTAGTGATTATGTAGTACAGGGAAATAAAGCCTAAAATCCAATAATACAAGCGCCGCGCCGGATGCCGTTCAAGGGGGATCAGCCGTTGTCCGGCGGCGTAGGGCGCAAAGATAATATTTAAAAATATCGCCACTACTCTTATTTTCAGGATCAGTGCAATGCCCTGTAAGCTGAGTAATCTAAAGGGATCGTTGCCCTCGTACATATAGACGGCAAAAGCGCCGCAGACCAGCGCAAATACCCCTAAACTGAGTAAGTCAAAAGCGCCGCGCATCAGCGTGAAGCTCAAACTGTCGCCCCAGCTACTCTCTTTTTCTGCGGCGATACGGTTGCAGGTAAGGTTCATTTTAAAACTGAATAAGCGCTCAACGAAATATCCTGAGCCCAAAATCAACAGAAAAATACTCAGCAGTGAAAACAGGCCGCCAAAACCCCGGTCATTGGTCATGTTATGAATAATCAGTGCCTGTTGTTCCGGCCAGCGATCAATGCTTTGCAATAGCTGTTCTTTTCTCTGCTGCGCTTTTTGCAGGAACACGAACTTGACCATGTCGGCGCCGTCATATTCAATATTCTGCTGGCTATGGGGCTGGTTTGTCGGGAACGAATCCGCATGATTAGCCCAGACGTTGGTAATGCTGAGCAGTGAAAAAAACAGACCAACCAAGATTAGATTGACTACTTTGCGCATTAGATTGATCACCTTAGGGGAAAAAAATATTTTAGCACATAGCTGTACAGCTACGAGTGATAGATAGCACTTGGGGACCGATAGAGCGGTGTAAATTACAGTAGTGTTAACCTAAATTTGTTAGGGAAATTAAAGTGGCTGGATTTGGATAGCCAAGAAAAAGCGATTGGGAAGGGAGTTAGCTATTTGCAAAGGCAGTTATGGGTATCTAGTACAGGGGGAATGGCCACTTAAAAGTGACCATCGCTATTTACAGCATTGCTAATAGTTCAGGGTTAGGCTCTGGTTTAGTCACGTGGTTAGTATAGTTAGACAAGGTTTTAATAGTAACAACCACTAACATTTCAAAGTACTGTTGGCGGCTAAACCCGGCGGCCAAAAATGCATTTATTTGATCTTCTTCTACCCAGCCGCGGTTGTTGATCAGTGACTTAACCAAATTGACGATTGCCCTGTCTTGAAGGTCTGTAACTTCATCGCCACCATTAAGTGCGTCCAAGGTCTGTTGCTTTGCCGCAGACTTTTTGCCCATAGCCCGGTGGGCAATAGTACAGAATCCACAATCATTTTCGACACTGCTTGCCAATAGCGCCACCTGCAGTTGTGCCGGGGTGAAGGAACTCTCAGAGAGCAGCTCATTCAATTGTAAATAGGCTTTTATCGCTATCGGCGCCTCGGCCATATAGGCGAATAAGTTAGGTACGAAGCCGTAACCTTTTTGTATACCTGCAAGTAATTCCTGGCGTTCGCCGCTGCTGTTTTCTGTAGTGTGGAAAGTGAAGTCTGTCATGCTTATATCCTTCTGTTAGTGTCAGTCGATAATGCTAGTTTATAGATAAATAATCGTACTATGAATGATCATTCGTGCTATTTTGTTGATCATTAGTGCAGAAGTTGAAATAGATAGGTTTATTCAGATACCGGGGATTTCAGGTTTGCCAGACAGGTTACAAATGCAGGTTTGGATCAAGCACAATGACAGGGTTTTTGGACAGTGGCGGCTTAACGAAGCACGGATTAGGGCATTAACAGGTAAGTTTATTAGATGCAGGGATTTTCAGATTTAATGGGCATGTTACAAATGCAGGTCCGGGTCTATCACAATGCCAAAGTGTGCGGGCAGTGGCAGATTAATGAACATGAACTGGGGGCGACCTGTTTTCATGTCGTCACTGAGGGGAATTGTTCGCTGCAAGTGCCAGGACAACTGCGTTGTCAGCTGCATACTGGTGACCTGTTGATATTTCCCCGGGAGCTGCCCCATAGCATGGGGGCTATACAGCCCAGTGATGAGCCACAAGTGCACCTAAACTATCAGGCGAACAGTGCGCTATCAGGCACCGGAATGCTCTGCGGAAAAGTCAGCTTTGCCCATCCAGCGGCTCAGCAGATACTGGATGCCCTGCCGCCAGTGCTGATTATTCAGAGAGAGCAGAGTGCACCTTGGTTGGATCCGCTGTTGAGTTTGATATTAACGGCCAGTTATCAACAGCATTCAGCGGGCACAGTGGTTTTGGACAGGCTATCAGAATTACTGTTTATCTATGCACTGCAACATCATTTTAGTTGGGAAAAACAGCATCCTCAAAGCAGTTTTATGGCGTTATATAACCACCCACGCTTAGTTAAAGCCCTGGCGGCTATGCATGCCAATCCGCAAAAGAATTGGTCGCTGGCCGAGTTGGCGACGACTGCCAATCAGTCTCGAACAACCTTCAGTAACAGTTTTCGCAGTGTCAGCGGCTGGACTGTGATGCAGTATCTGAGCTGGTGGCGGATGCAGTTGGCCTGGAGTTTACTGTTACAGGGGAAAACTGTGGCGAATGTGGCTGAACAAGTGGGCTATCAGTCCGAAGCTGCTTTTTCCCGGGTATTTACTAAGCACTTTAAACTCAGTGCCGGGGAAGTGCGCAGAGCGCCGCAAAAGTTTCGACAGCCGCCATTAGCTAAGTCTGTTTGGATGCCGGACAGCAGAAAATGACCAGCCAGGTCTGGTTGTACACAAATGGATACATAGCATCGCTTGATACTGCAATGTTATGATGACGGCCGTTGTTGAAAATACTATTAATAACATCACATTATTATTGGGAGCTTGCAGTGCCACATTGTATTATCGAACACTCGGATGACTTAGATAGCCAGCAGCTAATCAGCGCGGTATTTGAGGGGACATTAGCGTCGGGCCTGTTTAGCGAGCAGGACATAAAAACCAGAACCCAAGCCTTCACTCATTACCAAAGCGCCCGCAGCAGGCAATCATTTGTGCATGTCACGACTAAAATATTAGACGGCCGTAATTTACAGCAGCGCTCAATGTTGTCACAGGCAATTTTGGATCAGCTACAGCAATTGCAATTAGCAGCGGTTTCTCTGACTGTGGAAGTGCTTGAAATTGAAAAGGCCAGTTACGCCAAAGTAGTACTGGCATAAAGGTTACGGGCAACTACCGGTGAGGGCGGATGCGCTTACTTGAGCGTCTGCGGCTGCAGATAATAGCGGTAGTAACCCACTAAATTGCTGGCTAGAAACAATATTTCCATTAACACTGCTGCCGGAGAGCCCACTGTATAATTGTGCAGTAGCCAAAAAATGCTGCCCAGCAACATCAATTGTCTGAGTCGCTGATCGCTTTTGCAAAATGCCGCAAAGGTATGCAACAGAGAGCCACAGCAACTGATTAAACTGACAGCGTCAACATAAGTTACTGCAGTGATCAGTACAGACAAGGCTATAAAAACCAGCATTATCAGCCTGGCGTCAGTGAACAAGCTGCTGAAAAATCGCACGCTGGCCAGAGCCATTAGAGCCGCCGCAGTGTGTTGGTGCAGCAACATAAAATGCAGCGTAATCAGCACTCCTGAAATGCACAGGGCGCCAATAATTTTGGCTTTGCCTTTAAATTGAAATGAGGCCAGATCAAAGCCAATAGCCACCATGATTAAAAGTTGTGAGAGAGCAAAAGCAGACATTGATAAATACCCTGATTGTTGAATTGCAGGCGATTATCCGCAACTTCGTCAGCGGGGAAATTAACTTAAGTTAAGGTGTGGGAAAATAAATCTGCCGGTTGCTTAATTCTGGCTTTTATTCTCGACAAGCTGATCGGACTGATGCCGATGTAATGGGCAATTTGCATGTTGTTAAGCTGTTCGATCCACTCTGGTGAGTGCTCAATTAAATGCAAATAGCGCTGCTGCGGGGTATTTAGCAGCAATAACTGCTCTTTTGCCTCTTTGTACAACAATTGTCGTTTCATCAGTTGTAGCAGAGCGGGTTGCCATGAATCAAGCAACAGCAGCTGTAGCGGGATACGAATGGTTTGCACAGTATCTAATGCTTCAAGTTGATATTGTGCAGCTGTTTTGCAGAACCAGTGGGAGTACAGCAGGCATAACTCGCCGCTAAAATAGTACTCTTTACAGCGGAGCGTCCCCGCGGTGGAATAATGGCAGGCCTGGACTATTCCAGAGCGGATCAAGTAGCCGTAATTTTGCAGCTCTCCCTGGATCAATAGCGGTTCTCTGGCGCTGAAATTGACCTCTTTGAACAGCTCAGATTGCTGCTGCACCGCATGTCTGTCGACACCCAGTTGGCTGAAAAAATTGACGGTGGTGGCAATGGACATAAGATTATGACAACAAGAAAAAGTTGAGTATCTTAAGGCATGCCTTTGGCTGTTGGCAAGTATCAAAAAGTTAAGTGCAAAACACAGCAGCTGAGGGTCCCTATGTTTTAAAATAGATATTTGACATTGGTTCAGTAAGAGGCTGTCTGCAGATTTAATTCCTCTTACTTGATTGTGCGAGGGCTCAGGGCCAATGTCAGGACGTTTTTTTGCTGCCACGTCTGGAGCGACGCTCCCTGATTGTGCCAGTGGCAGAGCCTCCAGCGATCGATAAATCACCGGAGAGCTGGGCCTTGGCACCCGTGCTGATCGGGCCCAACTGAGACTCTAATGACTCTATCTCAGGGGTGGCCAGAGCTGCGCATTGCGCCAGTGCGTCGCGCATACTGGCGATGTGTTCTGGGGTGGTGCCGCAGCAACCGCCGATAATTCGGGCGCCGGCCCCATAGACCATGCGCGCGTACTCAGCCATTAGCTCGGGGGTACCTGAATAGACGATTTTCCCCTCTTGATATTCCGGCAGTCCGCAGTTAGCCTTAGCGACTAATACCGGATCCGTTTGCTGTAGATCGGCTGCCATTTTCATGTTCATAATGGCCGCAACTACTTCTGCGGCACCGACACCACAGTTAGTACCGCAAGCGCTTGCCGGTAAACTCAGTTGTTGGTTAAGCTCGATCAACTGCGCCGGAGTGACTCCCATCATAGTGCGACCGTTAGTATCTATGCTCATGGTATAAACCACCGGTAAACCCGTGGCAGCGGCGGCTTCGTATGCCGCTTTGGCCTCGCTTAGGTCAGACATAGTCTCTATCCACAGCACGTCAACACCGCCTTCTTGCAGCGCCTGGGCCTGCTCGAAAAAAGCCTCGTAGGCCGATTGATAACTCAAACTGCCGGCGGGCTGCATTATCTCCCCGGTGGGCCCCATAGAACCTGCCACTACCACCTCACGCTGACTGTTGTCGGCCAGCTGTTTAAGAATTTGTGCCGCCGCTACATTGAGCTCGCGCACCCGGTCTTGCGCCTGGTGCAATTGTAACCGGTAGCGGGTGCCGCCAAAACTATTGGTCAGTATTATGTCGCTACCGGCGTCGATAAAGCGCTGCGCTAAATCTGCAATTCGCTCCGGGTAATCGATATTCCACAGTTCCGGTGAATCTCCGGTTTGCAGCCCCATCAGAAACAGGTTAGTGCCTAGCGCACCATCGGTTAGCAGGTAACTGCGCTCGCCAAGTAATTTAGTAAACAGATTCGAGGCAGTGGGGCTGGGCTTAGCGGGATTCGACATAGTGGTGACCATAGGCTGGAGAAGTATCAGTGCTTGAGTCTAACTCAATAAATCCACAGCGGGGCAAGGGCTGTCGCTGCGGGTCAATATTTGGTGGGCTAGAGCACTGTTTGATTTGCTCTATCTCGTCAGGGGACCAAGCTACCTAGCAGATAGCTTGGTTAATTTTCAGAGACCGCTGTGCTGGTAAGGGGGTTGATGCGGCACGTGCAAAATTAATTCATCGCCGAGCTGCAGTACTCCCTCGCGCTCTACCCAGCCGGTGACTCCGCGCAAGTTAAATGCGGCTTTAGGAAATCGTTTGCCTTTACCTGGGAAGTGATTATCTATGACATCGCCGACAAATTTGCAGGGGCCATTGGTCATATCGGCGACTATGGAAAGGCCATTGGCACTAATCAATCTGGAGGAAGGTGGGATCAGTGAAAAATCAGTAATACCTGAAAGCAGAATATTGGCTCCGAGCCACTGTGCTTTTAGCTCGGGGATGCCCATCTGCGCTCTGATAATCTCCAGCTCTTCGACTGACACTATAGTGACCTGACGGACATTTCTAATTTGCGTGCCGCGCGGATATTGGCCCAGTACTCTGGAGCATGAAGGGCGGGTGAAGCCGCCGTGGGATTCTCCCTCAATACCCGCATAACTGGCCTGCACTGAATCAATAGCCGTACTGACTAAGCCCTCGTCTCTGCAGGGGTTGATGAACAGCGCTTCGATACGTGCAGTGAGTTTAGTGGCTTTGAGCATAATCTATCCCTTGTCGCTAGGTTTTGAGGTTAACAATACTAAGTGTTCGCAGTGATTAATTCCATAAATGGATAAATACAAATAGAAATCCAAACCACCAGGCAGTTATAAAACCCAATTTTTCACTCATGTCAGTTTTAGTGTTCTGCTTGATGAGATGAATAATCTAGGTACTTTTCGGCATAGGGGTTGGCCGTGTATCTGCATCGCCAGTTTGCCGATTGATCAGCAAGGGTATATTTGTGATACTGCCACAGTTACAGTTATGATCGACTGTACTGGCAGTGGCTTTTCATTGCTATGGGCAGATTTGCATACACAGGTCTGGAACGGCGACTCGAGGTTACAGTGCGTCCAGCGCAGGCGGGTATTATTGACCGGCGCTAGTCCTAGCGCTTGCAAAGTCAATTTCTAGCAGCCGCAGCCACCCTGGAAACTTGTGACAGTCTGTTACCGTCAGCTTTAAAAACCGACAATCGACATTTTTCATTTTGTAGACCAACAGAGATTATTTTATGAGCATGAGTGAACGTTTTAACCCGGAAAAGAACATTGCTGACATGGGCCTGAGCTTGCCCGACGAGGCTCCTGCACCGATCGGAGCATTTGCCAGCACCCGTCAGGTAGGAAATCTACTCTACGTTTCCGGCCAGGCTCCGGTGACAAGTAGTGGAGAATATTTAACCGGTAAAGTGGGAGCGGATGTGAATGTGGCACAGGCCAATGAGCACGCAAAATTAGTTGGCCTGAATATTTTGGCGGCGGTGAAAACTCACTGCGGGTCACTGGATAAAGTGACAGGGGTGGTTAAGTTGTTAGGTATGGTCAACGCCACTCCGGAGTTTAGTCAGCACCCGGCTGTGATCGATGGTTGCTCCAGCTTGCTGCACAAAGTGTTTGGCGCCAAAGGTATACACGCCCGATCAGCGTTTGGTGTCGCATCTCTGCCGAGACAAATCACCGTCGAGATAGAGGCCATTTTTGAAATTGAAGACGAGTAAACAGTCTTAATGTCGTCCCATGGCCTGTTCCAGCATCAGTGCCGCTCTCTGGGAACTGCCACTGAGTCAGTGCACAAGCTGATGAGCCAATGTGACATCGCCCTACCTGGGCTAGATGATGCGCGATTACTCACCGGCTTGTACGATCCTGAACAAATAGTGGCCTTCTATCATCAGTTAGGTGCCTCAATAGTGGCGCTGACTCTAGGTGCGGATGGGGTGTTAGTATCGAGCGGCAAGAAGATGCAGTTGATAGCGCCGATTGCCGTGCAAGCCATTGATGCTACTGGTGCCGGGGACTGTTTTAATGGGGCATTTTTAGTCCAGTATTTACAGGGAAAAGATGTCTTTTGCGCTGCAAAATACGCCAATATTGCCGCTGGTATATCAACCCAAAGTTACGGTGCAGTGGCGGGCATCCTCAATAGGCGCGAAATTGAAGAGCGGTTTTAAGTCGCTCAGGAATTTTGGGGTGCTTGAATGTTGCCAAGTATCTTGTGCAGTGTTTTTAAAAAGCTTTGCTGTTCAGCATCTGAAATTCCGCTAAAAAGTCTATTGTACTCTTCCAGCATGCTCGGCCAAAAAACTTCAAACTTTTCCCGGCCTAAATCCGAGATATAAATCTTGCGCACCCTGCCATCTTTTACGCTGGCTACCCGGCGAATCAACTCCTGAGCTTCAAGTACATCCAGTGAGCGGCTCATAGTTGACTGTTCAATAACAGTGTAAGCGGATAACTCGTTAATGGTTAAACCGGAAATTACCGACAGGACTGCCAGAGTACGCATTTTTACAATCGACAATCCTTGGTCGCGCAGCGGTGCCTGTAAATTGCTGCTCCAGCTACCCATAATGCGGTTAAGCAAATAGGGGGTAAATTGAGAGAGTCCAATCTCACCGAGAGACCTGCTCTCGTCGCCACTATCGATAGAGGGCTGAGATAGCTCATTGGTTTGTTGGTTAGATTCAAGGGCAGATTTATTATTTTCAGACATAGTCATTTATTACCCGGTCAGTTAGCTTGCTAAAGATAAACATAAATCGATAGTACCGTAGAAGTGACGCAATTATGTCACAAATAAATAATCAGTGTCTCAGGTGTTTTTCTGAAAATGCAGCTCAGTGCCAACAGATCAGAAATAAATTAATCTAATGATGAGGTTATGTATTCGACTCTTGATGGAAATTAACTTATAACAGAGCTAATTCGGTTAACGCACAGTGGAAAAAAGATGAAAGTAGCAGTTTATGGAGCAGGTGGGGTAGGCGCTTATTTTGGTGGTCGTTTATTAGAGGCGGGAGTAGATGTCAGTTTTGTTGCCCGCGGTGCACATTTACAGGCGATTAAACAGCGGGGGTTGCGGGTAGACAGTATTAATGGCAATTTCCTGGTTCACCCCACAATGGCCACTGCGGATCCGGCTGAGATAGGCGCAGTGGACTTAGTGCTGGTCTGTGTCAAAGGCTGGCAAGTGGCGCAGGCGGCAGAGGCGATGCAACCTTTAATTGCCGAGCACAGCTTAGTGTTACCGCTGCTGAATGGCGTAGATGCAGTGGAAATTTTGTCAGCCCAGCTGGGGCGAGAAAAAGTATTGAATGGCCTCTGCGGTATTTTTGCGAAGATGCATGGTCCAGGTCATATCAATCATTTAGGTGCAGCCCCATGGTTGCAATTTGGTGAGCAAGACAATGCTGTTACTGAGCGATCCCAGTGTGTGTTAGCGTTGCTACAACGCACACAGGGGTTTACCACTGAGTTAGTGGAAAATATCACTACGGCTGTATGGCGCAAGTTTATATTTATCGCCAGCACCAGTGGTGTCGGCAGTGTCACTCGTGCGCCTTTTGGTGCGCTGCGCTCCAACCCTGCGACTGCCAATTTTTTAAAGGGGGTAATCTCAGAGATTATTGCGCTAGCGGTGGCACTTAAGGTTGATCTGCCCGCTGATATGGAACAGTTGGTCTGGCAGCAAATAGAAAAATCCGGCGCAAACAGTGATACTTCGATGCAGCGGGATGTGTTGGCTGGCAGGCCTTCAGAACTGGACAGTCAAACCGGAGCGGTGCTCAGGTTAGCTGATCGCGTCGGGGTTGCCACTCCGCTAAATCAGATGATTTATGCCAGTTTGTTCCCGCAAGAGCAAGCTGCCAGAGCTACGGCTAGCAACTGTAAATAATTTTAAATCTAATAGGGACTCAAATTATGGCGATGGATAAATCGGTTAACGTCTTTGGTGAGCCACTGGTAACTTGTGGCGATAACCCAAACACAGGTTATTACCGCGACGGCAAGTGTAATACTTGCAGTGACGATATTGGCTCACATACAGTCTGTATTGAGGCCTCTAGCGAATTTCTAGACTATTCCAGGTTGCGCGGCAATGATTTGTCGACTCCTATGCCGGAGTTTGATTTTCCTGGATTGCAGCCGGGGGATAGTTGGTGTCTGTGTGCAGCTCGTTGGTTGCAAGCACAGGAACAGGGGATGGCACCTAAAGTGCATTTAATGAGAACGCATATAAAAGCCCTAGAAATAGTGCCGATGCCGTTGTTAAAAAAATATGCCGTTGACCTCAATTGAAGTCACCGACACTGCTGGTTGTGAAATTTCAATAGCAGTGGATCTGAAAATTAGCATGCAAAAGGCAGCAGTGTGAAAAAATTAGCGCTGCTGATAACCCTGACCTTTTGCCTGTTATTGTCCTACAGTATCTATCTCCAACAGATACCAGAGGTGATTGGCCTGATTTATCTCTGTGTCAGTGTGCTGACTTATGTTCTTTATGGCATAGATAAAAGTGCTGCTAAAAAAGGGCAGTGGCGAATCAAAGAGGCTAGCCTGCAGATATGTTCACTGCTAGGAGGTTGGCCCGGTGCTGTTATAGCCCAGGTAATGTTGCGGCATAAATCCAGAAAATTGCGCTTTCAAATAGTTTTCTGGTTGACCTTAGCAGTGAACTTAACCTTGTTTATTTTCTACTATGATGATCGAGTCCGGCCTTTTCTTTTCCTCTGAATAATCCGCTCTAGTATCCAGCTACACTACCCAGTTACAGCGCTTGGGCAGAGACTTTTCTGTGTGTTTATTGTTCTCTTCAATGCAACTATAAGTTGCTAATCCTAGTGTTTATTCAATTGTCATCAATAACTAAACTAATGCTAAGGATTAACAAAGCCCAATAGGAGTGAATAATGAGCCTTACATCAGCAGCAATCGACAACAACAGAGTAAAAGAATTAATCGCTGTAACATCCGGGGTTCCTGCCTCAGACGGCGCGGGGGTGAAACTGACGCGTATTATCGGCAATGCAGAAGTAGATATGTTAGATCCATTTTTGATGTTGGATTGCTTTGAAAGTGACAACCCGGATGACTATCTGGCGGGGTTTCCGACCCATCCGCACCGCGGTTTTGAAACAGTCACTTATTTGTTGAATGGGCGTATGCGCCATAAAGACAATCAGGGCAACGAGGGGGTAATAGCCCCAGGTGGGGTGCAGTGGATGACCGCGGGGAAAGGCATCATGCACTCGGAGATGCCCGAGCAACAAGACGGCTTATTGAAAGGTTTTCAGCTGTGGGTCAACTTACCTGCCAGCGCCAAGATGACCGAACCCGCTTATCAGGAGTTTCCCGCCGAGCAAGTGGCACTGGAGCAGCGTGATGATGGCACAGTGATACGGGTAATTAGCGGGGTCACTGATAGAGGCACCCGTGGACCGGTGGTGAATCATTACACCCAACCCACCTATTTAGATGTGAGTTTAAAGTCCGGGGCAGAGTTTAGTCAGTCAATTACTAACGGACACAATAGCTTCATCTACGTGATTGAAGGGCAAGTGCAGATAGCCGGGCGCAGCCTGAGGGCAAAACAACTGGGTATTTTTGGTGAAGGTGAAGAGATTTTGTTGTCGGCCCCGGCCGCCACTCGATTTTTGCTGGTAGCGGGTAAACCATTGAATGAACCTGTAGTGCGACACGGGCCTTTTGTGATGAATACGCAAGCTCAAATAAGACAGGCGGTTGAGGATTACCACAGTGGTAATTTTTAAATCTAATTAATAAAACGATAACCAGAGCGAGAAAATTACATGGGTTTTTTAGTCAATGGTCAATGGAGTAGCGCTGGATTAGATACTGCGTCCAATAAAGGTAAATTTGTCCGCCAGCAAACGCAATTTCGCAATTGGTTGACTGCGGATGGCAGTCCGGGGCCGACCGGTGCGGGAGGGTTTAAGGCAGAGTCGGGTCGCTACCATTTATACGTTTCACTGGCTTGTCCCTGGGCACATCGCACGTTGATTTTTAGAGCGCTTAAAGGGCTTGAACAGATGATTTCTGTGTCAGTGGTGAATGCATTAATGGATGATAATGGCTGGAGCTTTGCGCCGGGTCAGGGAGTGATCGAAGACAGTGTTAATGGTGTCGGCCAGGTACATCAGCTCTACACATTAGCTCAGCCTGATTACTCTGGCCGGGCCACTGTGCCGATCTTGTGGGACAAACAACAGCGCACGATTGTCAGTAACGAATCAGCAGACATTATACGCATGTTTAACTCTGCCTTTGATCAGATAGGCGCCACAGCCGGAGACTATTACCCACAGCAGTTACGCAGTGAAATCGATGCCGTGAATGAGCAGGTTTATAGTAAAATTAATAACGGCGTCTATAAAGCGGGGTTTGCCACGACTCAATCTGCCTACACTGAGGCGGTCACTGAGATTTTCAGCGCCTTAGACAGTTTGGAGCAGCGCTTGTCGGGGCAGCGGTATTTAGCCGGGAACATAATTAGTGAAGCGGATTGGCGTTTATTCACCACCTTGGTGCGTTTCGATGCGGTGTATGTCGGCCATTTTAAGTGCAACATAAAACGCATTGTCGACTATCCGGCGCTAAGTAATTACCTGCGGGAATTATACCAAATACCGGCTATCGCCGAGACTGTCGATATGCAGCAGATCAAGGCACATTATTATGCATCGCACACCAGCATTAATCCAACAGCGATTATCCCAGTGGGGCCGCAACTGAATTTACAACAGCCACACAACAGAGCAGATATGCCAACGCGAACCAATACCGCGGTTGCCTGACGAGCAGGTGAACCAGTCCGGTGCGCCTCTGGCTTACCGGGCATTTCAAACTCTAGACATGCTCGCCAAAGGGGATTTTCCCTAAGCGGCGTGTAACGCCCGTTTAAATTCTGCAATCAGCTGTTCCCGGCCGCTTTGGCGGTGCGTAAGCAGCTGAATATTTCGATGGTATTTAGCCTCATTAATGGGGCTAATATATAAGTTGTTGGCAAGATCCTGCAGTCCCTGCCAGTGCGGTACTAAAGACACTCCCATGCCCAGCTTAACCATTAAGGCAATAGATTCCAGTGAGTCTATTTCACACAGGGGTGCGACATTGATCTGCTGATCGATTAAATAGCTATTGGCAATGGCACCGCCCCAGGCACTTTTATCGTAGGCAATAAAAGGTTGGCTGCTGATGCTGTTATTGATCGCAGAGCTGGGTTGCAAGCTAATCAACGCCAGTGGTTCAGCAAACAAAAATTCTGACTTGAGCACTTTTGCCGGCTTAAAAGGCGGCTGGACCAGAATCGCCAGGTCAATTTGTTGCTGTTGAAGCTGTTGGTATAAATCCCTGGAGGTGCCAGGTACTATTTGCAGTAATAGCTTTGGAGCACTGCCGGCTAAGTATTGAACACAACGTGGCAGTAGACCACTGAGTAGTGTTGAAATCACCCCAATTCTCAACTCGCCACTCGGCTGTTGGTTATCTAAATCGGTTGCTATACCTGAGACCTCAGCGGCGATGCGTTTTAATCTGGGCAGTATCCTCAGGCAGGCTTGCGTCGCTTTGGCGCTGTGACCGGTACGCGATAGCAAGTCACAGCCTAAGCTGTTTTCCAGAGATTTTACTCGCTGACTGACAGCGGCAGCCGTGAGGTTTTGCCTGCGGGCAGCAGCTGCGATAGAGCCGGTCTCAATAACGACAATTAAGCTGTGTAAAAAACGAGTATCCATAACTATTTCTTATGCTCAAGACAATAAAAAGATAGTATCTGTTGTTGTTTTAAATTGCTACTTTAGCTTTCACTAAGTTATAAAATGCCGGGAGAAATTATGCAGTCAATATTCCACTTTGCTTTCAATGTTACTGATTTAGATAAAGCTTGTGATTTTTATACTAATGTACTCAGTTGCCAGCAGGGGCGCAGGAGCGACACTTGGGTGGATTACAACTTTTTTGGCCATCAGTTGTCGCTGCATTTAGGCGAGACATTTGCGGTGCAAAATACCGGCTTAGTCGATGGTGTAGCTGTGCCTATGCCGCACTTCGGAGCAATACTTCCGATTGGAGATTGGCGTGCATTAGCCGCAGAGCTGCAGCGCCAGCAACTGGATTTTGTGATAGCTCCGACAGTGCGTTTTGAAGGCGAAGCGGGGGAGCAACACACTATGTTTTTCACAGATCCCTTTGGCAATCCAATAGAGCTGAAAGGTTTTGCGGATCTGACTAAGGTGTTTAACTGATGAGCTCTATAGTATTTATCAGCACTTTAGCGCGTGCTGAACAACAGCAGTGGATAGCGCTGCTGGCTAAACTACTGCCCGATGAAAGCATTGTATTTCCTGAAATGTTCTCTGTCGATCAGGCTGCAGAGGTGGACATCGCTATAGTCGCCAATCCAGATCCGAGTATTTTGCGCAACTTCCCTGGTTTAGTTTGGGTGCAAAGCTTGTGGGCCGGAGTCGAAGCACTAGTGCCGAGCATCAGGCAACACAACCAGCAGTTAGAGCAGAGTAAGCGGCTGCAATTGGTCAGGTTGCTAGACCCGCAGATGGCGGCGACTATGGCCGAGGCGGTGCTTGCCTGGACTTTGTACCTGCATCGTAATATGCCGCAATACGCATCCCAGCAGCGCCAGAAGCTCTGGCAGCAGCTGCCTTGTGCAACGGCGCAGGAGACTCGGGTCACCGTGTTGGGTGCTGGCGAGTTGGGGCAGGCAGCGATTAAAGTATTGTTGCAGCAAAATTATAAAGTCAGCTGCTGGAGTCGCAGCGAAAAAAACATTGCCGGGGTGAATAACTATGTCTCTGTGGGGCAGCTGCCTGAAGCACTAGCGCAAACAGATATTCTGATTAATTTGTTGCCCCTGACCGCCGAGACTAAAGGCCTGCTAAACCAGCAGTTGCTCTCGAATTTGCCGTGCGGCGCTAAACTGATTAATTTTTCCCGAGGCGCAGTAATAGATCACCCGGCACTGCTTGAATTGCTGGACAGTGGACAGATAAGCCACGCGGTATTAGATGTCTTTGAGCAGGAGCCGCTGCCCACTGATAACCTTTTATGGCAGCACCCGCAGATAACCGTACTGCCACATATATCAGGTCCGACTAATATGAACACAGCTGCACAAGTGGTGGCCGACAATATTATTCGCTACAGGGCAGACAAAGTACTGCCTGCCACTGTTAATCTGAGCCGAGGGTATTGACCGCGGAGGGGCATGGCAGAACAACGGTGGATCTCAGATCCCAATTGCGCTGCATTAGTGGCTCAGTCTATAGCAACGGGTACCAAGGGAGCTAAACTGGCGGTGAATCACCGATGCCGCTATGCCTAAGCTAACAGCACAGCAGTTTTAATTTTTAATTTTTAATTTTTAATTTTCAGTTCAGATATAGCTAGCCTGGCGGGCATCTGTTACTGTGCCTTTGTTAGAAAACTCTATTTAAATCTATCGTCTATGAACCGGGCTCAGTGCCTGGGACTGGATTGGTTACCCTTTGCTAGTGGATGGTGAAATGTTAAAGAAAAGGCTGTTGTTGTCGTTGGTTGGTTTGCGCTTGTTAGTTATTGTCGGCTTGTTGTTGTCTGTTATCGCTTGTACCCCCAATGCAAACAGGGGCGAAAGGGTAGATACCCGCAGTGCTATCAGCGAGCAAGATATTCTGGATATCGTCGAGCTTGTGCAGCGAGAGTTACCTCTGGCAACAGGACGAAAATTACACAGCACGCCAAAAATCACTTTTATGACCGCGGATGAATTGCAAAAAAAATTGATTGAAGCCCGACCTGATGTCAGTGACAAAAAGCAACAATATACCTCTTTAGGCCACTATTCCCGATCTGTCTCGGCCATTTATGATGATGGGGATAAAGGGATCTACGTGGTACCTGAGAACATAAAAATCTATAAACGTAAAAATAACTTGGATAATTCGCAGGTTTACTACGCGATGATGGATGTGCTCAGTCATGAGTTTGTGCACGCCCTGCAAGATCAGCAAGGTCTCTTAGATTGGGATATGCATGGCAATCTGAGCAGCGGGCAAAAATATGCATTTTCAGCTTTAGTTGAAGGACACACGGCAATGCAGACGGCGCTGATTCTAGATAGGCTGAACATTATCCAGGATCTCTATGATTACGGCACTGAAGATGAAATGGACACTGATACATTAAGCGAAGAGCGGATTGCATTCCAAGAGCGGATGAGGAATAAATATATCACCGGCAAAAAATTTATGAATCGAATGCACAAGAAAAATGGTAACGAAAAAACCTGGTCTGCACTACAAAACCCCGAAGAAAGTGTTGAATTACTGTTGGACCTTTTAAAGTCGGCGTAGATTTTTAGCGCTGCGCTTATGGCCCAGGCTAGCTACTGGGCCAGAAATCCACAAAAAATTTTAGAGGCACTTTTTTACAATTTTTTTAAGCTTTATTTAGTTGCCGTCTACTGCAGTGAGTAAACTTCCAACTTCCAACTTCCAACTTCCAACTTCCAACTTCCGACTTCCGACTTCCGACTTCTATATCGTCTCAGAAACCGTATAATAGCGCTCAAGTTAATATCTGAGGCCTGATTTTGTGAACAATGTATTGAATAACCATGACAATTTACGCTTGCTAGAGCGGCTGAAACAATTTTTTGGGCCCAACTGGATAATCATCGTCTTTTTCACTAGTACATTGTTGCTACTCTCCTGCTCCAGATTGATGTTGATGATCTGGCAATCGGAGCGGGTCAGCGCCAGTGAGGGCTGGCTGCAAGTATTACTTAGCGGCATGCGTATTGATGCTTCAATTTTAAGCTATGTGGCTTTATTAGCGCTGTTAGTTACCAGTGTCGGGGTTTTAGTGCGGCGCACCGCCAAATATATTTATCCGCTGCTACTGGTTTGGTTAAGTGTGTTTTTTGTCATCTTTGCCTATCTGGAGGTGATCACTCCCAGCTTTATCATGGAGTATGACTTACGTCCTAACCGCTTGTTTATCGAATACTTGATGTATCCTAAAGAAATCGCCGCGATGCTTTGGAGTGGCTATAAACTGGAAATTTTTATCGCTAGCAGTACTCTAGTGATTGCCACTGTGGTGGCGCTGAAGTTATTTCGCTCGCAGTGGCAGGAGCGCTCTAATGCCTCGCTGGTACTACGTTCGATAAGCATTCTGCTGTTGATATCGCTGAGTGTAGTTGGAGCGCGTTCATCCTTCGGACACCGGCCTATTAACCCGGCTATGGTGGCTTTTTCCACCGATCATTTAATCAATGACTTGATTCTCAACTCGACTTATTCGGTCGGTTTCGCCATCAATGGCTTAGGCGCTGAAAAATCTAGCGAGCGCTACTACGGTAAAATGGATGACAGCGAAGTACTGGAAGTAGTGCGTCAGTCAAGTAGCTTGCAGGAAGCCCAGTATAGGGATCCAAGTGCACCGACATCGACGTTTCGCCAGGCGACTAATGAGGGTGCTGGCAAAAATATCGTTATCTTGTTACAGGAAAGTTTAGGTGCCAGATATGTCGGTGCTCTGGGTGGTTTACCACTGACCCCACACTTGGACAAATTGATGCAGGAGGGCTGGAATTTTACTAACTTGTACGCCACTGGCACTCGTTCCGTGCGCGGTATCGAGGCGGTACTGACTGGCTTTACCCCGACGCCTTCCAGATCTGTAGTTAAACTTTCTAAGTCGCAAACTAACTTCTTTACCATGGCCAGTATGCTGACCGATCAGGGCTACCACAGTCAATTCATCTACGGTGGAGAGAGTCACTTCGATAATATGAAAAGCTTCTTTTTGGGTAACGGCTTTTCCGACATAGTCGACGGACCCAGATTCGAAAAGATCGATTTTGAAGCGTCATGGGGGGCTTCAGATGAAGATCTCTACGATCAGGCGCACCTCGAATTTGAGCGCCTGGCCAAAGGTGACAAGCCTTTCTTTAGCTTAGTGTTTACCAGCTCTAATCACTCTCCCTATGAATTCCCCGAGGGTAAAATTGAGCTGTATGATGAAGACCCTCAAACCCGTAACAACGCCGCAAAGTACGCGGATCACGCGCTGGGTGCTTTTATGCAGAAAGCCAAAAAATCCAGTTACTGGAAAGACACTATCTTTATAATAGTGGCGGATCACGATTCCAGAGTCCACGGCGCCAGCTTAGTGCCGATTGAGTACTTTAGAGTTCCCGGCTTAATATTAGGAGAGGGGATAGAGCCTAAAACAGACTCCAGATTAATCAGCCACATCGATCTGGCGCCGACGCTGTTATCGCTGGCGGGAATCAGTGGCGATATGCCAATGCTTGGCCATGATTTGACCAGAGAAGTAGCAGTAGAGAAACAGCGGGCGATGATGCAGTACGATAAGAACTTCGCCTATATGTCGACACAATCAGTGACGGTATTGCAGCCGGAAAAAGCCCCCCTTACCTTTGAGTACAAAGATAAAAAATTTAAGGCACTGCCACTAAACCAGCGCCAGGCGCGCCAGGCCAGGGCCCATGTTATCTTTGGTAGCAAAGCGTACGACAACGGCTGGTACCACTAGAGGAAGGATGCCCCTCTAATGACAAGGGGCAAACGGTGGATAATTGCTTGCAGTGGCGCTTTACAAATCTTTCAACAGCCGTAAAGCGTCATAAATAGCGGCATGGGTATTGCGCCCGGCCACTGCATCGCCAATGCGGAACAACTGAAACTGCCCATGCTGGTTACGGGTGATAGCTTGGGCTCTGCCGGCAATTAAATCTTCATAATTAACTTCCCCCAGATTCGAGGACAGCGGCTTCAATTGGAAATACAGTTCATCCAAAGGTAAGGTGCCGTGATTGACCACCACTTGGTCGACTGTCCTTACTTTTGCGCCTTCGTCAATACCGCTAATCAGGTAATCGCTGCCGATATCAGCGATGATTTTGTCGGCCTGTTTCGCCACTGCTAAAAGCCTGTAAGTGACAGTGAAAATGACCTGTTTTTTCTGCATCTCGCGCATATAAGGGACTAAATTCATCGCCATCACTTGCGGTGCGAACGTCCGGTCAGGGGTCATTATCTCCAGCTTGGCACCACTGGCGGCTATGATTTCTGCCGCCTGTAAAGCGCTGTGATCACCGGCGTCATCAAAGAGTAATACATTTTTGGCAGGCTTTATTGCGCCACTGATAATATCCCAGCTAGAGACTAATAAATGGTTGTTGTGCTGCAAAATGTCGACGTCGGGGATGCCGCCGGTGGCGACAATGACTAAGTCGGGCCGATGGCATAAAACATCTTTGCTTTCGGCCCAGATATTAAAATGAAATTCAACGCCCATTGCCAGACACTGCTGCATACGCCAGTCAATGATGGACATCATCTCTTTGCGTCGGAAACTGCGAGCGGTCAGGCACAGTTGGCCACCGGGATCAGCCGCCGCCTCTAGTACCGTGACTTTATGGCCGCGTTCAGCGGCGACTCTGGCCGCCTCCAGACCGCCGGGACCGGCGCCGATAATCAGTACCTTGCGCAATACTTCTGCTCTGGGGATATTATGCGGCATACTCAGCTCCCGACCGGTCGCGGCATTGTGAATACAGAAGGCATCGCCACCTTGATAAATCCTGTCCAGGCAGTAAGTGGCACCGACACAAGGGCGGATTTGCTCTTCTGTACCAGCAATGATCTTCTGCACTATATGCGGGTCGGCCAGGTGTGCTCTGGTCATACCGACCATATCCAGTTTGCCGCTGGCGATAGCATGGCGTGCGGTGGCCACATCGGGAATTTTAGCGGCGTGAAAAGTGGGGAAACCCGTGGCGGCTCTGACTTCACCGGCAAAATCCAGATGCGGCGAATTTTTCATGCCCATAACAGGTATAACATCCGTGAGTGCCGCATCAGTATCGATGCGACCGCGGATTACATTAAGGAAATCCACTTGTCCGCTGTCTTTTAACAGCCGGGAAATTTCCAGGCCCTCTGCAAAGCTAATCCCCCCGTCTATGACCTCGTCTGCAGTGTATCGAACGCCGACGATAAACTCATCTCCCACTCTGCTGCGGATGGCATTCAGAACACGTCGGGTAAAGAACAGACGATTTTCTAAGTCTCCGCCATAGGGAGCCTCTAAGCTATTGGTCAGCGGTGACCAAAATTGGTCCATTAAATGACCGTAGGCCTGCAGTTCAATACCGTCAACTCCCGCCGCCTGCATCCGCTGCGCCGCATCTGCGTAATCCACAACGATACGGTCGATATCCCAATCCTCAATCTTTTTTGGAAAAGCTCTGTGGGAGGCCTCCCGGCGGTGCGAAGGTGAAACCACTGGCAGCCAGTCGCCCTTGGACCAACCGGTACGCCGACCCAAGTGGGTTAATTGAATCATCACCGCACAGTCGTGTTGATGGCAGGCATCAACCAATTCGCTCATCCAGGGAACCACTTCATCCTTATAGGCCAGTATATTGTTAAATACCGGTGGGCTGTCCCGAGAGACGGTGGCGGATCCCGCGGTCATGGTCAGGGCCACACCGGCTTTAGCCCGCTCCTCATGGTAAGCGCGGTACCGCGCTTTGGGCATGCCATCTTCGGGGTAGGCAGGTTCGTGTGAGGTAGTCATTATGCGGTTTTTTAACCGCAAGTGTTTCAGTTGGTAAGGTTGAAGAAGCGGGTCATTGCTCTGCATTACGAATACCTTAAGGTCAGGATTATTGTTTTTTATTTTGGCAACATCGGCACTAGATGATGCCTTTAGTAGAAAAAAGCCACAAACAATATTAAAGTATGGCTTCAGATAACATTTTGTTATCTGAAAGGAGAGGGTTTGTTGAGCGCTATGCGTAATTTGAAGCAACAGTTACCGCCGCTGAATGGTTTAATTACTTTTGAAGCCGCTGCCAGACAGCTCAGTTTTACCGCTGCCGCTGACGAGCTCAACGTCACACAGGCCGCTGTTAGCCGGCAGATTAAAAACCTTGAACAACATTTGGGCACGCTGTTATTTAATCGCTACAACCGGCGCTTAACACTGACCCCCGCGGCACAGCAGTTACTGCCGAACTTGCAGAGTGCTATCGCATTAATTATAGATTCCGTTGCGCAGATAACCACAGCTGAAGAACCCAAAACAGTCACTATCGCCGCCACTATTGCCTTTACCACCTTTAAATTAAATGATTGGTTGAGCCAATTTCTGCAGCAGCACCGGGATATTGAAGTGCGGGTGATAGCCACAGACAGGGATGTAGACTTGCAGCGCGAAGGGGTAGACCTGGCGATCAGCTATGGCGATGACCGACAGAATAATAACTTGTGCAGCACTTTCATGTTTAACGACGAAATATTCCCCATTTGCAGCCCCGAATATCTACACAATGCGGGGATAGAGCGCACTAATCTGCCGCTGCAGGTAGCAGATTTACTGCAACAACCGCTGTTGCATTTAGATGAGGAGCATTGGCGCGGTCTGCATTATAAGGCGATTGACTGGAAAGTCTGGTTTCGCAGTCAGGGGTTGATACCGCCAAAGCGTCTTAAAGGGTTGATGATCAATAACTATCCGCTGTTGCTGCAAGCGGTATTGAAGGGTCAAGGGATTGCGCTTGGCTGGCGACACTTAGTCTCTGATTTGCTGGATACGGGTGAGCTGATCGCACCGGTAAGCGCTTCATTTAATAGTCAGCGAGAATACTATTTAGCCAGAAAGGCAGATTGCAATAATCCCCATGTGGCCAGTTTGCAGGATTGGATACTGCACTGTGCATTAGATTAGTAAATTAAATATTTATAATAAATATCAGATAGATAGCGGTAGTAAAAAGCCGCAGAGCAAGCGGCTTTTGCTATAGACCCAAACAGTTATTTTTTTAGATTGGTCCAGATTCTATCGTATACCAACTGGGTCTGCTCGTCGCAGACGGCGACAAAAGTGCCCACAGGGGCGGAAGCTGGTGGATTGTTTTCAGGGGAGTTGCGCAATTTCTCTGTCAAAAAAGGTGCCACTCCTTGAATACCCGCAGAGTATTGAGAGAAGTTGGTGATTTTACCCATCACTTCAGGTTCCAGCATATAGTTCATGAAAGTGATAGCACTGGCGCGATTCGGTGCATCTCGTAGCAGAACGACATTATCCATCCAGGCCACATACCCCTCTTTAGGGTAAGCGTACTCGACGTTGGCTCCCTCCTCTTTAGCTTTGGCGGAGTAGCCGTTATAAATCATACCCGCTGCGGCATCACCTGAAACTAAGACTTCTTTTGCGGTATCTGAGCCAAAACTTGCCCACTGCGCTTTGGCACTCAAGAGCAAGTCATTTAACTTTTTTAGCTGTTTTCTGTCAGTGGAGCACTGCGGGATTCCCAAGTGCAACGAAGCCATGGTTAAAACTTCGCCTTGGCTGTCCAATACGTTAATCTTGCCCCGCAGCTCTTTTGGTGGGTCGAAGATAATGGCGGTAGAATCAATAGAGCCGGAATACACATCGCGGTTCACTGAGAAGCTGGTAGTCCCCCATTGGTAGGGGATAGATGACTTGCGGCCCTTGTCAAATTCCACATCAATCCACTGTTTTTGGATATTGTCAAAGTTAGAGAGTTCCGAGCGCTGGTAGGTATCTAATAATCCTTGATTGGCCATGATGGCGACCATGTAATCGCCGGGAAATGCCAAATCATAACTGCCGATTTTTCCGGCTTTTAGCGAGGCCAGCAGCGATTCGTTAGAGTCGTAAGTATCCATGGTAACTTCTATGTCAAACTTAGCTTTGAAGTCATCCAGTACTTGTTGTGGCATATACTCAAACCAGTGGTAGATGGATAATTTACCGCTGGCGCTGGCGCTTGTTGCAGCGAGACTCAGTGCTATAGCGGCGACCAGCGTTTTAGTTGATGAAATTTTCATACAATATCTCCAATTGACTATAGTTATTTTTATATATCCGAATACTGCATTGTTGAACACAACCGTTAATGCCTGATCCGGGGGTTATTTTTGTTTATTACCGATACGACCTACAAAGTGTGAAAGGGTGACTAGCAGCACTGAAACCAACAGCATCAGTGTCGAAATGGCCATGATATTAGGTTTTATTCCCTGCTTTACCGCACCAAAAATAGCGGTAGGCAAGGTCTCAATTCCCGCCCCTTTGACGAAGTTAGTGATGATGAAATCGTCCAGAGAAATGATAAAAGCGAGTAGGAAACCCGCCATCATCCCCGGCATCATCAGTGGCAGCAATACTAGTTTGAAAGCGCGCCAGCGGCTGGCGTACAAATCCATTGCCGCTTTCTCGTAAATGTCTTCGATGCCCTGCAGTCGAGCCGCTATCGGCAGGTAGGCAAAGGGAATACAGAAGACGATATGCGCCAATAAAATCGTGGCGTAGCCTGTTTTAAAACCTATCGCAGAGAAGAAGATCAAACTGGCCACAGCGATGACTATCTCCGGTACCATCAACGGCAAATTGATCAGTGTGAAACTGGCGGTTTTGGCTCGAAAGTGACCGCCGCGAATCAGTGCCACTGCGGCGCAAGTGGCAATCAAGGTACTGGCGATGGCGGCAATACTAGCGATCACCAGTGAGTTTCTGGCGGCTATTTTGAACTTGGCAGCTTCCAGACCAAAAAACACATCTTCGTACCAACGCCAGGTAAAGCCCTGCCAGTGAGAGATGGAATTACTGTCGTTAAAAGAATAAACCATCACGATAATCAGCGGTGCGTACAACATAAACAAACAGAGCAGAGTGAATGATAGGAACCCAGGGTAACCTCGTACAGTGTGGTGACTAGCCATTAGCTGTTCTCCCGGCGAGTTTGTGAGCGGGCATAGTAAGTCAATACCACTAATACCATCGACAGCAATATCATGGATATTGCAGCGCCAAAGGGCCAGTTCCCGGCATTGCCTTTAAACTGTTCTTCAATCAGTGAGCCGATCATGAAATTCTTGGCGCCTCCCAGTAAATCCGGGGCCAAAAACGCCCCCAGGCTGGGCACAAAGACTAAAATGCATCCGGCGATAATGCCGGGTTTCACTGCGGGCAGCACAATCTTAGCTAAGATTGTCCAGCGCCCGGCGTATAGATCCGCAGCGGCCTCGGAGAGGGCGAAGTTGTAGCGCTCGACACTGGCGTATATCGGCAGCACCATAAAAGGCAGATATGAATAAAACAGCCCCAGTTGCACTGCCAGGTTGGTGTTGATGATCGAAAGAGGTTCGCTGATGGCGCCCAGTGTTAGTAGCCAGTCGTTGACTGGTCCGTTATCGCGGATTAGAAATTTGAGCGATACTGTGCGAATCAGTAAGTTAACCCAATACGGGATAGTGATTAAGAACAACCAGATGTGTTTGCTGTTACCGGTGCGTGTGGCAATGTACCAGGCGGTGGGGAAACCTATCAGGAAACAAAAAGTGGTCGCCAGTCCCGCCTGCCAAAATGAACGCCAAAAGATATTGATATAGGTCCATTCAATTTTTATCGGCTCATCACCAAACAAGCCCCGATCAATGAAAAATTGATCGTAGGCGGCTAAGCTAAACTCCCATATAACTCCGCCGCGAAACTCTTTGGTCAAAAAAGAGTAGACCAACATCATCAACACCGGCATCACTAAAAAAAGGCCTATGACTAACCAGGAGGGCATTAGCAGCCAGTCGCGTATGTTACCAACTAAACTGCTGTGGTTGCTGCTTTCAGCAGTCGTGCTGTTGGGTGCTATAACAGTGGCCATTAGTGTTCTAACAAGTGCGCAGCACCCGCCTCCAGTTTCAGGCCTAAGACATCCCCAATATTAGGGATTGCGACCAAATTAGAGTTCTGCATCCGCACTTTGATGAGTTCATCTCCGGGCAGTTTGACCACTATTTGCACATCCGTTCCCAGATAGATACGCTGACTGACTTGGCCGCGTAAATCCCCCTGTTGGGCACTGCAAAAGGAGATGCGTTCCGGGCGGATAGAGATGACTCCAGTGTCACCGGTATGCACTTTATTAAAAGAGCACTGCAGTGAAGTACCGTCAGCTATGCGGCATTGGGCGTAGTCGCCAATGGCAGATTTAACATCGACACTCAGGAAATTTGTTTCACCGATAAAATTGGCAACAAATTTATTGCTCGGTGCCTCGTAGATTTCACTAGCGCTGCCGACTTGCTGTACTTGCCCCTCTGACATAACCACTATCCGATCGGACATTACTAATGCCTCCTCCTGATCATGGGTGACAAAGATAAAGGTAATGCCTGTGTCCTGTTGTATTTGTTTTAACTCAGTGCGCATTGATTGGCGCAGCTTTAGATCCAATGCCGATAGTGGCTCATCCAGTAGCAGTACCTGAGGCGCGGGAGCCAGTGCGCGTGCCAGTGCCACCCGTTGCTGTTGGCCGCCGGAGAGTTGCAGCGGGTAGCGCTCGGCAAAACTGTTCAATTGAACTAACTCCAACATTTCAGCGGCGCGGCGATTGCACTCACTGTCATTTTTGCCGAGCATTTGCAGACCAAACTTGATGTTCTGTCGTACGGTCAGATGTGGGAACAGTGCATAGTTTTGAAACACCGTATTCACTGGTCTTCGGTTGGGTGGCAAGTTGGCTATCTGCTTGCCATAGAGTAGTATCTCTCCTGTGGAAATCTGTTCAAAACCGGCAATCATTTTCAAAAGAGTGGTTTTTCCACAGCCGGATGGGCCGAGTAAGGTGAAAAATTCACTGTCTTTGATTTCCAGAGAAATATTTTTTATCGCACAGAAGTGATCATAGTTTTTTACTACATCACATATGGCTATTGCGATATCGTCGTGACTATTACTGTTATGCAAACCAATGCCCTCATATTTATTTTTTTTGGGTTGTTTAACGCCCTGCAAATTAATGGCCGCTGTACATGTGAGTTGGCGACTAATATCTGTGTTTAAAGACTGTAATTGTTTGAACAGAACTACGAAAGCGATATTAATACCTTGTTAGTGTTATGTTTTGTAACACTAACAAGTACCTTAAAGGCGGCAGTAGTTTTGATAATCAGCAGGTAATACACTGTTAAATAGACCAAAAATATTTATTTGTGCTACTCAAAAAATACTAGCGCGGCGAAACTTAAGCAGCGTCCCTAAAATCATTAGAAATTCAACAAATATCGATCCAACTCCACTTGGGTCACTTGTGCGTTAACAAATTCGATTTCCCGCTCCGCCTGCTTAATAATGATAGCCAGCCGGTCTTCACCGTAGACACGACGCATAAAGTCAGACTTTTTAGCCAGTGCCACTGCCTCATTTAAGCTTAGCGGCAGTGGTTGTGCCGGGTTGTCCTCATAGGCATTACCACTAGTCACAGGTCCAGGCTCCAGCCCTTGTTCTATACCATCTAGCCCCGCTGCTATGTCAGTGGCCAGTAAGTAGTATGGGTTGCAATCTGCTGAGGCATCGCGCTTTTCAATGCGCACAGCAGAGTCCTTACCTTCGATAACCCGCAGGCCAACAGTGCGGTTATCGAAACCCCAGCTGGCGTTGATTGGACAGAATGAATAGGGCTGTCGGCGGCGGTAGGCGTTGGGCGTCATAGAACCTGATAGTGACATCTCCGCCATGCGCTGTTGCAGACCCGCCATAAAGGAGATGCCGGTGCTGTTTAACTTGCCGTTGTCGGCAAACTGATTAACACCATCGCGCCACAGTGAATAGTGCGTGTGGAAACCACTGCCAGCCTCTTTGATGAAAGGCTTGGCCATAAAAGTCGCCAGATAACCGTAGTTGCCAGCCACTTCTTTAACCATCGCACGAAATAACATGCAGCGGTCCGCGGCCAACAGAGCTTCATCGTAGCGAATGTTAATTTCAACCTGGCCGGCTGCATACTCTGGGTTGGATTGTTCAATGGGAATGTCCAGGGCGCTTAAGTGCTCGCGAATGGGTCCCAGTACATGCTCCATTTCTGCGGAGCGGTTAATACCATAAACCTGGTTGTTACCAAAGGTCGGTTGTTTCGTCTCTGGGTCGAGCAGATAAAATTCCAGCTCTGTGCCCACTTGAATTTCAAAACCCATCTGACTGGCGCGATCTAATTGTGCGATCAGTGCGTTGCGCGGGTCTATGGGAACCGGCTGGTGGTCCAGGCCCTCGGCCCGACCGATACAAATCGCTACACCGGGCTCCCAGGGGGAGGCGATTGGCACGTGGGAGGGAAACATGTGCACATCAACATAGCCATTATCAAAGCTGCAGTAGGGGGTGTCCCAGATGTCACTGGTCATATCCATGGCGAAGATAGCAGCTATGATTGCATTGCCCTCTTCGCAAGTGCGCTGCCATTGAGTGGCGGGAATGCGTTTTCCACGCATAAATCCATTAATATCGCCTACACCTAATACTATGGTGTGGGTGCCTTCTGGTAGGGAATAGTTAGTAAATGCCACTGAGATATGCCTCTTGTTCTTTTAAGTTAGGTTCAGGTTTGCATTATTGAATACAGAATGCAAGAAAAACTGTATACTGTTTTTTAAACATTAGATTGAAAAAAACTAAACATATACAGCAAGCCTAAATATGGCTTAGGTTATATCCATTGCAATATGCTTTTTGCATAGGTATAAATGTCCATCAACTTTGTTGCAGAGAACACTATGCCCGTCTTAAAAAAGATAGCCGCACCTAGAATTAGGCTCGCCGATGAAGTCTATACGCAAATACTTGAAGCGATTCAGCAGGGCTATATAGATCCCGATAAAAAGTTAATACAGGAAAAACTGGCGGCTGAATTAGAGATAAGCCGAACTCCGGTCAGGGAGGCGCTGCTCAGGCTGGAGCAAGAGGGAATACTGGAAGTTGCCGGGCGCGGAGGCTTTAAGATTCGCAAAATAGGTGATGATGAAGTGCGGGAGATTTACGATACTCGCGCAGCCATCGAAGGACATGCTATTTGCCTGCTTACTGAACGCGGCAATGTTAAGTTGTTCGACCAGATATCGGCCGTCATTACCTTGGAGGAAACCAGAGATTTAAGCACAGTCTATGATTATTATGATGCCAATCGTAACATCCACAGAGCTTTTGTTGAGCGCACCAATAATCGCTATTTGCTAGAAATGTTTGATCAACTCTGGAACCGAGGCTTCTCCAACTATTTGTTCACGACCATTGAGTCATCTGAGCTGGAAAAATCCCTCGGCAACCATCAGGCGCTCTGTGAAGTGATGCGCGCAGGAGATCCTATGGAGGCTGCGTTGGCCATGCGTGCGCACATTAATGATGGTCTGTCACTACAGCTGGATTCTCTGTCGAGAACCCAGTGAGTTTTTACTACATACCCCCTCTGTTTAGCAGCGCTGTGGCCGGATTTTACAGTGAGAAATCGACGATAGTACGGATCCCCTCACCGCGTTTCATCATTTCGAAACCCTGATTTATCTCTGGCAGTGGGATTCTGGCGCTGAGCATGTCGTCTAAATTCAGGCGGCCATCCAGGTAAAATTTCACCAGCCGCTGCATGTCGGTGCGAAACTGATTGGAGCCCATGTCGGAACCTAGTACCTTTCGCTGGGCGATGAATTGCTGGAAGGGCAGCGAAATCTCAGCGCCCTCGCGCATCAGCCCGATCAGTACTAAAGTGCCGTTTTTACGCAACATCATAAACGCCTGTCTGGCCAGTTGTTGATCGCCAACTGCTTCAAATGCATAGTCCACTCCCCTGTTTTCGGTGATAGCCATGACTTCAGTGCTGGCATCTACGCTCTTGGAGTTGATAGTATGAGTCGCGCCGAACGCAGCAGCCATTTGCAGTCTCTGCACATTGATGTCTATGGCGATGATATCGAGTGCCCCCGCCAGCCGTGCGCCTTGAATAGCGCTTAATCCCACAGCCCCACAACCAAACACCAGCACGCTGGAGCCAAGCGTCACTTTTGCAGTATGCATGACGGCGCCTACTCCAGTAGTCACGGCGCAGCCGATCAGGGCTGCTCTGTCTAAAGGCATTGCCGGATCAATCTTGGCCAGTGCGTGTTCGTGCACTAACATGTGATCGGCAAAGCCGGATAAGTTCATAAACTGCGTTAATGGCTGACCGTCCAGGCTTAATCTCGGCGGTTGATCCGGATCGCGATTAATAGCGTCCTGATCTTCACAGATGGACGGGTGGCCCGACAGGCACATATGACAGCAGCCGCAAAAAGCCGACAGGCAACCAATCACGTGGTCGCCCGGCTTTAGGTAGCTGACCCCCGCACCTACCACGCGAACGATGCCGGCTGACTCGTGGCCTAGCACTGCCGGGGCTAGCAGTGGTAAATGACCCTGCATAAAATGCAGGTCGGTATGGCATAAACCGGTGGCATGTACTTCTACCAAAACCTCGCTGTGAGCCGGGTCGGCTAATTGGATTTGTTGTATCTGTAGGGGTTGGTCCGGTCCTGTATAGATTGCGGCACGCATAGCAAGCTGCTCCTTAAAGGTGTTTAGATAAATGTGATTGCAGGGCACGATTGACTGCCCCCGGGTTTTCTAGATTGGAAACGTGGCCAGCGTTGGCGATAATTTGCAGGGTGGCATCGGCTATCTGCCTGCATAAGTATGCGGCGTATTCAATCGGGGTATCGAGATCATCGGCGCCGACTAAAACCAAAGTCCGAGCCCTGATTTTAGGCAGCTGGGTGAGTGCGTTATGATTGCCGATTAAATGAGTACACAACTCAAGCCCCGCACGACTGGCGCGACACATAGATGCAATGCAAGTGCGTATTAATTGCTCGTTGCACTGGGGGCCGACAATGGCACGAATCATGCCATCGCTGAAATCAGCGATACTTTGTCCATCGGCCAGAGCCTGCAGGATCGGTTTGATAAAATCAGCGGCCAGAACATCGCCAGAGAGCCCGAATTTAGGGGATGTATCTAAAAGGGCTAAACTTTTCACTCGCTGGGGATATTGGGCACTGAAGTGTTGCAAAATCATCCCCCCTACCGATAAACCGACAAAATGGGCGCTGCTCAGCTTAAGTTCAAAATGGACAAAATGCTCTAGCATTTCTACCAGCGCCTGCATGTTATCAGCACAGGGGGGGGAGTTGCCAAATCCGGGCATATCCCAGGCTATACAGCGGTAGCTGTTGGCGAAATAGGCAAACTGCGGTTGCCAGGCGGTGGCCGAACCCGCCATGGCGTGCAAAAAAATCACAGGCTCTCCAGTGCCTTGTTCGCACCAACTTATCTGACTCGTATCGAAATGTTTTATCTGCATACTGATGCTCCAATAATAATTAAAAGAGTAATCCGAAAGGAAAAGATTGCTTGATCAAAAATTACTGTATACAGTATTCACAAATAAATCTAGCAATATACAAACACTTATTAACGGATTGTAGTAAAGACTAAAGAAATGCCTGAGCGTTGATAATTGATATACAAAATAAGGAGAAGAGCATTGCCTGATCGTCAGATTTTTACAGCCGACCTGAATGACGCCGGACTGTTTGATGCGGGAATCCCGCAAGATGTTTTTAGCGGAATGCGCGCAACTCGAGGTTTGGTATGGACCCCAATAGGGGCAGCCGGGGATGGGTTTTGGAGTGTCGGCAGGTTTGCAGATATAGTCGCTGTTTCCCGCGACCCCGAGACTTTTAGTTCTGCGGCGGGCCATATTCAAATCTATTCTATAGATGACGACGCGCTGCAGGCCCGCGCTTCGATGATCGATATGGACCCCCCGGATCACAGCAGATTGCGGCGTTTAGTGAATCCGGGATTTATTCCAAAAAACATTCGCGATTATGTGCCTATTGTCCGCGATCGTGTGAGCCTGCTGTTAGATGACATTATTGAGCAAGGAGGCGCTGACTGGGTTACGGCCCTGGCTAAGCCGATTCCTATAGGTATCATTTGTGACATGTTGGGGGTACCGGAGGAAGATCACGACTATATGATTGAGCTGACCGACTATCTAGTGGCAGGCACTTCCGCCAGGCCCCTGGATCCAACAGCTTACGGAAATACTACGCCGTTGCGGTTGCTGCCATTTAATTCTCCCGCTGCTCATGGACTGACAGAATACGCCCGTGCGCTGGGGGAAAAAAGACGGGCCGATCCCCGTGATGATATGGTTTCCAAACTAGTGACAGCAGAAATTGATGGTCAGCGGATGTCCGATGAAGAGTACTGTAACTTCTTTCGCCTGTTAATCTTTGCCGGCAATGAGACCACCCGCTCGGCGATGAGTAATCTGGTGATACAAATGGCCCGTTTCCCGGAACAATTTGCCCGCCTAAAGCAACAGCCGGAGCTGATTCCAAGTGCCGTTGAAGAGGTCGTGCGCTTTGCCTCGCCAATTTTATATTTCCGCCGCACAGCCACCCGAGACACTGTGTTGAGCGGTACACAAATTAAAAAAGGCGAAAAAGTAGTGATGTGGTATTGCAGTGGCAACTTTGATGAGCAGCAGTTTGAGAATCCGCAGCAGTTTAGGGTTGATAGACCTAAAACTGTCCACGTCGGCTATGGCGGAGGTGGGGTGCACACTTGTTTGGGATCTGGACTGGCGAGACTCGAGCTGAAAGTATTGTTGGAGGAAATACTGAAACGGGATATGCAATTTACCATCACCGAAACCCCGGAATATGTGCACTCCAACTTTGTAAATGGCATTGAACATTTACATGTGAAACTGTCATAACTATGGAGGCAGAAATTATGCAAAACCACAATAAAGCAGCCCTGATCGACTTTTTAGTGACTAAAATTGTGTGCGAGTCAGAGAACATCCGCTCCTTCTATTTGCGGCCAGTGCGCGGCGAATGTCCTGAATATACGCCGGGTGAGTACTTAGTGTTTGAGTTGACAGACTCAAATGGAAAAAAAATTAAGCGCGAGTACAGCATTTCCAATGGGTCAAAACAGCAATTACGCATCACCATTAAACGTGAAGACCCACCATTGCAAAGTCCGGATTTGCCAGCGGGAGTAATGTCTGAATATTTTCATCAGCAGCTGCAAGTTGGTGACTCACTGATAGCTTACGGCCCTGTCGGTAAGTTTAAGTTACAGTCCTCCGCTAGACCTGTGGTGCTGTTGGGGGGAGGCGTGGGGCAAACGCCACTGCTGGCGATGGCGCACGCGCTGGCCGAGCAGGGCACAAGAGCAACTACCTTTATCCACGCCTGTGAAAACGGTGCCGTACATGCATTGGGGGCAGAAATAACTGCGCTCAAGCAATCTTTTAAACTGCTGCGCAGCTATGTCTGCTACGCCAATCCGCGCAGCTGCGATAGACTCGGCAGCGATTATCAAAGTAGTGGTTTTATCAGCAAAGAGATACTGCAATCATTGTTAGTACTGGATGATTACGAGTTTTACCTCTGCGGTCCGGGGCCTTTCATGCAGGCCATGTACAATCACTTGCAGCAGTTAGGAGTGGATGACGGCCGGATTTTCTACGAGTTCTTTGGCCCGGCGACGCTGCTGAAGAAAGCTGCGGCGACAGTCGAAGCGGTCAAGCTGCCGGTACCAACTACAGCTGCTGATGATAGTCAGCCAGGGACAGACAGCGCTTCCCCGCTAATCACTTTTAGCAGGTCGGGCTTTGCGGTGCCCTGGGATCCAGAGTTTGAAAATTTATTAGAGTTTGCCGAAGAGCAAGATTTAATGCCCGATTTCAGTTGCCGGGCGGGTACTTGTGATACTTGCAAAACTAAAATTTTGCAGGGGCAAGTGAGTTATCCGGATGAACCTATGGCGTTACCTGAAGAAGGCTATGCGCTGATCTGCTGCGCCATCCCCAAAGGTAGTATCAGTATTGATTTATAATAGTTATGGAGAGCGTTGATGAAAATTGGCATTTTACAAACTGGCCATGTAGTGGAACCGCTGCGCAGCAAGCACGGAAATTTCAATACGATGTTCGAAAAACTGCTGGCTGCTGAGGATTTCGAATTTGTCAGTTATCCGGTGATAGACGGTCATTTTCCAGCATCTGCAGAAACAGCGGATGGCTGGTTGATCACAGGTTCCGCCAGCAGCAGTTATGAACAGTTAGACTGGATAGTTGAACTGGAAGACTTTATTCGCAGTGTTTATGCGCGGAGTATTCCCATCGTCGGTATCTGTTTTGGCCATCAAATTTTAGCTCAGGCTCTGGGGGGCAAAGTAGAGAAATTTACCGGGGGATGGTCGATCGGCAATCAACAATATCAGCTGCACAATAGCGCAGAAAACCCGCGTATCGTCGCCTGGCACCAAGATCAAGTGACACAATTGCCCGAGGATGCCCAGTGTATAGGCAGTTCAGATTTTTGTGAAAATGCGTTTCTGCTGTACGGGAAAAAAGCGTATTCAGTGCAAGCGCACCCAGAGTTCAGTGTGGAGTTTGCTAAAGACCTGATGGCGTTGCGCAGGGAGAACCTGCCCGCTGAGTTAGTTCAAGCGGCAGCAGCAAACTTTGACGCAGATCTTGATACCGCCGCAATGGCGGAAACTATAGCGCGGTTTTTTAAAACCGGGAGGCGGGAATAGCTGCTCAGTGCCTTGTAGTCGTTATCAAAGCTGCTCAAGCTAGGTGGTCAATCAGCTTTCTGGTAACTGGAAATTGTAGTGACACTGCCGACTGAATTGACGAAGTATTTTTCTTTCACCTGTAAATACTTAGGATCACTAAAGAAGCTTTCCATCCGCTGCTTGTCATTAAAGGTAATAGTGAAAACTCTATTAATATCGGGGTTCTTTTCGCAGATCAGAACTTCAGAAACCTTGAAATCGTAGCCGAAACGACCACCGTAACTGCTTAAAATAGGCTTCATCGCCGCACGATAATCATCGTATTGCGGGTCATCTAATACTTCTAAACCAATCAGTATTTCAAAAGACATATCTACTCCAAAATCAATTATTTACACCTGTTTAGGTATCTGGGGATTGAAAGGACTAAGTCGTGAGTAGCAAGTCGTCAGTAGCAAGTTTAAAGACCGACAATAACAGTAAATTAGCTAAAAGTAGCGGGTTGTTGATCTCGTGAACTAGTATGTTCGCTACTCGGCTTTTTATGCGCTCAAGGCTGCCGACTTATTACTTACGACTTACGACTTACGACTTACGACTTACGACTTACGACTTACGCATTGTAGTGCTCATACCGGTCTGGGGAAGATAAAGATGTCGCGCTCTAAGCCATCCGGGAATTCTTCTCTGCGGTTTTTAATGCCACCTAGTTTCTCTACTAATGCCAGGGCGGGCTGGTTGTTATCGTTCATATAAGTGGCCACTTCGCTCCAGCCAAAATGTTCATAGGCATGCTTGATCGCCGCCACTGAAGCTTCGTTAGCCACACCTCTACCTCGGGCCTGGGGTAATAGCCACCATGTTAGCTCTCGCGGCCAGCCCTTTCCCTGCCAGAAGCCGCAAACCCCCAATAGTGCAGATGAATATTTATCTTTTATCGCCCAGACGCCAAAACCCGATAAATGCCAAGAACCCAGATCAGAATTTAACCGGGTCCAGGCGGCAGCGCTGGAAATAGGCCCGCCATAGGCTTTGGAGGCATCTGCATCGGTATAGAATTGTTGATAGAGTTGCTCGCAGGCCCTGTCTAGTGGGACTAATAAAAGACGTTCAGTTTCGAGTGTGGGAATCATTGTAAGTGGTATAACCTATCAAGAGCATCGGCAGAAAATGAATGCATTAAGTTACCTGATTAGAAAGCATCAGTTAGTAGAGTGCAATAGTTTTAAGTATATTCATTAGCGACTCAAACCCTCCTGAACCACTCAGTCAATGCCGATTCTGGTTTAAGTAAGCAGCGCTCGGCAAGCAGGCCCTCAAGCATTTGCCGATCGGCAGATCTTCTGGCGGCTTCCAGCAAGGTCAAACTCAATATATCTCGCTGGGCGATGGAGCCACCGATTAAATGGGTCAGATGTCGGGTGCTGGTCAGTAATTTTTTAGCGCGGCTAAAATCACCATCTGCAAATGCCATAATGGCTTTGAGAATAGGCAGGCCCGCCAGGCGGATGATCATAGATCGGGTACTATCACTCTCAGCCTGGAGCTCTAAAACCGCAATCAACAACTCTGCTTCGCTGCTGCGTCCAGTCATCACAAAAGACATCATCGCGTGCATGTCATTAAAGGGCATATAAGCTTGATCAATAAATTTGCAGTAGTTATCTGCCACGCTATGCCAGCGGTCGCCAACATCGCAACCCATTAGTGTCAACCGCCAGAGCAGAGCGACTGCATCGTGCATATCCATTAGCTCCGAATTGACGTGCACTTTCAGGTGTTGATCGTACACCGCCAGAGCCTGGCCAAATTCACATTGCTCCAACAAAAATAAGGTTGAATGCCAGCGGTTGTGGATAGCTAAATAGTTGCCGCTAGCCCAATTGGCTTCAGTGTGCTGCATAAAGTCAACGCCCTGCTGAGTCTTTCCCTGCATCTCATAGCAGTGCGCCAGTGCGTGAGTACCCCAAGTGTCTTGTGGGTTTAAACTTAAACATTGCTCTGCCATGGCCTCTGCCTGTGGGTAGTGACCAGATTCTTCAAGTCCAAAGGCAAGCATGCCATACAGGAAAGAGCTGTCGCTATCGGTGCTTGACCAGTGTTTTAATACTCTGGCACTACGGTCGCGGTTGGAGCTGGCCTGGCCCAGCAAAAAATCGATCTGATGACCAAATTGCAGCGCGGTTAAGTCCCTAGGGTAATAATACAGTATATCGGCGTAGACTTGAGAGGCGCCGTACCAATTTCCGTTTAACCACAGTCCTATCGCCTTAATATGACCAAGTTCGCGGTCATTGGCGGCGGGGGATAACTGCTGCAGGATCTGGAATTTGTTGGCCAGTTTTTGTTGCTGGTTATGGTCGCTGGCAATTAAGTGCATACCGGCGCGAAAGCAGTGACCCATAATGAATTCTGGGGAGCGTTGCAGAACCTGGTTAATTTTATTGATTGGGTCCGGTCTATAGCCGAGTAAGTCTTGAGCAGCGCTGTAAAAATCGTCTACATCTCGCTGTTTGTGGTGCGATACAGCTGCGCCGAATCCATCGATTAATGCCATGTAGGGTTCTCTTTGTTGTTGTGCCAGTTGCGGGCTAAGCTGTTGCGGATTGTCACTAGCTGCCAGTTAAAAAAATGCCGCTGCAAGACCAGTTGACAGCGGCAGAGCCAGCAGCCATAAGACTGCCGGCGAGAAAAAGGTGCGGTTATCTTTCTGCCTGCAGTTTAGTGTAGCCATCTCTGGTCTGGGGTATCTTCATCTTTAATACCGAACCAGCTACTTGGTTGCGTAACATCTGCGCGGTGCCTCCACCAATGGTGAACATTCGGGCATCTCGGACCATGCGCTCCATTGGCAGTGAACGGCCGTAACCTACCGCCCCGTGCACTTGCAGAGCGCTGTTGGTCACTGCGATAGCGTTGTCGGCGGCGAAGATTTTTGCCTGAGCAGCTGCGTTCTTATCTGGGTAGCCGCTGCCACCACTGAGGGCGGCTTTGTAAATCAGCGCCTGGGAGGCGGCTAAGCCGGTAGCCATATCGGCAATCATCCACTGAATACCCTGGAATTCGGCGATCGGGCGGCCGAACTGCTCGCGGCTTTTGACAAAATCCAGTGCTCGTTCGTAAGCGCCCTGAGCAATGCCGTGAGCAACAGTAGCGGCGCCCACTCGCTGTCCATTGTAGGCGCTCATCAGTGCGGCAAAACCGCGTTTGAATCCCTGAGGTAATTGGATTACTTGCCGCTGAGGTATGATCATGTCTTTAAATAGCAGTTGGGTTTCCGGGATGCCGCGCAAGCCCATAGCATACTCGCGTTTACCTACTATCAGGCCTTCTGTTTCACCGCGAATCGCGATAAAGCCGCCGATCCCCTGATCGACTCCATCTTCGATCACCCGGGCAAAAATCAAATGCAACTTAGAGACACCGCCACCGGTAATCCAGTGTTTTTCACCGTTGATTATATAGTTGTCACCTTGTTTAACAGCCACAGTGGTCATTTCTGTGGCCGCGCTGCCGGCGTTTGGCTCGGTGATGCAAATAGCCGGTTTGTCACCTTTGAGCACTAGGGAGGCAGCCATTTTTTTTTGCTCATCGCTACCGTATCCCATGATGGCGCCGACACCACCCATGTTGGCTTCCACCACTATGCGAGCGGTGACTCCGCAATTGCGGGCCATCTGCTCTATTACCAGTACCGCATCAAAATATGAGAGCCCACGGCCACCGTATTCTCTGGGGATAGTCATGCCCATAAAGCCAGCTTCAGTGAGTCGCTCTACTGTGTCCCAAGGGTACTCCTCACTTTTATCTACCTCCGCAGCCCGAGATTTGACATGGCTGTCGGATAACTCTTTGGCTGCTTGCTGCAGCATGTTTTGCTCTTTAGTCAATTGGAACACAGTTAACTCTCCTGATATTTTTAATTTTATTCGGATTGTAGTTGTTGCAGCTCAGCTAGAATCTCCTCAGTATCAGCTCCGCACTTAGGAGGAGGGCGCCGATAGCTGACCGGTGTAGCGGAAAACTTGATCGGGTTGCCGATCAGCTCTACAGAGCCGCTTTGAACATTCGGATCCGCCAGGCTGATTTTCATCTCCCGCGCCGCCACTTGCTCGGTGGCAAATACTTCAGGCAAAGTGTTGATAGGTCCACCTGGGATGGTCGATAGCTCCATCTGTGCCAGTAGCGCATCTTTGTGCTGCATCGCCAGCATCGGGGTTAATAACTCAATCAATTTTTCGCGGTTTTTCAGCCGCAGTGTATTAGTGCTAAACCTGGCATCCATCGCGAGTTCAGGAGTACCTAATAATTTGCAAAAACGTACAAATTGCCCGTCATTACCGACGGCAACGATGACGTGCCCGTCTGCTACCTGGAAAACCTGGTAGGGCACTATATTGGGATGTTGATTACCGCGACGCTGTGGCTGCTCGCCTGAGAGTAGATAGTTAGTGCCCTCGTTGACCAGCCAGGCGGTTTGAACATCGACCAGTGCGATGTCTATGTGCTGTCCACCACCCCCGGATTTTTGATGGTAGAGCGCTGCCAGTATCGCCGAACTGGCGTACATGCCCGTCATCACATCACAGATGCCAACACCGACCTTCATTGGCTCGCCTTGCGGATCACCGGTCAAACTCATGATACCGCCGAAGCCCTGTGCCAGTAGATCGTAACCTGCTCTGTGGGCATTCGGGCCAGTCTGGCCAAAGCCGGTGATAGAGCAGTAAACTAGCTGTGGAAAATCTTTGCACAGATCGGCGTAAGCCAGGCCATATTTCTTCAGCCCACCGACTTTGAAGTTCTCTATTAAAACATCACAAGTTACCAGTAGCTCGCGTATTTGTCTGGCCCCCCGCGGGTCGGCGATATCGATAGCAATAGAGCGCTTATTGCGATTGGCTGACAGGTAATAGGCGCTCTCTGCGCTGGGCTGGCCCTGTGCGTCAGTGACAAAAGGAGGTCCCCAGGCGCGAGTGTCATCACCGGCCCCGGGCTTTTCGACTTTGATTACATCGGCACCCATATCACCGAGTAGCTGAGTGCAGGTGGGCCCTGCCAAAATGCGGCTTAAATCTAATATTCGCAGCCCTGCCAAGGGGCCTGTAATGTTGATGCCTGATTTGTTGTTATTAGTCACGTCTAAATCCTGGAGTAATAGTTGGCGGTGTTGGGTTCAAAAGATTGAATAGCATCAATTGCAGCTTGCTGAGTCGTTCGGGCTTACGAGCATATTCCTTAGACTAGCGTTAAAAATCTCTGAACAAAAGCGCTAAATATTCGATGCTAGTGTTAGTGTTTCTAACATAAAAAAGCAGAGCTTAGTGCTCTGTTAGTTTATTTAGCTGCGCAACTCAGATTTTAAACTGCTTAACCAGTGATCTGAGTTCAAAGGCCAGGGCGGCCAGTTCGAGTGAGGCTTCCGCTGTTCTACCGGAGCCAGAGGCGTTTTCGTTGGTGATTTCAGAAATGGCATTGATGTTTTTGTCTATCTGATTAGTAATGACTTGCTGTTGCTCTACGTCGGTAGTGATTTGGTTATTCATTTGTGCGATAGAGGCAACAGAATCGGATACTTCGGAAAAAGCTTGCTCGGCGTTGCCCGCCTGAGTCACCACTTCAGTGGCCAGTGCCTGGCTTTGGACCATAGCGTTAATGGCCTGATCAGAGTTGATCTTAAGTTTATCAATGACGTCATTAATCTCACTGGTGGAACGCTGAGTGCGTCCGGCCAGTGCTCTGACTTCATCGGCAACTACGGCAAAACCACGGCCTTGATCTCCGGCTCTGGCAGCCTCAATGGAGGCATTTAAGGCCAGCAGGTTAGTTTGATCGGCTATACCTTTGATGACATCTAAGACACTAGTAATCTCATTGCTGTGAGTCTCAAAATCGCTGATAACTTTTGATGCACTATCTATCTGTTGGGCGAGACGCTCAACCAGCACTATGCTCTCCTCCATAGTGCGGTGACCTTGGCTGCTCTTTTGATCGGCTTGATGGATAGCGGCGACTGTGTCTTGTAAATTGCTGGAGATAGATTCCAGTGAGGCGGTCATCTGATGCATAGAGACCACCACATCGTTGGTCTGATTCTGCTGAGTATCCAACAGCTGGTTACTCTGCTTGGTGATTGCGGAGGTCTGCTCTGCAGATTCAGAAATCTTCACAGCATTTTCAGCAACTTGATTAATACCCTGGTGAAACTTTTCGAGCATAGAATTGAGTGCCGCTGAGGCGCTGCCAATTTCATCATTACCGCTGTGAGTTAAACGGTAAGTCAGGTCCGAGTCTTTTTCTATGGCTCTGATATTGCGCGATAGTTGGATAATAGGTTGGCTGATACTTCTGGCAAACAGGCCGCCACAGGCGGTGCCGAGCAGGATAAAGATGGCGCCGATCACTAAAGCGTAAAACTGAATTTTATCACTGAGAGCAAATGCTGCGGCAAAAGCTTCGGATTCATCAACCTCGGCCAAAATGGCCCAGTGCAGACCCGGGAAATTAATTTTATCATAGGCGGATAACACTGGAATATTGCGGTAGTCGTCGACTATCTGGATACCGGATTGGCCTTTTAAGGCTAAGTTGGCGGTGGCGCTGTTGACCGGTTGCAAACTGATGGCGGTGTTTTTGGAGTCAATAGCTTTAATGATACTGCGATCCATGCCGGCGTCAGTGATCGCCTTTAAATAGTCTCTTTTGCCCTCGATTAAGAAGCGGCTCTGAGACCTTAAAGTATTATCATCACCGACCAGATAAGTTTCACCGGATTCTCCTAAACCCGCCTCCTTCCATTGTTGCCCGTGAGTCATAATTTCATTGAGATGACCTATGGGCATTTGAAAAATCAAAATCCCAATAATTTTTCCGTTTTCAGTAATAGGAGACGAGATAAAAGCGGCCGGATCTTGATAGGAGGGGGGATAGCTATCGAAGTCGTCGATGCTAGTATAATTCGCGTCAGCTTGATTGTTGGCGGCGTTATAGACCCTGGCAATCCCAGTATTGGCGAAAGTCCCTCTTTTTAATGAAGTGGCGTAATCCAATTCTTTAAACACTGAGTAAACAATGTTGCCGGATTTAGCATCCACCAGAAAAATATCATAGTATTCAAATTGTTCCAGGTAATAGCGGATAGAGGGGTGATACAGCTGATGGACTTTGTCGTAATCACTGTTATCGCCCAGGGCGTCTAACAAGTGTTTTTCCCCAAGCGGGTTGGGGTTGGTTTGAATCAGCTTGTGCTGCAGCAGCGCGGCAGTGTCAGAAAGCTTGGCCAGCCAGTCCTTTATATTGGCGGAGCGATTATCATTGTGCTCTTTAAACACCCGATTAAATTCTGCACTGTAGTATTGATGCAATTCTTTCCTGGCGTTGGCCGCTGTCACCGAACTCTGGCTCGGATACGCATTATAAGCGGTTGAAAACTCTTGCATTGCATCGATGATCATCCGATTGTTAGAAAATGTTTTTACTTGTTTATCAATGCTATGCAGATAATCTTCGATTCGCCCTTTTGTGATATTCCTGACTGAAAGCAGCTGAGCTTCACTGGATTTTTCCAGTGCTAACAGTGAATCTGTGGAGGAGTTATAGCCGAGGATAGCTGAAGAAATAATGATGGGAATAGCCACTAACAATGCAGAGCCAATAAGGATTTTAGTTCGCAATCTCATCTTTAGCACTCCCAATATTAACTGGTCACTCTACAAATACATGAAATGGATACATGAATTCAGAAATATATTAACTAAAAAATGGCCAATAAAACATCAGATATTGGAGTAGTTTTTATTTTCTGTTAACAAAAGTTTGGCTGAAAATATTTTACTGGCCAGCTTTGCAATATTAGTGTTAGGTTAGTTATAATTATTCTATTTTTTGTTGTATTAGTGTCTTGTTTGATAACTTTAAGGTGCGCTATGAATCTCAGATTTTTAAGAACCGTTATCGCCATTTCCGAGTACCCTACTTTTGTCGCTGCCGGTGAGGCATTGGGCTTGTCTCACTCGGCAGTCAGTGTGCATATCAAATCGCTGGAGGACGAGCTGGGGATGTTGATAGTCGATCGCCGCAAGCGGCCACCGATATTAACTGACCGTGGCATAGCACTGATTGAGAACGCCAGGCGAATTTTTGAAATCATTGATAATATTAAATCTCTGGGGGATGAAGAGGCCTTAATAGGTTCAATGACCATGGGAGTGGTACCTTCCGCCTTAGTGAATTTAGTCCCCCCAGCTCTGGCGGCCCTGAGATTGAGCCATCCAAAACTGCAGATAAAGATTAAAGCAGAGCTGTCGGCAGAACTGGCGCAACAAGTGCGCAATAGAGATATTGATGTTGCTATTTTAACGGAGCCGGAATCTCTGATTGAGGGGCTTCGCAGCCAGTATATTTGTGACGAACCTTTTAATATCATTGCCCCTGCCGATGTGCAGGCGAGTAGCAGTGAAGAGTTACTGAGTCAACATCCGTTCATCTGGTTTAACCGCCGTACTTGGGCGGGACAGCTGATCGAGAGACAATTGAATAAGAGTAAAATTCACGTGCACTCAGTGATGGAAGTCAATTCTCTGGAGGCGATTGAATCTTTGGTACGCAACGGCATAGGGATCTCGATAGTGCCGCAGCGAGTCTGTGCTCCGGCTTATGATGCGTCGATAAAAGTAGTGCCTTTTGGTGATCCTCAAACCGCCAGGCGCTTAGTATTAGTAGATAGAATCAACAACCCCAGAGCAAGGCTAGCCAACGCGCTACTCCGGGAACTGCTACTGCTGTCGGGAGCTGCAGGCGCTGAGTAAAAGCAGCTAAGCGGCTTTAGGATCATACTTTTCAACAGCTGAGGGCTGTTGGTCTGCTAAGTACTCTTGTAATGCGGTATTTTGGCGTTGTGCGGCTGCTGCTATGGAGCGGCGCTTGATAGCGCCGAAGCCGCGAATGGATGCCGCTATCTCGGCTACAGCCACTGCGGCAGATAAATTTTCAGCATCTAAATTTCCCAGCAGTTGCTCAATCAGCTGTTGATATTGCCCGGCCAGTAACTGCTCTTGACGCCGGTCAGCTGTATAGGAAAATAGATCCAATCGGCTGTTACGCAAAAATTTAAGTTTCGCCAGAATTTTAAAGGCTAAGTTCATCCAGGGGCCGTAAAGGCGTTTTTTTGGTGGGGCATCGCCTTTATGGAAAAGACTAAAAATTTCCGGTGCCAGCTGGAAGTTGACTTTATAATCTCCGGAAAAATTAGCCTGCAGCTGCCTGGCAAAGTCGCCATTAGAGTACAGACGGGCGACTTCGTACTCATCCTTATAGGCCAGCAATTTAAAATAGACCTTAGCCACGACTTTGCTCAGTCGCTCAGAGTTAGGGTCGATCTGCTGCTCTTGGGCCGCCAACTGCAAGATGTAGCGTTTATATCTGTGCGCCGTCGCCGCATCTTGGTAATCGGTTAGGTATTTGACCCGAAACGCTAATATTGAGGTTAAATCTTCGGCCACAGCAGGCGCTTTTAGCAGACCTAACTGGGTTTTCAATTGTGCTCCATCAGCAGCTGCTAACCTGCCGGCGTTGAAGGCTTGCAAGTTATCAGTGACCGCTACGGCGTTGATTTCAATCGCCTGATAAAGGGAACTCAGCAGCAGTGGAATGCCCCCTTGCTGGTAGGCGTAGCCAAGCATGAAAATATTGGCAGTGGTGGCTGTGCCCAATGCCGCAGTGGTGATTGCTGTGGCGTTGATTTTAGAAAAGTCAGCACAGTGCCTTTGAATCTCATCAACTATTTGTTGCCGATCATTGGCGATAGGACGGCCCAGTACAAAATCTGCAGTGGGGATCAGGTCAGTATTAACGATAGCGATGGTTTTATCTGGATTGAGTTTGCTCAGGCAAGTGAGGTTGTTGCCTGCCGCGACTAAATCGCAGGCGATTAACATGTCAGTATTGGCGTCCCCTATCCTCACCGCGTGCAGTTGTGCATTACTGTTGGCAATTCGGATATGCGAATAGACGGCGCCGCCTTTTTGCGCCAGGCCGGTCTGGTCCAGTACAGTGACGGCTTTGCCTTCAATATATGCAGCCATAGCCAGTAGCGCGCCGACGGTGACCACCCCGGTTCCCCCGACTCCGGTAATCAAGATGTTCCAAGGTTTATCTAAGGTTTTTTGGGCAGCCGCTGGCAGGCTTTTAGCCTGCTCGATGAAATCAATGTTGGCACCACTGGGGCGTTTCAATTGCGCGCCTTGCAGAGTGACAAATGAAGGGCAAAATCCTTTAACGCAAGTTAGGTCGACATTACAGCTACTTTGATTAATCTGTCGCTTGGTCCCCAGAACCGTGTCCACAGGTTCCACCGAAGTGCAATTGGATTGCACCGAACAGTCGCCGCACGCTTCGCAGACCGCAGCATTGATAACCACTCGAGAGCTAGCGGGGGCAGCCAGGCCACGTTTTCGCTGTCTGCGTAGCTGCGTGGCACAAATCTGGTCATAGATAATGACTGTGACACCTTCAGTCTCCCTGAGCTGGCGCTGGATAACATCGAGTTGATCGCGGTGCTGGATGCTGACATTCTTGGGAAAGTGCATTTTCCCCGCATATTTATCGACATCGTCCATCACTATCACTAATTGGGCGATACCTTCAGCCAGTACCTGTCGGGCAATCATATCCGGGCGCAGCTCGCCATCGTGACGCTGACCACCGGTCATCGCCACGGCATCATTAAACAAGATTTTATAAGTGATGTTGATCCCGGCGGCCACCGCTGCACGAATGGCTAAAATGCCGGAGTGAAAGTAAGTGCCATCCCCTAAATTGACAAACACATGTTTAGTCTCAGTAAAAGCGGACTGACCTATCCAACTGACACCCTCAGCGCCCATCTGGGTGAAGGTATGAGTATTACGATCCATATTCTGTACTAAATAGTGACAGCCGATACCGGCCAGGGCACGTGACCCCTGTGGAACTTTAGTGGATGTATTGTGCGGACAACCGGAGCAATAAAACGGGCTGCGAGTGGTGCTCAACGGGTATTGTGCCGCTCGCGCAGTGCAGCTGGTCAGTGTCTGTAAGTGCTGTTGCACACTGGGCAGTTCGCTGGCATCAGGCAGGGCGCGGATCAGAATATCGGCTAATATTGCCGGGGATAACTCCCCGTACACGGGCAGCAGGGGGTTGTCCTGGGAGTCGAGTTTGCCGATGATTTTAGGAAAATGTGGATCGACTATTTCTACGTTGTACAGCTCTTCTTTGAGTTGCACTTCCATTAAGCTGCGCTTTTCTTCGACGACTAACAAATAATCTAACCCCCGGGCAAAATCGCGGATTTCAGCGACATCTAAAGGGTAGGTCATAGCGACTTTGAGGATACGTATCCCCAACTGCTGGGCTCTGTCGTTATCCAGCCCTAAGTCATCCATGGCCTGCAGTAGATCTAAGTGTGCCTTACCGGCACTGACAATGCCCAAACGCGCGTTGGCATTGTCTAAAATTACTTTGTTGAGTTTGTTGGCACGACAAAAAGCGATAGCCGCCGGACGCTTGTAGCGCCAGAGTCTCTCCTCTTGCGCCAGCGGGGTATCAGATAGGCGAATATTGACCCCACCCTCGGGCATAACAAAATCGGTGGGTTGGACAATTTGTACCCGCTGCGAATCTATATCAACAGTGGCAGAACTGTCCATATTTTCGGTCAGGGTGATCATCGCCACCCAGCAACCGGAGTATCTGGAAAGCTCGATACCATAGACGCCAAAGTCCAGTACTTCCTGGACATTAGCAGGATTGAGGACCGGCATATGCATATCGACAAAGGCGAATTCACTCTGCCCCGGGTAGGAAGAGGATTTACAGCCGTGGTCATCACCCGCTATCACTAATACCCCACCGAGTTTGGCGGAACCGGCGGCATTGGCGTGTCTGAAAGCATCGGTGGAGCGGTCTACCCCCGGAGTTTTACCGTACCAAATGCCGCAGACCCCATCCACGGTAGCCCCTTCAAAAAGGTTCACTTGCTGAGAGCCCCAAACGGCAGTCGCCCCCAACTCTTCGTTGACCCCAGGTTGAAATTTAATATTGTATTGCTGCAGCAGTTTTTGCTGGCGGCCCAGTTCTAAGTCGTAGCCGCCCAGCGGCGAACCGCGATAACCGGAGATAAAAGTGCCAGTGTTGAGTTGACGCTGACGATCGCGACGCATTAAATCTAAAGGCAGGCGCACCAGGGCCTGGATACCGGACATCAAAACCCGGCCGTGCTCAATCTGATAGCGGTCCGCCGTGGACACACAAGTTTTTTTCATATTCATAACTCGGTTTGTCAGCTAGTTTTGTCGGTGAAACTGCTACTAGCAATATTATTATTATTTGTCTGCTAATAATTTTACTCCTCGAACAGTGAGATTATTTTGTTTAATTGCACAACTATGCGATAGTAAATAGGATAAAAAACATAATAAACGAGATTAAATAGGATGAGTATTTCAAGTGAGCTGGATGACTTTGACTTTAAAATACTGCGGGCCCTGCAGCAAAATGCCGAATACTCTATGACCGAGTTAGGTGAAAAAGTGGGTTTGTCACACACCCCTTGCTGGCGCAGAGTGAAAAAAATGCAGGCGCTGGGGGTCATTCAAGGCAAAGTAATTGTATTAGACCCGAAGCAGTTGGGACTGAATGTGACGGTATATGCCTACATCAGGATAAAAGATCATTTGGAGGAATCGCTAATCGCCTTCGAATCCGCGGTGCAACAAGTTGCGGAGATAGTCGAATGCTACTCTACCAGTGGTGAAAAAGACTATGTGCTGCGTGTGGTAGTGAGCAGTGTCGAACACTATGAGCGACTGCTAAAACAAACCTTGGCGCACTTGCCAAATGTCGCATCAGTCAACTCCAATTTCGCCCTGAAAAGAGTTAAATACACGTCCAATCTACCGATTTGAAAAATAGTCGTAAGTAGGAAGTAGGAAGTAGGAAGTAGGAAGTCGTAAGTAGGAAGTAGGAAGTCGTAAGTAGGAAGTAGCGAGTAGTGAGTTAGGTCAAGCCAAGATTTTTGCTTTGGATCTGAATGTGGAGGGTTATCGGTAGCGTACATCTCGTACATAGGCTCCTTGGCATCCATGCCAGCGCTAATACTGTACATCCTTTGCATGCGCTCTTTGGCATCCATGTCATCGCTAATACTGTACATCTTGTACATAAAAAAAGCAGGCGCTGCCTGCTTTTGTTGTGTTTTGCGATTAGCCGGGGGTTACTTCATCCGCTTGTGGGCCTTTTTGCCCTTCGACTTCGATAAAAGTCACAGCTTGTCCTTCAATTAATGTTTTGCGGCCATCTCCAGTGATAGAGCGAAAATGCACAAAAAGATCGGCACCTCCCTCACGTTCAATGAATCCATAGCCTTTTTCGTCGTTGAACCATTTTACGGTTCCGTTGATTCTCTCTGACACGATATCCTTCCCAAGTTTAATTACGATACCCACTCAATGTTAGGCATTTCCCGGTAAGTTATCCTTTACTGTCGATTTTCTTAACTTTCGAAAAGTGCGAGTAGCGCAAAGAGAATTTGCTGTTAAGGTAAAATACCGCCAATTGGAAGTCTAGCATTCTTTGTGTGCAAAAAGTAACCAATAAATGCTAACGTCCAGCGTTATAAATTGAGCAGTTTAGCGCGATACTTTTTACCCTTGATGCGGCCATTTTGTATTTGCTGCAGGGCGGTTTTAGCATAGCTGTTGACGATAGCGACATAGCTGACGTTTTGCATCACATCGATTTTACCAATCTGCTCACGGCTTAAGTGGTCGTCTCTGGTCAGGGCACCGAGTAAATCACCGGGACGCAGCTTTTGCTTGCGTCCGCCCAATACACAAACTGTTTTATAGGGGGCAAAAATTGGCTGTTTGCCCAGCGGATCTTTACTGAGAATAGGGTCGACTTCGGTTTCTTGCAGCTCCAGAATTCGCTCCCAGCGATGGGTCTCCTGGTTGGAGCACAGAGTAATAGCTACCCCCAATTGTCCGGCGCGTGCTGTGCGCCCGATGCGGTGGGTGTAAGTGGCAGGATCGGTAGGTACATCGTAGTTAATCACCCCTGGCACCGCCTCTATGTCCAACCCTCTGGCGGCTACGTCAGTGGCGATTAGGATAGTGGCGCTGTTGTGGGCAAACTGTACTAAAATATCTTCGCGTTCAGTCTGCTCTAAGTCACCGTGTAAAGTCAGGGCGGCGTGGCCCATATTACGCAGGTCGATACGCAACTGATGGCAGACTTTTTTGGTGTTACAGAATATTATACAAGATGAAAATTGATGTTGGATCAATAAGTTGTGTACAGTCTGAGGGCGGTTTTCGGTGGTGCAGCGACACAATTTTTGTTTCAGATTAACAGTCGTCTGCTCCGGTTCTACCTCGATAAATAGCGGATCATCGGTGATTGCGTTAGCCAGTTCGCGTGCCTGTTGATTAAAAGTAGCAGAGAACAGTAAGGTTTGATGTTTTTCGGGAAAATGGCTGACAATATCGCCAATTTGCGGTGCAAAACCCATATCCAGCATCCGGTCTGCTTCATCTAAAACCACGGTCTGCATCTCACTTAAGGTAAGATAGCCGCTTTCCAGATGATCGAAAATCCGACCCGGGGTGCCGACGATGATATGCACACCCTTTTTTAAGCTGTCCCGCTGTGGATGTTTAGCGGTGCCGCCACATAACGTCAGGACCCGCAAGTTGGCTTTAGAGCGACCAAAACTGCGCATGGCGCTGGTGATCTGGTTGCACAGTTCACGGGTGGGAGCAATAATCAGCGCCTGTGGCTGTAATTTCTCCAGAACAATTTTTTCGATGATGCCAATGCCAAAGGCGGCAGTTTTACCACTGCCAGTTTCCGCTTTTGCCTGTAAATCTCTGCCCGCTAAAACCGCCGGTAGCCCTTGAGCTTGAATAGGGGTGGGTTGTTTGTATCCTAATTGCGCTAAATCCTCTAAGGTGCTGTCACTTAAAGGAAGATCTGCAAAGCTCTGTATGTTCATGTCGCTACCGTGGTATTAAAAAAGGGGGATGCAACTCTGTGCTGCTGCCGCTGTGGTAGCGGTAGAGGATCAGAGTTGAAATTGATCGGCGCATTTTAACAGAAGTCAGGCGGCTATATTTAAAAATCCACAACTAAAATAAATTTTGCTGTTGTGGATAAATTTTTCAGCGGAGGCAGTAGTTGCAAACACTTTCATTTATTGGCGCTAAAACCCCAAAAATAGTGCTTTATTTGGATAATCGGCCGCACTTGGAGCGCGCTGGTGATGTACAAGTGCCGCAATTGATTGCCACCAACGGCAATCACTGGCGAAAGATACTGACTATTTATGCAAAGTTGTGCAGTGGCGATAACTGGCGCGAGTACCGAGACAGTGAATTATTAAACACTGAGCAGCAAATCTGTTTTAGCGATCAGCGAGTGGATACTGCAGGTATCCATATTTTCTCTGGCAAGAGCTGCTGGCAGCGCTTTGGGGTGACGGCTGATGCATTGTCAAAAATGCAACAGAGTAACTGTGGCAGAGTTTATTTCCAATACTCAACCCAGTGGGGACTGTGTCTGTATACCCCCTATTTTGACTATCGACAATTCCCCAATATTCTGATCGAACAAGTTAAAGAAATTTTAAAAGAAACAGACAAAATTAGTAGTAAGTAGTAAGTAGTAAGTAGTAAGTAGTAAGTAGTAAGTAGAAAAAACTTACGACTCGCTACTTACGACTTGTAACTTTACCCTCGAGCTTTTGCTGCTAAACGGCTGCGGTGCAGGACCGGTTCGGTGTAGCCGCTGGGCTGTGCACAGCCTTCAAAGACCAGTTCACAGGCGGCGGCGAAGGCGATGCCCTGGGCGAAGTCATCTGCCATAGGTCGATAATCCGGGTCGGCGCTGTTTTGCTGGTCGACCACTTTGGCCATTTTCTTCAAAGTCTCTAACACTTGCTGTTTAGAGCAGATGTCGTGGTGAATCCAGTTGGCCATGTGCTGCGAGGAGATGCGCAGTGTCGCCCGATCTTCCATCAAGCCGACATTGTTGATATCTGGCACTTTGGAGCAGCCGATTCCGGCGTCCACCCAACGCACCACATAGCCGAGTAGGCTCTGGCAATTGTTGTCTAGCTCCTGTTGGATTTCTTGCGCAGACCACTGGGGATCAATGGCCAAGGGGATGTCCAGAATGTCGTCGACATTCGCTCTGGGACGCAGTTTAATCTGCTTCTGCCCGGCAAATACGTCGATTTGATGGTAGTGCATAGCGTGTAATGTGGCTGCTGTCGGTGAGGGTACCCAGGCGGTGTTGGCACCAGATTTTGGATGGGCAATCTTTGCCTGTAACATGTTCTCCATCTGATCGGGGATAGCCCACATGCCCTTGCCTATCTGCGCTTTACCCGAGAGACCGCAGAGTAATCCGGTATCGACATTCCAGTCCTCGTAAGAGGCAATCCACTGCTGTGCTTTCATGTCGTTTTTGCGGATCATTGGTCCCGCTAGCATAGAGGTGTGTATCTCATCACCGGTGCGGTCCAAAAAGCCGGTGTTAATAAAGGCGACCCGCTCTTTGGCGGCGCGTATGCATTCTTTGAGGTTGACGGTAGTGCGACGCTCTTCATCCATAATGCCCATTTTAAGGGTGTAGCGATCCAGGGACAGCAGATCTTCAACCCGGCCAAATAATTCATCGGCAAAGGCTACTTCGGCGGGACCGTGCATTTTTGGCTTGACGATATACATCGAGCCGGTGCTGGAATTTTGGTATTTACCTAAGCCCTTGAGGTCGTGAATGGCCATCAGTGCGGTAAACACCGCATCCATAATGCCCTCGGGAACTTCCTCGCCATTGTGGTTGAGTATTGCAGGGTTGCTCATCAGATGGCCGACGTTACGCACAAACAATAAGCTGCGGCCTTTTATCGTCACAACGTCTGAATTTATGCCCAAATACTGGCGATCAGGGTTCATAGAGCGGGTGAAAGTATGGCCATTTTTAGTGATCTGTTCAGTCAAGTCGCCTTTCATCAATCCCAGCCAGTTGCGGTAGATGACAACTTTGTCGGCGCCATCAACGGCGGCCACTGAATCTTCGCAGTCCATAATAGTCGACAGTGCCGACTCTAACAGAATGTCTTTGACCCCCGCGGCATCGGTCTTACCTATAAGATGGCTGTGATCTATTTGTATTTCCAGATGCAGGCCATTGTTGCGACACAAGATTGCGTTGGGGGCACTCATTTCACCGTTGTAGCCGATCAACTGGCTATTATCTTTTAGTCCGCTGGCACTGTCTTTAAGCTGCACCTGCAGTTGCCCACCGACAATACTGTAGCTGCTGGCATCGCCATGGCTGCCAGTGGCCAGAGGGATCGATTGATCGAGAAAGCGGCGGCCGTACTCTATGGTTTTACGCCCGCGAACCGGGTTGTAGTCGTCACCGGGCGCAGCTCCATCAGCTTCACTGATAACATCGGTACCGTAAAGTGCATCGTAGAGGCTGCCCCAGCGAGCATTGACTGCGTTTAAAGCAAAGCGTGCATTCATTACTGGAACTACCAGCTGCGGCCCAGCCATCTTGGCCATCTCAGGGTCGACATTAGTGGAGCTGATCGTGAAGTCCGGGCCCTCTGGAAGCAAGTAGCCAATTTCCTGTAGAAATGTTTTGTACTGGGAGAAATTGAAGAGTTCGGCGCTATTGTCTGTGTGCCACTGGTCAATCTGCTGCTGTAACTGTTGACGGACTTGCAACAAACTGGCATTTTTTGGCATCAAATCGTCAATCAGAGTCTCTAGCCCCGACCAAAAACTATCGACTTCAATACCCGTGCCAGGGATGGCTTCCCGGTTGACAAAATTGTACAGTTCACTGGCAACTTGAAGCTTGCCTACATTGGTTATCTGGCTCATATGGGTACCTGATTGAGAGTGAATAATTATCCTTGCCAGGGGATAATAGCAAAAATGAAAATAATTTCCATTTTTGCTTGATAGCACTTTAGTTCGAAACATAGCAGCCTTGGTTAAAGGCTCATTTTGTTAATGGGCAAACATCAGCGGATTACTTTTGCCGATGTAAATGCACATCTAGCTGTGGGAAAGCGATGCAGACGTTTTGCCGCTTAAAACTGTCGTTAATCTGTTGGTTAATTTCGTGAATGGCGCGGTTTCTATCGCCTAAGTTGTCCACATAAAAACGCAATTCGAAATCTAAACTACTGTTGCCAAAAGCGGTGAAAAACACTTCTGGTTGCGGATCGGTTAACACCCGCGGATTGTCTGTGGCGGCCTCTTTAAGCAAACGTTGTACCAGCTCAGTATCCGATCCATAGGCGACCCCGACATTAACCAGCACCCGGGTAATAGCATCACTTAGAGACCAGTTTATCAATTGATCAGTGACAAATGTTTTGTTGGGAATGATCACTTCTTTTCTGTCCCAGTCGGAAATGGTGGTGGCGCGGATTTGGATTTTGGTTACCCGTCCGGTCACTCCGCCAATAGTGACAGTGTCGCCAATACGGACGGGTTTTTCAAACAAGATAATAATACCTGAGACAAAGTTGGCCACTATTTCCTGTAGTCCAAAGCCCAAACCGACACCCATAGCGGCAACCAGCCACTGTAGTTTTGCCCACTCGACTCCGAACTGGCTGGCACCGGCCAAAATGCAGATGATGATTAATAAGTAGCGGGTGATAGTCGTGATTGCGTAACAACTGCCAGGGGTTAAATTGATGTGTCTGAGGATTAACAACTCCAGCAGGCCCGGTAGGTTGTATGCGGCTAAGATTGTGATACCTATGACAAACATACTAGTGATGACACTGAGTAAGGTAATGTTTTCGGATATTACGCCACTGGCGGTGGTGATTTGATTACTCCACAGTACTACTTTATCCAGCACATCCAGTGATGGCAGTAGATTTTTTACCAACAGCCACATGGCGATAAACATCAAGCTGAAACAGACGGCTTTAAGCAGTGCAGAGGCTTGATCGGAAATAGATCTTAGATCCAGATAATTTTCTTCCAGCGGCGTGATATCTTCGTTTTTCTCTCTCGCCGCTAGAATTTCGGTGCGTCGGGCACGGGCTCTGGAAAACGAAATTCGCCGCTCGGCAATTAACAGCCAACGCATACCGAGTCGGTACAGTGAAAAGGTTGCGTACAAAATTAAAGTGGTTGCCAGCAGGCTGGACATGATCACTAAACTGGTAAATAAGTAGCCAAAAAGTGCCGCCACTATCAGTGCCAAGTGGATGAACACGAGTGTGGTCAGCCATAATTTTGCGTGTTGCCACCAACTAATAGAGTGCTGTTGCTGATCGTTTTGGGTAGATACTTTCCACAGCGCCGCCCAAAAAACTGCCGATAGCAGTGCCAATAAGATAAAGGTTAAACGACCAAGCCCTGAGTGCAGCTGCAGTGAGGGGATATTATCAAAATGCATTAGCAGCCAGATCAGCGGCACACCTAAGACAAACAGTGGCAGCAGTAGCTTTTTAACCCGAACACAGGGCTCTTCAGCGATGTCTAAGTGGCTGATGAAAAGTCCGTAGGGGCGCCTGAGCCAGCAGGATAACGTCAGGTAAATCCAAATAGAGAGACTGAATAATTGATTAAGTGCCAAGGTTTCTGGATTCTCAATAATCAACACTTGTTGCAGAAAAATCCATACCAACAGCGGTATCGGCACAGAGGTAATAGGTGCTAGCAGTATTAGTCTGATGCTGCGGCTAAATTTATCCTGAATAACATTACCGATTTGCCGGGACCAAATTTTTTCATGCTGGCGCTGATATCTAAACAGCAACAGGCAGACACTAGTGACCACTAAATACAAAATTAACCAGCGCAACCACTGCTGAAACGGCCGGAACTGTAGATTATTAAGGTACTCATAGCCCTGAGCAAATTGCTTTCGACTACTTTGACTTATCTGCTTCAACCAACTGCTGTCGATGCTTGGCACACTGGGCAACCACAACAGATATTCGGTTAAAAGGCTCTGGCCCTTTTTAAACTGTTGTCCTATCTGCGATTGCAAAGTCAGGATCTTTGACATGTCATCCAGTTCGCGGCTGTAGGATAAATGCAAATTGTCGATTAAATCCAGGCTAGTTCCCTGTAACAATTGCAAGTCGATAATCGATTGGTCACTCCATTCACTGATATCTGGACTGTTGCTGACCATGTTCAGTTTAAGCTGGTCGAGTTCAATCTCTCGCAGCCGCAGCTTGGCGATTTCTTGTTTGCTGTCAAAGTTAAGTTTAGGGCTGGCAAACTTCTGGCTGAAGCTTTTTAATTCAATACCAAAGCTGTTTTCGCTGAGCTCCAGCTGTTGCTGTATGACATTGTAACTCTGCTGAATTAAGCGCTGCTGTTGTTCTAATGTACGCAGAGCTTGAGCTGTAGTCGCAGTGTTGGCGACGCTACTGTGCAGTTGAGTGCTGAGTGTTTTGTTTTGGACGATCAGCGCCAGCAAAGCAGCGGGGCGGTTCTGGCTGTCGTCGGCGACACTGAGCTCACGCAGTAACTGATCGGTTTCAGTTTGCCTTAATAATTGTATCTGATCCTGGAATATACGAATTTTTTGAGTGATCTTGATCAGTTCAATATCCGTCCAGTTCAATCGCAGTCGGTCGTATTCACTGTGCAGCGGTATCACTAACAATTGTAAGTTTATCGCCTGGATTTTATGGCCCTTTAATGAAAATAGTACGGCGTCTAGGAGTTGCTGAGCTTTAGTCGGCGAGCTGGCCTCAAGCGGTATGTTTTCCTGCTCTAGAGCGGAGAGAGTGTCTCTTAACTCTACGGGCTTAGTGGAGTAACCGATAATTAGTTTTTCGAAATTGTTGCGATTTTGTTGCAATTCTAACTGGCTGGATTGTAGCTGGGTTAACTCTAATTCTAACTTAGACAACGGTAAGCTTGGGATGGCGGCGACGGTGACTTTTTTCTGCGCATCACTGAGCAGTTTCTTCAACTGGCCTATTTTTCCAGGCAGCGTTTGCAGGCCATCTTTAAATTCGACTATTTGCTGTTTAATCGCATCCGCTTGTGAATATGCATCTATAGTTTGTAGGTAGATCGTTCTTAATGCTGCAGTATTTTTGTTATTCGGATCTAAACGCTGCAATTGGCGTTGCACATTTTCCAGTGCAAGGTTAGTGTCAGCCAGCACCGGTAAGGATAAAAACAGCAGTAAAAATATACAGCCCCAAGTACGGGTTAATAGTGATCTCATTAAAAGTTGATCCAGTTATTATTAATAGTGCGCACAGTTGCCGCTAGCTTAGCAATCCTCAGAACTTGCACAGATGTTTCACCGTCGATCGGGAGCCAAGCATTGATCAAGGCTATATGATTGTTTTAGATTGGTAAACACTGAAAGATCAACAGGGAGATTTATTTATTACAAAGTCAACTGAGACACTCTTTAACGCCCGGGAATTAGCTGGACTATTACCGCAAAATAACACCCCGAACGCTCTCCATCCGCTGTGGTTAAACTACTACTCTTTCTACGGCTTTTTCCAGCTGGAAAACTATAAAATTACAATCCAAAGTATAGCCACAGAGGTTGGAGATACGGTGCTGCAGCATTATCGACAAAAATATGCCAGTAAAGGCACAGTGATCATAATCCATGGTTATATGGATCACAGTGCGCTTTACCGGCAGCTAATTATGGATAGATTAAACAGTGGTTGGGATGTATTGATCTACGATAAGTTGGGGCATGGGCTCAGCGCTGGCGCCAGATACGACATAGCAGGCTTCACCCAGTATGCGCTGCAACTGGATGCGGTACTGAGGTATTTAGCGGGCTGTGCTGAGCAAACCGACCACTGGCAGTTGATAGGTCAAAGTACTGGCGCTGCCGTTATTATGGAGCATGTATTTAACTCGCAGATGACAGAGTTCGAGCAGCTAAAACAGCGCATCTTATTGGCTCCGCTGGTACGTTGTCAGCAATTTAACCGGGTAAAACTGCATTATCAGTTAATGCGCTGGCTGCGCAGTAAAGTAAAACGCAGCTTTAGCAGTAATAGCCATGATGCGGATTTTTTACAACTTATACGCCACCGGGATCCTTTTACCTGTAATTTTATGAAAGTGCGCTGGGTGGGAGCCATGTTGCAATGGGAAAAAGAATATCTGTTGCAGTCTAAATCTGAACTAGCATTGCTTATTGTACAAGGGGACGACGATGGAACTGTGGCCTGGCGCTACAATGTTGAGGCTATAAAAAAGCAATTTCCCAATTCTGAACTCGTGGTGATAGCCGGGGCCAGGCATCAGCTAGTGAATGAAGCGGCGCTGTGGCGAGACCAAGTCTTTAAGGCTATCGAGCAATATTCATAACACTCTTGGGTGGTTTGTCGCCTGTCGGTAAATTGAGGATTTCCCAGAGTTGGGTTTGAATGGCCTGATATTGCTCGCGACTATAAGCTGAGGGCAATACAATATTGTGCTGCTGCCCGCTGGCACTTACCGATGCCCAGCGCTGCGGGCTGGACACTCGGTTTTCACCAAAGAAGGTCAGTGTTGCAGTATTGCTGGCGGCCGCCAAATGCATAGTACCAGTGGAAGTGCTGACAAATAGCTGGAAATGACTAAGTAGTATGCAAAAGTTAGTCAGAGAGCCGCTGGAGTTGTAAATAATCGCTTTAAAATCAAGCTTGTCAGCCAGTTGTTGGCTAAGATTTTGATCGTCGGGGCCGAAGGTGAAAACAATGTTTATGCCATGATGATCAACGATGCTTTTGGCCAGTAGTAAATAATCATCAATGCTTAAATTCCCCTCGGCACTGCCTCCGGAACCCGGGTGAAAAGCGATGATTTTATCGCTACTGTGCAACTGATGCTCTCGCCTGAATTTAGTAATAACAGCCTCACTGGCACTTGCATCGAAAGTCAGCAGAGGTTGCGAGTATTCAAGCTGTAACTGATCATCAAAAGCGGCTAGCAGATCTAAGTTGTATTCAAATTCTCTTTTTTCTACTCGACTGCGTCTCTGGATCAAGCGCCGATTGAATAAAAATTGGGCAATTTTGGTGCCCGGTGCAATGCGTTGCTTTATCCCGGCGCGAAATAAGACCCAGGCCAGCTTAGTGTCAATAAAAGCGGAAATGCTGGTATCGATTTTGGCCTGTTTAATCTCGGATAATGTCTGCTGTAGATTGTCTCTATTGTACAAAATCACATGGTCAATAAAATCGATACTGCTGGCGAAATCGTAATTTACTTTTGACACTAGAGCATACAGCACTAATTCGGGCCGCTGCTGCTTCAATAATTTAAACATAGGCAGCGAGACCACAAAATCGCCTATTTTGTCGTGACGGGTAATTAGTATGTTAGCGGTCATTATCTAGCTCTTTATTGGCTTGTTAGGGTTTCATATATTTTCAGATATCAGCGCTTATTGTCCGGTTCTATATTGGCCTGTTATTGTTTCATATATTTTCAGATATCAGCGCTTATTGTCCGGTTCTATATTGGCCTGTTATTGTTTCATATATTTTCAGGTATCAGCGCTTATTTTCCAGCTCTTTATTGGCTTCGTATAACTTCATATATTTAAAAAAGTTGGTGGTCATATGTGAAAAGGCAATGACCAGTCCGGGATAACCGTCTAGAAAGCCCGCTTTGAGAATATAGGTTTTAATGAACGAGAAAATGGCATTGAGCAGTGCCTTGGTCGGCGAAGATTTTTTGATGCCGACTTTTTCGCTGGCAAATAGTGTTGAGTAGCGATCGGCTTTAAGCATGAAATCGCTTAGATTCTGGTAGGGGTAATGATTGACTAACCCGGGTAGTAATGAAACTTGTAAGTTGTCTGTCAATACAAACTCGTGCACTTTATTATCGTTAAAGCCGGTGCTGGATCTGTTGTATAAACGGGTGATCCGCTCTTTTCTCCAGCAGTGTTTTATCTCTTGTTGACGGTAGTAGTTGGTGCGTAATATCTGATAGGCGCACGCAGTATTTAGAGAGAGACTGCTCAAGCTATTGATAAATTCATCGCCAAGTGTTTCATCCGCATCTAAAGACAAGATCCAGTTATTAGTGGCATATCCCACCGCTTTATTTTTTGTTTCACCAAAGCCGGAAAAATCCCCTTGAATAATCTTCACATTGGCAAACTCGGCAGCGATTTGCAGAGTGTCATCGGTTGAGCCATTGTCGTACAAAATAACTTCAGCAAAACAGCTCAGAGAATTTAAGGTCAGCCTGATAGTGTGCCCGGCATCTCTGACAATAATGACACAGGAGATCGAGTGGATAGTGGAAGTGCTCATATTAGCCTTTACGATGGTTTACGATCCATATTTTAACACTAGGGCAGCGCTAACAGCTTAGTTTTTGCGGGGTAAAATTGATGTTTTAGAGCTTCTAGTAATCGCTGAAGATAGTACTTTAATTAACTATCAATGTGAAATCTATCTTGGCAACATGTGAACAACTTTGGTGTGTAGCAAGTGAGCGGTAACTTAGCTGGCAGAGTCGAGGAGGTGCTCCTGGCAGTGCTTGGACTCTGTATGTCGCCGCTTCACTGGGGTCAGCCTGGAAAGTTATTAACGGTCCAATACCTCAGGCTGTTGCCGAGATATTGGACTCTTACAGGCTAGAACAATCTGCGGCTGCGGATAGTGCCCGACACTGCAGAGAGTTTCTCCAGTGCTTTTGCCGAGCAGTCGGCATCCACGTCTATGACCACGTAGCCCACTGAGTCATTGGTCTGTAAGTGTTGGCCGGAAATATTGATATTATTTTCAGAGAGAATGCTGTTGATCTGAGTTAACACCCCAGGAATATTATGGTGCACGTGCAGCAATCTGTGTACACCATCAGCTTCAGTGTGATCTGGTAGCGACACTTCAGGGAAGTTCACAGAGGTTACTGATGAGCCATTGTCACTGTATTTAACCAGTTTATCGGCAACTTCTGAGCCGATGCTCTTTTGCGCTTCCATGGTCGAGCCACCGACATGCGGGGTTAATATGACATTGTCAAAGCCGCGCAGTGGTGAGATAAACTCATCGGCGTTAGAGCGGGGCTCAACCGGAAATACATCGATAGCGGCGCCGGCCAGTTGTTTGCTTTCCAGAGCCTGGCAGAGTGCATCGATATCTACTACTGTGCCTCGTGCTGCGTTGATGAAAATAGCACCTGCTTTCATCTGTGAAAACTCACTGCTGGACATTAAGTTATGGGTTGAGCCGGTCTCCGGGATATGCAGTGTGACAATATCACTTTGAGCTAAGAGTTCGCCTAAGCTACCTACTTGCTTGGCGTTCCCCAGTGGTAATTTGCCGACCACATCGTGAAATATAACATTCATACCCATAGCTTCAGCCATGATGCTCAGCTGGGAACCAATGCTACCGTAGCCGATAATCCCCAAGGTTTTATTTCTGATTTCGAAAGAGCCGCTGGCGCTTTTTTGCCAGATACCGCGATGCGCTTTAGCACTTTTTTCTGCAATACCGCGCAGTAAAATAATAGATTCGGCGATCACCAGCTCCGCCACTGAGCGAGTGTTAGAAAAAGGTGCATTAAACACGGCGACCGCTTTTTTAGTGGCCGCGGGCAAATCTACCTGGTTGGTACCGATGCAGAAACAACCGACAGCGACTAATTTATTGGCGGCGGCAAACACTTTGGCATTCAACTGAGTTCTGGAGCGGATACCGATGAAATGCACTTCACCGATACGCTCTAGCAATTCTTCTTCGGTTAGCGAGCCGGTGTGATATTCAATGTTCGAGTAGCCGTTACTTTCCAGGGAATCTACGGCGCTTTGATGCACACCTTCTAATAATAAAATTTTGATTTTGCTTTTATCTAAAGATGTAGGAATGCTCATGTAAATTCAACCTTACCCTGTGGCTTTAATTTGGAATTTTGGCTGCTGAGGATTTGTCCCCGGCAACGGCTGAAGATCTTAACATAGGGTTAAGTGTATAAAAGGCCACCACTAGTCAATTAGCGGATATTTAGCAGATTTTCTTACTCCAATTATCCAGTAAAAGAAACATTTTCTAGATTGGCAATTAAAGTTTCCCATACGCTAATTTATTGCCGATTGGCTATGGGTTTAAAGTGATTTAGAAGTAAAAAAAGCGTTGTAAGTCTTGTATCATGAATTGCCAAATAAAGCGTTTTTGTTGTTTTTCCCAGCTGCTACTCAGAGTAAAAAAAGAGAGCGGACAGCTCTCAAGAGGGTAAGTTTCAGGTCGAATTTAGCTTAGCGGTAAAAGCACAAATAGGCCGTTTGCTGTTTAACACTGACTTCGAATTCGGAGTTGGCAGCGACTGCAAATTCGCTACCGCTGGGGTAGCTGGTATAGCTATCTTGACCGGCCAACTTTACCAAAAGTTCACCGCAGATCACTTGCATCAACTCATTCTTAGCGGTGGAAAAAGTGTATTCTCCGATATCCATAACCCCACTGGTTACTTGTCCCTGAGAGTTTTCAAAGCTGAGAGATTTTACTTTTCCCTCGAAGTACTGATTTACTGCAATCATAGGTTTTCCTTTAAGATAATGAGGGAGCATACGCGCACGTTCGATACGCCCCTTCGGGCGGGCTCTAAAGCGATCATCAGTATTATTAGACAGGCTGGGGAGGTGAAGTCATTCCCCGGAGTTAGCTGTCGTACATCGGATCGCTTTGCAGCACGCAGAGAAGATATCGGACTTACATGTTCCTTTGTGTGCAGGGGATTATAAACCCAAATAAATCATTTTCGCTAACCAAGCTAGTAATTACTTTTCAGTGATTTAGATTGATAATAAAGCTTACTGTGGCAGTAAGCTTGTGCGGCTATTATTTTCGATTTAACAAGTAGTAGGCAATGGCCTGCAAATCTTGTTTTTGCATGTAAGCAGTGCCGTCTTTGACAACTTCCGCCATGCTGCCACCAAAGACATCACCATCGGGTTTGATCCCCGATTGCAGTGCATATGATAAATCACTGTGGCTCCAGCCCGCCTGCTTTAATTGATCAGCAGTGATTGCTGGAATTTTCCCCTCTCCCTGTAATAATGACTCAGAACCGGCAAACTGCTGCTGTTGCTGCAGTGCTCCAAAGAGATTGCGCGGGGTGTGGCAAGCGGCGCAGTGGGTGACACTTTCCACTAAATATTCGCCACGGGCATACTGTGGATCTGCGGATTCTGTCGCTGTAAATTCAGCTTGATCGAAAAACAATGACTGCCACAGGTTTAGCCCGAATCTTAAGTTAAAGGGGAAACTTAAGTTGTGCTCGGGACTGCTTTGCGCCACCGCTGGTACCGTCTGAAAAGCGGCCCACAAATCTGCTACGTCCTGATCAGTTAACTTACTATAAAAACTGTAGGGGAACGCAGGATAGTAGGGTTGACCATCGGGAGATGTGCCCTGGCGCAGTGCAGTGGTAAATTGTTGCAGTGTCCAAGCGCCAATACCGTGCTCTGGATCGGTGGTTAGATTTGGTGCATAGAAAGTACCAAAGGGAGTGTCTAGTGCAGCGCCACCGGCTAAGGCTCTTCCGTCCGCATCTGTGGCTGTATGACAGGCAATGCAGCCGGAAGCTCTGGCCAGGTAGGCACCGCGGTTGACGTCACCCTGGGTAACGTTCACTGCTGCCAGGTCACTTGTGGCGAATAGTGACCAACTGCTCAAGGTAGCAATGAGCAGGGCTGAAGTCAGCAATATAGTTTTAATCCTCATACAAACTCCCACTCAGTTCTTTGCTCGAAAGCGACTGTGACAAGAAGAGCAGTTATCGGTGAGCTGTTTAAACACCAGATTGGACGGCATAGTGGCATAGTTTTCAGTAGTATCCTCAGCTACCCCCATCAATTGACTGCTACTGGTCATGCTGGGTGACGGCGTCCCCATCATATTGGATAGCTGGTTATTTTGCTGTTGCGGGATGTTGTCGGCGGCTGAGAACAGTCCCTGGCTGATTAATTTTTGACGCTCTGCAAGATGGCTGAAATCGTCCCACTGCTGCCAGATATTGGCTTTGGCAGTGCTGGGTTGCTGCAGGCTGCCCTCGGGGAACAACCGGGCCATTGTTGCAGCTGAGTGCTGTTCAATAATAGTTGCCGCCTCCCGCACTTGTTGCGCATCGTATGCCTGGTCTCCCCTATAGATAGTAGCCAGAGACTTCATCGCCACTTTCAGTTTGTCCATTAAATCCATGCGCTCTTTGATTATCCCAGTCGCGCCATTATGTGCCTGTGCTGGTGGCGAAACCAGCAGGGCGACAGTACAGAAGATAACCAGAAACAGAGCGGCTATAGACAGTTTAGAGGCGGTAATAGCGGTGCGGTTTTGTATTGTTGAATTGTTGTGCATTTTTGTAATTCCAAAGCGAAACATTGCAGTAAATTGGCACAGCCGGGCCTTATGAAAACAGCTACAAAAGGCTCAGACTGGGCATTATAAACGACGAGATATGAATGATTCTAACTTGGCATTTTTGGTGGAGGGGTATCTGGAGAGGGAATGATTGATAGCGCAGTGGCCCCTCTGGAAGCTTCCTGAACGGGCTTAAAACTGCTGTTTTCAATGAGCTCATGACTGAGAGAGAATAAAACATGCGCCGGATGACAGTCACTTTCATGTTGCATGTTATCTGTTGTTGCGTCTTGGCTAAGCGAATGTTCCGTGAAGCTATTAATCTTTTGACTGGGGTGTTGCAGTTGCTGGCTATTGTGCTGATGAGTGAGCAAGCCACCGGGGTGCCCTGATTGCTCGGCGCTCAGTAGCAGTGCATGTACTTGTATTGATTGCAGGGATACAACCAGCATTAGTAAGCTGATGATGATTATTTTTTTAATCTTTATCGGTTCTATTTTCATTTTACTAATAGTGCTTGATACGCTCTTGTGGTTTTTGGCTAAAAAGTAAACGCTAGAGTAAAGAGTTGTAAAACAATGGGATTGCGAAAAGTGCTAATGGTTCAGTTATAAGTAAATTATATTTCATAAAAGTGCGATTAAATATCCGCTATTGGCTTTTGTTTGCTAAGCAGCAAATCTTTTCAACTGCTATTATGCTGAGTAAGGTACTGAGAGTAACTTGGTTTCTCCAGTTGTTGCTTAGTACTTTCCTGAAAATAATAATCAATCTATAGATGGTTTGAAGATGATTAGAAGACAGTTTTTACTCGCCTGTTCCAATGCTAAGCTTATCTGCAAGTTATGGCTGGTATGGGTTGCTACTGGTATACAACCAGCTTCTGCCCAGGCGTGGCAAAAAACGACCTTTATTACTCAGAGTTTTTATGAAATTGCACTGGGCAGTGAATACGGAAATTCACCCTTAATAGTGCAGAAGTGGAACAAGCCGATTCGCATTTATGTTGAACATCAAGTCGCAGATAGCAAATTGCATGATGAGCTGCTAAATGCGCACATTAGAGACTTGCGAAGCATTACTCAATTGGATATCGCCAGAGTTAGCAGCCGTAATAGGGCGAATATTCGCTATTATTTTACCTCGCAGCAGAAGTTGCCTGCGCTAGTGAAAGCAACCTCTGGAAAAGCCACCCTGAAGTACTTGAAGGGCTCGGTCTGTCTGGCGACCATGCGGGCTAATAGCAGTGGCAGAATCCAGAGTGCTGTGGTCTATATACCTGTAGACCAGGCTAGAATGCACGCCAAGTTAGTTTCTTGTATTGTGGAAGAGCTCACTCAAGTACTGGGTTTGCTGCGCGACTCGGATGCGGTATTTCCCTCAATTTTTAATGATCGCAGTCATAATGATTCACTCACCGGGCTGGATATCATCTTGTTAAAAATACTATACAGCTCGAAGATCAAGTCGGGGATGGACAAGGGAAAGTTAAAGCCGTTGTTGAAAGGTATTCTCGGGGTAATGAAAAGCACTGGAGAGATTAAAAAGTCAGCAGTGCAGGCGAGAAAGCTGGCGCTGTGTGCTTATTTGGATTGTTGAATTTAGGCATAAAATCAGTCGCAAGTCGCAAGTAGGAAGTAGGAAGTAGGAAGTTGGAAGTAGGGAAAGGTGTTTTGGGTGGGTTTCCACCCATTGTCAATTATTTACGGGTTAATTTCACCCAAAATTGCGATTTATGAATACCTGGGTCTATTGACTTGTAGTGATGTAATTTAAAAATCTTTTAAAATTAAGCAGATAGGTTTAAAATTGAAAGGTGGCACTATTTTTGCTATATACAAAAAACAATAAAATTAAATATAAGAACGATACGGAGTTTTACCCAATGAAAAAAATAACTACAGCACTAACTGCCTTAACGCTGGCTTTCAGCGTATCAATGGCATCGGCATCTGAATGTGATCCAGGTGAAGTCGTTGCAAAATTGAGCCATGTAACAGGTGGCACCACTCACCCTAAAGTAGTTGCTGCAAACTCACTGGCTGAGCGTGTAAACAAAGAGATGAACGGTAAGTTGTGCATCGAAGTTTTCCCTAGCTCAACCTTGTTTGGTGACTCTAAAGAGCTTGAAGCGCTGTTGTTAGGTGACGTGCAAATCTTGGCTCCATCACTTTCTAAGTTCGGTTCTTACACTCGCCAATACGGCGTGTTTGATCTTCCTTTCATGTTTAAAGACATGGATGCTGCTATCCGCTTCACTAACTCCGATGCCGGTAAAGAGTTGCTAAATGCAATGAACGACGTTGGTTTTGTCGGTCTGGGTTACTGGATGTCTGGTATGAAGTACTTCTCGGGTAACAAGGCGCTTATCCTACCGACAGATGCTGAGGGCATGAAGTTCCGCGTTCAAGCTTCAGACGTTGCCAAGGCGATGATTGCTGCAATGGGTGGTTCTCCACAACCTATGGCATTTTCAGAAGTTTACGGTGCGCTACAGACTGGCGTTGTCGATGGTCAGGAAAACACTTGGTCTAACATCTACACTAAGAAATTCTTCGAAGTACAGAACTCTGTGACTGAGACCAGCCACCAGTTACTGGCTTACTTGTTCATGACTTCTAATGAATTCCTTGACGGTTTAGAGCCCGACGTTCGCAAGCAGTTCTTGAAAATTGCCGACGAAGTGACTCAGGAAGCTAACCAGAATGTTAAAGCTAAAGAGCTTGCTAACAGAGCAAACATTCTTAAAGCTGGCGGTAAGATCAACGTATTAACTGATGAGCAGCGTGCTGCTTGGGTTGATGCAATGAAGCCAGTATGGAAGCAGTTTGAGAAAGATATCGGTGCCGAGCTAATCAAAACAGCTGCTGGTGCATAACCAGTGCCAATAGATTGAGTACAGTTACAACCGCTGCTCAATCTTCGCACTACCTGGGGCAAGTTACAGCGCTAACTTGCCCCTAGCGCTTATCGGGCGCACAATAGATCCCTAACCCTATAAATTTCACACCTTATTTTGCATTCATAGGTATAGCTTTAGCGTACCTGTAATCATAGACATAACAGTAATTTGAGTTTATTGGCTGGTTTATTTGTTTACTGGCAGGAGAGTTTTACATGGCTTATTGGCCTCATATTTACCTCTTAATCTTAATCGTTATCATTTGGTTATTGGAACGTAAGTTTCCAAAGATGGTCGATCGAGCGGAAGAGAACATACTCGTCGTTATTATCACCGCTATTATGCTGGTCTCCTTTGGTCAGGTAGTCGCCCGTCATGGCTTTAACTCAGGCTGGTCAGCGGCGCTGGAATTTAACACCCTGGCTTTTTCATGGCTGATCTTATTAGGCATGAGCTATGGCATTAAAACCGGCTTGCACATAGGGGTAGATATAGTACTCAACGCAGTTGCCAAGCCGGTCACCAGAATTATGGCCCTGATCGGAGCTCTCGGCAGTATGTTTTATGGCTTAATCTTACTGGATTCAGTCTGGTTGAACATGCTGGGAGTTGATGTACGCGGTGGCGCCATCGAATACTGGGCAAAAATGTACAAGATAGGCATAGGCGTAGAAGAAATTCGCTACCCGGTATTTATGCAGGAACTGTTTGGCTTGCAACCTAGGTTTCATCGCTGGTTAGCACTGGTAGTACTGCCCATTAGCTTAGCGTTACTGGTGTACCGCTCTGGACAAGCTTTTATCGATATATATACAGGTAAGCGTCGTATGTTGATCAGTGGGCACGAAGGCCAAGAGCTCGTTGAAGAAAATAAAGACATCTTAAAAGATCAATAGTCTCTGTAGAGCATAAATTTAAGGACTTATCCGTGGAAGCACTCATTTTATTTGGATTGGTACTGACGCTACTCTTTTTGGGTTTGCCAGTAGGCATCTCACTGGGATTATCATCAATACTTTTCATCACCTTTTTTACAGATGCAAAACTTACTTCAGTTGCTATATCACTGTTTGGAGCAGGTCAGCACTATACATTACTGGCAATCCCCTTCTTTATAATAGCCTCGTCATTTATGTCCACCGGCGGGGTGGCCAAGCGCTTAATCAACTTTGCGATTGCCTGTGTCGGCCATTTTCGCGGCGGTCTGGCGATGGCTTCAGTATTGGCCTGCATGATGTTTGCGGCACTGTCCGGCTCATCACCGGCAACAGTCGTGGCAATTGGTAGTATCGCGATAGTCGGGATGCGTCAGGTAGGTTATTCAAAAGAGTTTGCCTCGGGGATTATTGCCAATGCCGGTACCTTGGGCATCTTGATTCCACCGTCAATTGTGATGGTCGTCTATGCATCGGCCACTGACGTCTCCGTGGGGCGGATGTTCTTAGCGGGAGTTATCCCCGGGATATTGGCGGGCAGCATGTTAATGCTGGCTATATACGTGGTAGCGCGGATTAAAAATTTACCTTCCGAGCCCTGGAGAGGCTTTGGCGCTATTGTGCAAGGCGGCAAGGAAGCAGGTTGGGGGCTATTTTTAATAGTCATTATTATGGGCGGCATCTACGGTGGCGCTTTTACCCCGACAGAAGCTGCTGCGGTCGCAGCGATCTACTCGATATTGATCGCCCTCTTTGTCTACCGGGACATGGGCCCGCTAAAAGGCATTCGCTGGGTCAGTGAAACCGATTCCCCGACTGCTAAAGTAGGCTTCAACGGTACCGTGTATGGCCTGTCTTTCTTTATGGTATGGATGATCATGTCATTTTTTGCCACAGCGGGACCAGAGTCGACAACCACTGCCGCTGACAGAGCCTTGTGGGGTGGGCCGCTAAGTTTGCTGCTAACCGTATTCTATATCTATAAACGCGGTGCTCAATTGAACACTGGTGTTTTGCAAACGGTGTTGGCGGGACTGCCAGTATGGAGCAGGAATTTACTGCTAATCGTTAAGATGTTCTTCCCGGTGATATATAGCAGAGAGACCAGAGAGGTGATGTTGGCAGGTACTAAAACTACCTTGATGTTGATGTTTATCATCGCTAACGCCCTGTTATTTGCTCATACTCTCTCAGAAGAGCGGATTCCGCAGATGGTTACTGAGTGGATGTTAGAGGTTGGCTTTAACTGGTTTACTTTCCTGATCGCAGTGAATATCTTGCTGTTGATTGGCGGGCAGTTTATGGAACCTTCGGGACTGTTATTAATCGTGGCGCCGATCGTTTTTCCTATCGCCATGAAGCTGGGTATAGACCCGATTCACTTGGGCATCATCATGGTGGTAAACATGGAAATAGGCATGATCACTCCGCCTATTGGTCTAAACTTGTTTGTGACTTCCGCGATTACCGGTATGAGTTTGTCTAAAGTCGTTAAAGCGGCGACGCCTTTCATGTTAGTACTGATGTTCTTCCTGATCATTGTTACTTACGTACCTTCGCTATCAACCGCGCTGCCGTACGCCATCATGGGCCCGGAGTTAGTTAATCCCTGACCTGATGGACAGTTAACTGACTCTGTGAAGATCAAAGGGCGGATATCCGCCCTTTTTTATGCCTGTTAGCCAGCCGTGTAAACTGTCGACAAAAAATGCTTAAGAAGTTGCATCTGCTGGCTCTTCACCCTGACGATCTTTTTTACCGCGCTTTTCGCCTTTCATCTGCTTCATCAGCTCCTGCTGCTCAGGGGTTAATATTTCCTGCATTGCCTGTCTGGTGGACATCATCTGCTGGATTTTATTTCCCGCTGAAAGTCCCGCTTGTTGTTTAACTGCCGCTAGCTTCTCGGCGTAATCCGCCGCATTGACGTCTAAGTTTCTAATCGCTTGGTGCAATGCCTTGCGCTGTTCGCCGGATGCTTTGCGAGTCTCTTGTTGTTTTTCAAAAAGTGCCTTTATTTCTGCCTGTTGCTCAGTTGTCAGGGAGAGCTTTTCGGTGAGCATCTGCAGTTTTTGCTCCATATTAGCTCCGCGCTGATTATCGCGGCGACCGAATTCAGACTGCTGCTGGGGGTTGAAACCCTGCTGGTTTTGCTCCTCTGAATTAGCAGTGCTAAGGGTACTAAGTAACAACATGGCTGGGGCGGCGATAAAAGTAATAATGCTTTTGTTCATGATTGTGCTCCTGATAGGGCGTTATCTAATTGACACAACTAGTTTGCAATAACTAAATGCTAAGTAGGGTTGCGTTAGTGTAAAGTTGTGTAAAGAGCATCGCTGGTAGGTTTAAGCTAGTTATAATGTGTGTAAATAAGATTAGGACAGGTGCGCTAATGCAGCAAGTAGAGTTATTACTAGTAGACGACGACAGGGAGCTGACCGCTCTGCTATCCGAATATTTAAACTATGAGGGGTTGATCACGACTATCGCCGATAGTGGGGAGCAGGCACTAGCGCTTTTAGAATCGAGTAAAAACTTTGACATAGCAGTGTTTGATATCATGATGCCCGGCATGTCTGGCTTAGAGCTACTACAGCAACTCAGACCAAGAATTACCTTGCCGGTAATTATGCTCACCGGTAAAGGCGGCGATATCGACCGTATCCTGGGACTGGAGATGGGCGCGGACGACTACCTGGCCAAACCTTGTAATCCACGGGAATTACTGGCGCGGATCAAAGCGGTTTTGCGCAGAAGCCAGCAGCAGGCTGTGACCAAGCCCGGAAACAATAATATAGCGCTGATGGGTGTTGTCCTCAGCCCGTCAACCCGCGAAGTGCAAGTGGCGGGGCAATTGCTAGAGTTAACCAGCGCCGAGTTTAATGTACTGCATCAATTAATGCTGCAGCCGGGAGTAGTGGTCAGTAAAAGTGTATTAACTGAAAAAGTACTGCACCGGCAGCTGACCGCTTACGACAGATCTATCGATGTGCATTTAAGCAGGGTTCGACAAAAACTGGCGGCCTTAAACAACGGCGTTGAGCTGATAAAGACAGTCCGTGGTGAGGGTTATTTGTTTGTTCAGGGGCTTGCTGATAAAGCTGCCAAGGCAAACAATGTTTAGACTTAACACGCTGTTTTGGAAAGTATTTATATCGCTTTGGTTGTCCAGTTTCATGGTCATGATGGTGACTGTAGTAGTGATCGGGGAGCTGGCAGAGGAAGATAATTATAAATCTAAAGCAAAGTTTCAAGTACGCTTACAAGTAGAGCGTTTTCTGGAGCGCTATGAGGGTAATCCTAAATACCGCCAGAGAATACAGCAGCTGCATCAGAATGTTAATCAGCATCGGGAGGGGCGCTGGCCCATGCAGCGACCGGGCATGCCGCCCATACAAATTTACGATCACCAGGGGCGACAAATTTTAGGTGGCGAGCAACCCCCGGGAGAAAAAATACAGCTACAGGTTACTTCAATTTCCGGTCAGGACTATCAAGTGGCCTATTTTATCAAGCCGCCACGTAATAGTCTGGCCCGCTGGCAGGGCTTCATTCTCTCGGTACAGGCGCTGCTGATACTACTGAGTTCCACCATCGCCAGTTTTATCGTCAGTGCTATCGTAGTGCGGCCGATGAATAAGTTGCGTCAGTATGTGCAGCGCTTAAAGAGCGGCGAGTTCAGTGTGCGCATAGCCGATAAGTTGCTCGGCAGGGGCGATGAAATTGGCGATTTCGCCCGCGAGTTTAATCAGCTGGCCGAATACGTGGAAAATACATTAATCGGCCAGCAGCAGCTGTTCCAGAACGTTTCCCATGAACTGCGGGCACCGCTGGCGAGGTTGATGGCCGCCAGTGGTATTGTTGAGCAACAAATAGGTGAAGGGCATCCGGCGGTTAATCGCATTCAAATGGAATGTCAGCGCTTATCACTGTTGATAGATGAGCTGTTGTCGCTGGCCAAATTACAGCAGCAAGAGCATGTCTGTTCTAGTATTGAGGTAAGTGCATTGCTAGATAAGCTACTGGCTGATATCCGTTTTAGTCAGGGACAGCGGCAGATCGAACTACAAGTAGCCGATACTGTAAATACCCAGGCACTGGGTTCAGTACCGCTGTTGGAGAGAGCCCTGGGAAATGTGCTGGGCAATAGCCTGAAGCACACGAGTACAGAGACTAACATCAGCGTTCGCCTGGTTAATCCGGATGCCGATAGTTTGCAGATTATTGTTGAAGATAATGGCCCGGGAGTTCCAGAAGATGCACTGGCTAAGTTGTGTGATCCGTTTTTTAGGTTAGATACTAATGTGGATGGGCACGGCTTAGGGTTGGGGATTGCCCGACAGGCAATGCAGGGCTTACAGGGTGGGCTGCAGGTGCAGAATGTTGAACCCAGTGGGTTGCGGGTGACACTCAGTATGCGGTTAGCAAAATAGCGGGGCGGTAGCTGCGTTTTAAAAGCGTAGCTTTTGCAGCTACCGCGCAGTGCGTTTACGCCTTCTCTCATTCTTTTGCCCAGTAGTTTGTAGGTTTTTCATTTAGTAAAAAGAACAAAAAGATTAAACTGATTTTTATTTTAAAGTTTAAAAATCAAAAGATTAAAGAAATTTCGACGTTGTCGACTGACTTTCTCTTTGCTTGCCCAAAGATAAAGTAAGCAAAGAGAAAAGGCACCCGATATTGTCGACTACTCCTACGCTTTTGATTAAATTGACAGCCGCTCATCAGGGGCATCCTGCCCCATTCGCTCTACGCGACGTCCTGTCGCTACGCTTCGCCAATATAATAAAAAGCTTCGGCGACAATATAAGGGAGCGGTAGCTCCGTTTAAACAGTGCAGCCCTTATAGCCTTACCCGTGTATTTGTCATTCATATATTGGGTGAATTTTAAAAGAGCATGATTTAACGTGTAAGAAATTAATATTGATGTTCAAGCGAAACCGTCAGACTTCATTTTAATCCAATTTTAGAACTATCAATTGATAAACGGTATTTTATTGGCATGCTTTTTTCAATATTTGTTATTTCTTCCATTACAACAGGACAGATACTCTCTGATGATAAAACTAACTGGATAAACATTGCTTCAGCTAATTCTGTTAGGAAATTAACTGCATTTATCATACTTTCTTTGATTGGATGGAGCTCATTTTTGTCAAGCCCCCAAACCGGGGTGTGTATTTTCATGTTTGGTAGCAATTTGAAATTTTGAATTATTGTTCTTTTTTTCTTCGGGTGCTCGTGGAAGTTTCGTAGTTCTATTAAGTATCTAACAGCGTCTGCATTCTCATCAATAAAGCTAAGTAGATTGGAATCACTTCCTTCTGTCTTCTTAATTCGTTTTAGAAGATGGTCAAAGTTACTGTCTTGTCCATCAAGATCGATAAAATAGCTCGGTAATTCACATATATATTTGATTGCTCTGTTTGCAAAAATCAAAAAGCTACCGCATTTAGAATCTAAATTTGATACATGTGGGAATGGGTTTAAGCTAATAGTTTGGTTATCTGACGACAGGCTCTTTTTGTCGGCGTCGATAATTATGGCATTAATATTTTCAATAACTTGATTTGCTTCATTTTCACATGCTAATAAAGCTTCCTTACACTTATGCAAAAGCAAAGTGATTGAATTGATATCTCGATGGGTTTTAATTAGGCCTGGTTGAATTATTTCATAAGATTGGATAAATACTCTGGCGACTATTTTATTCATGGAACCTATGTCACTTGCTATTGAGGCTGTCCAAGGCGCGTTAGGGTTTAGTCCATCAGGGTCAACTCCAGCTGGAGTTTGAACACGAAAACTTTTATCGATTTTAAACATTTCGATAAAATCACCGCATGGAATCATGGCTAAGATATTTCCAGTGCCTTCCTGTAATTGCATTGAATTCGCACTACTTCTAAGCGACATAAAATATCCTTATAAGATCAACAAAAGCTTGAACACAAAGCATAGTCAGAGAGCTAGTTTCTTCAGCATGACTCCAAACAATCTACTAAAGTCTCAAAAGTGGAGCTCCATTACAAGTATCTTGTAATTTAAAAAGATGTCATATTGAAATGTTGAGTAAATTGAAATTTTCAGTGAGAAAACTAGATCCAAAATAAGACTGTTATCTGTAATCATCGCGATGCTTTGCAAAATTAGAACGTGCAAATAAGCTCGTTAGTAAAATTAAGATAGGTATCGAAATTCTGCAAAAATAACGAACTATATATTTAATCTTCCAATTGAACTTGTACAGGCTAAGTGACTTATAATTCTTTGATTATAATCTGCAATTTCTTGCGTTGTTCTCCAGTATTTGTAGTTACAGATATCAGGGATAATATTCGCTGCGAAACTCCCTTGGGGTCAGGCTGGTAAAGTCTTTGAATGCGCGGTTGAAAGAGCTGAGGGATTGGTAGCCTACTTCCAGGCTGATAGTGATCATCTGCAAGTCTAAGTTGCTCAGTAGTTCAATCGCCTGAATCATACGCATATGCCGTAGTAGTTGGCTCCAGGTCATGTCGGTTTCCAGGTTGAAGGCTCTGGCTAGGGAGCGCTCTGTTGTCGCTGTGTGTTTGGCGATGTCGGTAAATGTAATGGGCTGGGAGAGGTTTTTTTGGGTGTATTGTAGAGCCTGCTGGATCTTTTTCGACTGTCCTTTGGGGATCCACAGTTCGCTGGGCAGGTCTTTTAGTTCGGCGCACAAATGTGCGATTGACTGGAAAAAGTGTTCGGCACTAGGGTTAAATTCAGTGCCATCCGGGCCCCACTTTCGGCTGTGCAGTATCATTTCTTTGACGACATTAGGCAGCGTTAAAACCTGACAGCGACTGAAAGTCGAATGGATAAAATCTTTTGCAAAGAGCACCGAGCAGCACTCTACTGGATGGCTGATTTCGATCTCAATAGCGGTGTCTGCAGGAATCCAGAGCGCGCGCGAGGGCGGTAGTATCCAGTAGCGGTCCTCTGCCTCAAGACGTAACACACCTTTGGCGCAGTACAGCAGATAGTGCCGGTCAAATTGCATTTTGTTTGCCGGGCTGGCGGGGAAGCTGCTATTGAAGCAATAGGCGGGTATTTCAGAGTGCATTGCTATTTTCAAAGTCGTTCAAAGGCTTCCCCGGGGAATATGACTAAGCTATAAGCTTGGCCTCAAATACGTCTGTCTTAGGCGCGGCACTCATCATAGGTTTTACTTCGCTAATCATATTAGCAAATAAGTCACTGTCCCGATACGCATCAAAAGCCGCCAGATCGCTCCAGGTCTGACAGATAAAGACCGCGCCATTGTGGCCTGGTGTGTCATGTATTTGGTAGGTGTGGCACTTATCTGTCGCCAATACTTCATCTCTGACTAACTGCAAAGAGCGTACGGCCTTGTTGACTTGAGTCTCAGAAAACTGACAAAAAATATGGGTGATTATCATTGTTGTATCCTTTAGCGGGTTTATGAATTGTTGGCAAAATAGCCATAGCTGGTTAATTTTGTTGGGCCTTTTTTAAAGCAGGTGGCAAAAACTCTACTAAATCTCGCACTGTGCAGCATCATAATAAAGCTTGCATTTGCTTTTGCCTGATGGCCCCAGGTCAGTTGGATTAATCGGGTGCACCAATGTGGTTTGCTGACCGCCAGAATGATTATTCCGTTGTCGCTCATTACGCGGAAAAGTGTCTGCAATGCTGCATGCCCATCGGCGCAATGTTCAATAACGTGGTCACAGAGAATCAGGTCATAGCGCTTTCGGGAGTGTTGCAGTACGTTAATCACCCCGTGAATTAACTTGCAGCTATAACCACGATTGTGCAGTTGTTGTTGAGCTATATTGAGCATCGTTGGGGATGGGTCGAGCAAATCAAAGGTTAGTTCGCGATGAAGACGCTTACCAAGGGCCAGCGAAAAACCGGCTGTTCCGGCGCCTGCATCTAATACAGATAGAAAGGCAGAGACAAGGTCAAACTGAAAACAGTTGATAGCTTCGTCGATAACTTGTTGATAGCCGCTGATGTGGTGATTGGCTTGTAAAGAGACATGCCAGTTGGCTGCAACTCTATCGTAGCGGCTTACCAAATCATTGGGGTAAGACTTGCTGAAGGAAAATTTTCGGCTGAGAAAGCGCATCTGGCTGCCCTGTATTAGTTAATACAGTTAGGATAAAAAAAACAGCGGTTGTAGTCAGAGTGCTAGCAGTCAATTTTTTGTCTGAAAATGACAAAGGGACAAGGTTTAAACAGTTGGGCTTCTTTAATGTTAAATCATGAATATTTGCATCAGAGATTCAGGCGGCTCTATATTGAAGCAACAGATTAGAACTACCTTTAACTTGCTGTTAAAGGTAGTTTGTTACTTGCTACTTAATTTTGAAGGTAGCCAGGGAATCGTTCATGGCGATGCTTTGCGTTGCTAACATCTGGCACTGCTGTAAGTTTTTATGTGCTTCTTCTTCAGCAGTTCTGGCGGCCTCAGCGATGTTTTTAGAGTTTTGTTGGATTTCGTTTAGCACCATAGTTTGCTCTTCGGTGGCTGTCGCTATCTGGTCGGCATTTTTGCTGACTACATCGATTGAATCTGCAATCAAAGCCAGTGACTGGGTACTTAAATGGGTTTGCTGCACGCAATTTTCCGCGGTTTCTAGTCCATTAGCCATCACAGTAACGGCTTCTGTAACCCCGGATTGTAGCTGGTTGATTATCTCCTGAATCTCCTGGGTTGAGTTTTGTGTGCGACCAGCCAGAGTTCGTACTTCATCGGCTACCACGGCAAATCCTCGTCCCTGCTCTCCGGCGCGGGCCGCTTCAATGGCAGCGTTTAAGGCCAACAGGTTGGTTTGTTTAGAGATAGATTGAATAACATTTACTACATTGCCAATACTTTCACTGCTGCTCTGCAGCTTGTTGATAATGTCGTTAGCCCGTTTGATTTCAGAGGTGAGATCATGCATTTGGTTATTGGTTAAATTGACTTGCTGGTTGGCATCAGACACCGCGCTGTTAGCGGTCTCAGCGTTTTCTTTGGTCAGTAGGATGTCACGCCCTACTTCTGTTAATGAGGCTAACGTCTGGCTGATAGCGCTGGCCATCTGTGCAGTATTTTCACTCTGTGATTGGGCGCCGTACTCAGTGGCTCGCACTGAACTGGTTAATACAGCAGTAGTGTCAGTGACATGGTCTGATGCCACTTGCACTGCATTTAATGTGTTGGTCAAAGAATTAGTTAACTGGTTAATGCTTTTTGAAATTTTTGCAGCTTCATGCTCCCCATCGGCGGCCATTTGATGGGTTAAATCGCCTGCAGCAAGTTGCCTGCTGGAGCCTATAATCGCTGATAAATGTATTTGCACGCGCTTTTTATATATAGCCGCTAAGAACAGCACCAATAATATCAGCGCTATAAAGATAGTTCCCACCACTTTCCAGCCGAGTAAGTTGCTGGCCTGATATTGCTGGTCGAGATTAATAGTGACTTCCAGAACCCCTCGTACATCCCCGAGCTTCCAGTCGCGCTTGGGTGTATCCGGACGTGAATTGTGGCAATTGACACAGCCTTGAGCGGCGAGTTTATCGGCGACAGCGACTCTGGCAAAAATACCTTGAGAATTTTCTTCGATTCTGGAGAAAACCTGATCTGGGTTAGCGCGTAAAGAGTCCCATGCCTGTTGTTGGAAGCTGTCTAGCACTCTGGATGCACGGTTGGGAAAGGGCAGGCCGCTATATAGATTTATCGCCATATCGGAGTGCGATAGCTGCTCACTTAAATCATAAATCATGGTGGCGGGGAGCGGAATACCATTGTCCATTTCCCGATGGTGGATAGAGGGAGCTAAGCCATTTTTTAAAGCTTTACTGATCACGTTCTTGCTGTAGTAAGCCCTTAAAACTTTGTACTGATTAACGATGCTCAGGCCGGTTTGCACTGCTTGTTGCTGACCGTTGCTGTTGATCAAAGTTGGGATCATGTACAGCAGGGCGACACAGACGATCAGTAAAAAGCCTATCAATGGCAAAATCAGCCGCCAAAAAAAGCTGGAAAATGTTTTGTTATTCATGATGTTCTCACTATCAAAGATCTATTTTTGCCGTCTTACGATGCATCTTCTACAGATGTCATAATCTTGCTTAATATTGTTTTTTTTATAGCCAGGTAAAAACAGTCCTTGTATAGCTAATCGGGGTCTCCCTGTATCCGGACGCTCATACTGTTACAAAGTCGTCGAATAGCAGATGAATATCGTCACAAAACAGTAACATATTTAGAAATATAAATAGTTTTGTCTCAATATGGAGTCTTTTTGTGCTTGTTGCGGCTTTGTGCCAGAGAGGGCTTAGTAGCGCTATAGATAAGCTTGTAGAATGGGCAGAAGATGATGACGGTTTTGCGGCGAGTAGCAGCAGGCATTTTTTAACTAAGTTTTAAAAATAGCGGTGTCGGGGGAGTTGAGTTGGTGTGAGGAAAATGAGAGTCACGGCAACTGCCAGCGACTCTTATTGATAAACTGTTACTTAGATCGCATCTGACCCGGTTTCACCGGTACGGATACGGATAATCTGCTCAAGGGCTGAGACAAATATCTTACCGTCACCAATTTTTCCGGTGTTGGCGGTCTCTGTGATAGCTTCAATCACTTGATCTAACATGCTGTCGTCGATAGCAACTTCGAGCTTCACTTTAGGTAGAAAATCTACCACATATTCAGCGCCACGGTAGAGCTCAGTGTGACCTTTCTGGCGACCAAAACCTTTGACTTCGGTTACTGTGATGCCCTGGATTCCTATCTCGGAAAGTGCCTCACGTACATCGTCAAGTTTGAACGGCTTAATCACAGCTGTGACTAATTTCATATCTATCTCCTTCATTTAGGTCGGATCGCATTGTGCCTTTGCGGCAGTACTTTAGTTTGTATTCTAAAGTGTAGACTTAAGTAGAGACTTAGGCCGTTATAAACCGGCCTAAGTATACTGGCTTTAAGCTGACAAACACAGGATGCGATCCTTTAATATACTAATGTCTAAGCTTTTATTTTTTGAATTCCGGGTAGGCTTCCATACCACATTCAACAATATCGCTGCCCAGGAACTCTTCCTCTTCACTGACACGGATACCAATTGTGACTTGCAGCAGTTTCCAGATCACTAAGCTTGCGCCGAAACACCAGCCAAAGATCACCACAATACCGAATAGCTGAGCGCTTAAAGTGGCATCGGCGTTGTTCAATGGCACAGCTAACAGTCCCCAGATTGCCACGACTCCGTGGACTGAAATGGCACCCACCGGATCATCGATGCGCAGTTTGTCTAAGCCAATGATGGCAAACACCACTAATACGCCGCCTACGGCGCCGATCATTGCAGAGCTCAGAGCTGTAGGTGACAGTGGGTCTGCAGTGATAGCCACTAAGCCTGCCAGTGCTCCGTTAAGAATCATGGTTAAGTCAGTTTTATTGAATAACAATTTCGCGGTAAGTAGTGCAGCTATGACGCCTGCAGCAGCAGCAGCGTTGGTATTGACAAAAACTTGTGCCACGGCATTTGCTTCACCGACATCCGACAATTTAAGTTCAGAGCCACCGTTAAAGCCGAACCAGCCCAGCCATAGAATGAAGGTACCTAATGTTGCCAGTGGCAGGTTGGCACCTTGGATGGCATTAATTTTTCCATTAGCGCCGTATTTTCCTTTGCGCGCGCCGAGTAATAACACCCCTGCAAGGGCAGCAGCCGCACCGGCCATGTGCACTATGCCAGAACCTGCAAAGTCTGAGAAACCCGCTTCTGAGAGGAAGCCGCTGCCCCAAGTCCAGTAGCCACTAACCGGGTAGATAACAGCGGTCATTACGACAGTGAATAGCAGGAAGCTAGTTAACTTCATTCGCTCGGCAACAGCACCTGAAACGATAGACATCGCAGTGGCGACAAACACCACCTGGAAGAAGAAGTCTGAGCGAGCTGAATAGTAAGGGGCGTCATCACCACCGCCGATGACCGCGTCCACTTCGTTTTCTGCCCCTATTAGTGAGCCGAAGTTAGGGAAAATACCACCCTCTGGTGAGCTGTACATGATCTCATAGCCGCAGAGCAGGTACATAGTACAAGCGATGGCGTAGAGAGAGATATTTTTAGTCAGTATCTCAGTGGTGTTTTTGGATCTTACTAAGCCGGCCTCTAACATGGCAAAGCCCGCTGCCATCCACATCACTAGGGCGCCACAGATCAAAAAGTAAAATGTATCTAGGGCATACCGTAGTTGAGTGAGGTCAGCACTTAACTCGCTAACAATTGACTCCATAAATTTCTCCAGTCATTAAAAAATAATTTAGTTCATTGACGGGTCTATAGCGAATACCGTGCCAGTTTTTTAAAACAAGATAAAACAATGCCTTATGCTTGTGATCGCAATTGACTGCGCTAAAATGGCCAGCTTAAACTAAAGGCATGCACTTTGTTGGTGCGCTTTTGTTGCGCACCCAATTGGGGCAGTTTGCAGCACCTTAGGCTGTGTTATACTGCGCGCACTATATTAATGGCCGTTATTAAAGGACATCTGTTATGAACGAAAAATTCATCGAAGGCTTATCGCAACAGTTCTCATCACTGGTGAATAATTTGCCTAAAGGCGGGGAGCTACCGGGGCAGGAACAGATTAAAAGTTTGCTGCAAAGCGCGTTGGCAAAGCTAGATCTGGTCAGCAGAGACGAGTTTGATGCCCAAGCTGCGGTATTGACCAGAACCCGCCAGAAAGTTGAAGCGCTGGAAGTGCGCATGGCAAAGCTAGAGCAACAATTAAACGACAACAGTGCTAGGTAAAAATAACATGAGTATAGAGCGAATAGATTCCACCGAGCGCATGAGCCGCATCGTTAAACACAACCACACTGTCTACCTGTGCGGGCAAACGGCCTGTGACCCAGACTGGGACATCACTGAGCAGACACAGCGCTGCCTGGTGAAAGTGCAACAGTTATTAGCCCAGGCGGGCAGCAGTAAAGAGCAGATGTTATCTGTGACTATTTATGTGCGCGATATGAAAGACTTCGCCGCTATGAACGCCGTCTGGGATGTCTGGGTTAGCGACTGCCCTAAGCCGGCACGGGCCTGTGTTGAAGCGAGAATGGCCAGGCCTGACTTACTGGTAGAGTTTTCAGTGACAGCGGCCTACTAAACAGACAGATAATAGTTTAGCCCACAGAGCGGCTCTGCTCTGTGGTATTAAGCGTGCAGTTGCCACACAACTAGAACGGTAACAACTGGCTGTCGTCCCCAGCAAATATCAGCGCAATAAATCTCTGCCACAAGCTGGGCTTTTTATCGTGATAATCATTGCGCAAATCATCGATCACATACAGAGCTTGTTTGCTCTGGGCTAGATTCTCGGCATTAACCGGCAATTGTACCGCGTTTAGTGCAACCGCCACTTTGTCCAACCCCTCTAAAGCTTTAGCTTTTCGCTCTTTGTTAAAGGGGAATGTCACGGCTATTTTTAGCTGTTTTTTAAATTCAGTAATGTGTTGATTAAACTTTTCTGCAGAGTCGGTTTTCATCGCCTGAGTATATTCAAAACGCATCTGTTTCATCACTGCTTCCAAATCTATCCCCCCTTTTATCTGTGCTGTCGCTATTGACGAGTACAGCCCGGCGGTGACTACTAACAATAAAACAGCAAGCCTGGCAATGGACTTTAATTGAAGATCTACAAACAAGGGGAATACCTGGGAGAAAAATGCGGATCATAGCAGAAATAAGTTCTGCCAGCATGCGGGATTATGGCTTTAGCTGCTACTCACTCTGCTATACCCCGCCCGATAACAGCCAGGCTTGAGAGTAATTGTTAGAAAAAATGACTAGCCTATTGTTTTAAAAAATGTTTTGCTGATCGGTCTGCTTGACTATTGGCTTTGTGGGAGGATGATTTTGCATTCAAGGATGATTTATATCGGTAGCGCTGCATGATGACACAGGACTCGCGGGGCATTATCTGCATGTTAGGGGCTATGGCCTTTATCTCAGTGCAAGAGGCATTTGCCAAATATCTGGGCGAATTCCTGCCTATTCCACAAGTAGTTTGGGCGCGCTATACCGGTCACTTGTTGCTGATGTTGATAGTACTCTGGCCCCGTTATGGTCAGCGTATTTTTAAAGCCAGTAATTTGCCTATGCAAGTACTGCGCTCGCTGATACTGCTGATAGATACCGCGCTGTTTTTTTATGGACTGACCTTGATCGGCCTGGCCGAGGCAACGGCGATATTCTTCACCGTTCCAGCGCTGGTGATCATTGTTTCGGTGCTGTTACTGGGGGAAAAAGTACGGCTGTCGACCTTGCTGGCGATCGGTCTGGGCTTTGCTGGTACTCTTGTTATCGTCAGGCCCGGTGGTGGTGGTGGTGATGAATCGATGTTACTGGGAGGCTTGTTGGTGTTTGGTGCCGCTTGCTGTACCGCGTTTTACAACGTCATTACCCGCAAGTTGGCAGGTACAGATCCACTGTCGGTGACACTCTTTTATACGGCGATGATCGGCGCTCTGGTCAGCAGTGCTGTAGTGCCTTTCTACTGGCAGATGCCAGAGGGGATTTATCAATGGCTGGCGCTGCTCTCTATCGGCCTTTTTGGTGGGGTGGCGCACAGTTTGATTATAGCGGCGCATCAATATACCACTGCCAGCACTGTCGCACCTTTTATGTACAGTCAGATCTTTTGGGCTATCTTACTCGGCTGGCTGTTTTTCGCTGAATTACCTGATGCTTATGCCTATGGCGGTGGATTGTTAGTGATCATCAGCGGTTTGTTTTTACTCTATGGCGGGCGCCCTAAACACGCATAAACAGCCGCTCAATTGAGCCGCTGTGGGGGTGTTTGCTCAGCAATAACAGCTGCTGGTATATGTTGCAGGCCGTGCAAAGTGCTTTTGTGTTCGGCGAATACTTCTAGCAGCGCCTCCAACATTAAGCGTACTGCGGGTGACTGGCGCATGTCCCGGTGTACCATCAAATACAAATTTGAACTGACATCTTCAATGGTCTCCAGTTTCTGCAAAGTGCTTTGCATATCGCCGACAAAACAGGGCAGCACCCCTAAACCGGCACCGGCGACAATCGCATCCAGAATCACCACGCCGTTGTTGCTGCGAATTACCGGCAAGCGCTTTCCGAGCTGTTTGCGCAGCCACTGCTGGCCATTGAACCTGATGTGATCATCGTCATAGCTGACCCAGTCGCAAGCTTGGTAGCGCTCTTTAGTCAGTGCCAATGGTTGCTGTTGGATGTATGCTCTACTGCCGTAAACCGCGTAGTGATGGTGGCCAAGTTTTTTGGCGATGATGTCGGGGATATCGGGTAGACATTCTCTGATGATCAGATCCGCCTCGCGCTTAGACAAGTTGGCGGCGTTGTGGGCGATGGCCAGCTCAATGTCGATATTGGGGCATTTTTTACGCAGCGCTGGCAGTTGCGGCAGCAAAAATTTGGCAATGTGCTCGTACATGGAGATTCGCACTGTGCCTTTGATCTCCGCTGAGAAACTGGCCTGGTGTCTGTGTACAGCGCTGGCGGCCGTTTCCATATTTTGCGCCAGCGGTATCAATTGCTGGCCGTGCACTGTTAGCAGCATGCCGTCGGGAAGGCGATCAAACAGCTTAGTCCCCATGTTCTGCTCCAGCGCTTTAAGCCTTCTGCCGACAGTGGGCTGACTTACTTTAAGTGCTCGGGAGGCAGAAGATAAATTGCCATGTTCACAAATGCTCAAAAAGATTTTCAGATCATCCCAGTCAAATTGCATATCATAGCCTGCTATTCAAAAATGAACAGTCAGTATAAAGAATAGTCGAGAGCTATACAAATTCATTAAGAGTAAGCTGGTCCGGTGAAAATAATTCAGTGCAAAAGCTATTTATTGGTTTTTGCCGCTAATGTACTCATAATGAAACTTCCAGCCAGGGGTGTTATCTCCCAAGCCATTTGTAGTTTTTAGTGTTTCCCTATGAGTATCGATAGGTATTTATCCGCAGATAAATACCACTACAAGCTAGGAGTGGAAAATGTATTTTAATCGTAAGTTGTGGTCCTTAACAGACACTGTTCGGCCGAAAATTCTCGGTTCAGTGCTGATGGGCTTAATAGGTTCTGTGATCGGTATTTGCCGATTGTTACTGCTCGGTTGGTTAATCGCAAAAGTGATTAGTGGCGCGGGGCTGACAGAGATCTGGCCGCTGGCGCTGGGAACTCTCGCTACTATGCTCGGCTACTCACTGTGGGAATATCAACGGCTGATGCTGACCCATCGCACTGCTGCTACCGTGCAACAGCAGTTGCGCACCAGCCTGTTTGATAAAATGGTCAACTTAGGCCCAGCATACTTTGCCAGCAGGCGCAGCGGTGAAATCAGTAACGCCGCGGTAGAGGGGGTAGAGCAGTTAGAAATCTACTTCGGCCGCTATCTACCACAGCTATTTGTCGCGGCGGTGACGCCATTGGTGATCTTTGCAATAGTCGCGCAAATTGATTTGCCTGTGGCTAGCTTGTTACTGGTGGCCTCGTTGTTTACCTTGTTCGCCCCGAGTATCTTTCAGCGCTGGGACAGTGCCAATTCAATGCATCGCTCCAGGGCTTACAAGGCGTTTGCCTCGGAGTTTTTAGATGCACTGCAGGGCATGGTTACTTTAAAAGCCTTTGGCCAAAGTGAAGCGCGAGAAGCTAAACTGGCCAGTAAAGCCCACGACTTGTTTCAAACCACGATGTGGGTGATGGCGACCAATTCTCTGGCGCGGGGCATTACCGATATAGGTATCACCTTAGGGGCCGCTTCGGCGCTAGCATTTTCCGCCTACCGTGTCAGTGAAGGCTCAATGTCTTTCGACAGCTTACTGTTAATCTTGCTGCTGGGTGTTGAAGTCTTTAAACCGTTGCGTGAACTTCGATCCTTGATGCATGCAGGTATGTTGGCGCAGTCTGCCGCTAAGCAAGTGTTTAATGTGCTAGATGCCAAAGTGCCGATTATCGGCAACAAAAGTGTCGATTCTGTTGCTTTGACTCCCTCTATTTCCTTTGAACAGGTGACTTTTAGTTATCCACAACGTGGTGGAAAGCAGTCTCTGGGGAGAACTGTGCACGACAACTTAAACTTTGCGCTACAACCTGGTCAACGGATTGGAGTCGTAGGTAGCAGTGGTGGCGGTAAATCCACTATCGTCAACTTACTGCTGCGCTTTTATGAACCGCAGGCGGGGGTGATTCGCATTGGCGGCACCGATATTCAGGACTTATCGCTGCAGCAGTTGCGCAGTCAGTTTGCGGTAGTCAGCCAAGATACTTACCTGTTTCATGGCAGTGTCAGAGACAATTTGAGCTTGGGCAGTGAAGATGCCAGCGAGCAGCAAATACTGGCAGCAGCACAAGCTGCCAATGCCGATGAGTTTATCCGCGCACTGCCACAGGGCTATGACAGTATTATCGGTGAGCGCGGGGTGCGTTTATCCGGCGGTCAGCGCCAGCGTATTGCCATCGCCAGAGCACTGTTGCGGGATGCGCCAATTCTAATATTAGATGAGGCGCTGTCTTCAGTGGACGCTAAAAACGAGGTGCAGATTCAGACGGCGCTGAATAAACTAATGCAGGGGCGGACCACGCTGATCCTGGCGCACAGATTGGCCAGTATCATCGACTGTGACAAAATTATCCTGTTGCACCAGGGGCGGGTTGCAGAGTCAGGCAGCCATATTGAACTGTTAGCCAAACAGCAAATGTATGCACAGTTAATGGCATCTCAGGTGAACAGCGGGCAAGGGCAGTTACAAGCGGCTCCGAGCGTCGCTGTAACACTGCCACAGGAGAGTGAAAGTTATATTAATCAGAGCGTTAAAGATGAGGCGGATTCGGGAGGTGTGATTCAGGGAGACAAACATAGCTGGTACCAAGTGCTGGGAATGTTGCTGTCCTATGCGGCTAACTGGAAAGGGCGACTAGTACTGACGTTTTGCTTTGGCGTGGGGCGGGTGTTTGCCTTTATCGCGGTCAGTATTCTCTCGGCGCTGGCAGCGGTTGCCGTTAAAAATGGCACTGATTACAGTCAGTGGATCGAATGGTTGGTAGTGACTGCAGTTGCCGCAGCAGTACTGCATTGGCTGGAATCCTGGCTGGCACACGACATGGCTTTTCGCATGCTATCGGAAATGCGCATGAGTTTGTTCCGTCAGTTAGAGCGCCTGGCACCGGCCTTTATGGTGCGCCACCGCAGTGGCGATCTGATTAATTTGGCCACCCACGACGTAGAAATGGTTGAGTATTTCTTCGCCCATACTATTGCCCCGGTATTTGTCGCAGTGTTCGTGCCCTCCGCGGTACTGCTGCTGTTGGGGAGTTTTTCCTGGACCTTAGCGCTGGCGCTACTGCCTCTTATACTACTCGTGTTTTTACTGCCGGTGCTGTTCAGAAAACGTATCGACACAGTCGCAGCTAAAGCGCGGGTGTTGCTGGCCACTTTGTCAGCGCATACGGTAGAGAGCTTGCAGGGCTTGTCGGAACTGTTGAACTATCAGGCGACAGATAGCCGTCGCCGCCAGTTTGTCGATTTGATCGAACAGCATAAAGTCCAGCGCATGGCCTTTTTTAAAGTCAGTGCCGGACAGAGCGTGTTAGTTGAATTCATTACTTTGAGTTCGGCGCTGTTACTGTTGCTACTGGCAACTCCTATGGTCAGTGCCGGCAGCTTCGATGCTGCTTATTTACCACTCATTGCGCTGGCGGCAGTGGCTGCCTTTTTGCCGGTAATCGAAGTCGCAGATGTTGGCCGCCAGCTCGCAGAAACACTGGCGGCGACCAGCAGACTGATGCAAGTTGCAGAGGCGGTGCCGGCTGTGCAGGATAACGGCAAGACTCATTTGCATTTGCAAACGGAGCAGGCTGTGGCGTCGCCAAAGGTGGAATTTCGCGACCTTTCGTTCCGTTATGATGCTGAACTGCCCGATGCACTGAACACTGTTAATTTGTTACTGGAGCCAGGCTCTAAAGTGGCGTTGGTAGGATCATCCGGAGCCGGTAAAAGTACTTTGGCGCACTTGCTGATGCGTTTTTGGGACCCGCAGCAGGGCTCGATACTGATCGATGGCACAGATATTCGCGAGATGCCGTTGCAGAACTTCAGGCAATACGTTGCCATAGTGACTCAAGATACTTACCTGTTCAACGATAGTGTGCGTGAGAATTTACTGATGGCCAAACCCAATGCCAGCGATGAACAGTTACTGCAGGCGATTGCCAGTGCCGAGCTCAGCGATTTTATCGCCAGGCAACCAGAGGGATTAGATACTGTGGTCGGCGAGCGCGGCTTTGCCCTGTCCGGTGGGCAGCGGCAGCGGCTCTCCATCGCCCGGGCGTTTCTGCGCGACGCCCCTATTCTGATTTTGGATGAGGCGACCTCACACTTAGACGCCTTGAGTGAAACAGCAGTGCACAGAGCGTTGCAGCAGCTAATGCAACACCGCACGACCTTAGTGATAGCCCATCGCTTGGCCAGTATCGAAGATGCCGATAAGATTGTGGTATTGGAGCAGGGGCAGATAGTAGAGCAGGGCACTCACAGTCAGTTGTTGTCCACTAATGGCAGTTATGCACAGCTATTAAAATACCAGCGTTCAGTGCAGGCCGCTTAGCTGCAGGTTGTGTCGACTGGGTCCAATCTAGGGTCTGTCATGATATGCTCTGTGTTTAAATTAAGTGATTGAACACAGAGCTTTTACGATGAGTGGAAAACTATTTTATATCATGGGTGCCTCGGGCGCGGGCAAAGATTCAGTACTGAATAACTGTCGTCCCACCCTGGCCGAAACAGCCAATTGTTGCATTGCCCACAGATATATCACCAGGGCAGCAGATGCCGGAGCTGAGAGACATCTGCCACTGAGCGATGCGGAGTTTGAATTTCGCAAGCAGAGCAATTTATTCAAAATGCACTGGGCTGCCAATGGATACCAGTATGGGATAGGCATAGAAGTAGATCAGTGGCTGGCGGCGGGTATCAACGTATTGATGAATGGCTCGCGCGCCTATCTGGCGACGGCCCAGAGCATACACCCAGGTTTAATTGCCATCTATATTGATGTAGAGAGCGCCTGCTTGCGCCAGCGGTTACTCGCCAGAGGGCGCGAGAGTGAAACGGAAATTGAACAGCGGTTAATCCGTCACACAGAATTGGCAAATTCTCTACCAGCGAATGTAAAGCACATCGATAACAGCGGCGAACTGAGTGTTGCCTGTGATCAATTAATGGCCCTGTTAGCTGAGCCTTAGAATTAGTCTTTTTAGCAAAATACGGCAGCATAATTAGTGTGTTTTAAGTGCCGATTGGACGGTGCTTGATTCACCAGGGCAACGGAAAAGTCATTAGCTTGCGATATGAATCGCATGCATAGAAGCGCTGCACTCAGTGTTGTCTGTTGTCTGTTCTCTGAGGTCTAAAATTTATTACTGCCAAGTTTCTTCAATGAAAAACTGCGTAATAAATAGCCGACTTTAAGGCTGATAGAACAAATGATCAGGCTGATGTGCGCGGCTATCTGTACTCCTAGAACAAAATTATCTTCGAACACAAAAGCAATGGCTATGGCTATAGCGGCAATCACTAAGGTGGCGGCTAAGATGAGGTTGCCGATAAAAATTCGCTGTAATAAAAGCTGTTGCTGGTCAATTTTCCCATAGGGATTGGCTAAGTTGTTTTCGGCCATCATGATCTTTTCTCTGCTGCACAAGCTGTTGCTTGAATGTTGTTAGTGGTTTAAGTACAAATAGAGCAAATAAAAGGCCAATAAATATTTTCTTTATTAATTCAAATAGATATGAAATTATTTGTTTTATTGATCGAGCATGTTGTCAATAAGACTTCAGTATATGAAGTCATATTGACATATAAGAGTCTTATTATCATACTGATATCTTTGTGCACCGGAACTCACTCATGAATGACATTACCAGCACAGCACTGATTGAATTAGCGATTGATCTGACTTCTAGCTTAGGCACTGTAGAGCGCTATGATCGACTCCTGGATACAGTGCGAAAAACTATCCCCTGTGAAGCGGTAGCGTTACTGGCACTTAATGGTGAGCAGTTAAAGCCGCTGGCGCTGCAGGGGCTGAGTAAAGACACTTTAGGACGGCGTTTTCTGCTCTGTGAGCATCCGCGATTTGCGCAAATTTGCGCTGCTAAAACGGTAGTGCGTTTTGCCAGTGACAGTGAACTACCAGATCCCTATGACGGTTTATTGATAGATCGTGAGGGGGACTTACCGGTACACGCCTGCATGGGAATGCCGCTGTATTTCGCCGACCGGCTATTGGGTATATTGACCTTAGATAGTTTAACCGCCAATGTTTTTGATCAGATTCCGCGCTGGACCTTAGAGATGGTGGCTGCGATCGCCGCAGCGACATTAAACACCGCGCTGATGATAGATCAACTGCAGTTGCAGGCGAATCATAATCAGCAATTAATGGTTGATTTAACCGAGGAGGCGCGCTGTCGGGATGGAGGGGAAATCATTGGTGATAGCGCTGCAATGCAGCACTTGCAACAGGAAATAGACATAGCCGCCGGTGCCGATGTAACAGTGTTGGTGTGTGGCGAAACCGGGGTGGGAAAAGAACTGGTAGTGCGCAACTTACATCAAAAATCGGCGCTGCGCAGTGGCCCATTAGTGTATGTAAATTGTGCGGCGCTGCCGGAGAATTTAATTGAAAGTGAGTTGTTCGGACATGTCAAAGGGGCTTTCACCGGGGCTGAACAAGCGCGGGCGGGAAAATTTTTACTGGCTGACAATGGTACGCTGTTTTTAGATGAGATCGGCGAACTGCCACTGGCGGCGCAGAGTAAACTGTTGCGGGCGCTACAGAGTTCAGAAATACAGCCGCTGGGACAAGATGCTGTACAGCATGTCAAAGTGCGGATCATCGCTGCGACTAATCGCAACTTAGCGGATGAAGTGCAACAGGGAAATTTTCGCGCTGACTTGTTTCACCGCTTGAGCGTCTACCCTATTACTGTGCCTAGTTTGCGTGAGCGAGGGGAAGATGTTGCGCTGTTAGTGGGCTATTTTCTAGAGCAGAGCCGGCGAAAAATCGGCTTAAAGCAACTAAAAATACAAACTGCAGCGCTGGCTTATTTAAGCCACTACGACTGGCCAGGAAATGTACGTGAGCTGGAGCATGTTATCAGTCGCTCGGCACTGAAGGCGCGCGCCCGCAGTGATGATCGCCAGTGGGTGGTGATAACACAGCAAGACTGTGGCTTGTTGAGTAGCGATAAAGTATCGCCAGCTGCAGAGATTATGAGCACTGACCCCAAAGCACAGCAAATGCCACTGACAGATGATCTGCCGTTGCGTGAAGCCACTGACAATTTTCAACGTCAGTTGATAGTGCAGGCCCTTGAAATCAGCAACGGCAACTGGGCCCAGGCCGCCCGAACCCTTAAAGTCGATCGCGCTAACTTGGCCCGCATCGGCAAAAGGTTATCCATCAAACAAATAAAATTACTGGTTGATTAGTCTGCTGTTATTTTAGCCCCGCCAGCACAATGGCGGCTTTTCTGATTTTATCAATGTCGATACTGCTCACCCCCAAGCGGTAATAGACAGTTTGCTCGGTACCGGCTGTGACAGAAAAATTGTCTGAGTGGGCCAGTATTACTCCGGCTGCTGCCGCTTGCTGGATAAACTCATCGCTACTTTCAATCCAGTGATGCGGATTGGAGAGCGTAAGGTCGCTGTGCATGATTTTATTTAGCAGCAAATTCTTGGCCTGGATTTGTGTCGACACATGTTTGATAGCGGCATCCAAATAATGGTTTTCTATGGCGCTGATGATATGGCTGGTGGCGCTGGAGGAAACTAGCCAGACTGTCTCTATGACATGTTGGGCAAGTTTTTCTAACACAGGATGTTTGGAGGCAATAAAGGCAGCCTTGTGACCTCCGCTGAGGCATTTACTGAAACCTGATAACAGCAGGCAGTGCTCGGGGGCGTATTTCGCCAGCGGTGCCGGAGTAGAGTACATACCGTAAATGTCTTCTTCAATCACCAGCAACTGTTGCGCTTTAATCACTTGTGCGAGTTCACGGCGTCGCTGTTCAGATTGGGTGGTGCCCAGTGGAGATTGGTTGGAGGGCACGGTAATTAAAACTTTGCTGTTGGTCTGTCTAATGGTTGAGGCCAGCGCACTGGGGATCAGTCCCTGATCATCACACTTACAAGTGAATAGACGCAGCCCATGTTGCTTGGCGGCAGCGATAATACCCGGTGCGGTAAACTGTTCGACGATCACCAGATCGCCGCGCTTAAGTAATTGGCTAAAGATAAAGTGGATTGCGTACTGGCAGCTTGGCAGTGGTAATATTTGCTGCGCTTGGAACTGGATGTCTCTACCGCGTTGCAACCACTGGGTAATGGCCAGTTGGTAGCGCTGGATTAAACTTGCCCCTATGTATTCAAAGTATTGCGGCTGTTGCAAAAATAAGTTGGCGGCGTAAATCTTCTGATTAATCTTTAGCAGTGTCTGGTCGCACTCGAGTTTGTTGATCGAGAGATCAATCACCCCCTGTTGCCGCTCCAACAGACAACGGTTGAACAGCGCAGTATTGCTCTGTGCCAATACATAAGTTCCCCTGCCGATCTGTCCGCCGACTAAGCCTTTTGCTGCCGCGCGCTGGTAGGCGCGCGAGACTGTGGTTGGGTTGACATTTAACTTATAGGCAAGGATGCGCTGAGGGGGCAACCGATCGCCTACTTTGAGTTGCTGCTCGAGAATAGCTTTTTCAATCGATTGAACTAAGGCATTAACCCCCATTTTTTCAGAGGACTGTTCTGGAAACCACATATTGTTCTGTACTCTTGCTGCAGAATTAATCTTGTATGTCATACAATAAAATTATTGTGTCATACAATTTCATATGTGACAATTCTTGTGTTGTAGAGATGGCTATTTTTAGTAAATAGTTGTCAGTTTAATCTTGGCAATGGCCACCAAACCCGTGTCAGACCCGCAGGGAGTATAAGATGAGTGAAGCAGTATTTCAGCAACAGCCCTATCTGGCATCACTAAAGAGCACAATTACCGCCATTGATGGTCAGTGGCTGGAATTGGCAGCCAGCATTTTTTATCCGCGCGGTGGAGGTCAACCGGGTGATAGTGGTTCGCTACAGGTAAATGGCGTTACATTTACTGTGTTAGATACACAAAAAGCGACCGATGGCGCTATCCGGCACCAGTTGAGTGATGAGAATCACGGCCTCAGTCCAGGGGACAGCGTAGCGATGCAAATTGACTGGCCGCGACGCTTTCGTCTGATGCAAATGCACAGCGCTTTGCATCTGCTTTGCTCGCTAATTCCCAAAGGGGTAACGGGCGGTTCAATTGGCGAGCACAAGAGTCGCTTAGATTTTGATTTGGGCGAGCACAGTGTCGACAAGCAGCAGTTGACTGAGCAGTTGAATGCATTGATTCACAGCAATATACCTATCAGTCAACAGTGGATCAGCCAAGGGGAACTGGCGGCCAATCCCGGCTTAGTACGCACACTGTCTGTAAAGCCGCCAGAAAATGCGCGGATGGTGAGTCTAGTTAACATCCAGGGGGTTGATGTACAGCCCTGTGGGGGTACTCACGTCGCTAATAGCGGAGAAATCTCCGAGTTGCGGGTGTCTAAAATTGAAAATAAAGGCAGGCGAAACCGCCGTATTCATATCGTTTTTGCCGAGCCGCAGATCTAAATTAATCGCATTAAGGAGAGGCTAAATGAAAACAATTGGCTTGTTGGGTGGCATGAGCTGGGAATCTACCCTCAGTTATTACCAAAGTATTAATCAGGGTGTTAAAGCGCAGCTCGGCGGTTTGCACTCCGCAAAAATCGCCATGTACAGTGTCGATTTTGCCGAGATTGAAAAGCTGCAACATCAAGGTGACTGGCAGAAAACGGCAGAGATCCTGGCGCAGGCTGCTAAAGGGGTGCAGGCTGCAGGGGCTGACTGTCTGCTGATCTGCACTAATACCATGCACAAAGTTGCCGAGCAGATTCAAGCCGAGATTTCTATTCCTATCTTGCACATAGCGGATGCCACTGCCGAGCAATTACTGGCGGATAATATCGGAAAAGTGGGTTTGCTGGGGACGGCGTTCACTATGGAGCAAGATTTTTATAAGAAACGCCTGGTAGAAAACTACGGCATTGAAGTATTAGTGCCAGATGCGCAGCAACGCCAGCGGGTGCATCAAATTATTTATACTGAGCTCTGTTTGGGGACTATCAAAGATGAGTCCAGGGACGAGTATTTACAGATCGTCGATGATCTATACCAGCGTGGTGCTCAGGCAGTGATTTTGGGTTGCACCGAAATAGCATTGCTGATTAGCCCCTCTGATACCCATGTACCGCTGTACGATACTACTGCGATACACGCGCAAAAAGCGGTTGAATTCGCCCTTTCCGAGAATGATTAAAGGGATAAATACTGAAGGCTTAGCTTCTGATTGAGGCTGAGTCGCTGGGCTTTTTAGTCATCAGTACAACGCTGAGGGTGTTATTTTAGATGCCCCTGAGGAGTTTTAAGACATCATTACCGGGGGTTGTTTTGCAGCAGCTATCTCACTGAAGTTGCAGGCTACTCGTCGAAATCTAATGTTTGAAATCAAAGTCTCTTTTTACCCCTGACTGGTCTGAAAAGACCATTTTTCAGTTAGGTGTTGGTTGCTAGAATACAGCGGCATCTTTAACAGAATATTGCAAATACTAGAGTTTAGATGCTGTTGCAAACACTATTGCAGCAAGGGTGTAAAAGCCGACAGAGCTGGTGTGAGCCGCAAGTGATTTAAAAAATATTTTAAATGAGATGCAAATCTTATAGATACTTTAATTGAGGAAGAAAATACTGTGCGTATGCAAACCTGGCTGTATTCAGCTGCCCAGGCACTATCGTTAACCAGTGCCGTAATCACTGTCTCTATCTCGCCAATTGTCGGTAAGGCATTGGCGCCTCTTCCCTCCCTGTCGACGCTTTCCTACGGGGTACAATTTGCCGCTGTGATTGTTTGTTCCTATCTACTGTCGATGTCAATGAAACGCTTTGGCCGCCGACCGATATTTTTCCTCGGGACGTTTGCGCTGGCACTCGGTGGAATATTGGGGGCATGGTCTATAGTGCAGCACTCTTTTTATATTAACTTAGCAGCCCATGCCTCTTTTGGCGTGACTATTAGTGCCTTTGCCTTCTTCCGCTTTGCAGCCACCGATGGCTTGCAAGATAAAGATAAGGCCAAAGTACTGTCACTGGTAACACTAGGCGGTATCGTTGCCGCCTTTATCGGTCCGGTGATCGCTCAGCACAGCCGGTTACTGATTGAGCAATATGCATTTAGTGGTAGTTATTTAGTCTTTACTGTCATTGCTGCACTGGTATTTTTATTGTTATTGGCGCTACCGGCAGATAAATCAGAGGCTAGCGGGCAGCCACAGGCAAAGGAGACACAGCCTAGTCTGCCAGCGAATGCTAAAGTCTTGTCGCTGCCTTTGTTTGTGGCAATTTACTCATCTGGCTTTGGTTTCATGTTGATGGCGCTGCTAATGATGCAGTCTTCACTGAAAATGGACGCCATGGGGGTTGCCTTTGCCGATATCATGTTTGTCATTCAGTGCCATGTGATTGCGATGTTCTTACCCTCGCTGTTTATGGGCAGAATTATCGCCGCAATAGGCGCGCAAACTGTGATCTTTGGCGGTTATCTGACAATGTTTGTGGCTATGCTGGTGGCTATTTATGCCAGCGGTTATCAAGGGGTATTAATCGCCCTGATTGGCATAGGTGTCGGCTGGAACATGTTGTATGTCGGAGGCAGTGCGATGGTTGCGACTCTGCCTGGGGACGCACATAAATTGCAGGGCATCAATGAATCTGCGGTTGCATTTCTAAACACTATAGGTGCTTTGTCAGCGGGAGCGCTGTTTCATGCGATTGGCTGGGAAAATAGCAACTGGCTGGCGATGTCACTGTTGACACCGGGCTTGTTACTGCTGGTCTTCAGCCGGTTTAGCAAGGTGAAAAATCAGCGCTTAGTGGCGGGGTTGGTTAAGTCGTAAGTGGCGAGTCGGAAGTCGTAAGGGGTGGGATAAAAGTTGGAAGTTGGAAGTCGGAAGTTGTAAATAGTGTCCCGAGCTCGTGTGTAGCTCGGGGTGTTTTTGGATCGGCGTTATAACCAGTCGGGGACTGAGTCCAGGTCGATGAGTTGCTGGTAGCTGGGGCTGGGGCGGATTAAGTGTTCGCGGTTGCCGTCTACAAGTACTTCGGCTATTAGAGGGCGGCTATTGTAGGTGCTGGCGGCCACTGCGCCATAAGCTCCGGCGGAGTGCAGTACTAATAGTTCACCCGCTGCGACCTTGGGCATTGATCTGTCCAGTGCCAGGTAATCGCCAGTTTCGCAGACCGGGCCGACTACGTCTACCACTGTGGTTGGTGCATCTGTCTGCGGCTCAATAACCGGTGCTACATGATGCCAGGCGTCGTATAAAGTCGGGCGGATTAAATCATTCATCGCTGCATCCACAATCAGAAATGTCTTCTGTTGGACTGGCTTCACGTATATCACTTTGGTCACTAAAACTCCGGCGTTGCCGGCAATAAATCTGCCCGGTTCAAAGATTAGCTGACAATTGAGTTGGCTGGCATAGCGACTGATCACTGCGGCGTATTCAGCCAGTAGCGTCTGTTCATCGATATCTTCTGCAGTATAGGGAATCGCCAACCCGCCACCAAAATCAATGTGCTGGATATTGATATCTAACTCTCGAAGTTGCGCAATCAAATCTACTAAGCGAGCAATGGATTGGTCGAAGGCACTGATTTTGCTGATTTGGCTGCCAATGTGCATATCAATGCCGGTGACTTTGATCCCCGGCAGCGAGGCGGCCAGCTGATAAGTCTGCAAGGCGAGCTTCCAGGGAATGCCGAATTTGTTTTCACTTTTTCCGGTGGAGATTTTGGCGTGAGTACCGGCGTCGACGTCCGGATTGATTCTCAGGGATATAGCCGCCGTGTTATTAGTTTGCTCCGCCACTTGAGAGATCTGGTAGAGCTCTGACTCAGATTCAACATTAAAACAGTGGATACCTTGCTGTAGGGCGAATTCAATTTCCGCAGCTGTTTTGGCAACACCGGAAAAGACTATTTTTCCGGCGGGGATCCCCGCCGCCAGAGCTCTGCGTAACTCGCCTTGCGAAACTACATCTGCACCGGCGCCTTCAGCAGCCAATATTTTTAATATAGCTTGGTTGGAATTAACTTTCAGCGCGTAACAGATCAGTGCCGGGAAATCGGCAAAGGCATTGGCAAAGCGCCGGTATTGCTGTCGAAAAGCGTTGGCACTGTAACAGTAGAAAGGGGTTGGGTAGCGCGAAGCTAAATCGCTGATGGCGATTTCTTCTACCTGCATGGCACTGTTTTGATATCGAATATGTTGCATCCAAAGACTCCTGCTAAATGATCAAACCAGCTTATAGGCGTAGTAGTTCACAAACAATTGTACAAACTGTGATTATGCAAGGTAATATTGAGCATATTGTAGGTCCAGATTAGCAAAGTGCAAGTATAGTGTGTTGAGGGCGCCATGGAATTAGATAGCAGAGATAAGCAGTTAATTAAGTTGTTAACCGATAACGCCCGAGAGTCGGTAGTCTCGCTGGGGAAAAAACTTGGGGTATCGCGCACTACTGTGCAAAATCGCATTGATGCACTGCAGCGTCGGGGGGTCATAAAAGCCTTTACTATAGCGTTTGATCAGCAGTATCAACGGCGTTTATTAAAGGCGCAAATGTTAATCAATTTGCGCCCAGGTGTGTCCAGACGAGTGATTAAAGAACTACAGCAGCGGCCACAAATTAGTTCCATTATGTCAGTCAGTGGCAGTTATGACTTAATTGTAGAATTGACCGTTGAAGCCAGCTCCGAATTGGATCAGCTAGTTGATGATATCCGCGAAACTCAGGGGATAGAACGCACCACCACTTGCATCGTTCTGTCCAAATACGATGCCAGTGGCGATTAATGCTGGTTTGCTTGGTTTTCGGTCTAAGTACTGAGCTAACTTCCAACTTCCAACTTCCAACTTCCAACTCAATTGTTGTTGAACGCCCAGTCGCGAAATAACTTGGCCGCAGTGGCCGCCCCGGGCTGCACGGCACTCTTTTGCAGCATGTAGTAACCGCTACTGACATTAACCGGGGTATCTGACAATTGCACTAAGCGTTGGTTGTTTAAATCATCTTCGATCATTGCCAGTGGGCACAAGGCGATGCCCTGTCCAGACAACGCCGCTGAACGCAGTAAGTTGAAGTCGTCAAAAGAGGGGCCGGCTATCTGGGTCGGCACTGTACAATTGGCTTTAACCAGCCACTCTCCCCAGCCCTCGGCAACCACCGCATCGTGTAAAAAAGCACCGCTAGCTATCTGCTGGAGATTGCTAAATGGACCATAGTTACGTAAAAAATCGGTGCTGCAGACCGGAAAGCTCTCGGCGCTGCGAAATAATTCAACGCTGATGCCTCGCTGTGTCGGTGGGTTTTTAGCATAGATGAAGGCGATATCTACTTCGCTAAAGTCAATTTCAGTACCGTGGATAGCGTAGCTGACCCGCAGCGAAATCTGCGGATGCAGCTGCTGGAAGTCGGCGAGTCGGGGAATAAGCCAGCATGTGGCCACTGATGGGATGGCGGCAATCACCAATTTGGTCGGTTGTTGCTGTTCGCGAATTTGTCTGCAAGCCAGGGCAATATCCCTCAGCGACAAGCTTAAACTAAGCGCCAGTTTTTCAGCGTCAGGCAGTATTTTCAATTTATTTCCGCGGCGCTCAAACAGTGGACAGCCAAGCCACTGCTGCAAATTTTTCAACTGGTGGCTGACTGCAGAGGGGCTGACAAATAGCTCCTGGGCAGCGCCTTGATAGCTGTTGTGACGAGCTACCGCTTCAAAAGTTTGCAGTGCTTTTAAAGGTAAATTTTTCATAGTAAGTGGCTAAGTGTCCAATAATAGTTGGATGAAAAAAATTCAGTGAATCAATGAAATTAACCCGTTTGACCTAGAGTCAGGGTATGTATTCTAATGAATGTAACAAATTTGTCTGTAGATAACAGGAGAAAAATTCATGCAGATGCCATCCCTACAAAGTTTTGTCGACAATGGGCCCAAGGCCAAAGCTACATTTTCCGCTGCAGAGATGCGGCGCCGTCAAGATGCAATCAGGCGCCATATGAGCGAACAGGATATAGATGCGGCGCTGTTTAGCTCTTATCACAATATCTGTTACTACTCGGATTTTATGTACTGTTACTTCGGCCGCAACTACGGCTTAGTGGTAGATCAGGAGAATGTCACTAGTATCAGTGCCGGGATCGATGGCGGTCAGCCATGGCGCCGCACTAGCGGGTCCAACATCACTTATACAGACTGGCAAAAAGATAATTTTTTCAAGGCAGTGCAAGAGTTAACAGGCAATGTGAAACGTTTGGGAATTGAGTTTGATCACTGCAATTTAGATCAACTGCAGCGCTTGAAAGCGGCCTTTCCGGGCATGGAATTCGTCGATATCGCAGCCCCGGCAATGCGCTTGCGCATGATCAAGTCGGCGGAGGAGATCGCGCATATTACGCAGATGACCCGGATTGCCGATATCGGTGGTGCAGCCTGTGTGGAAGCGGCGCAAATCGGTGTCAGTGAGATGGAAGTAGCACTGCATTCCACTGCGACTATGGTGCGGGAGATCGCCAAAACCTGGCCGGACGGAGAGTTGTTAGACACTTGGACCTGGTTCCAGTCAGGTCTAAACACCGATGGCGCGCACAACCCAGTCACATCGCGGATTATACAGCGCGGCGATATACTGTCGCTGAACTGCTTTCCTATGGTGGCGGGCTATTACGTGGCACTGGAGCGGACTTTGTTTGCCGGTGTCGCCTGTGATGAGTCGCTGCGGCTGTGGCAACTTAACTGCGATATCCACGATCGAGGTAAAGAGCTGCTAGTGCCGGGCAATAAGTGTTCTGAGATAGCGGCAGAGCTGAATCAGATGTATGCAGAACATGATTTATTACAGTATCGCTCTTTCGGCTACGGACACTCATTTGGTATTCTCAGTCACTATTACGGGCGCGAGGCGGGATTAGAGTTGCGCGAAGATTGTGACACGGTACTGGAGCCCGGCATGGTTATCTCTATGGAGCCAATGATCACTATCCCCGATGGCATGCCTGGAGCGGGGGGCTATAGAGAGCATGACATATTGGTCATCAATGAGAAAGGCAACGACAATATCACTGCTTTTCCATACGGGCCTGAACATCTGATATTACCGGGCTAAGTCAGCGGATTCAGTTGTGCTGAAAAGTTCAGAGTACAACTGAATGGACAGGTGAATTATAGTGATATTTTAGGTAAGTAAATAGTTAACTGGGCGTAAGTATTGTTGTATTTTAATTAGCTAAAAGTTACTGCACAATGGTTTGGAATCGGACAGTAGATATAAAGCTTTATTATAAATTGTTAATAAGCAATGGATAAATAAAGCTTAAAAGCGGGATTCTGAACAGAACTTAAATTATTTGTTGATAAGTTGTCGCGTATTGGCACAAAAAAGGTCGTCTAGAATGGTTTTTAAGATTGACTTTTGAAATGCTCTACAAAGCCTGTCAAAACGGTTGTTTAATAGAAAAATCCTATGCTAGTATCGAAGCCACTTTAAAAAAATAAGAATATATATTGGAGAGTTACATGGGTTCTAAATCTGATTTCTTGGTGCAATTTAAGAACGTGCAAAAGAGCTATGATGGAGTCCATTTAGTCGTAAAAGATTTTAATGTCGACATGGTCAAAGGTGAGTTTTTAACGATGTTAGGCCCATCCGGATCTGGTAAGACCACTTGTCTGATGATGTTGGCGGGTTTCGAGACAGCCACTAGCGGTCAGATCATCCTCGACGGACAATCTATTAATAATGTCGCCCCGCACAAACGCGAAATAGGCATGGTGTTTCAGAACTATGCTCTGTTCCCGCACATGACAGTCGCTGAAAATTTAGCATTTCCACTGCGGGTCAGAAAAATGGGCAAGTCGGAAGTAACCGACAAAGTCAACCGCGCATTGAAAATGGTGCGCTTAGATACCTTCGCCAACCGTCGTCCAGCGCAACTATCAGGTGGTCAACAGCAGCGGGTCGCTGTAGCCAGAGCCTTAGTATTTGAGCCGAAGTTAGTATTGATGGATGAGCCATTAGGTGCCTTAGACAAAAACTTACGTGAAGAAATGCAATACGAGATCAAACATATTCATGAAGATCTTGGGGTCACTATGTTATACGTAACTCACGATCAAGTTGAAGCGTTAACCATGTCGGATCGCATTGCCGTATTTGACGATGGCGTAGTACAACAGTTAGCTTCGCCACAGAGTTTATACGAAGAACCCTGCAATGCCTTTGTCGCCAACTTCATCGGTGAAAATAACCGTCTGATGGGCAAAGTGCTCTCTGTTTCAGGTGACACTTGCAGTGTCGAGTTGGAAGGCGGCGGTGGCACAATACAGGCGACCAAGGTCAATGTTGGCCAGGTGGGTGATAGAACGACTTTATCGCTGCGCCCCGAGCGGGTGATGGTTAACCCAGCTGAAGGCAGTTGTGCCAATCTAGTTAACGCCACAGTCGAAGAACTTATCTATCACGGCGATCACACTCGTACCCGAGTATCAGTTTCCGGTAGTAGCAACTTTATTATAAAAGTGCCTAATACCCATAATCAGCAACATATGAAAAAAGGCGAATCGATCCGCATTGGTTGGGATACTGATGACTGTCGTGCTCTAGACGCTAATGACTAAAGGTTTACTGGAAAAATAAGTGTAAATTTCAACCATAAGATCGACTTAACAACCTACAGATTCTACGAAAAATAAGGAAAATAAGAAGATGAAGAAATTACTTAAACGGACAATTGTAGCGACAGCGATAGCCGCTGTTTCTATGACTATGGCAACTACTGCTGCCCAGGCTGAAGAGACCTTTACCATTGTATCATGGGGTGGCGCTTACACTAAGAGCCAGCAGCGTGCTTACCACGAGCCCTATACAGCAAAAACCGGTACTAAGTTTCTACACGAAGATAAGTCTGGTACTGCACTGGCCGGTATCCGCTCACAAGTAGAAGCAAATAACGTTACTTGGGATCTTGTTGATATATTGGAAGGCGATGCGATGATCGCCTGTGACGAAGGCTTAGTAGAAGAAATCAACTACGATGAAATATTAGCTGCCGCACCCGATGGAACGCCAGCAAGTAAAGATTTCTTGGGTGGCTTAAATGGCTGCTTTATCCCACAGATCTATTACGCGACACTTTTTGCCTTTAACGATGAGATATTCACTGGTGAAAAGCCAAGTACTATTGCCGATGTCTTTGACCTGAAAAAATTCCCAGGTAAGCGCGCCTTGGAAAAGACCCCAGCGGGCAACCTAGAATGGGCTCTAATGGCTGACGGTGTAGCTCCTAATGACATCTATGATGCATTGAGCACAGAGGAAGGCGTTGCACGTGCTTTCAAAAAGCTTGATACCATTAAAGATTCTGTTATCTGGTGGGAAGCAGGTGCACAACCACCACAGCTACTCTCCGACAAAGAAGTTAGTATTGCCAGTGGTTATAACGGACGTTTCTTCGGTGCTCAAGTCAATGAGAAGCAACCGTTCACTATCATTTGGGATGGACAGTTAGCTGAGATTGACGGTTGGGTAGTGCCTAAAGGCAAGCTAACCACTGCAATGAAGGCATATATTAAATTTGCCACAGACACTCAGCGCCTTGCTGATCAGTCTAAATATATCTCATACGGCCCTGCGCGTAAGTCTTCAGCTGCATTTGTTGACAAGCACGCCGATACCGGTATTGATATGAAGCCTCATATGCCAACTAGCCCTACTAACTTCACAAACCCAGTGATTAAAAACGCTGAGTGGTGGGCAAACAACAAAGATGACATGAGTGAGCGTTTCAACGCTTGGTTAGCTAAGTAATTTTAGCTTCCATCTACACTGATGCAACTTGAGTATCAGTGACAGAGCAGCGTCAGGCCTTCTCCTGACGCTGCTCGCAATTTATAAAAATCAGTTCTGTTTAAATTCTTTGGTCTTATCCATTGGAATCAATAACAACAATAATTAGCCAATTAATCTGCAAGTAGGTCGAGAAAATATGGCAAATACATATTCTAAAGTGGGTGAGATGACGACTAACGATGGTGTGCCATTGAAGGTCAGTTTACGTCGCTCGCAGCGCAAGCTTAAATTATGGGCATTTTTACTGGTAGCACCGCTGTTGGTGTTCATCCTGGTCAGTTTTATTATTCCCGTTGTTAACATGACCATGCGTGGTATAGAGAACCCACAAGTCGCCAATATCATGCCCAATGTGGTTGCTGCGCTTGAGAACTGGGAAGGTACAGAGTTACCAGACGAAACAGTATACGCCGCCTTAGTCACAGATTTGACGATGGGACGCAAGAACAAAAATATCGGTAAGGTCGCTACCCGACTTAACTATGAGCGCAGCGGTATGCGCAGAGTCATTACCGGTTCAGCCAGAAAGGCCGCCAAGCTCAAAGAGGGGCCTTACAAAACACAGATGATCGAAATTAACAAGGCCTGGGGCGATGTTGCGGTCTGGTCATTAATTAAAAGAGAGTCAGGCACTTTTACCAGTTCATACCTGATATCTTCAGTCGATCGCAAAACAAACGATGCCGGTGAAATAGTCGCTAAAATAGAAGATAAGCAGATATACGTAAATTTATTTGGCAAGACCTTAATGATGAGCTTTTCCATCACTATCATCTGTATTGTATTAGCTTTCCCGATTGCCTATCTACTCGCCACCTTGCCATTGGCAAAAAGTAATTTACTGATGATCTTAGTATTACTGCCTTTTTGGACCTCACTATTAGTGCGTACGACCACCTGGATAGTGCTGCTGCAATCTCAGGGAGTCATCAACGACTTGTTGGTGTGGATGAACATCATCGATGAGGACGGCCGGCTGCAGATGATCTACAACCAGACCGGCACTATCATCGCTATGACCCATATCTTGCTGCCGTTTATGGTGCTGCCGCTATACAGCGTTATGAAAACGATTCCGCCTACTTATATGCGCGCGGCACTGTCTCTGGGTGCCAATCCAGTCACGGCCTTTATCAAAGTTTACATCCCTATGACGGTTAGCGGCATAGGCGCAGGTAGCTTGCTGGTATTTATCTTGTCAATTGGCTATTACATTACCCCGGCACTGGTCGGTGGACAAAGTGGTTTGTTGATCAGTAATATGATCGCCTATCACATGCAGAACTCGCTTAACTGGGGATTGGCAGGCGCGCTTGGCTTTATTCTGTTGGTTATTGTACTGCTCTTCTATGCCCTGTTTAACAAAGTGATCGGCATAGACAAAATGAAGATGGGATAGGAGATAAAACATGGCAATTCCAACATACGCAGGAAAATTAGAACGTACTTGGTACTATTCTTATCGGGTAATCTGTACTTTAATCTTTTTGTTTTTAATACTACCCATAATCATCATTATACCGCTGTCATTTAACGTGCAGCCGTATTTTACTTTCACTCCGGAGATGCTGTCACTGGATCCGGCCGGCTATTCGATGCGCTGGTACGATGAGTTTTTCGCCAGTGAAGTGTGGATGAAATCGATCAAGAACAGTTTCTCGGTGGCGATTGCCTCTACTATAATAGCGACAACATTGGGAACATTGGCGGCGCTGGGGCTTTCCCGACCTGAGATGCCGTACCGGGCGCTGATCATGAGTATCTTGATATCGCCGATGATAGTACCGCTGATCATCTCCGCTGCGGGTATGTTCTTTTTCTACTCCAGCGTAAATTTAGCCGGTACATTTTTAGGTTTGATCCTGGCGCACACCGCCCTGGGAATCCCCTTCGTGGTGATTACAGTGACCGCAACACTGTCGGGTTTTGATTACTCGCTGACCCGGGCAGCCGCTAGCTTAGGCGCTTCGCCGCGCACCGTGTTTTTCAAAATAATGCTGCCACTAGTAACTCCTGGAGTCATTTCCGGAGCACTGTTTGCCTTTATCACCTCTTTTGATGAAGTGGTAGTGGCGATCTTTATCGCCGGTCCAGAACAGCGCACTATCCCACTGCAAATGTGGGGCGGTATCCGTGAGCAGATTAGTCCAACGATTCTGGCGGTTGCCACTATCTTAGTTGCGATCTCTATCATGTTGCTGACAGTGTTAGAGCTACTGCGTCGTCGCAGTGAGAAGCAGCGGGGATTGACTCCCGGCTAAATGCTATAGCCAGGGCCCAGTGCTCTGGCTTGTTTTTTTCTATTACAGGATTCGCCGCAATCCGCTTCCTTTATACTCGCTACTCTCAAGTGCAAAAATTAATTTTTGTTAACTGATTTTTCTTTTGTGGTTTATCTAGGTAGGTGGGTTAAATTGGCAATTTCAATAGCTGATAGTTGTCTGTTTTTTTAAAGGAACGTTTCGTTTTCAACGAGTAACTTTCTTTACTCGTGTAAAGAAAGTAACCAAAGAAAGCACGCCCGAGATTACCTCCGCTGTTCATTCACATCCATGTGATCACTGCATTTGTAAATCCTTTTACTTAAGACTCCTCCGCTATTTGCCAAATTGGCGACGGTTCATAGGGACATATATGGACGCTCACTCTGCGCGACGTCCTGTCGCTCCGAGCTCCGGCGGCAATCTAAGGGATAGTGTTACTTCGTAGCTAACTCAATAACCTAATTTAAGTTATTTTATATCAAAATTTTAATGGCATTAAATTTTTAAGTTAAACTTCCAACTTCCAACTTCCAACTTCCAACTTCCAACTTCCAACTTCCAACTTCCAACTTCCAACTTCCAACTTCCGACTCTGCCTTTTTCTTCTTCCAGTTACTGTAACTTTTCAGCATCTCGAACTATTATTGTTAGATATCAACGATGGGATCGCAGATAGATGACTTATGAGCAGAGCCTGATAGCCGCTATTTTAATGCTGACTATCCTCCTCTTTATCTGGGGTAAGTACCGCCATGACATAGTAGCCGCGCTATCTCTGGGCGCTTGTGTGCTGACAGGTCTGGTCTCCTCGGAACAAGCATTCGTTGGGTTTGGCCACCCGGCGGTGATTACTGTGGCGGCGGTATTGGTGATTTCCGATGTGATGCGCCGCTGCGGAGTCGTAGACATGCTGGCGCAAGCGCTGATGCCCTACACCTCTAATTTGTTAGCGCATATCTTTCTATTGACCTCAGTGGTTACCCTTGCCTCTTCTTTTATGAATAACGTCGGTGCCCTGGCGCTGATGTTGCCGGTAGCTATCGCCACTTGCAGCAAACACGACAGGTCTCCGGCAATGATGTTAATGCCGCTGGCTTTTGGCAGTATCTTAGGCGGTATGACTACAGCCATAGGAACGCCGCCGAACATCATTATTGCCATGATGCGCAGTGAAGTATCTGGTGAACCGTTCAATATGTTTGATTTTTCTCCCGTTGGGGTCACCGTCGCAGCGGTTGGAGTGCTATTTATCGGCTTGATTGGCTGGCGGTTAATTCCCAAAGCCAGATTAACCCGCAACGCCCCGGATAGGTTATTTGCCATAGGCGATTATCTGACAGAAGTAATAGTCGGCGAGCAGTCTGATTTAGTGGGCAAGTCGGCCGATGCGATTAAAGGCCTGGAGCAGGCGAATATTGAAGTAGTGGGAATTGCCCACCGGCACAGTGAGACGATGTCTATGAAACGCTACCAGCTGCTGAAGGCTGGAGACATCTTGATTCTGCAGGCAGATCCGAATGAGATACAACTACTGTTGGATAACAATGATCTGGAGTTGATCACCAGTGCCGATAAAAAATTCCTGGAGCTGACTCGTGGCAATTTGACCTTGGTGGAAGGTGTTATAAAACGAGGCTCAGTGCTTGAGGGCAGGGACGTACCATTTTTGCGTCGGCGCAGTAACAGTTCTCTGGCTCTGGTGGGGCTGGCCCGAGAGGGGCGCAGAGTACAGCGCCGCCTGCGCAGGCAAACTTTTCGCGCCGGAGATATATTGCTGTTACAGGGGGCTGCTGATACTGTCGAAGAACAATTATCTGAAATGGGAATGGTGCCATTGGCCGAGCGCCATTTAAGTTTAGGCGAGCCAAAAAAAGTGGCCATAGCACTGACAATATTTGCCTTGGCAGTCGCGCTTGGAGTGGCAAAAATTCTACCATTAGCGATAGTCTTTTTACTGGCGGTGATGGTTTATGTACTGCTGGAGATGATTCCGGTACGCAATTTATACGATGCCATCGACTGGCCGGTGATCATTTTATTAGCAGCTTTGATCCCGGTCGGTAAAGCACTTGAAGAGACCGGGTTGACGGCATTAGCGGCCAACCAATTGCTAAATATAACCGCTGGATTACCAATCTATATGATCATCGGCATATTGTTGGTGATGACTATGCTGCTTTCGGATGTGATTAACAATGCAGCCACAGCCGTGGTCATGGCACCTCTGGCGTACAGTCTGTCGCTGGGATTGAATGTCAATGCCGATCCACTGTTTATGACCGTGGCTATCGGCGCTTCAAGTGCTTTTTTAACCCCTATTGGTCACCAGTCGAATACCTTAGTATTGGGGCCTGGTGGCTATCAGTTTAGCGACTATTGGCGCATGGGCCTGCCATTGGATGCGTTGATAGTATTAATCGCTGTGCCGATGATTTTATCGGTTTGGCCGCTATAAGCTGGCGTTAAACTTTAAGCTACAGCGACTTTGTGGCGATAACAACTGAGCCAGGCTACTCAATACTGTCAATTCAGTTGTGGGGTACTCTCATCAAATAGCTGATTTAATCAGCTGCATGCTGACTCTCCTGGGCACTGACAGACATAAATACGGCGTACAGGACTGGGACTATCAACAAAGTCAATAGGGTGGCAAATGTCAGGCCAAACACTATTACCACTGCCATCGACTGGAAAAAAGCATCAAAAAATAGCGGTATAACCCCCAGTGCAGTCGTGAAGGAGCCCAATACCACCGGGCGCACTCTGCTAGTAGCTGAGTCGACAATAGCATCAAATCTGGGTTTTCCCTCGGCTATTTCAAGATCCATCTGATCGACTAAAATGATGCCATTTTGGATCAGCAGACCGGATAGGGATAACAGTCCAAGGATACCCATAAATTCCAGCGGGATACCGGTAACCACCAAACCAAACACTACCCCTATGGACGCCAACGGTACGACCAGCCAAATCACTAGGGGCTGGCGGATTTTTCCGAACAGGGCCACTACCACTAAAACCATCGCCAGAAAGCCCAGCGGTAGGGTGGACATTAAGTCGCCACTGGATTCGCTCGAATCTCCCTGCTCCCCTCCCCAGCTAAAGTTGTAGCCGTCGGGTAATTCGATCGCCTCTATCTTTGGGCCGATGCGCTGTAACAAATCGGCAGCTAACTCATTTGGGTAAGGATCTGTCTGTGCTTTAATTAAAAAGATGCGGTTTTTACTGCGAATTTGACCATCGCGCCAAATAGTCCTGAAGCCATCGGTGACTTGGCTGATAGGGACAGCTTCGCCGCTGAGGCTACTGAGCACCTGAATCTTCTTAATATCATTAATACCCGCATTTTGGCTATTGGGTATCCTGGATATAATGGGTATTAAATCCTGGCCCTCACGGTACTCACCGATTTTCTCGCCGGAGTAATAATTGAGCAGGGCAGTGGCTAAGTCTTTCCTGGATATGCCGGCGCGACGGCCTTTTATTTCTGAGTAAATAGGTTCGATTATGCTTACCGGATCGCGCCAGTCATCTTTAATCGACAGGGCGCCACCGTCGGCGGCCATAATGGCCTTCGCCTGATTAGCCAGCTGTCTTAAAATCTTAGGATCGGGTCCGCTAAACTCAGCTTCAATTTTAGAGCCGCCTCCGGGGCCCAGTACAAAGCGCCAGGCCTTAGCTTGCGCCTCGGGGAAATTATCAGCGATGAATCCCTGCACCACGGGCATCATGGCATCGATTTCGCGGTAGTCATCGACCCTGACCAAAAACTGACCGTAAGAGCTGTTAGCTGATTCAGAGGAATAGGTAAGCATATAACGGATACCGCCACCGCCGATTAAGGTCTGCACCGCATTCACGCCTTGCAGTTGTTGCAAGAAAGCCTCAATTTCAAGCATGTCTCGCTCGGTGCGCTCAATACGAGTGCCTTCAGGTAACCAGTAATCTACCACCATTTGCGGTGAAGTGGATTGCGGGAAGAAGCCCTTAGTCATAAACTGGCTGCCCCAGATGGACAGGGCAAACAGACCGACGACAAAGGCTATCACCAGATAGCGGAAGTTCAATGCCCAGCGCATTAACTGTTTGTATTTGACAAAAAACAGGCTTGGCTGTGAACTCGCTGAACTGTTTTTCTGAAGAATTTTATCGGGAAAAACCCAGTAACAAGCCAGCGGGGTAATGGTCATGGCAAACAGCCAGCTAAATAACAGTGCAATCATTACGACCCAAAACAGGTCACCGGTGAATTCAGCCGTGGAGCCCGGGGCAAACCCTATCGGAGCGAAGGCGATAACGCCCACCATAGTCCCGGCCAGCAGCGGCCACTTGGTCTGGCTGACAATCTCTTTGGCTATGGCTATTTTGTTTTTGCCGTTTTGCACCCCCACTAAAATAGCTTCTGTGATCACTACTGCGTTATCGACCATCATCCCCAGGGCGATGATCAGCGCCCCGAGTGAAATACGGTGGATGGGAACACCGGTGATGTGCATGGTCGCCAAGGTTGCAGCGACAGTCGTCAGCAAGATGAAAGCCATCACTATGGCAGAGTGCCTGCCCATAAAGAGGAACAGTGAGACAATCACTATGAGTAGTGCGGCGAGTACGTTGAGAACAAAATTGTCGACTGATGCTTCAACAATATTGCCCTGGTGATAGTACTCTTGTACTTCAATGCCAAGCGGTCTGCGACTCTCTGACTCGCGCATCTTTTGGTCAACCGCCTTGCCAATAACCACAACATTGGCACCGGAGACATTGGCAACGCCGAAGGCGATCGCTCTCTTGCCGTTATACCTGATGATTTTAGTGGCCGGCGTCTTGTAGCCGCGATAAACCTTAGCGATATCTTTGAGGTAGATTATTTTGCCATCGCTGGCGTTAGCGACTAATAAGTTCTTGATCGAATCGATTGAGTCTATCGCTCCAGAGGGGTCAATTACGATGCGTTGATCACCAATGTTGATACTGCCTGCGGCCACCACAGAATTTTGCTGTGCCAATATGTCGTAGAGTTTTTGGATTGAAACTCCTAGCGCAGCGGTGTTTTCACGGGAAATTTCAACAAAAATGGCCTCGTCGCGCTCGCCTGCCAATATGACCTTAGCAACACCTTTAACTTGCAGAATATCTTTTTGCAGTTGCTTGGCATAGGCGCGCAACTCCGCGTAGCTGTAGTCATCTCCGGTGATCAGATAGGAGAGCCCGTACAAGTCGCCGAAGTCATCGTTAACCCTTGGCGGGTGTGTCGCCTGTGGCAGAGAACTTTCAGCGTCTTTGATTTTGTTGCGAAGCTTGGTCCAGATAACCTGCAAATCTTCTTTGGTCTTGGAAAATTCAAATTTAATTTCGACGGTGATCTCAGAGACACCGGCTGAAGATTTAGTATTGATGTTTTTTACTTCCTGCATTTGTTGCAGGGCCGTTTCCAGTGGTTCGGTGACTTCCCGGGCTACTTCTTCCGGGCTGGCTCCCGGGTATTGAGTGAAGATAATGGCATTTCTAATGGTAAATTCAGGATCTTCGAATCTGGGCATTTCCTGATAGGCGTTCCAGCCACCAAACAGAGCTAACAAGATGACGATAACACTAAGAAGCGGGTTCTTAATCGAGACTTCTGCGAGGTTCATAGCTTGATCCTTAAGTGACTAGGGCTTAATTGACCAAGGGCGAACTATCATCCCCTGCGATAAGTATGAAACGCCTGCGCCAACGATCATTTCTCCTACTTGCAACCCCTTAGCGACTGCTAAGGTTTCGCCAACGCCGCTAACCAGGCTGATGTTTCTGCGTGTTACTTGCATGGATTCGGGTTCGACTACCCAAACGTACTTTTGCTGTCCATCGATAGCGATCGCGGTCAGTGGAATCATGATTTTGCTCTGATTATTCACCAGGCTCGGATCTTTAAACCAGACCAGCGCATTCATTCCCGGCAAGATGATCAGGTTTTCCGGGGCTTCGAATGAGAAAGTAACTTCATGTGTCTGAGAGCTGACATCAGCCTGTAGGCTCACTTCTTTGAACATCGCCGGGATACGTAATAGAGGCGCGGCATCAACAGTGATGTAAGAACCGCTGGCGGTTCTGGTGTCAGCAGTTGCTCTGGCGATGATACTGGAAGGTAAGTTAAAAGTAGCTTCTAAGCCGCCCGTGCCCAAAATAGTGACCGCCGCTTCCCCTGGCTGTACTACTTGCCTGAGCTTTACTGCTACTTTGGCGATGTTGCCGGAAAATGGCGCCACTAGCACTGAATCTGCCAGGGCTTTCGCAGCAGAGCTGAAACTGGCTTTATCGACATCCCGGGTCGATCTGCGTTTTTCCAGCTCACTGCGTGAAATCGCCCTGGATTTAATCAGCCGCGCTGCGCGCTGGTATTCTTTGTTGGAGTTGCTGTATTTGGCTTTTGCCGATTGCAATTTAATATTCAGGTCCGCCTGATCCAATTTCGCCAGCAGGTCGCCCTTTTGTACTTTTTGCGCTTCGATTATCGGTAGTTCATTGATCAAGCCGCCGATTTCAAAGGCCAATACAGATAACTGACTTGAGTCAATGACTGCGGGATAGCTGAGAAGATGTTCCGATTTAGCGAGCTCTAAGGTCAAAATTTTAGCGGGCCAGATCTTAGTAATTTTTTCGGTAGTTATAGCGGTTTCATCGGCGCAGCCGCTGAAGATTAATGTCGCGGCAGCGAAGATTGCGATAACGGAGAAATTTTTAATAGTAATCTGCATGAGTGATGGCCCTTAGGTCCGTATTTAAGACATTGATCGACAGATGATAAGCGTTAATAGAGTATCAATCTAGGCTGTGCTATTGAAGGGTTTAATAGCGCAATGATGCGTTAATCTGCGCGCTGGAGCTAACAGCTGAATGACTGCAGGCGGTGTCGTAGAGTGCCTGCAGTCCCGCCGCTTATGTGTTTTCTTTATCTCTGATTTCTGTGAGGGTTGCAATAAAATTATAGACCCAGACATCTAGCAGTGCTTTAACCGCCTTAACATTATCGGTACCGCTATTGGCGATAGTTGTATCAATCTGCTTAGTGGCTATCAAGGCAAATACACGCTGTTGCGGCAGTCCCTGTAAGAACTCGACTTCAATGGAGACAGTGGTTATCACATCTTTCTTGTCGGTGATATTCAGGTAGGCGGCGTTGCCGGCGTTTAACACAATCCTAAAGGGAATAAAGTCAGTGGCGGACAATTCAGGGTCGGCAAACTGAATATCCGAGAAGGCACCGCGGATGGTCAGCGAATCAGCACTCACCTGGTCAACTACATTGTAGTTGTTGGCCTGTAATTGACTGCGCATTTTGCTGTGGAAATAACTGGCGAGTTCGGCTAATTGCTGCGGATTAAAGTTGTCACTGCTGTGGGTATCAATCCACAGCTCAAAAGGCTCTAATTTAATATCAGTCAGCTGCGCGATAGTGTCGCGATTAAAGTTTTCAGCTTTGTAGACTTTTGTGAAATCGTATTTTTTTGAGTCGACAAATTGATCGTAATTACCGAGGAATCCCGTTTGCTTCTGGTTGGTAGTCGCCGCGCAGCCACTGAGCACAATCAAGGCCATTAGCGCGGTGAATATCTGTTTATATCTGCTAATCATAATTTAATTCCTAAAGTGTGTGGTAAGGCACCGACCTTACGGGGGGCAACTACTGCATTTGGACTTTCAACGTATTACTGTGGTTATTATCCACAGCAGTACTATTGTCAGCAACTATCAAATTGATTATTAGAAGGTTTTCCTGTCATCCTCAATTTGTAGCTCTCTAAATGTTTTCATTTTTGCAGCCCCTGGCGCTAATTCCCGTTTTGTCTCGCACTATTTTCCTTGCAGCTGAGCCAACTAATAATCAAACAGCCGACCAGAGTAACCACTAAGTCGATGTTTTTAATCCGCTGCCGTTATCGATAGCTGTGGGTGTCGGCGCTTAATTTGTCCGTTAATTATGCTCAGAAACTGCTGGTTGCGCTTGGCAGCGGGTGCCAATATAAGTGCATAATGTGCCATAATTACAAGGTTAGCCATAAACTCCCCAGAGAAAAGAAATTCCTATGTCCCAGACCACACTGTTAACTATTCCCAAGTTACTGTCTCAGGTGCTCAGCGTTTATGAGGTCGAGCCGCAGCCAATCTTTAATCGGGTTGGAATCGATCTTAACCCTGCAGATGTCAAAGACAGCAGAGTTGATATGCAAAAAATGACAGAACTGTGGGAACTCTGTGTGCAGGCAACAGGAAATACCGAGTTGGGCTTAGTCGCCGCTTCACTGTTTCAACCGGCCTATCTAAAGGGCATAGGCCTGGCGTGGATGGCCAGCGCCAATCTGGAAGAGGGGCTGCGTCGCTTTGTCGATAACAGCCAGTTAATCAATACCGCCATGCAGTTAGAGTTAATAGAGCAGGGAGATGAGCTGATGATTCAGTATCAGCCAAAACTGCCGATGCAGCAGAAGATTAAAGCTAATCAGTGTGCGATTCAATTGGGAGTGGGTTTTTTTCTAAAAATGTTCCGTTTAGCAGCGGGAAAAACTATCCCTGCCACGGCTGTCTATTTCAGCTATCCGATCGGCGACTCGCAGTCGGCCTACGAAGAATATTTCCAGTGTCCGGTGCACCCAGACAGCAGTCACAACGGTATCGCTTTTTCTAAGTCGCTGTTAAATGAAATGTTGCCGACACACGATGCCGAATTAGTCGAGCTGAATGAAGCGGCGGTGGGAAAATATATACAGAGCATGGGCTCTGGAGAGTGCAGCGAAAAAGTCATCAGATTAGTGACGGATCTGCTCGCCAGCGGCTGTCCCACTGAAGAGACCATTGCCTTTAAAATGCATATGAGTAAACGCACACTACAGCGCAAGCTCAGTAGTGAAGGGCAGTCCTATTCGCAACTGCTGAACAGCTTACGTATCGCCTTAGCTAAGCAGTACTTGGTTGGCAATAGTATTGCAGTGACTGAGATCACCTATCAGTTGGGCTATAGCTCACCTAGTACCTTTGCCAGGGCGTTTAAACAACAGACTGCATTTTCACCGCTCAAATACCGAGAAGCTTATAGTCAATAAATGCATTGCAGTTAACATGCAAAGCCACTGAGCACAGCTCAGTGGCTTTCTACAGGCGAAGTATCAAATCCCGCCGAGTAACATATATTTCATTTCCAGATAATCATCTATTCCGTATCTAGACCCCTCGCGACCAAGCCCGGATTGTTTGATACCGCCAAAGGGAGCAGCACAGTTAGAAATTATGCCCTCGTTGATGCCTACCATACCGTATTCCAGGGCCTCTGCTACTCTCCATGCTCTGCCCAGATCCTTAGTGTAAGCGTAGGCAGCCAGACCGAATTGGGTATCATTGGCCAGAGCAATCGCCTGTTGCTCAGTGTCAAAGCGGAAAATGGGTGCCAGCGGACCAAAAGTCTCTTCCCTGGCCACTGTCATTTCGCTGGTCACACCGGTAATCAGGGTCGGGTTAAAGAAGTTAGAGCCTATAGGGTTGCGCTTACCACCACTGATTAAGTTGGCACCTTTGTGCAGAGCATCCGCTAAGTGTCGCTCTACCTTAACCACCGCTGCCTCATTGATCATCGGCCCTTGATGGATCCCTTGTTGCATGCCGTTGCCCACTGTGATCTGCGAGATAGCTGTGGCGAATTTGTCGACAAACTGATCGTGGATACCGGATTGGATCAGAAAGCGGTTAGTGCAGACGCAGGTCTGGCCCGAGTTGCGAAACTTAGACGCGATAGCCCCGGCCACGGCGGCATCAATGTCTGCATCATCAAAGACAATGAAAGGGGCGTTGCCACCAAGCTCCAGTGAGACTTTTTTCACCGTGTCGGCACATTGGCGCAAGAGAATTTTTCCGACATTGGTCGAGCCGGTGAAACTGAGCTTGCGCACGGTATCATTGCTGGTCATTTCACCGCCGATAGCGATAGCATCTCCGGTGACTACGTTGAAGATACCGGCGGGTATCCCCGCCTCTTCTGCCAGTGCCGCCAGTGCCAGTGCAGAGTAAGGAGTATCCGGTGCCGGTTTAACGATGAATGGGCAGCCGGCCATCATCGCCGGTGCACACTTACGACTGATCATGGAAGTCGGGAAATTCCAGGGGGTGATAGCGGCGACTACGCCAATAGGTTGCTTGAGGACAACGATGCGCGCGCCTTTTTTATGTGAGGGGATAATGTCCCCATAGATACGTTTGCCCTCTTCTGCATACCACTCAATATAACTGGCGCCATACAAAACTTCACCGCGGGCTTCCGCCAGAGGCTTGCCCTGCTCTAAGGTTAAAATTTCTGCCAGTAAATCGGCGTTCTCAATCATCAGCTCATACCAGCGGCGCATTAACGCGCTGCGCTCCCCGGCGGTCATCTCTGCCCATTGCCCTTTAGCGCTCTCAGCGGCTTCAATTGCCATCTTGGTTTCGCGGGCACCTAACATAGGTACCGTGCCCAGTAGACTACCATCGGCTGGGTTGAAAATTTGTTGTACTGCTCCATCACTGCTATCGACCCATTTACCAGCAATGTAAGCTTGTTGTTTAAATAGTTTGTTCATTGTTTGATCTCAGTTAGGTGCATTGCAGCTGGGCTATAAGCATAGTTCAGAGGCAGTGATTTAGCAGAGGTTAATCTAGATTGTTAACATCTTAACGTTTTTTTTGTTAGTAGCCAATAGCGCTATTGTGCTGGCGAGTTTGGCAATAATAGCAAATACTTATAGCACATATCTGCGCCGGTAAAAGGGCTCAATTACAGATAGATTATGGGTCCATGAACGGCAATTTAATTAAACGGCAGCCGGGTTATTCACCAGTTCCTAATGCAATACATTACTGTTAGTGTAAGCTGCCCTGGCGGTATTTATTAAGGATTAGAAGATGCTGGATTTACTGATTAAAAACGTTAACTTAAGCAGTGGTGAAAAAAACGTCGATATTGCCGTTATGGATGGAAAAATTACGGCTATTGCCACGCAAATCAATGCCGATGCTGTCAGAGAAATCTCCGGCAACGGGCAGCTGGCCACAGCGCCTTTTGTCGACAGTCATTTTCACATGGATTCTGCATTGAGTCTGGGTCAGCCGCGGCTCAATCAAAGCGGCACGCTACTGGAGGGAATTGCTCTGTGGGGCGAGCTCAAACCCACCTTGACGGTAGAGTCGATTAAGGCGCGGGCGCTGGAGTTGTGCAAGTGGTCGATCGCGCGGGGCACCCTGGCGATTCGCTCCCATGTAGATATCAGTGATGACAGATTGCTGGCGGTGGATGCGCTGTTAGAAGTGCGTCACGAGATGCAAGACTACATTGACATACAGTTAGTGGCTTTCCCCCAAGATGGCTTTTTACGTTATCCCAGGGCCGAACAAAACTTATTGCGCGCCCTGGATAAAGGGGTCGATGTCGTAGGGGGAATTCCACATTTTGAGCGCACTATGACCGAGGGAGCTGCCTCTATCCGCCGTCTCTGTGAAATTGCCAGCGAACGCGGTTTATTAGTAGATATGCACTGCGACGAAAGTGATGATCCGATGTCGCGGCATATAGAAACTTTAGCGTATGAGACCCAAAGACAGGGGCTGCAAGGTAGGGTGACAGGTTCACATTTAACGTCCATGCACTCTATGGACAATTATTATGTGTCGAAATTATTGCCGCTGATCCGCGAGGCGCAAGTGCACGTAGTGGCCAATCCGCTGATCAATATTACCTTGCAGGGGCGCAGTGATAGCTATCCGAAAAGACGTGGCATGACCCGTGTCCCGGAGATGTTGGCAGCGGGTATTAATGTCGCTTTTGGCCACGACTGCGTCATGGATCCCTGGTACAGTTTTGGCACTCATGACATGTTGGATGTGGCGCACATGGGGCTGCATGTGGCGCAGATGACCGGTGTAGAGCAAATGCATGCAGCCTTTGCCGCGGTCACCGAAAATGCCGCCAAGGTGATGCATTTACCTGACTATGGTCTGAAGGTCGGTGCCAACGCCGATATTGTGATATTGGAAGCTGGCAGCGCCATAGAAGCTTTGCAGTTACGCCCTGAACGCCTGTATGTAATTCGTCGCGGCCAGGTCATCGCCAGCACTGCCCCTAAACAGTGCCAGTTGCACTTAGCGGGCACAAGTGAGTCAATCAACTTCAGTAAGGGGCTGTTCTAACGTGTCTTTAGGTCCACTATTCTAAGGGGATAGCTAAACTGGTTTTGACATTATCCATGCTGATTCTGCTACTGAATTTGATGATGTTCAGGTTGTTTAAAAACAAACTTCGGGTTAACAGCTCGTATTCCTGGATGTTACTAACGCTGATAATCACTGCAAAGTCGACATCCCCCGCCAGGTAATAACATTGTTGCACGGCGGGGCAGTCTCTCATCAAGGCTTTAAAGCCCTCGATGGCGACAGTACCGCCTTTGTTAAACTTAACTTCCACTATAATTGTCAGACGACTTTGCAGCGCGGCGGCATTCAGTATTGCCACTTCGCTGTGGATTACCCCGCTATCGCGCAATTTTTTTATTCTTCGCTGACAGGCAGTGGCCGACAACCCGACTATCGCACCTAACTGTTCAGTACTTTGCCGGCAATTAAGTTGCAGCTGCTGCAAAATTTTTCGATCGAGTTTATCAAAGGCTTCAGGCATGGCGCAGAAATTCATCTTATTGGTTAATATTACGCAGTATTTATAACTTAAATGAGCACTGATTGCAGCATGCAATGCGAATTTATCCGTTAAACTGACCTTGAAGATAACAGCAACACTTTATCACTCGACTTGATGGATGACTAATGCAAACACAGACTAAAAATATCTTTATGGGCGCTAGTTTTGGTTTATTAGCTTCACTGATTTGGGGGAGCTGGCCAGTGATCTCAAAGCTGTCGACCCTGCAACAGTTAGACCACTGGGATATTACAGCGATTCGTTTTTTAGTGGCGGGTTGTCTGCTATTACCGATTTTGCTGCTGAAGTTTGCAAAAAGTAAAAAACTGCTGGCGAAAGGGCTGGTACTGGCCATAGGCGCTGGAGCTCCCTATGTGCTGTTGGCAACCTCGGGATTAAACATCGCACCGAGCTCACATTTTGGCATCATTGCGCCAAGTTCTATGTTGCTTTTCACCACATTAGGCTGTGTGTTTTTTCTGGCAGAAAAAATATCTAAAGCCCGATTGTTCGGCGTGGCAATGATCTTCACCGGAGTTGTCAGTGTCGGCATTGGCAACTTGGGTACAATGTCTTTAGATACCGCCATAGGCGACCTGATGTTTGTTGGCTGTGGTTTGCTGTGGGCCAGTTATACCTTACTCTGTAAACACTGGAAGATTGATGCCTGGATGGCGACAGCTCTGGTTTCTGTGTTATCGATGTTTATTTATACCCCTATCTATCTGCTGCACTCTCCCGGCGCTCTGGGGAAAATCCCGCTGGATACTTTATTGCAACAAGGTTTGTTCCAGGGGGTAATGGTGGCTATTTTAGCACTGTATTGTTACTCGCGGGCAGTGGCAATTTTAGGCTCTTCCCGGGGAGCTGTATTTGCCGCACTGGTACCTCCCACTACAATGTTTTTGGCGGTAGTTCTACTGTCAGAAGTGATCACTGTGGTGGAGCAGTTTGGTCTGCTAGCGGTAAGTTTTGGCATAGTACTGGCGTTGGGGTTAGTGAAAAAAGTTCCCTTTGTTAAAGTGGCATAACACTGCCAGCTGCACAGTCTATCTACGCCCTTTATAGACTGTGAAGCACAGCTGTATCTGCTCTAGCAGTCAAATGTGCTCTGGCATTTATTGCAACCCAGCAGAACTAGAAATTTTATTAGATCACTTTCGCGCATTATTCATTATTCTTAGTTACTTATTAAACAATTAACAATAGCTGAACTCATGCAAAATTTACCTACTTACTCAAAGCTACTGGTCATAGGGTGCTCGCTATTAAGCTGGCCACTAGTGGCTGAAGTTATCACCGATATTCAACCCCTACCGGCACTGGTTAAACAAATACAGCAGGGGGGGCACGTGTTGTATTTTCGCCACGCTCCGACTGAGCCCAAAACTACCGACCAGAACCGGCAAGTAGTCGAGGGGGGCTTTAGTGTCAATTACAATGACTGCAGCACCCAGCGTAATTTATCCGCCAGTGGCCGGGAAGTGGCCGCCGATATAAAAAAACAGCTGCAGCGACTGCGCATTCCTATAGGTTCAGTGGCTTCAAGCCCTTACTGCCGGGCTTTTGATACTGCAAAGATAATGTTTCAGCAGGTCATCATCGACTACGATTTGGCTTATTCACTGAGTAAAGACTCCGCTGAGTCTAAACGCCTTGGTGACTATCTAGCAGCGGCTATTCACAGTGCAGAACCGCTCAGTAGTAACAGTGTATTTGTGGGCCACAGCACCAATTTGCGTGAGGGGTTGGGTGTTTGGCCAAAACCTGAAGGGGTGTTAGTAGTATTTAAGAAACAGGGTAGTGACATAATTTACAAGGGCATGATAGTGCCAGATGACTGGCAAACTATTGCTGATAACCCCTAAATATTGCTCTATCAGCAGCTAACTAATCAGCGGGCACTCGTATAAGTTGAATATATGCTCTGCTGTACATACAGCGACTTGGGACTTATCTGGCTTGTAGACATGTCCTCTGTCAGTACCAGTGATTTAATCGCATGGCAATATTAACCATTGAGCCCAGGCCCGAACTATGAGTTTTTTGAATACTCTGTCAATACGTGAACGCTTTCTGATTTCGCCACTGATAGGTATTGTTTTAACTTTGGTTTTATATTTTGCCGCCAACGCCACTATTCAATCAAAAGTAGACCTACTGACCGAACTCAACCAAAGCAACCTGCCTTTAATCAGTGAATTTTCAAAATCCAGTATCGCCATGTTGAAGATTCATTCAGAACTGACCTATTTATTATTAGTCTCCTTACAAGATCCAGACGAAGAAACTTTGTATTTGGGGGGCCGAAAAATAATTGATCAATTGTATGAAGTGGAAAAAAACTTATATCTGCATTTGGGAAAAAGTGAACAGGTAATGATTAACCAGTTAGATGTTAATTTGCAGATTAAAGAGGCTTTTAGCCATTATAAAAAAGTTGTGATCAGCAGTATCGAATTGGTTTCAGTGGACCCAAGAGAGGCCCGTGCAGAACTAATAAGAGCTAATGCTTTGTTGATTCAGAGCTATGAACTGCTAATTGTCATCTCCAATTACTACATTGACAGTGTCAGCAAAAGGACTTTGATGATAGAGGAATCACTGGCCGGTGGCAGTATCGTCGGCGTATTGACCATTATGTTAATGCTGGTGATGATTATTACCTCGCTGTATTTTGCCCGGCGTATGTCGTCATCCATTGAGATAATCAATAATGTAATGGTGCGCCTGGCCAATGGCGAAATTGCTATAGATTTGCCGGCAAACAGCGATAAATATTTAGCTAACAGCTATGCCGCTGTTGCAATCTTCAAAGACACTCTACAAAAAAATCAAAGACAGCAATACGAATTGCGCAACGCCGTCGCTGAATTGAGCAATAGCAAACAGAAATACTTTGATTTACTGGATATTAGCGCATCCGCGATCATTGTTATCGATGAAAATATGAGTATCACACTCTTCAATAAAGCGGCGCAAAACATCTTTGGCTATCAGTTTTACGAAGTAGTAAACATCTCACTGTTTAAAGTACTGGATAGCAGTAATACCAGCCAATATCTTGCTTTTAAAAAATTTGTTGACGATGACTCGCAGAAACTGATGGCCTTTGATACAGAGGCTGTCACTGGCATCAGAAAAGGAGGTGAAGAATTTTTCCTGCACGCGTTCATAGCCAAGCAGCAAAGTAGCGGAAAAATGTTAATAACTATCTCTATAACCGATATCACCGAGCACTTATTGGCCAAGGAAAAACTGTTAAGGAATCAAGATCAACTGGAGGAACTAGTTAAAGAGCGAACCAGTGAATTGCAGCAATCGCTGGATGAGTTGCGCCGCACCCAAAGACGTTTAATAGAATCAGAGAAGATGGCTGCATTGGGAGGCTTGGTGGCAGGTGTCGCCCACGAAATTAATACCCCAGTCGGCATCGCTATTACCTCAAGTTCACAACTTCAGGATCTGACTGAAGTCATTGAACAGAAGTACCACAACGGCAGCTTATCGAAAAAAGACCTGCAGAAATTTATCTTGCAAATACAGAGCAGCAATAACATTAATATGCTTAATTTGACGCGTGCCGCTGAGCTGATTAACAGCTTTAAAGAAATATCTGTCGACCAGTGCACCGCAGAAGTGCGCGAGTTTGATATCAAAAATTACACTGAAGACATTCTCACTAGCTTGCGCACTAAATTTCAAAATACCCAACATACAATCAGCTTAGAGTGTCCTGATGCGCTGGTTATTTACAATATACCGGGTGTGTACAGTCAGATAATGACTAATTTCATAATGAATAGCTTAGTACATGGTTTTGAACATATTGAGCAGGGGATCATCCAGATCAACATACAGCAGTGTGACGGTCATATCTGTCTTAACTACACAGACAACGGCTGCGGTATGTCGCAACAGCAATTAGATCAAATATACGACCCTTTCTTTACTTCGAAACGCAGCAGCGGCAGCACCGGATTAGGCATGCATATTGTGTATAATTTAGTGTCACAAAAACTGCGGGGCAGTATCAAATGTGACAGTGAAGTAGATGGAGGAGTGGAGTTTAATATTGAGTTTCCGATCAATGTAGAGGAGCCCCCGCTGTAGCAGCAAATATGAACCTGCGCGGTTATAACGCTTGTAACATCGACCTTCGATTAACTGATTTTTCTTTTAAGCTTGGTCATTGGAATAGGATTGTTTTTTCATTTTCGATAACTGATATTTTGTGATATTTAAAGAAATTTTCGTTTTCAACGAGTTACTTTTTTGCGCGTGCAAAAGAGTAACCAAAAAAGCACGCCCAAGATTGCTGAAAGACTCCTCCGCTATTTGCAAAATTGACGGCCGTTCATAGAGACATCCCTGTCTCACTCACTCTCCGCGACATCCTGTCGCTCCGCTTCGTAAATTTAACAAATAGCTCCGGCTGCAATCTAAGGGTGAATGGTACTTCGGAGCTGAAACAGTGTGTTTATTGGTTATCTATTAATCTTCGGCTCTAGCATAATTTAACTGTATTAAAAGATAAATAATAGCAGCCTATTATACTCGCTACTCGCTACTCGCTACTCGCTACTCGCTACTCGCTACTTCCAACTTCCAACTTCCAACTTCCAACTTCCAACTGTATCCTATATCCCCTGCACAATTTTTTCGGTCATTTTCTTGGCGTCGCCAAACAACATCATCGTATTGTTGGAGAAAAACAACTCGTTTTGCACCCCTGAATAGCCCGCTGACATGCTGCGTTTAACAAATAAAATGGTATTGGCTTTACTGACATCTAGTATTGGCATGCCGTAGATCGGGCTGCTGGTATCGGTCTTTGCCGCCGGGTTGGTCACATCGTTGGCACCAATCACAAAGGCGACATCCGCAGTGGCAAACTCGGGGTTGATGATCTCCAGTTCCTTGACATCTTCATAGGGGACATTGGCCTCTGCCAGCAGTACATTCATGTGTCCTGGCATCCGCCCGGCCACCGGATGTATGGCATAACTGACACTGACTCCCTGATCCTTAAGCATGTCGACCATCTCTCTCAGGGCGTGTTGTGCCTGAGCTACCGCCATGCCGTACCCTGGTACTATTATTACTTTAGAGGCATTTTTCATGATGAAGGCCGCATCCTCGGCACTGCCGGATTTAACACTGCGTTTTTCATCATAGCTTACTGAAATATTACTCTGGCTGCTGCCAAAGCCACCTAATAAGACATTGATGATAGAGCGGTTCATCGCTTTGCACATAATGTAGCTCAAGATTGCCCCGGACGAGCCGACCAGAGCTCCGGTGATAATCAGTAGCGAATTGTTTAAGGTAAAGCCTATACCGGCTGCCGCCCAGCCGGAATATGAGTTTAGCATTGACACCACCACGGGCATATCTGCACCACCAATGGGGATGATCAAAGTGAACCCCAGCACAATAGAGAGGCAGATTAGCAACCAAAAAGGACTGCTGCCCTGGTTCGTCAACAACCAGAAGATTATTACCACTAAGCTCAAACCGAGCAGCGCATTGATGCTGTGCTGACCGCTAAATCTGACCGGATTACCGCTGACTATGCCCTGCAACTTGGCGAAGGCGACCAGCGATCCGGAAAAAGTGATAGCGCCTATCATAGCCCCCAGCGCCATCTCAAGCAGGTTGACGCTATTGATGTTGCCAGCGCTGCCAATTCCGTAGGCAGAGGGGTTGTAAAATGCCGCTATAGCGACACATACTGCTGATAGCCCCACCAGAGAGTGAAACCCCGCCACTAATTGCGGCAGGGCCGTCATCTGGATTTTTTGCGCGATAATAGCGCCGATACTACCACCGATAAACAGGGCGATAAGAATACTGCCATAACTGACGACCTGAGGGTTTAACAAAGTAGTGATAATAGCGATCAGCATTCCGAGCATGCCTAAATAGCAGCCTTTTCGGGCGCTGTCTGGGGAGCTCAGACCTCGCAGTGCCAGGATAAATAAAATTGACGCCAGTAGATAGGCGATACCGCTGACTGTCTCACTCATACTTTACTCCTGGCGTTAACTGCTTTCTTTTTAAACATCGCCAACATTCGGTTGCTGACGATAAACCCACCAAAAATGTTAACGGCTGCCAGGGTCATGGCGATAAAGCCCATCAGTGTAGAAAAACTCATTTCCCTGGGGCCAACGGCAATTAACGCTCCGACTATGATGACGGAGGAGATGGCATTAGTGACACTCATCAAGGGTGCATGCAGTGCCGGTGTGACACTCCAGACCACATAGAAGCCGATAAATATCGCCAGCACAAAAATGGTCAAGTTAAAGATGATGGGATCGCCGGTGGCGCTATGCAGGTTACTCAAAAGCGCGGCGTTAGTGGCTAATTCTGCAGATTGTTCAGCTAATTGACTGGCTTGTTCTGCCAGTGCATTGCTCTGTTGGATGATAGTGTCGGCGTCCATGTCGATAACCTCCATTATGGCTGTGATTGTTTCCAGTACTTCCTAACCCGGACTCACTACTTGATGGTCTTTACTGACTAAAGTGTTAGCAATGATTTCATCGTCCCAGTCTATTTGTAGTTGCGGCGAATCGGGGGCGCTGAGTAACAGGAAAAAATTTAGCAGGTTTTTGGCATAGAGAGCGCTGGAATCTGCCGCCAGCCGACTCGGATAATTGTCGTAGCCAACGATAGTGACGCCATGCTTTGTCACTACCTTGCCCTGTTCCGACAGCGGGCAGTTACCGCCCATTTCCACCGCTAAGTCGATGATTATCGATCCGGTTTTCATACTCTCAACCATCTGTGCAGTCACTAGTACCGGCGCGGGGCGACCGGGAATTAAAGCGGTGCAGATAACGATGTCTTGCCTGGCAATGTGCTCGGAGATACTGGCCTGTTCTTTGCGCTTATAGTCATCGTTCATTTCTTTAGCGTAGCCGCCGCTAGTTTCAGCATCTTGGTTGGCAGCGCTATCGACCTCGAGAAACTTGCCACCGAGGCTCTCCACTTGCTCTTTCACTATAGGGCGCACGTCATAGGCCGTGACTACGGCTCCGAGGCGTTTGGCGGTTGCTATTGCCTGCAGCCCCGCGACACCTACCCCCATGATAAATACTTTGGCGGGTGCCACAGTGCCCGCCGCCGTCATCATCAGCGGGAAAGCTTTAGCGTATAGAGAGGCGGCATCCACTACTGCTTTATAACCGGTCAGATTTGTTTGGCTAGAGAGGATATCCATGGATTGAGCGCGGCTAATACGGGGGATTTTCTCCAGGGCGAAGCTGGTAATACCGGCCTGGGCGTAGGCGGCGATATCTTCTGGATGGCTGATGGCGGATAAGTGGGCAATTAAGATAGCCCCTTCTTTAAGCAGGGCCAGTTCAGAGTCAGTAGTATCAATTATAGGACGTTGTACTTTGAAAATAACATCGGCGTCCAGATATAGTGCTTTGTTATCTTCGACAATGGTAGCACCGGCAGTTTGATAGTCCCGGTCAGTAAAGCTAGCCGCGAGGCCAGCGCCGCTCTCAACGACGACGGTATAACCCAGGGCGGTTAATTTTTTTACTACATCAGGTGAGCTGGCAACCCTTAGCTCTCCTGGACGCCGCTCCAGGGGAATGGCTATTTTCATTACAACCTCCATGTTGTACTCAACCGACACTTTTGCGCTTGGGGGTTTAGCAGTCCCCATAAACAATATATGCTTAACTGTTTAAATAATAGTCAATTAAGCATATATTGCTGGTAAAAGAGTTAGGGAGCATGCGATTAAGTCCGGTGTCCTGGGTGCGGATTTGTTCGCATCTTTCTTAGTTGAGTCGCAGCATAACAGCTTATTTCCTGTTGACCGGCTGGGCTTTATTGGCAGCGCTCTGCTTGGCCATGGCTTCGAATACCGGTGAGAATGCCTGGCGTTTAACGTATTTACCCGCGCCTTTGACCGCGCGTAAATCGCCGTCTTTATACACCAGATTACCTCTGCTCAAAGTGTGGGTGGGGACACCTTTGACAGTGCGTCCTTCAAAGATATTGAAATCGATATTTTGATGGTGAGTGGCCGCGGAAATAGTCCGGCTAGCCTCTGGGTCCCAAACGATGATATCGGCATCGGCACCTGTAGTGATAGAGCCTTTTTGCGGATAGATGTTGAATATTTTGGCGCTGTTGGCTGATGTCACAGCGACAAATTCATTCATGGTTAGTTTTCCGCTGTTGACTCCGGCATCCCACATAATGGCCATGCGGTCTTCAATACCGGCGGTGCCGTTGGGAATCTTAGTGAAATCATCTTTACCTGCGGCTTTCTGTGGAGCACAAAAACAGCAGTGGTCAGTGGCGGTGGTTTGCAAGTTGCCCCCTTGCAGGCCTTTCCACAGAGCTGCCTGATGCTCCTTTGATCGAAAGGGAGGGCTCATGACATGGGCAGCGGCAAATGCAAAATCTTCACTGCGGTAGACGCTGTCATCGATGACTAAGTGACCGGCAAGGCACTCACCATAGACGCGCTGCCCCTCGTTGCGTGCTCTGGTAATCGCCTCCAATGATTCCTTACAGGAGACATGCACGATGTAAATAGGCACTTGCATCACTTGAGCAATCTGAATGGCGCGGTTGGCAGCTTCTCCTTCCACCACTGGCGGGCGAGATAGTGGGTGCGCCTCGGGTCCGGTAATGCCTTTGGCCAGCAGATCTTTTTGCAGTTGGAATACCAGCTCGCCGTTCTCCGCATGCACTGTCGGCATCGCGCCCAGCTCCAGGCAGCGGGCAAAGCTATTCACCAGAATTTCATCATCCGCCATAATGGCGTTTTTGTAGGCCATGAAGTGTTTGAAACTGTTGACGCCGTATTCTTGCACTAGCGTTGCCATGTCTTGTTTAACACTTTCATCCCACCAAGTCACTGCCACGTGAAAACCGTAGTCCCCGGCAGATTTCTCTGACCAGTCGCGCCACTGGTGATAGGCATCCATTAAAGGCTGTTGCGGTGCCGGAATCACAAAATCAATAATGCTGGTGGTACCGCCTGCCAGACCTGCAGCTGTTCCAGTATAAAAATCTTCACTGGCTACAGTGCCCATGAAAGGCAGTTGCATATGAGTATGTGGATCGATACCACCGGGCATTACATACTGGCCTGTGGCGTCGATTACCTCTGTACCAGCCGGGACTTCAAGGTTTTCACCGATAGCGGCTATCAAACCATTTTCACAATAGACGTCGGCACTGAAAGTTTGTTCAGCGGTAACTACAGTTCCGCCACGTATCACAATAGACATGGATTGCCTCTCCTGCTAAAACCTCGTCGTCGGCGATGAGGTATCGAGTTTAAACTTACTGATATTGTCCACTGCAGTGCAGTAGACTGGCATTTGCAATAGGGCTGGCTGGCAGCTCTTAATACAGCCAGCTAGCGAAGTGCACCGGTAGTGTGACCACTACCGGTTTAACTCTGAACTAAGCGGTTACTGCTCGGTGGCTAGATTAGAATATTCAGCCTCTCTGCTGGCGACGAGGAAATAGATCAATGCGCCTAAGAATGAACCTGTGAACCAGCCGTACTGATAGAACCAGCTCAGTGAACTAGTCATCAGTGCGAAGATGGTTAAGGCAACCGGCACTGCAAAAGCAATCATCCCGGCCATGTTGACCCCGGCATATATGCCATCGGTTTTATACAGCTCGACTAAATTCAGTTTCTGTTTTTTGATGATAAAGTAATCAACCACCATGATGCCGGCGATAGGGCCCAGCAAGCTGGAGTAGCCGAGTAACCAATTGGTATACATAGCTTCAACACTGACATCAGATTCGATCATGCCGAGTTTCTTCAACAGCTCCCAACCCATCAACAATACACCGATGGCACCGGTAATCAGTACTCCACGGGTCTGGTTAATCTTAGAGGGCGCAATGTTTTGGAAATCATTGGTAGGCGAGACAATGTTCGCTGCAGTATTGGTGGATAGAGTGGCGATAATAATCATGATCATGGCGATAATGACCCAGAAAGGGCTATCAATTTTACCAATCAAATTGATTGGGTCGGAGATAGTTTCACCGACTAAGCTAGTCGATGCTGCCGTCAGTATCACACCCAGTGCGGCGAAGAAAAACATAGTTACCGGCAAGCCAATAACTTGTCCGACAATCTGCGATTTCTGCGATTTAACATAGCGACTGAAATCCGGGATATTCAGCGATAAAGTTGCCCAGAAACCTACCATGGCAGTCAGGCCGCCAAAGAAGTAACCCCAGAAAGAGGCATCTGCGGGGCGATTCGCCGGAACAGCTAAAATCTCGGTCAGGGAAATTTGTGGCCAGGCCCACATCATCAAGCCAATGCTGACTGCCAGTAATAGAGGCGCAGCTACAGTCTCTAGTATCTTGATTGACTCTGAACCTCGGATGACGATCATTAAGTTAATCACCAGGAACATAAAGAAGCCGATTACTTCACCGGTACCGCCTAAATTTTCCCAGCCCGGAAGTATCGCCGAAAATAAAATATGAATAGCGATGCCGCCAAACAATGTCTGAATGCCAAACCAGCCGCAGGCGACAATCGCCCGGATGATACAGGGGATGTTAGAGCCGAATACGCCAAATGAGGAACGCAGTAACACCGGGAAGGGGATACCGTATTTAGTACCGGCAAAGGCGTTTAAGGTCAGTGGAATTAACACTATGATGTTAGCGACTAAAATAGTCAGTAAGGCCTCACCGACTGATAACCCAAAGTAGGCTGTCAGTACCCCACCTAGGGTATATGTGGGAACACAAATCGCCATTCCCACCCACAGAGCTGCAACGTTCCAGGTTCCCCAGGTGCGCTGCTTTATTTTAGTGGGGGCAATATCTTCGTTGTAATGGCTGCTATTGCTTAGATCAGTGCCGACTTCGAGTTCATAGAACTCGTCTACTTGTACTACAGTAGAGTTCGCTGATTGATTGTCACTCATTTTAGTTACCCTTATTTAATTATTATTCTCAGAGAAGCCGGTGATCGGCAGAGCGTTAATTTGCCGTTCTCCAGGCCGGTTAAAAATTTCACCCTTAAGGTGCTAATAAGTCGTCATAAGTCTCAGGTCGGCGGTCCCTGAAGAACTGCCAGCCGGTACGGACTTCTTTGATCATATCTAAATCAATTTCATGGACTAACAACTCATCTTGATCGGCGCTGGCCTGCGCTTCAATCTGTCCCAGCGGGTTAACTATATAGCTGCTGCCATAAAACTCGCCCATTTGTGTATCCCAGGGCTGTTCCCTGCCGACTCGGTTGATAGCACCTATGAAAACGCCGTTGGCGGCTGCCGAAGCGGGTTGTTCCAGTTCCCACAGGTATTTGCTTTTACCCATGACGGTGGCAGAGGGATTAACTATATACTCGGCACCATTAAGGGCCAGTGCCCGCCAGCCCTCGGGGAAGTGGCGGTCGTAGCATATGTACACTCCCAACTTGCAAAACTTAGTGTCGAACACCGGGTAACCTAAGTTACCGGGTTTAAAATAGAGCTTTTCCCAAAAGCCTGGCGCGGTATCGGGAATATGATTTTTGCGGTACTTCCCCAGGTAGCTGCCATCTGCATCTATCACAGCGGCGGTGTTGTAGTAGACCCCGGGTAAATCTTCTTCGTAGATAGGTACTACTATGACCATGTTGTGTTTTTTTGCGTAGCTTTGCATCAGCTGTACAGTGGGGCCTTCAGGGATTTTCTCGGCACTGGCATACCACTTCCTATCTTGGCTGGGGCAAAAATACGGGGTAGTAAAGACCTCCTGAAAACAGAGCACTTGCACTCCCTGTTCAGCCGCCTGCTCAATAAGAGGGATGTGTGCGGCTATCATCTGCTCTCTGATTGAATGGGTAGACTCTGAAGTTTCACCTTTCAGTGACATTTGGATCAGGCCACATTTCAGTTTGTTCATTGGGGTACCTCTGTTTGTCTCTAGTGATGTCAACGGCTGCAGCCTCTTGCAGACAGAGGTTTTAGCGGCTAGTTTTTCAGTGGCTGTCAGAGATTAAATTTGCGCTAATTTGTCTATAAATTCAACAGAATATGGATGTCGGGCGCATATCGGTCACAGTAATCCGGGCAATCGCAAAATCTAACGAGCAATCACAACAGCAATGGGGATAAATTATCGAGGTTTTCGCAGTTGATAGCGCCGGCAAGTTGTTCTAAAAAACAGCGTTAGTGCAGTGGGTAGCTGCATTGAAAGCAGTGTGTAGTAGGTTCTGTAACTATGCTGCATAGCCATTGAGCATCTCCTGTTTTTGCAAGTTGCCGGCCCTGGTGGATAGCTTCATAGGTTGTGAGCTAAGTGTGCCGGGCAATTACAAAGAGTAATATTTTTTAGAATTATTTTTTACCATTTGGTCAATATTAAGCTGAAAAGGAAAAGCAGTGCAAGAAAAAAATGTAAAATTTTTAACCAGTAAAAAATACCCATTTAATTCACCAAAGCCAAGCTCAACAATAAATTAATGATAAATTTAGCCCTAACTGCCCAACCAAAATCTCATGACTTCCAACTTCCAACTTCCAACTTCCAACTTCCAACTGTTTTATTATTTCTCCGTCTCCCAAGTGTCATCAAGCTGTTCAAGATAACTTTGTAACACTAAGTTAGTTCTGGAGCCCTTGCGACTGATGGCAGAAATTGGCGTCTTGAAATTAAGCTCTCTGGGTAGTATTGCGCGCAAAGTGCCCTGTAATAGCCAGCGCTCGGCAAAGTGGGTGGGCAAGTAGCCTATGTAGTGCCCGGTGAGGATCAAAAATGCAATTCCCTCGCGGTCGGTTGCGGTGGCGGTGCCTTTTAATCTCTGGTACATCGCTTTGATCTTGGCCGGTTGCGCGTAGGCCGGTAGTACTGCATCGCAACTCTCTATTTGCTCAGTGGATATATCACTGTCTTGCAACATAAATAGTGGATGCGAGCTGGAGCAGTACAGATTGGATTGCTCTTTGTACAGAGACAGGTATTGCAGACCGGGCAATTTTTTTAACACAGGTATAACCCCGGTGTGCAGCTTGCCGTCTAACACTCCCATCTCAATATCCCCGGGGGGGATCATACGAATATTTATTCTGACCTCGGGGCCGCGCTTCTTTAAATTGCTCAGTGCCTTAGTGATGATCATCTTCGGCATAGTCACTAAATTATCGGTAATGCCGATGTTTAACTCCCCTTTGAGCTGGTGGTGAATACTGTTTACTTGAGTGCGGAAATCTTCCAGTGCGGTAAACAGCTGCAGAGTTGCCTGGTAGACCTCAATGCCTTGAGGAGTCATCGAGAAACCGCTGCGGCCGCGCTGACACAAGCGCAGCGACAATCGTTGCTCTAAATCGCTCATCGCAATACTGATGGCGGCGCGAGAGATGTTCAGTTCGACTTCAGCGGTGGTAAAGCCACCACATTCCACTACCGCCTTATAGATCTTTAACAGTCGAATGTCAGTGTCAGCCAGGCGACCGGATAAACCACGTGGCCTGGAGCTGGTTGTGTTTTTCATAGCAGAGCAACTTATTTGTTAGAATTATTGGTATCTTAAGCCCAATTTGTTAGGTAAGTAAATCCTTATCTAAGTATTAGTAATTTTAAATTTTTAAAAATTAAAAATGAGCGCAAACTGATTTTAATATCACTAAAACCAGAATATGCAGCCTGTTTGCTGCAATATTCGCACTATTGGGAGGAACCCCATGTCTGAATTTGATTTGCAAAAGTCCGCTGGACTGTCTCGTCAAGAGCTGGAAGCGTACTGGATGCCCTATACGGCAAACCGACAGTTTAAAGATGATCCGCGGATGATCGTTGAAGGTCAGGGCTGCTATTTAACCGATGCCAGGGGTCGTAAAATATTTGACGGACTGTCTGGATTGTGGACTTGTGGTGCCGGTCACAGCAGAGTGGAGATTGCCGAGGCGGTGTCCAAGCAGCTGCGCCAGTTAGATTATGCCCCAGCTTTCCAGCACGGACATCCGAAGGCGTTTGAGTTAGCCAATAGAATTAAAGAATTTATGCCCAAGGGCTTAGATTACGTGTTTTTTACCGATTCTGGATCAGAGGCCGCCGATACTTCACTGAAAATAGCGCGCGCCTATTGGCGCAAAAAAGGCGTGCCGACTAAAACTAAATTAATCGGCCGCTCTAAAGGTTATCACGGGGTTAACTTTGGTGGCTTTAGCCTGGGTGGCATCGGAGGCAATCGCGCCATGTTTGGTCAGGGAGTCGACTGTGATCACCTGCCGCACACACTGCAGGCAGAAAATGCTTTTACTAAAGGCATGCCGCTGACAGGTGCAGAAAAAGCTGATGAACTATTAGAGCTGATCGCCCTGCACGATGCCTCTAACATTGCCGCAGTGATTATCGAGCCACTGGCAGGTTCCGCTGGGGTAATACCGCCTCCGGTTGGTTATTTACAAAGGCTCAGAGAAATCTGTGACCAGCACAACATCTTGTTGATTTTTGATGAAGTAATTACCGGCTTTGGCCGCATGGGCTCTAATACCGGCGCCGAAGAATTTGGCGTTACCCCGGATTTATTGAACGTTGCCAAGCAGCTTACCAATGGTGCAGTGCCTATGGGAGCGGTGGTAGCGACCAGTGAAATCTACCAGACCTTTATGGATAATGGCGGTGCCGAATACTTGGTAGAATTGCCGCACGGTTATACTTATTCAGGGCACCCGGTGGCCTGTGCTGCAGCTCTGGCATCATTAGATATTTTAGAAAATGAGCAGCTTATTCCACGGGTAAAACAAATCAGCCCACTGTTTGAAGAGGCATTGCACAGCTTAAAGGGCACTCAATACATCACTGATATCCGCAACTACGGTTTAGCCGGTGCGTTGCAAATTGAAGCTTACCCGGGTGAGCCGGCCAGAAGACCTTATGAAATAGCGATGAAACTTTGGGATAAGGGCTTTTATGTACGCTACGGCGGGGATACTATCCAGTTGGGTCTGCCGTTTATTGTCGAGCCCGAACAGATTGACAGTTTGATTAATGCAATTGGCGAATCTATCCAAGAGCTGAGTTAATACACATATTAAAGTAAGAGGTAGTTTTACATGAATACTATTGGACACATGATCAACGGCGAGATGCTCGACAATGCTGAGCGCACTCAGGACGTCTACAACCCATCTACAGGTGAGGTTAGCAAGCAAGTGGCTCTGGCCAGCCAGGAGACAGTTGAACAGGCGATAGCAGCGGCGCAAGCAGCTTTTCCGGCCTGGCGAAATACGCCTGTGGCGAAGCGCGCCCGGGTAATGTTTAAATTTAAGCAGTTGTTAGAAGAGAACGCGGAAAAAATCTGTGAACTGATTGGTGAAGAGCACGGAAAAATCTCTCACGATGCGGCGGGAGAGCTACAGCGCGGCATCGAAAACGTCGAATATGCCTGTTATGCACCTGAGCTATTAAAAGGCGAGCACAGCAAAAACGTCGGCCCGAATATTGATTCCTGGAGCGAGTTTCAGCCGCTGGGTGTCGTTGCCGGTATCACGCCGTTTAACTTCCCGGCAATGGTGCCACTGTGGATGTACCCAATGGCTATCGTCTGCGGCAACTGCTTTATACTAAAGCCCTCAGAACGCGATCCAAGTTCTACTATGTTTATCGCCCAGTTACTTATCGATGCAGGTCTGCCTCAGGGTGTAATGAACGTTGTTAACGGTGATAAAGTTGCAGTTGATACACTGTTACACGATGATCGAGTAATGGCTGTCAGCTTCGTTGGTTCGACACCAATCGCTGAGTATATCTATGCTACAGCCAGTGCCAACGGCAAGCGCTGTCAAGCACTAGGTGGTGCTAAGAACCACGCCATTATCATGCCGGATGCGGACATGGATAATGCCGCACAGGCACTTATCGGCGCAGCCTTTGGCTCATCTGGCGAGCGCTGCATGGCTCTTTCATGTGTGGTTGCAGTAGGTGATCAGGCGGCCGATCAGCTAATTGAAAAATTACAGACGGGTATGCAGTCGCTAAAAGTAGGTCCTTACAGTGATAGCAGCAACGACTTTGGTCCGCTGATCACTAAAGCGCACCTGCAGAAAGTGACAGGTTATATCGACAGCGCGGAAAGCGATGGCGCTACAGTGGTCGTTGATGGGCGTAACCCACAAGTTGAAGGTTATGAAGATGGCTATTATGTCGGCGGTACTTTAATCGACAACGTCACTCCGGAAATGGTCAGCTACAAAGAGGAAATCTTTGGTCCGGTATTAGTCGTAGTACGTGTTGATACTATGCAGCAAGCTATGGAGCTGATCGACAACCACGAGTATGGTAACGGTACTTGTATCTTCACCCGCGACGGTGAAGCGGCTCGCTACTTCAGCGATAACATCAAAGTGGGCATGGTTGGGATCAACGTTCCTCTACCTGTTCCTGTTTCGTACCACAGCTTTGGTGGCTGGAAGCGTTCACTGTTTGGTGATCTGCATGCTTACGGTCCGGATTCAGTGCGTTTTTACACTAAGCGTAAGACTATTACTCAGCGCTGGCCTTCAGCGGGAGTACGTGAAGGGGCGCAGTTCGCTTTTCCTTCATAAGTTATGAAAGGGTGCGAGCAAGTCGTTGCTGAGACTTGTTCGCGCCTTGTTGCACTCGGGCAGAGTTGTCCGATTTGCGGTGCGGTACTCTGTCGTTCCGCAAAGGCAATTCTTTCACATCCATGTGCTTACTGCATTCGTAAATCTGTTTACTTAAGAGCCCTCCGTTCTGTGTTAAATGGCTGGCCGGTCATCAGCGTCATCTCGACAATTGCTCCTTGTATTATTCTAGCTACCGCGCAGTGCGTTTACGCTTTCCTTATTCTTTGATCGATTAGCTTGTCGCAGTTGTCCATTTCCTCTTTAATCAAAAGAACAATAAGTTGAAACTGATTTTTCTTTTATGGGTTAAAAATTCAAAGATTGAAGTGCAGTTTCGCCTGCGGCGAGTTCATTTCTTTTAAATGGGACAAAAGAAACGGAACCAAAGAAAACTCCACCCTATATTGCCTAAAGACACCTCCGCTATTTGCTAAATTGCCGGCCGTTCATAGAGACATCCATGTCTCACTCACTCTTCGCGACATCCTGTCGCTCCGCATCGTCAATTTAACAAATAGCTACGGCGGCAATACCAAGGGGCGGTAGTTCCGTTTTAAAAGCGCAGCTTTTGGAGTTTTATATATATCTTTGCACAAGCTTCGATGTATCTCAGGGCCAGATAGTGTAGTGGTACGGTTAGTTTGACCACTTTAACCGAAGCGAGTGGCTCTCTTCGGTTGATGTAGAAAAATATTGCTTTTACTGCTGTCTGGCTAAACTTCAAGGTATCCTACTTTTGTGTTTTTACTGGTGCTATCGGTATTTTATTAGGGGAATCAAGAGCTAATCTATTAGTAGAAACACTGGGTATCAATAGTAGGAAATACTGTTCAATCTTGCTGGTAACTGAATCACTGTAAAGATCTTTCCAAAGTGAAATATTTCTGTACTTATTGTCACAAGAATGTAATATCTAGCCGCTACTCTGCAGTGAAATTTTTAAGACAAAAACGAAAAAAATCGAATATTTAACTAGGAGCCCCAATGAAAAAATTGAATACTTTATCTCTGGCTATTGTTCTTGCTAGTGGTCTAATTGCGACAAGTGCACAGGCAGCTGAAGAGCTGCGTTTACTGACTTGGGGTGGTTACGCTCCTAAGGAAGTGATTGATTTATTTGAAAAAGAAACTGGTATTATAGTAAAAGTTACTAAGTCAAATAACGAAGAAATGATTTCCAAGTTAAAAGCGACACGCGGTGCCGGCTTTGATTTAGCTCAGCCGAGTCAGGATCGGGTAGCCAGTGCGCAGAAAGCTTTTAAAATCTATAAGCCTATGGATTTAAGCAAAATCAATGACAGTCAGTTTATTGCATCCATGCTTGCGGCGACTAAAGGCCAGTCCACTGTTGACGGCGAAGTATACGCAGTACCACACGTTTGGGGCTCAAGCGGATTAATTGTCAATCGCGCCACTTCAGCAGACATTACTGACTACACAGATCTTTGTAAGCCAGCCTATGCCGGAAAAGTAACTTATCGTTTGAAGCGTCCTACGCTGATTGCCTTCGCATTCGCTATGGGTGAAGATCCGTTTGCCGCCTATTCTGATGTTGAGAAGTACACGCAAATCATGGAAAAGGTCGGTGCGAAACTTACCGAATGTAAAGCTAACGTAAAAGCTTACTGGAGTGGTGGTGATGCACTGCTTAGCCTGATGCGTTCAGGTGAAACTACAGCGGCTATGGCATGGGATGCCGGCGGTTGGAAGTTGAACCGCGACAATGCCGATATCACTTTCGTGGCGCCAAAATCAGGTGCACTAGGCTGGATCGATACTTTTGTACTTCCGCGTAAAACCAAGAATGAAGAAGGTGCATACAAGTGGATCAACTTCGTGATGCGTCCGGATATTGCGGCTAAAATCACTGCAGCAGCCGGTAACTTTACCGCCTCTAAGGGATCTGATGATTTCGTAGATGCTAAAGCTAAAGCGCAATATCAAGAGAGTTTCTCCGCTAAAGACATCGATAACATCAAATGGTACCCACCAGTACCTGCTGGTCTAGAGAAAATTGAAGGCAAGATTCTCGACCGAGTTAAAGCTTCTTAATATCGCTCTCCTGTTCACGCTTTCCTCCCGGAAAGCGTGATTTCAAACCTGCAAAGAAACCTCCCTATTATGTCAAAAGAAACCACTATAGATTTAGCTTGTGAGAACATATGCAAGCACTTTTCAGATTTTACCGCCGTAGATAACATCTCATTTACTATCCCCAAAGGTTCATTTTTCTCAATACTCGGCCCCTCTGGCTGCGGTAAAACTACACTGCTGAGAATGTTAGCGGGGTTTGAACAGCCCTCCAGCGGAGATCTTCTGATAAAACAACAGTCTATGTTGGATGTACCACCGAATAAACGTCCGGTAAACATGGTGTTTCAACACCTGGCGCTGTTTCCGACCATGAATATTGAAGAAAATATTGGCTATGGTTTAAGGCGTCAATCGGTACCTAAAAGCGAAATAGCAGAGCGAGTTGCTGCAGTGCTTGAGCGGGTAGGTTTAGCCGGTAGCGGTAAAAAGCGCGTCGAACAATTATCCGGAGGTCAGCGGCAACGTATCGCCCTGGCACGTTGTCTGGTATTAAACCCGACACTTTTACTCTTAGATGAACCTCTTGGAGCGCTGGATTTAAAGCTCCGCGAGCAGATGAAAATTGAGCTGAAATTACTGCAAAAAGAATTTGGCACCACCTTTGTATACATTACCCATGACCAGTCTGAAGCTCTAGTGATGAGTGATCAGATAGCAGTGATGAACAAGGGAAAATTTGAACAAGTGGGCACTCCACACCAGCTTTATTACCAGCCTGAGACAGCCTTTGTCGCAGGTTTTGTCGGTGACAGTAATCGCTGGCAGGGAACTGTAGAGTCGATAGCTAGTTCAACTGTGCTGGTCAATACTAATGATGGCTTGTCATTTAAAGCAAAAGTCATGGGCGATAAGGCCATAAGTGCGGGCAACTCGGTCGAAATATTTGTCCGCCCGGAAGCCATCAATGTCAGCCGTACAGTACCCTCAGAAGAGACTGATAATCAGCTTGTCTGTCAGGTGGAAACTATTCTTTTTGATGGGGCCAAGAGTCAGATTATAGCCGTAGAAAAAGAATCAGGCGGTAAGATTACCGTAACATTGCCGCAGACTTCTGATTTTGCCAATTTACAAAATTATGACACAATCTATCTCAATTGGTCAGCAGAGCAGACTTTGTGTTTTCTTGATAACGCCGAAAGCAACGGGGGCGTTTGAATATTATGAGCAGCTTGCGCACTACTTCAACGTTTAAGTTGGGGATGTGGTTATTATTAGCCCCGTTATGTTTATGGTTAGTGCTATTAATAATTTTACCGCATCTTGAGCTATTGGTCTTTTCCTTCACCGATCCGGAAAAGGATTCATTTACCTTTGGTTTTTATCAGGAGTTTTTCCTGGAACCGCTGTATTGGCGCACCTTTGTCCGCACTGCTGTGATGTCAATTATGGCGACGATATTGACACTACTGATCGCCTTTCCAGTGGCTTTCTACATTGCCAAAATGCTCAAAGGGCGCAGTAAAGGCATCGTCTTTGCGATGTGTCTGATTCCATTCTGGGTCAGTGAGTTGGTGCGTACCTTTGGCTGGATGATTCTGCTGCGTGAGTCCGGAGTCATCAGTAACTTTTTGCAGTGGTCCGGTTTGTCCGATGGCCCAGTTGAATTGCTTTATACTGACGCGACTATCATGTTGGGCCTGGTGTATACCTCAATGCTGTTTATGGTGGTGCCGCTGGTCAGTACTCTGGATTCACTGGACGATAGTTACATCGAAGCTGGTTATGATCTGGGCGGGACTAACTGGAATGTTCTGCGTGAGATCGTTATTCCCCACGCCGTCCCCGGCATAGTCTCAGGTTGCATCATTGTCTTCATGTTATCTCTGGGTAACTACCTAACCCCTGTGCTATTGGGTGGTAAGGACAGCTTATGGTTTACCGAACAAATATATACGCAATTTATTACGCGTTTTAATTGGGAGCAGGGCAGTGCCTTTGGGTTATTGTTGTTACTGTTATCTTCCCTGATCGTTTGGGCGGGGCTAAAAATCTCCGGTCAATCTTTTGCTAAAACCATGGGGTGATAAATGATACCTTCAATAAAACAAAGCAGTCGATTTAACGCTATTTATCAGAGCTATCTGATAGCCTTTTTTATCTTTTTAGCCGCACCGTTAATCGTCGTTGCCGTCTTTTCCTTTAACGATAGCTTGTTCCCCTCTTTTCCATGGCAGGGGTTTACCACTGACTGGTTTTTCTCTTCCGAGGGAAACAAGATTGGAATATTTTTTGACTCTGATCTGTTAAACAGTATCTGGCTCAGTATAGGGATAGCGTTAGTGACAACGTTGTTAGCTATTACTGTGGCTTGTACCAACGCCTTTCTGTTTGAACGCTTCGATTTTCCGGGCAAAAGTTTTCTCTATATGTTGATGCTTTTACCGTTGGTAATACCCGGAGTGCTGTTGGGTGTTTCGATACTGGTGTTTAGCAGTGAGATTGCCAATTATCTTGAGGACTACTGGTTTATCGATCTGGAGTTCTTACGCCCGGGTCTGACCTTAGTTGTCATTGGTCAGTTTGCTTTCATCACCACTATTTGCACTTTGATTATTTCTGCCAGATTAAAGAAATTTGATCGCTCTCTGGAAGAGGCCGCTCTAAATTTAGGGGCTTCACCGCTGATGGCGGTATTTACGGTGACAATGCCGTTTTTGAAACCGGCCATTATTGGAGCGGCGATTGTCAGTTTTCTGATGTCGTTTGAAAACTTCAATACCACATTTATGTTAGTGGGCTCGGACGCACCTTTAACGGTGGCAATGTTTGAGCGCTTGCGTGAGGGTAGTACGCCGGTGTTGAACGCTATCTCGCTGCTATTGATGTTAGGTTCTGGTGTATTGGCGATTATTAATATGACGATGCAGAAGAAATCAGCATAGGGGTATAGTTAGTAAAAGTAGCTTATAAAGCAGAGCTTTATGAGCTACTGCGCAGTGCGATTGCGCCTTCACTCTTCTTTGCTCTATTAGCATGTCGCTGCTGTCTGGTATGCCTTTAGTCAAAAGAATAAAAATGAAATCACTTTTCTTTTATGCCCTAAAATCAAAAGATTAAAGAGGTTTCGACGTTGTCGACTTACTTTCTCTTTGCTTGCCCAAAGATAAAGTGAGCAAAGAGAAAAGGCACCCTATGCTGTCGACTACTCCTGCGTTTTTTATTAAATTGTCGGCCGCTCATCAGGGGCATCCTGCCCCATTCGCTCTACGCGACGTCCTGTCGCTCCGCTTCGTCAATTTAATAAAAATCTCCGGCGACAACATAAGGGCTGGTAGCTCCGTTGTAAAAGCGCAGTTTCTGGAATTACTTGGATTTTATATATACAGCCTTGAATATAAATGCGCGGGGTATAACGACCTGAATGAGTCTGAAGGCAGTTCAATTGCGATTTGTCCTCTCCAATTAACTTTATCTACAAATAGTTTCACATTCTCTCCACATTTTAGTTAAAGCTTTAGCGTATATTGGTATCGGCTAGTTTGGATAATGGCAACCACTAAGGACGTTCTATGCTAGTCGATGTTAGTTACACTTTGCAGCATCGGGATGCTAGATTTATACCCACTATGACTATTTTATTTTGAGATGTGTTTTATGAAGAACTGTATTATTGCTGTGATGGTCCTGGCCTCAACACTGCTAAATTCAGCGAGTGCCTCAGAGCAGCTGACGGCTACTATTATTGGCTCTGGATCGCCGATTCACAACGAAAATAGAGCCAGCGCCAGTGTCTTGATTTCGCTGGGAGATACGCGGATTTTGCTGGATATGGGTAACGGTGCTCAAGCTAATTTAGCCAAAGCGGGGGTTGATATTCGACAATTATCCGGTTTATTTTTCACTCATCATCACTTGGATCACAATGAAGAGTTTGTGCCCTTTTTAATCCGCTCGTTAATGGGGCGGCATATGTTTACCATTGTCGGGCCACCCAACACCGTTAAACTTGCCGAGACCAACCTGGATCTGTATGCCGATGATATTTCATATCGGCTGGGAAAAACCAAACGAAGCTTGGCTGATAGGCAGTCCGCTTTTACTGTCAGAGATATACGAGGAGGAGAATCCTTTACTGTTGAAGACATTCGTATATCGACAATTAAGGTTCCACACACCGCCTATGCTATTGCCTACCGATTCGATTATCAGGATCAATCCATTGTAGTGACCGGTGACCTCACCTATGCAAAAGGCCTGTCAAAATTGGCTAAAAATGCCGATTTCATGATTATCGATTCTGGTGGCATGATAATGAAAGGTGGTCGAGGCAATAAACGCAACAAGAAAAATACTAATCGGGTTGTCGGTTCTGAGAAAAACAAAAAAAGATCGCGAACCAGAGCCCATCTAAATTTGGCAGAATCCAGCCTGATTGCCAGGCAGGCGAATGTTAAAAATTTGGTTTATACCCACTTTACCTCTGGTGTTATTGATAAAGAGGAAAGTCTGCAAGAAATCCGCAGGAATTACACTGCGAATGTAATTTTCGCAGAAGACTTAATGGTGCTAAAAAAATAGACAGTAGCAGGCTCTCAGCTTAAAACATCCTGTATAAATCTTTGTGCCGGATCTGATACCTTTATCAAGATACCTCTGCTGCTGCCTTTCTCTGGTGCTAGTCCAGGTATTCACTTTGCGTATTATGTAGAAGTGCAGTTTACCGGGAGCGTTAGGGAAATATTTTAAGATTTACTCTTTGAATTGCCAATTCCTGATAGCAACTCAGATTATCTGGTCAGATATTGGTCTTAAATCTCAAAGCGTGCCATCTAGCCATCCAGAATCATAAAATATACTGCTGTATTCTCCTTAAGGCGAACTAGATAGTAACAGCTGTTTGCTGATTACTAGTGGTTGCTTAAATCTATGGTTGATTTTAACTGAGTGTATGTTTTTGAAGTGATTGATTTAAAACAAAAAGTCAGTATGTTATGTTCTGTTGCGAATAATTGGAAAAATCAGTTTATTGCTCAATCGCCTAAGTCCCATTGATTGGGTTAACTCAACAGCAATAAAAGAGGGTAGTAACTTGGTAATAACTGGTGAGTGTTTTTGTGGTGAAGTGAAATACCGGATAGACGGCAAGCTTCACGATGCCCGGTCTTGTCATTGCTCGCGTTGCAGAAAAGCCTTTAGTTCACAGGCTTCAGCTTACGCACTAGTGAAACCAGCAGAGTTTAGCTGGCAAGCGGGGGAGGGTTTACTGACTTCCTATGTGGGAAAACATGGGTTTGGTCTGCAATTTTGTAGTCAGTGTGGTTCTACCCTCACTGGCGTTTTTAATGCTCAGGTGCACGGGGTCACTCTTGGCTGTGTAAATGGGGATCCAGAGGTGGTACTAAGTCGACACATTTATGTGGGCTCTAAAGCATCCTGGGAGCTGATTGCAGAAGGTGTACCGCAATATAAAGAAGGGCCGCCAGAAGCCTAAAAGCAGACTAGTAAAAGTCGCCAAGGTTAAAACATCAGCATAGGAAGATTAAACATTGATCATAGAAATATTAAAACATACGCCTATATGGGTATTCGGCTTACTGGTGTTTTTGCTTATTCTAGGTCTGCAACAATCTAGAGACAGGACAGTAAAGAAATTTTTAATATTACCTTTACCCGTTGGCATGGTATTTTTATCCTATTTTGGGGTGTTTTCCAGTTTCGGATTGTCGCCAATATCGACAGGACTGTGGCTGGCCGCTCTTGTCAGTATTGCCTGTCTTTTTGCCAAATGTTTACCGCTAAAAGGTGTTGAGTTCAGTACTGCAACTGCAAGGTTCAGCATTCCAGGAAGCTGGGTACCGTTGGTTCTTATGATGGCAATATTTTTTAGCAAATACCTTGTAGCTGTTTTGAATGCATTGCACCCATCCCTAACCATGAGTTCTGGGTTTATGATTTTATGCTGCCTAGTATATGGTGCATTGAGTGGTGTTTTTGTTGGCAGGACTGTAAGTATGTGGGGTAAAAAGAGATTAATCTAACAGCATACATTGATCCGTTATCTGAGTTTATGCTCTGAATCTACATAGTATGTGTGCTATTTAGCTTGATGAGAAAAAGGTATAAACAATAATCAGTATTTATAGAGGGAGTTTAATGTGCAAAGACAGTTAGTACTGAAGTCATTTAGCAATAAAGAAGCTTTGAAAATGGGGCTGAAAGTCGTCGACTTAGCCGAGCAAAAAGACTTGATAATAGGTGTGGAAATTAGCCGCTTAAATCAAACAATTTTCTTGTTTATCAATGACGGCTTACCCGCCGATAAACATAACTGGATAAGACGAAAAGCCAATGTAGTCGAGGAACATACGAATGAGTCCGGTATCTTCTTTGCGAGCCATAAAACGATCAGATGTGAGGCAGTCAACGCAGCGTAATGACAAGTCCTTTCCAAGTTGGCTAACAAAGCAGATGATCGTTTTATGGCTCGCCCGTAGGGGCGTACAGAGCATACAGATTTCGTTGTTACCGACTTTCGACAGGCAACCAGCATGTCTGTAGTCGATGCCTAGATATCAGCATGCTCTGTATGCCAAAGGCGTACCAGACTTATTAGTATGTTCCTTAGCACTTTGAAGAGAGCTCACTGGCAGTGAAAGAGGATCTCGCTAAGGGCAATATGAGCTTAAAAAAGAAACTTTTGGCCTGGATGATACAGACTATGTCGCCAGAGGTGGGTCTATACCTATCATGGTTGAGGATGCGGGGTTGATTGCAACTATAACAGTCACTGGTTTGCCCGATGTTGAAGATCATCAGTTGATTGTAGATGCACTGCGGGAATATTTTAATTAGTTGGCTGCACAGAAACCTGCTAAAAATTACTGTTGAATAGCCTACAAGAACCAGCAGAAAAATAACAAAATCTTAGGGGACTATATGTTAGTACGATCTGCTACCCACAGTGACTTTGATCAGATCATGCACCTCTACAGGTAACTCCAGCCGCAAGATCCCGTATTGAATGACGGTAGTGACGGGGCTGTTTTCGGGCAGATATTAGACAGTCAGTGGCTGGATATCTTTGTATTGGTGGGCTGTGATGGCCAGCTTATTTCTAGTTGTTACTTGAACATCATTCCAAATTTAACCAGATCAGCTTCTCCTTACGCAGTTATTGAGAACGTTATAACCGACAGGGCAGAGCGGGGAAAGGGATATGCTCAGCGGGTGATGACAGATGCGCTGAATCACTGTTGGTCAGCTGGCTGTTATAAGGCAATGTTATTAACAGGGTCGAGTACGGAATCGACACATGCATTTTATCGGGCATGTGGCTTTACTGGCGGTGAAAAAATTGGCTATATCGCGCGCCCCGCACAACCCAGTTTTACATAGGATATTAGCAGTAGTCTGCCTTAAGAAAAGAAGTCCTGATCGTTTTCCATTTCCTGCTTCCAGAATTCAACGTTATTTTTACCTCGGCTTTTAACGTTATACATCGCCCGGTCGGCGTGCAGCAGTAAGGCATTTACGTCCGCTGCATCATCCGGATAGACCGATAGTCCGATGCTTAAAGTCAGTTGCGGGGTTTTTCCCGTCAGCGGCAATACCGGGTGTACTTTAGAGAGAATAGTACTGGCTATATTCAGGCTCTCTTCCAGATCACTGACATTAGGTAGAATAACGATAAATTCATCGCCACCGATACGGGCGATTATGTCGGCCTCACGGACGCATTCTTGTAACCCCAGGGCGAGGCCGCTCAACACTTTATCGCCCGTCTGATGGCCGTGAATATCGTTTACCGCTTTAAAATTATCTAAGTTGATATGCATTAACACTAACTTAGTGTCTTCTATCTGGGCAATTTTTAACAGGCAAGCCAGATGATCCAGGGCATATTTACGGGTGTAGACTCCGGTCAGAACATCGTGACTAGACATGTGGTTCAGCTCTTGTTGCAGCTGCTGACGCTCTAGGGCATTGCGCTTGAAAACGACCATTGCCTCGGCCATTTTGCCCACTTCGTCGCGGCGCTTTCCGACGGAGATATCAACCTTCAGATCATTGCGGGAAAGCCGTTTCATGATATCGGTCATCGCCACTATTGGCCTGGATATATCTTTGGCCAGTAAATAGCCCAGCGTTGAGATCACAATGGCAATCAGTATCCCGCTGATAACCAGAAACCGGCTGATGGCGTAGACAGGTTGCAACACTTCAGCCTCATCCACCTCCGCCAGTATCGCCCATTGCAGACCCAAAAAATCTATAGGGGCATAGGCGGAATAGACTCTGATGTCACGATAATCCTGGATGATGTTAAACCCTGAGCGGCCCTGCAGCGCCTGATAGACAGACACTGTACTGACTTTAGTCGTTAATATACTGCGGTCTTGATAGAACCTTGAATTTGAGCGCATTAGCAGGTCGGAACCGACCAGGTAAGTTTCGCCACTTTCACCCATGCCCGCTGTCACTTGCATTATTGTATCTAACGGTTGGATCGGCAACTGAAAAATGACCGCTCCCAGGTAATGATTATCTTCAGAAAATACCGGCGCGCCAATAAAACTGGCGGCCGCCTGTTTACAAGTTGTATAAATACTGAAATCGGACAGCTGTATTTTGGCCTCTGCAGGATGTTTGTTAACACTGCGAAATAGCTCGGCAATACCCGTATCTTTGAAGGGGCCCCGGTATAAATTGCTGGCGAAATCCAACTCCTTGTTGACGCTATAGATAATATTGCCTAGAGGATCGACCAGGAAAAAGTCGCTGTAGGATGAGCCGGCAATCATATTGCTAAATATGGGATGGTAGTGGCGGTGTTGATCAGTGTAATTACTGTCGTCTAAGGGACCTAAAAAAGAGCCTCTCTGGCCTTGATTATAGGGGTTGTTTTCTATGTATTGGCTCTGCAGGAGTTCTTTACTGTCCGGCTGCAACTGCTGCCAGCCACGGGATAAATCACCCAGTGAGCTGATGATCAACGGACTTTTGGCGTGGAACGAGACCTGCTGTTGAATGTTATCGAAGTATTGTTGCAGGGAAGATTTGCGCGACTCCAGCAGTGATATCAGCTTACTTTTGGCTGAGTCATGCATGCTGCTGGCAGTGTGAGTATATGCGATAACCCCGGTGGCTATGGCGGAGATCAAGGCGAGTGATATCATCACTAATGGGAGTTTTCGGGTAATCTTGGTATCTTTTAACATTTAAAAGTTACTCTGATATAGGCGATATCCCGCACCTGTTGAATAAAGTAGTAATTTTAATGAGATTTTAAACAAACATCAATATGTACAGATTGTGAACAGGATAATAATTCCCGGTTTGATCTAATAGCCTTTAAGTAATACGCAGATAATTGTTGTCAATTACCCAGGTAATGTTGGGTGTTTAATTGGATTTAAAAATTAAAAGAATTTAGCTTATTTGTTTTTTATGATTTCAAATCAATAAATTAAATAATTTTCGACGTTGTCGACTTACTTTCTCTTTGCTTGCCCAAAGATAAAGTAAGCAAAGAGAAAAGGCACCCTATATTGTCGACTACTCCTACACTTTTCATTAAATTGACGGCCGCTCATCAGGGGCATCTCGATAATTGCTCCATGCATTATTCTACCTCCTGCATCCATGCAGTCGCAGCCCCATTCGCTCTACGCGACGTCCTGTCGCTCCGCTTCGTCAATTTAATGAAAACCTCCGGCGACAACATAAGGGGGCGGTAGCTCCGTTTTAAAAGCGCAGCTTTTGAGCTGCCACGCATTGCGTTTACGCTCCCTTAAGAGCTTCTTAGTTTGGGTGTCCAAGGTAATGTTGATTTGTAAAAGTATCTCAAATCGGCAGCGGGCTAAAACACCCCATGAGAGCGCCGCCGTAGCTGTTTGCTGAATTGGCGAAGCGAAGTGGAGGTACGACACGAAGAGTGAGTGGGAGGTACGACCATGGCGAACGCCCGTCAATTCAGTAAATAGCGGAGGAGTCTTTCGGTGATCTGGGGCGACCTTTTGCTTTGCTTACTTTCATTTTGGTCGCCAAAAGAAAGTAAGTCGACAAAGTCGAAAGCCTTTAAATTTTTTGACTTTAAACCTTAAAAAAGAAATCAGTTAACGGTATTTTAAGATGTTAATGCCTGCATCTAATAGTGATCAAAAAACCTGTTAATAAAAGAGTATCTCTAGTTTCACAAAACTCTATACACATTCAAGAGTTGCAATACAGATCCGTCGTACAGCGACAATACAAAACTTATTAACCTGTTACTTTAACTTATAGTCAAAATACTGCAGCTAACCCTGTAGTATCTGCATAAAAAAGTAGCAGCGTAAAAACCAGTCGTTTGGAGAAACTAATGAAAATTGTTATTGCCCCTGATTCATTTAAAGAAAGCTTATCGGCACAGGGGGTGGCGGCTGCTATCCAGGCTGGCATGCAGTGCGTATTAAAAGATGCAGAGTATATACTGTTGCCGGTAGCCGATGGCGGCGAGGGCACAACAGATGCGTTGGTGGCAGCTACTAATGGCAGTTTCCAGCAGCTGCTGGCGACCGGGCCGCTAAGCAACAAACTGATGGCCACCTGGGGGCTACTTGGCAACAGTAACAGTGCGGTGATTGAAACTGCCGCCGCTTCCGGTCTAGATTTAGTCCCCTCTGAACAGCGCAACCCGCTGGTGGCGACCAGCTATGGCACCGGAGAGCTGATCATGGCAGCGCTGGAGCATGGTGTTGAGCATATTATCTTGGGCCTGGGCGGCAGTGCTACCAACGATGGCGGGGTGGGACTACTACAGGCACTGGGGGCAAAATTCTTGGATGCCAGCGGTAATAATATTAGTGTCGGTGGTGCCGGGCTTGCAGAATTGGCCAGTATCGACCTTGGTGCTCTGGATCCGCGCTTAGCGCAAGTGCGCTTTGAAGTTGCCTGCGATGTAGACAATCCGCTGACCGGTGAGCGCGGTGCCTCGGCGATTTTTGGTCCGCAAAAGGGCGCAGATGCGCAGATGGTTGTACAGTTAGATCAGAACTTGGCACACTTTGCCGCCGTCTTGCTCAGAGATACTGGTATAGATATCAGCACAGCGCCTGGCTCGGGTGCCGCGGGCGGAATCGGGGCGGCGATGCTGCTGATGGCACAGGTGGAGTTGAAATCAGGGGTCGATATCGTGCTGGATGCGGTGCAGTTCGAGTCTCATCTTCAAGGTGCTGATTTAGTCATCACCGGTGAGGGGCAAATCGATGGGCAGACCGCCAGCGGTAAAACGCCAGTTGGGGTGGCGCGCAGAGCTAAGCACAAAGGTGTGCCAGTGATTGCCGTTGCCGGCAGCCTGACAGCTGAGGCGGATAATGTGCGCAGTGCCGGTATCGATGCGATCTTTAGCGTGGTACCTGGGGTAACTGACCTGCCGAGCGCACTGCGAAATGCCAGTGACAACTTAACTAAAACGGCCGCCAACATCGCCAGAATCTGGCAGTTGGCAGCCAACAGTAAATAAGCGCTTAATTTGCCTGTAGCATTACCGCCTGAATTAACACATTGCAGCCGGCTTCCAGGTCTTTGGGGTCGGCATTTTCCGCTTCATTGTGACTGATACCATTTTCGCAGGGTACAAACACCATAGCGGTGGGCGCGACCCGAGAGATATAACAGGCATCGTGACCGGCACCACTGACGATGTCGCGATGGCTGTAGCCTAAGTTTTGCGCCGCCTCGCGCACTGAATCGACACAGGACTTGTCAAAGGGTACAGGGGGCGAGTACCAAATCTCTTTAAACTCTAGTTGCAACCCCATCTGGGTGCTCAACTGATCGGCGTACTCGCGCAGCTGTGCATCCATCTTCGACAGCACTGCATCATCCGGGTGTCTGAAGTCAATTGTAAAGAAAACTTCCCCGGGGATGACGTTTCTGGAGTTGGGGAAAACTTGCAGTAAGCCGACAGTGGCGCAGGCCAGTGGCGCATTACTTAAGCCAATTTGATTGACCTTATCGACGATGCGGGCGGCGCCTAGCAGCGCATCCTTACGTATCGGCATTGGGGTCGGCCCGGCATGTGCCTCCTGACCCGTTAAGGTCAGCTCATACCATCTCTGCCCCTGAGCATCAGTCACTACACCTATGGTTTTTTCTTCATTCTCCAGTATCGGCCCCTGTTCTATATGCGCTTCAAAGAACGCTTTAAAGGCACGGTTGCCAACCTCTAACAAACCGTCGTAACCGATACGCTGTAGCTCTTCACCCATCGTTTTTCCATCCAGGTCAGCGCGACTCAGACCGTATTCTAAATCGAACACCCCGGCAAAAACGCCGGAGGCGACCATCGCTGGTGGAAAGCGTGAACCCTCTTCGTTGGTCCAGACAGTCGCCTCGATAGGGTGTAATGTCTGGATGTTGTTATCGTTCAGTGAGCGTATCACCTCCAACCCGCAGAGCACTCCGTAGATGCCATCAAATCTGCCGCCGGTGGGCTGGGTATCTAAATGGCTGCCCATTACTACTGGGGGCAATTGGTTGTCTTGTCCCGGGCGGCGGGCAAAGATGTTACCCATTTTATCGACACTGACAGTACAGCCAGCGTCTTCACACCAGGAGACAAACAAGTCCCGTCCCTGTTTATCCAGATCGGTCAGTGCCAGGCGGCAGACCCCACCTTTAGTAGTGGCGCCGATTTTAGCCATCTGCATCAAGCTATCCCAGAGCCGCTCGCCGTTTATTGTTATATTCTTCATTTCCATATCTTCCTTTGCAAGTTCAGCAGTGGCTTATCTAAAAGCCGGAATGATCTCTTTCGCATATGCGGCGATAATTTCTTCCTCTTCACCACTGTCCAGATAGATATTAAACTGGGTAGTACCTACCGCCTCTAATTCTTGGATTTTAGCAATGTGCTGATCTGCTTCGCCGAGCACGCTGAAGCTGTCGATGATATCGTCAGTGATGAAATCCAGGTACGGATTGTCACTCTGGCCGTGTTTCGAATAGTCGTAGCCTTTACGCTGCTCTATATAGTTAGTCAGACTCTCGGGCACTAAGCCGGAGTGGGCACCGTATTTTTCGACGATATCGGCGACGTGGTTACCGACCATGGCCGGGAACCAGCGGGTGGCATCGCGACACTTCGCCATGTCGCCCATATAGGCTGGCGCTGAGGCGATTATCTGATAATCGGACATGTCTCTGCCGGCCGCTTCGCCGGCAGTGAGCGCCTGTTGGGCAAACCATTGCACCAGTGAGGGATCGGCAATCTGCAAGATAACCCCATCGCCTACTTCGCCGGCTGTCTTTAATGCTTTCGGACCGTAGGCACCGATATACATAGGCAGCTCATAACCGACTGCCCAGGGCAGCTTAACGGGCTCGGGGCTCTCGCCGTACTGCACTTCTTCACCGCGGACCATGGCTTTTACTTTAGTGGTAAATTCAGCCACTCTGGCTAAGTTGGCGGGCTTTTTACCCATCACCCGCATGGCGCTGTCGCCACGGCCCAGACCCACTACAAAACGACCCTCGCTCTGCAGTGCCAGGCTGGCAAATAAACTGGCGGCTACCGACCAATCTCTGGAGTTAGGATTGGTGACACAGGGGCCAAATTTCATCTTGCTGGTGTGTTCCATGCACATCGCAATCGCCGGGTAACACTCACGCCATAAAATATGTGAATCGTAAAACCAACAGTGAGAAAACCCTGCTTCTTCAGCCTGTTTAACCAGTTTACGGGCGCGATTAGGCTGTACGAAGCCTTTAAAAGTGATGCCAAAATCCATAACTTACTCCTTTTAATTCCGCAGTCTTCAGTGATCGGCAAAGCCTGTTAGTCACTGGGGTCTGTGGATGCATAGTGAGGAGTTATCAAAACAAGCTGCAAGCTGCTCTGTTAACTCCGAGACAAATTTTTGTTGTTATTTTTGCTACAACTTCCTACTTCCTACTTCCTACTTCCTACTTCCGACTTCCGACTTCCGACTTCCGACTTCCGACTTCCGCCTTACGTTCCTGGCGCCCAGATCTTGATGCCGGCATGAGAAAAGGGCACCTTTTTCGAGATGTTCAATCTGATCAGCATCGGGGTAATAGCCTCGACGCAGCGGGCGTTAACTGCGGGGCCGACGTTATAGGCGGTGACAGATAAGTGCTGTAATAATTCAATCACTGAGTTTTTTGCCTCCAGAGAGTTGCCGCAGACTAGAATGTCGCAGTTAATCGGCTGGTCCAGTTTGTTTAAAGTGGCTGCCGAGACATTGTGCAGTGCGCCTACTACTGGAATTTCTGCCCCGAGTATTGCCTGGGCAGCTTCTGTAGCGGAGCCCTCAATTGGCATCTGTACCGCTTTCGGGTCGCCTTCTGCCAGAGGTACTACAATGTCGATCAAAATTTTGCCAGCCAGAGCGGGCTTGATGGCTTCCAGGGTATTGTTGTGGGCGCTGTAGGGAACGGCCAGAATCACCATTTCCCCGGCACTGTCGATCGCCTGCAGGTTATCCCCGCCGCTGATCTGGCCCTTAGCTCCCGCTATTTGCTGATTTAATTGCTGTGCGATATCCATTGCTCGCTGGCTATCTCTTGAGCCTATAACTACATCGACTCCGGCGCGCGCAAAACGCAGTGCCAAACCTTTTCCCTGGGGGCCGGTGCCGCCGAGAATTGCTATTTTCATTATTCTAATCCTCTGTCACTTTTTAACATTTAAATAAATCTTCACGGCTGGGCCTGATAAGGTCACGGGCGCTACTATTAGTTGGGCTCCAATCAACCCCCCGAAAAATCAGTACCGGTCTTTTTCCCTCTTTGCTCATCAGCAGCCCGGATGCGGCTGCCAGCTCATCAGCCAGCGCCGGTACTGTCACTTTAAGCTCGCGACCATAAGCGTCACGCTCACCCGCCATATCCACTTGACTGGGGACATTGGCCAGGCCTATAGCGACATTTACTAAGCCCATTCGCCAGGGGCGACCAAAAGTATCAGTGATTACTACTCCTAAGCGCTTACCGCTGGCTCGCTCCAATTGGCTGCAGATCTGCCGGGCGCTGGCATCGGGATCTAGCGGCAGTAAAATGACGTGGTTGGGGCTATCTACATTCGATTCATCGACCGCGGCATTGGCGCAGATAAAGCCCAGGCGATGTTCGGCAATAATCAGACCCTCTTCCTGCTCTGGCCTTTTGCTGGCCCTGACAATACGTTTCGATTCGCTTAATACCACTTCTACTTTGGCGGGATTTTTATTCAGTTGCTCGGCCAGCTCCAGGGCTTTAGCCGAGGGCACAACTTTACTCAAATCGACAATCTGCCCCTCCGCTTTAGAGACGACTTTGTGCGCTATAACTAAAATATCGCCATCTTCGAATTGCAGCTCAAGTGCCTGCATGGCCCGCTGGATTTGCAGTGCCAGATCATCTCCCGGCACTATATCGGGGATTCCAGTCACCGCCATCATTCCCACTTGCGGCACTGGTTGCGCTTTTTTCACAGCCGTAATGTCAGCAATTGGCTGGTCTGCTACAGCAGCGTTAGCGTTTAGAGTATTAATGATATTATTCATACAGCTAGGTCCTTGTGCACTGAGCTATTCAACACTTTTGGGTAGTGTAAATAACTGCTCTGGGTATTGTTTTTTAATTGCGCAACTAAGCGACTGCCAAGGCGTTGCAGATCACTGGGATTATCCAAATCCAGGGCCAGTTTGTCTAAATTGATGAACTGGCGGGCAACTTTCGCCCGTTTGGCACTCTGGTAATGACTGCCACTGGAGTTCGCGCCGTAGCTGAAGGGGATAACATTGGGAGGTGTGCTTATCAAAGCGTTAGTGCCACCATCCACTGCTGGGCAGATAACCACCGAGGGGGTTTCCCTGGGGCAGTTAAGTAACAGTGAAAATTCGGCGACATCCAGAGTCACAATGTCTGCCGGCAGTACCAGTTGGCTGCTGTAATTTAGTGTCATACACTCTGCTGCAGCACAGCTTAGAGCGTTGTTTAAACCTTTAGCTGAGGATTCCAGTAATACCTGGCAACCATAATCTGTGGCGATGGCAGCGATAGATTTCGCCGGAGTCACTACTAAAATGGCAACTTGGGGAAAGTGTCGGTTGAGGAAGGTCAGAGTGTTTTGGAACAGATTCAACGCCAGACTCTGTCGTTCAGTATTATCCAAAACACAGCTGAGTCGCGATTTTGACTGACGGGGATCTTTCATCGGGATTACAATGCACAAGCTCATCTGCTCACCTGTTTTGTAGCGACGCTATTAATTGAGCTAATTTCCTGAGGAAGACCATTGCCGGGATTTTGCTGCTGATAATAATCCAGTAATTCTTCAGCCAGTCGTACTTTATCGCCTCGCTCTGGCATCAGCGTGTCAGTGCAGGCAACTTGCATGCCCAGCGCCCGGATAGCATCACAGTACTGTTGGTCAGCGCTATCGATCACCAGCAGATCTAGCAGCGACTGATAGCATTGGGCCACGCCCAGTGCATCACTGCTAAAACCCAGTGAGCGGAGCATTTTATCGGCGGGGCCCTTGACCGTTTTGCCGGCAATAATAGGCGAGACCGCCATTTTAAAAGCACTGCTATTATCAATGGCGCTGCGTATACCGGGGATCGCCAGAATAGCGCCGATACTGACAATGGGGTTAGAGGGCGCAAATATAATCAGATCCGCCGCCGCTATTGCCGCCAGCGTCTCAGGGGTGGCGTTGGCCTGCTCTGCGCCCTGAAACTCTACCGCAGTGATTTCAGGCTGACACTGGTAGCGGACAAAGTAGCTCTGAAAATCCAACCAGCCGCGATCGGTGTTCAGTCTGGTTGGCACATTGTCATCCGTGGCTAACAGCAGCGGCACTTTAAGACCAAATTTAGCGGCAATGTCGGCGGCGATAACGCTGGGGCGTAGCCCTTTTTTGCGTTGTTCAGTGCGATAGATGTGGGTGGCAAAGTCCTGATCACCTAAATACATCCAGGTATCGACCCCCAGTAGCGCCAGTGCATCTAAGGTGTGATTGCTCTCATCTTTTAGTCCCCAGCCCTTAGTGCGGTCGATTCGCTCAGTCAAAGTGTAAGTAAGAGTGTCGATATCTGGTGAAACCCACAGGCCGTGAATTTCCTGATCATCGCCAATGTTACCGATAATACTCAGCCCTTCGCCGCAGCGGCTGTGCATTAACCCTTCAGCCATCTTGGCCCCACCGACACCGCCCGCTAACAATACTATGGATAAACTCATGTCAGGGCTCCGCTGCAACTGGCAATTAAATTCACAGATTGACGGTCGGGGTAGCTCTGTAATTTTGTGTACAAAGTATCGCGGCGATAGGCAGAAAGGCCGCTGTTTTGAATCATTGTCACCATGTCAGCAGGGAGTATTTCCTCGCCGTGGATACCGCCAGAGGACCGGGTGATCGTCTCGTCCATTAAAGTACCGCCCAGATCGTTGGCACCGGCACGTAACATTTGCTGGGCGTAGTTGGGGCCGAGCTTGACCCAGGAGGCCTGTATATTGTCAATCCAGCCGTTGAGCATAATCCGCGAAACCGCGTGCATTAAAATATTTTCATCGGCAGTGGGCCCTGGGCGTACATTCAACTTAAGCTTTTTTCGGTCGGTATACAGCGGTGACTCGTAGTGGACAAACCCCAGCGGCACAAACTCAGTGAAGCCGCGATGCTGTTTTTGCATCTCTCGCAATAGGGCTATATGCGCGGCCCAGTGATGCGGGGCGTCGATGTGGCCATACATGATGGTCGAGGTAGTAGGTAAACCCAATTGATGGGCTGCAGAGATGATCTCGACCCACTGCGCGGTGGTCAGTTTATCGCGGGTTAGTTGCTTGCGTATCTCTACATCTAATATTTCCGCGGCAGTGCCTGGCATTGAGCCCAGGCCATGCTCCATTAAATCGGCGATAAAATCTTTGTAGCTCATGTTACTGTTTTTGGCGCCAAACATAATTTCGAAGGGAGAAAAGGCATGAATATGCATTTGTGGCACTTGTTTTTTAATGCTCTGCAATATTTTGCGGTAGTGATCCGCCGGTAAATCCGGGTGCAAGCCTCCCTGAATGCAAACCTCAGTGGCACCTCTGTCCCAAGCCTGCTGAGCTCTTTTGGCGATTTCTTGCATAGATAGCAGTTGTGCATCGGTGTCGTTCTTGCCCTTGGAAAAGCCGCAGAATTTACAACCCATGTAACAGATGTTGGTGAAGTTAATATTACGGGTAATGACAAAACTGGCGCTGTCACCGACAGTGCGCTGGCGAATGATATCGGCACATTGCGCGATGGCGGCTACGTCGTTACCACTACTGGAAAACAGCGCTGTTCCCTCCTGTTCGGTGATTTCTTCACCGCACAGAGCTCGCTGTAAAATAGTGGCTATAGGTTTGCTGACTGCAACTAGATCCAGGCTAGCGTTAATAGCAGTTGGATGATTAGCAATTTGGCTGTGACGGACTTGGCTATTCAAAGTAAACATCCTCTGTCAAAACTGATTGTTATTGTTAGATTTGTTGCGTTGTTACTTCTAAGTTAGAGGCATTGCACAGCAGCTAGGCCATCAGCTCTGGCGATGCTGTCGAGGCGCGTGGCAATACTTGCGGCGAAATAACGCTGCGGTGATTTTTGGTATTTGGGGTAAACCGCCAGCCGCTCGCGCAGCTGGTAGCCACAATCACTACTGGCTTGTGCCAGCTGAGAAATCTGTGGCCAGGCCCGCTCCGGATTAATATGATCGATGGTCAGCGGAGAGATACCGCCAAAATCATTGATTCCGCTGTTCAGGTAAGCACGGTAACGCTGTTGTAAATTTGGCGGAGCCTGCAAACTGATACTGGGATCTAAGATCAATCTGGCGACTGCCAGGGTGCGCAACATATCATCCAAATCCGGCTCGGCGGCATTGGCCATCGCCGTGTCTTCCTTGGCGCAAAAATTTTGCACTATCACTTCCTGGATATGACCGTACTGCTGATGGATTTCATTGATGGCGATTAAGCTGTCGACGCGCTCTTGCCAGTTTTCTCCGATGCCGATTAAGATACCAGTGGTGAAAGGTATATCTAGTTGTCCGGCGCGCTCTAAAGTACGCAGCCGCTGTTTGGGCACTTTATCGGGACAGGCGTAATGGACATTGCCCTTGAGCAGCAGCCGTGGCGAGATGTTCTCTAGCATCATACCCATGCTGGCGCTGACCGGTTTTAATTGGCGCATTTCTTGTAGCGATAAAGTACCTGCATTGACGTGCGGTAACATGTCACTGTGTTCAATGACTTGCTGACACATCTGCTCTAAGTAATCGGTCATCGAGGCGTAGCCCATCAATTCCAATCTGGCGCGAACTTGTGGGTAGCGTCGCTCAGGTTTTTCTCCGAGACTGAACAGCACTTCTTTACAGCCTAACTGCTGGCCTTCTGCAACTACTTTCAGTACTTGCTCGGGGGTCATAATGTAAGCTTGAGGAGAATCCGGGTGTTTAACAAAAGTGCAGTAGCTGCAAGTGTCGCGGCACATGTTAGTGAGAGGCACAAACACTTTGCGCGAATAAGTCACGGTTTTACCCCAGTGTTGCTCGCGCCATTGACTGGCCTGGGCACAGAGCTGTTGCAGCTCATCACCCGATACTTTGCCTGCGGCTATTGCCTGTGCTCTAGATATCATGCCAACTTCTCCAACAATTTTATTTTTTTATTAGTTGTTTGGAACTGTAGTAGATCAAAAAGTTTTACCAAGTGGTCAATATTTTAGCTAGTTGTTTAGTAATTGGTCAATAGTTAATTTGCATTAAAAATTAACAGTTATAGATCAGTATGTTATTGATGAATTGCGTTGTTGCTGGCCTCTGTCGGAGTACTTTGCGGGATGATTTTTACGGCAGAATCTTCAGCATCGGCTGCGTGACCCGGCAAAAAAAAGCGGCCAATAGGCCGCCGAAGGAGTGTCTAGAGACTGCTATCGAAGTGGTGGCGAATACTGAATCCCGCCATTTGTCCACAGCGCGTTGATACCGCGATCCAGTTGCAGGGGTGTGCTCTTACCCAAATTTCGCTCAAAAGATTCGCCGTAATTACCCACTTGTTTGATGATATCGTAAGCCCACTTTTGCTTCAGGCCTAACATAACCCCGAGCTTCGACTGGTTCACTCCCAACAGGGCTTGAGCTCGCGGGTCTTTAGTATTAGTAGCGCGTTGATCGAGGTTCTGCGAGGTGATGTTCATCTCCTCCGCGGCGATCATCACATTGAAACTCCATTTAACGATATCTAACCACTGGTCATCGCCGTGGCGCACTACTGGTCCCAATGGCTCCTTGGAGATTATTTCTGGTAAGAAAAAGTGCTCTTGAGGGTTTGCAAACCTGGAGCGTCGGGCCGCTAGGGCCGAGCTGTCGGCGGTATAGGCATCGCAGCGTCCCAACAGGTAATTCTGGTGGGCCTCATTGGCGGTGCCTACCGGTACAGATTCGAAGGTCATTTGCCGAGAGTGGAAGTATTCGGCTAAATTGATCTCTGTGGTGGTGCTGGTCTCATAGCAGATAGAGGCGCCATTTAACCCCTTTGCCGAATTAATGCCCAAACTGTTTGGCACCATGAACCCCTGTCCGTCGTAGTAATTGATCCCGGCATAGTTAACCCCCAGGCTAGTGTCGCGGGAGTAAGTCCAAGTGGTGGTCCGCGATAACAAATCAATTTTACCGCTGGTTAAGACTTCAAAGCGCTCTTTAGCTGACAGGGGGAAATATTTAACTTTGTCGGCGTCGCCAAAAACTGCGGCAGCGACTGCGCGGCAGATATCCACATCAAAACCTACCCATTTACCCTGTGCATCTTTTTTCGAGAAACCGGCGATATCAGGTTTGACGCCGCAGTTCAAAACACCGCGCTGGATCACTTCTTCTAAGGTAGTAGCAAAGATCTGGCTGGCATACAGAGCACTGATGCTGAATGCTATTGGGATGAGAAGTTTCATTTTCAAAAATTCCTATAGGCAAAATATATCATCGGCGAAAGGTCGAATTATTAACTTGCTAATTATAGTTATTTTCAGCGGGGTGAACTGAATATTGCCTTATAGGAGAACAGATTGTAACAATTTTTCACAAATTAGGAATAAACCTAAGCTTACTAAAACACTGTTATAAATAGCCCAGCAGGGGAGGCTTTGGGTAAAAAAGAAGAGTTTAAAAAGAACGGGTATAGTTATCCGATACCTAGAAATATGAGAGTAAGCTGCTTATTTTTTGGGGGCGCTGAGTCACATAATTCTTAGTTTTTCCAAGGGAGATTATTGAGAATAGTGTTAGCTCTTCAGACTAAAGTTAGCTTTTATTTTAGGGTCAAAGACAGCACCAAAGGGATTAGCCGTTGTCCGCAATAAAGTTACTTTATCCCCAACCCTTTAATCACTAACCTGGTTAAAAAATCACCGGCAGCGGCGAAATCTTCATCTTGCAGTTGGCTTTTTCCCAGCGCTAACTCAATCTGAGAAGAAAAATCTGCATAAGTTTGAGTGGAGGCCCAAATCATAAAAAACAGATGGTAGGGATCAACTGGATCCATCTTTCCCTCTTTAATCCAGGTTCGGATTAATTGCACATCGTCTTGCAGTTGCGGTAGTAAGTGGCTGGCAATGTATTCTTTTAAGCGTGGAGCACCATTGATAATTTCGTTAGCAAAAACCTTAGAACCATTGGGGTGGGTTTTAGAAATTTCGATCTTGCCCCTGATATAGCTGGAAATCATGGTTTTGGGATCATCGCCGCGCTGGGCCAGCAATGCCATTTTATCAATCCACAAGTTTAAAATGTTCTCTAGCACTTTTTGGTACAGCACTTCTTTTGAGGGAAAGTAATACAGTAAGTTCTGTTTAGTCAGTCCGGTTAACTCGGCAATGCTATTAATGGAGGCACCATGGAAGCCGTATTGAGCAAAAACATCTTCAGCCGCGTTCAGAATACGTTGCTCAGTACGCTCTCTGGAAAGACGTTTTGGCTTAGATTGACTGTTCTTATCCATACAAAAATACCATGAGTGCTTAAAAAGAAGCCGGATGTTATCACATCCAGTGGCAGACTTAATAATTTATGCCAATCTCATTAACGGCTAACGGGAGTGGTATATAGTGGTGTTGATTAAAGACAGTATCGGTAAAAATGGCCAATGGCAATTGGACGAAGTAACATTTATACGCTGCTGTCAGGAACAGCAGCGTAGCAGAATTAAAAAGTTTGAGTGACTGCGATCGGTTGAATAGATTTAGTTAAGTAAGAAGTTTTTTAGCAGTAATTTTCCGCCCTCAGTGGCAAAAGATTCAGGATGGTATTGAATCCCCTCTATTGGATATTCGCAATGGCGAATACCCATAATTTCACTGCCTCGCTGTGCGCCCTGGTTGAAGTCATCGGCGCCCTGGGCATATTCATCATCGACGATTGAGGTTATCTGCAGGCAATCGGGCAAGCTGGTTACATCCACCATCAGCGAGTGATAGCGCATAATTTCCAATGGCTGTGGCATATTCTGATAAACCCCCTGGCCGTCGTGTACAACCGGTGATACTTTACCGTGCACCGGCACAGTGGCGTGGATGATAGAGGCACCGAAGCAGTGGGCAATACCCTGCATACCCAGACACACCCCTAGGGTGGGAATAGTCTTGCCCAGTTCCGTGATCACTTGCGCGCAGACGCCAAAATAGGCCGGGTCTTCGGGGGTGCCGGGGCCGGGAGAGATAATAATGCGATCGGCTGCCAGCTCGGCAATCTGTTCAATATTCAGCGCATCGTTGCGTTTGACGATAACTTCAAAGCGCTGCCCTGACAGTTCTCTGGAGAGTATATCGCCGACATATTGATACAAGTTAAAGGTAAAGGAATCGTAGTTATCTATTATTAGTACCCGCATTACTGGCCTTCCTCAAAATAAGCTAGCACTTTGCGCATAGCGGATAATTTTCGTTGAATCTCTAAGTATTCATCGGCGGCCACAGAGTCGTAGACATTGCCGCCACTGGTTTGCGCATAGCCCTGCTCGCCGTTGATAAACAGGGTGCGAATCGGTATGGCAAAAGTGCAGTCGCCGTTGAAACTGAACTCGCCAATAGCACCGCCGTAGGGACCGCGACCATCTGGTTCCAGGGCATCGATGATTTTCATCGCCTCCATCTTAGGTGCACCGGAGAGAGTGCCCGCCGGGAAGTTTGAAGCCAGCGCCGAGAACATGTCCTCGCCATCGGCGATAATGCCAAAAATCTCAGTGGAGATGTGCTGCACGTGTGAGTAGCGTTTAATCGACATCAAGTTGCGCACAGTAACAGTACCAAATTTGGCTACCCGGCCGATATCGTTGCGGTGCAGATCGACCAGCATGTTGTGCTCGGCAATCTCTTTTGGATCGTTTAATAATGCCCTGGCCAGCTTAATATCTTCGGCCTGATCGACGCCGCGTTTGGCAGTGCCGGCCAGTGGGAAAGTCTCCATTTCGCCATCGCTGAGACGGAACAGCAATTCCGGGGAGGCGCCGATAATCTTCTGCTCGCCAAACTTCATGTAGTACATGTAGGGGGAGGGGTTGACCTCACGTAGTTTGGCGTAAATCTGGGTGCAATCCCCGCAGATCTTGTAGCGAGTTTTAAAGCCGACTTCGCTCTGGAAAATTCGCCCGTCGATAATGTCCTGCTTAACTTTTAATACCGCCTCTGCGTGCTGTTCACGGCTCATGCTATCGCCCAGGCACTGAGTTTTAGTCTCGCCGTAATCACCCAACGGCAAGTGCAGCAGTGACTCGACTTCATCGAAGCGATTGTCTTGATAGTAGTAGTAAAAAATTTCACCGGTCATGTGATCGTAAACCAGTCCGTCGCGGTATACACCAAACTTAAACGGCTGGAATAAATCGCTGCCCTGGACCTTTAAACTAGGCTCAAAAAAGTTAACTGCATCGTAACCTAGATAGCCAACAATGCCACCGGCATAGCGTCTGGAGATAATGTCCTGCGGGACTATCTGACGCAGCGCGAAGTACGGGTTGTCGCAGGGGAATTCATCTATTTGCCCGGTTTTGTTGTCTTCAATGCACAAGGTTTTATAGTCTTTGGCGAAGATAGTCTGCACCGGATCGAAGCCAATAATGTGGTGGCGCGAGACATAGCTCTCCTCGCCCAGAGATTCGAGGATAAAGCAGTTGTCGTATTTCTGCTCAATACTGCGAAACAACTGAAAGAAATCAAAATCTTCAGTTAATTTCAAATAGGTCGGCTTGCCGGGAATTTCTATCTTCGGCAGTGGTTTTGCAATCATGGTTAACCTTTATGTCCTGTACGGCAGTGTAACAATTTTTGCTCTAAGCTGCGGTAGCTGTCGGTACGCATCGCCTTGGCGCCGCGAGTGACAGTGGCAATGCCCACTCCCAGGTTGGCAGAGACTTCGCGCTGTGGCACATGCTCTTCCAATTGGTGGAATATCTGCAGGCGCTTATCGACATCTTCATGCTCTTTATCAGTGAGGATGATGTCCATTGCCGCCTGCATTTCGCTGGGGTCGCTGATGTCGCAGAGAAATTGTATGAGTTGTTTTCGATGTAATGTATTCATGTACTAGTACGATAGTACATGAATACATCTAGTACAAGAGTTATTTGTTGTGAGAGTGTGTGATTGTGAAACTTGATTGATCTACTTTTGAAAACCAATGCTGGCAACAACATCATTAAGCTGTAATATCTTGCTCAGAAAATCCGCAACCCTCGGAGTCACTGTGATGCCTAAAACACTGCAAAGCTCGAATGCCAATCAAACCATCGATGCCATTGTCGTTGGCACAGGTCCTGGTGGGGCAACGGTGGCCAAAACATTGGCTGAGGCCGGGCAATCGGTGGTGATGTTGGAGTGGGGGGATGCAGCACCGCTGCGTGGTGAGCTGTTACAGATGGCAAGAATTGCTGCTCTGCCGGGTAAAGGCGCTTTTGTGCATGCGGATTTGTCGTTGGTGTTGCGTGGTATTACCGCTGGCGGTAGCTCTGCGATCAATTTTGCTACCATGATGGCCCCGCCTTTGCCGATGTTCGATCAATATGGCATTGACCTTCGCAGTCACGTCTTGGCGCTACGGGCACAAGTACCCATCAATACACTACCAGATTATCTGCTTGGTCCAATGGCAGCGCGTATTTATGCAGGTGCGCGCTCCGCAGGTTTGGACTGGCAAAAGCTTGAAAAATTTATTCATATCGATAAATGTCGGGCGTCCTGTCATCGCTGTTCATATGGTTGTCCTTTTGACGCCAAATGGACTGCCCGTGAGTTTATTGATGCGGCTGTCAGCCATGGCGGTGAAATGTTAACAGGTGCCAAAGTTGGGCGTGTTCTTCATCAAGATGGGCGGGCGCAGGGGGTTGAATATCAAAAAGACGGTGTCAGCCACAAGCTATATGCCGACAAGGTGGTGCTCGCTGCTGGTGGTATTGGTTCGCCACGTATTTTGCAAAATTCGGGTTTTGACCGGGCAGGACGCAATTATTTTGTTGATCCGGTGATTGCTGTGATGGGCGCAGTAGATGACTTGAAAAGTGACAGTGCAGGTAAAGAAGTACCCATGGCGGCGGGTGTGCATTTGCCTGAGCAAGGTATTACGCTGTCTGATTTAACGTTGCCTGGGCCGATGTATCAAGCGTTTGCGGCTCAGGTGGGTCGTTTCGACAGGTTGTTGGCACATCAAAAAACGCTCAGTGTGATGGTGAAAATCAAAGATGATTTGGGCGGGACTATCGGCCCTAAATGGATTAACAAATCGCTCAGCAGCGATGACCGGGCGCGCTTGGATACTGGCACAGCCATGGCCAGGGATGTTCTTCAGGCGGCGGGGGCAAATAAAATTTTTCAGTCTCATCACTTTGCCGCTCATCCAGGTGGTGGTGCCAAGATTGGCGATTTGCTTGATGAGAACCTGCAAACTGATGTACGAGGGCTGTATGTTTGTGATGGTTCGGTGATCCCCGAGCCCTGGGGTATAGCGCCAAGTTTTACTTTGATGTGTCTTGGGCATCGATTGGGCGGGCATTTGGTTTCAGTATAGCTGTCGTTCTCCCTATTAATGTTTTGAACCTGAGCGCAAGTAATGGCGAAAGTTGTGATTGTTAGTTTTTAAAATTGGCTGTCGCTGTCATGCTCGATTAAAACGATCAAGGATTGACTTTGAATTGCTCGGTACGGCCCAGTAATTGTGTTGCCAGTACCGCCAGTTCTTCGCTGGTGGCTGAGAGTAGTTGAGAGCCATCGCCATTTTCCTTGGACATGCTACTGATGCCAGTAATATTTTCACTGATATGAGCGGAGACCTCCTTCTGCTCTTTTGCCGCTAAGGCAATTTGCATATTCATATCTGAGATATCGCTGACGGTTTGCTGCACTTGATCCAATGCCCGGGTAACTTTTTCAGACTGCGACAATAGTTTCGACGATTGCTCTGAGCCTTCCTGCATCGCTTGAATTGACGAGTTGGCGCTGGATTGTAATCGCGATATCATCTGCTCGATTTCAGAGGCAGATTCCTGGGTACTTTTAGCTAGAGAGCGCACTTCATCGGCAACTACTGCAAAACCACGGCCCTGCTCACCGGCTCTGGCGGCTTCAATGGCGGCATTAAGGGCCAGTAAGTTGGTCTGATCGGCAATGCCTTTGATTACATCCAAAATACTATTGATATCTCTCGTTTCTAGTTCCAGTCGGCTGATGACGGTCATAGTATTGTTGAGCTGTTGGGACAGCTGCTTAATTCCATTGACAGTATCGTCCACCAATAGGCTGCCTTGACTGAGCTGGTTTTTAGCACTTAACGCCGAATCAGCGGCGGTGCTGGTGTTTCTCGCCACTTCATCGACGGCGGCGACCATTTCGGTGATGGCTGTGGCAACTTGCTGGGTACTTTGTGTTTGAGAAACAAGATTGATATTGGTCTGTTCGGTAACTCTGGCAAGATTTTGCGAGGATTCGGAAACGTGCTCTGCACCGCGCTGAATATCTTCAATCAAGCGCTTGAGGTTGCTAACCATCTTGGTCATGGAAGCATAAACTCCAAGCTCCCGACCAGTATCGGGTAGCTGCATACTGAGATCCCCGTCGGCAATGCGTTGGGACAGTGTATTCATTGCCTTTGGCTCCAGCCCTATTTGACTCCAGATACTGCGAATGATGGCGTATGACATCAGCAGCCCGATACCGATGGAAATAATCACGATGATGGACAATGTTTTAAGCCCGCTCTGCTCATGCAACTGTGCCTGGTGAGCGGCATCCTCAGTGAACTTGCCGATTTCATGCAGCAGCTCCTCGAGCTCTTTAGTCAGCTGATCGGCCTCCTGCTCAACTGTTACCATCATTATTTCCGCCTCGGCGGTGAGATGTTGTTTTATCAGGGTGAAAGCTTTGTGGCTATGCTGTTCAAATTCACTGTGCAGTACATCGATTGATTCCAGCACCTGCAACACGTGCCTGAACTCCTTTTCTTCAATTTTATTATGTGCCTGGTTAATTGCATTTTTGGCCTGTTCTTCTGAATCCCTGATTTCTTGATTGACCTTTAGACTGAGCTGATCAAAAGCATCGATCTCAGCTTTCAGGGCGTCGACAGCATGGGAGTTGCCCGCCTCTGCCTGTTGGCTAAAGCGTAGCGCCCGTTCCAGGTGGATAGTTTGTTCCAATTGATGCTCGGTTATCGCAGTTATGCTAGCGGTTAACGGGATATCCTGATTGGCAATGCCATCCAACTCTTTGCCGATTTGGGTCATGGAATACACCGCGTAACTGGAGCACAACACCAACAATGTCAATAACAGCAAGGAATTGCCGAGAATAAGTACACGAATAGAAAAACGATTGAATAGGCTGATAAATGCCGGCATGTGGGAGTCTCCTGAGCGGAATGCTCTGCAGAGAATTAAATCTCATCACTAAAGCCTAGGTCAGCTCGAGGGAGAGTCAAGCCAAATGCGCTGCTTTTCTTTCTACAGCCCCTTACTGCTGACAGAGACTGTTACTCTTTTCTGTGTTTTAAAAGGCTTTTTGCAGCTCCGGAGAAATTCGGCGACGCTTTGTTAATGTTTTTGCTTTAGTGAGTGCCTGTATAGCTGCTGTTATTCAGTGGCCAAGAGGTTAGCTACTAGGTGGGCTTTTTGAGTTTTTTACGCAACATTCGCCACACAGATCTAAACGGGAATAGCTGCTGCTTGTACATGCCATCGGGCACGTAATCGCCAACCACTCCGTACTCATCCGGCCACTGTGGCTGGGATTTTACCGCAGTACCCAACAGATAATCCAAAAAGGCGAAGTGCGCGGCATAATTGCGGTCAATAGCGGCCTCATCAGACGCATGATGCCAGTGGTGAAACTGCGGTGTGACAATGATGTATTTAAACCAGCCAAATTTTAACTGCACATTGGCGTGGTTAAACACAGCCTGTAGGCCGACAATAATCACGTACATATCGATGATTTCTTTGGAAAAGCCCAGTAAAAAAATCGGTGTCAGTACCAGCGAGCGAGTGACGATCAGCTCTAAAATATGCTGTCTTGAACCCGCCAGCCAATCCATGTGTTTAGCGCTGTGATGCACAGCGTGAAAGCGCCACAGTACCGGCACTTCATGATAGAGGCGGTGCATGACATACTGGGCGATATCAGCCACTAAGACGATACTAAACAACTGCAGAAAAAAGGGCATGTCTGCGATAAAAGCTTGCAGGTCTTCATAGACAGCCCAGGCAAAAGTCTGGTGAATAAATACATTAGTGATTAATAAAACAATACCGACTAATAAGTGGTTTACAAAAAAATGGTTCAGGTCACCCTGCCACTGCGGGCGCAGTACCGCTTGAAATTTGCGGTGCGGGATCAATTTTTCAATCAAGATAAAAATCAGAGTAGAGCCAAGTAGATCTAAAATAAACCAGTCCATTCCCAAATAAAAAGTACTGTCCTCAAAATCTAATACTTCCACTTTGTGGCCGCCCAGTGCAATTGAGATAATCACAAAAAACCAGGCAAAGGCACCGAGACGTTTGTTTCTGTTACGAACAAAATTTAGCAGCCCCAAACTTGCGGCAATCACCAAACAGACAAACAAAAGTTGGCGTAAGAAGTCGACGTTGTAGTTAGCTCTGAGTTCAGGTGTGGTCAAATACTGGGGGAAGTGGAAAGATAATACCCCCAGAAAACAAAGTACAGCAAGAAGACAGGCGATATAACCGCTGATAGCGCCCTCGCCAAATTGAAAACTCTTTGCCCTAAATATCTTGTTAAGCATTATTATCCCTTTAATAATGAATCTGTTGCGGCACATTGTAATCAGCTTTGCTCTGATTGCAATCCGGCATTACTGGCATTGGGAAAATCATCAGGATGGGTTTATCGGGTCATAATGCTAAAGGTAAGAATTAACAGGGTTGGCAACCCCGATAGCAGAACCTGAGATCGCCGAATACTGGCAACGGATCTCAGGCATCAGTAAAATTTTCTGGGTCGGGAGTCATATTTTAACAGAGCTGGGGTCAAAGAATGAAACGAGGTCTTGCTTGTTACCTCTAAATACAAGGCAAGATTTGATAATCAAATATTAGGGCTATTTCCACTTGATGGAGCATCCTATACTTGGATGTTGGATGTCCGGAGCATATCCCGTTTTTGCTATTTGGCGCATTCCGTCGAGTAATTCAGTTTTCCGATGAATCGGGTCACCCATGATAGCATCATCAAGCCTGCCCCTGTATTGGAGTTCCCCGGCCCTATTAAATCCAAAAAAATCCGGTGTGCAAACAGCACCATACATTTGCGCAACTGATTGATCTTTATCAACCAGATAGGGGAATGTAAACCCGTGCTTAATAGCAAATTTTTTCATCATGTCAGGGCTGTCTTCGGCAACATATCTGTAGTCGTTAGAACTAATTGCAACTACATTAATACCCTCTGCCTGTAATAATTTTGCGTCATTCACTAACCTGTCAATAATTTTTAAGACATAGGGGCAGTGATTACAGATGAAGGCAATCAGTAGCCCACTCTCTGCTTGTAAGTCTGATAATTTATAGCTGTTCCCATCAGGATCCGACAACGTAAATGGCCTGGCATTCCAACCTATTTGAGCTCTGGGTGTCTCTAATAACATAGTTTAATTCTCTGGAAGGCAGCAATAATCTAACAATTCAGAATATTGCTGTTTAACTCATTGTCTGCTCTAAACTTTTGAATCAGTTGCCGACCATGCATCCGACTTAAAAACATCATCAAGAGGAGTGTCTATAAGGTGATTGGTGTATGTAGACATGACTTTAAGAGCAGTCCCAACAATGACTTCCAGTGCTGTCTGCTTGTTATATCCGACAGCAAACAATGCGTCCAAATCACTCTGCTCAACCCAGCCTCGGGATTCGTTGATCCTTACGGCAAACTGGTGCAGCGCTTCAAGTTTAGGATCTGCTATTTTTGTACCATTGCGTAAAGCTTCTAGAACGTCTTTAGGCACTCCGGCTCCCCTAGCGATAGTTGTGTGCGCGGCAACACAATATGTGCAGCCGTTCAAACGATTATTGGCGATCATGATAATTTGACGTTCGGTTTCAGACAGAGCTGTTTTGTTAAAGGTCTCAGCCAAAGACAAGTATCCCTCTAACAAAGCGGGTGCTTCAGCTTGCCCCGCATATAGGTTTGGTATGAAGCCATAGGTCTTTTTAGCACCTGCTAACAAAGGTTTGCTTTTAATTGGCGCTGTTTCTTCTGTGTGTAAGTTGAATTCAGTCATAGTGTTTATCTCTAAATGATTAAGTTACGATATTGTTTGTACTGATTGGTTTAGACAATAAATTGTTTAAACTGATCGGTCAACATCTTTTTTGAAAATAACATTTTCTGAATATATTGAAAATATGACATTTTTTTAGTAATTAGAGATAAATGATGGGTTTTTCGAAGATTGTGGGTGAAACGTTTCTGAAAAACTAACCGAATCATCAAAAATAAAACCCCTAAGTTTGTAATGATCAGTATTAACTAATACACTAGTGATCTAGCAGATCAGAATGTGGGAATATTATGCCTTGGGAAAAATCGTTTGATGAACAAAATGCCATAGAGAAGGCGATGGAGGTTTTTTGGGAGAAGGGCTACGAGGCGACATCAATTGCGGACCTGATAGCAAGCACAGGAATAAATCGTGGCAGCCTCTACAATGCCTTCGGTGGTAAGCGGCAACTTTTCACCCAGTCATTATTGAAATATGACCTGGAAACACGAAAAGCTTTTCTTGCTGAATTGGAAGCGCTGGATAACCCGGTATTGGCTTTTAAAACTCTGTTCAATACGCTGGTTCAACAAGCCCAAAATGATACCCAGCCCAAAGGTTGTTTCTTAGTCAATACATCAATCGATATTGCATTTCATGACCAAGAGACTAAAAATATTGTGACTCAAGGTTTTACTGAATTTGAAGCATTTTTTCGTCGTGGTATCGAAGTATCTAAAGCGCGTGCAGAGATGCCAGCAACTCTTGACGCAGCTGCAACTGCTAAAACACTGTTGTCGTTAGTTGTAGCTATTCGTGTACTGGGACGAGGCATCTTTGATGAATCATCTCTACAGGTTATAGCTGATCAAGCGGAATATTTAACGTCACAAAAAGTATAAGCTGTTTATTGCAGTTTCATACATTTTATTCTCCCTTCGAGGTAACAGTTTTACCTAAGGTTTATGGCCAGTCAGTTTAGAGCAATACAAGACGGTGACTCTATCTGTAAACCGTCATTTTCAGATCAGATAATTATCTAAAACATGCTGCGGTGGTACAAATGAGGCATGGCTATGGTCATAGTTATCAATCGTTTAATCTGTATTTGAAGATGATGTATAGAATTTTTAATTGCACAAAAATGCCAAATGCAACTTGAATAGTACGCATATTAAATCATTACTGAAATAGCTTCTCTACAGGCCGAAAAATCCTCTATCAAGCATTAAAATTGAAACTGGAAATGACATTTCATCTATGTTTTATCTTGAGAGGTTTAAAGCCGGCGGATTTCAGGGCAGTTTCACCTGCGGCGAATTGATTTTTTTTAAATGGGACAAAACTTGCCCGAAGTTCGCTTACTCTTACCTCGGTATTTTTCTGTAGTTAGGTTTTGTATTGGTTGTCCCATGCATTTGTTTGTCAGACCCAATCGTTACGTTTTTTACCGCCTGTTAATGTGTAAAAAATGACCTTAGCAGCTGAATTTTAATGTTAATATAAATGTACTGAATATAACTAAAAATATGCCGGGTGGAACAGTTCTACCAAATAAGATGTTGATTTAACAAGGATCAGATGTGGCACAAATTAAAATATATGGCTTGCGAGAAAACCTCGCCCAGAGCCGGGAAGCTATATCCAGCGGTATCCATGAAGCGGTTATGTCCGCGCTTTCCTATCCACCCGAGAAAAAATTTCATAGATTTATCGCGCTCGATCAAGATGATTTTATCTACCCTGGTGACCGATCAGAACGATATATCATCATTGAGCTATCAATGTTCGAAGGGCGTTCAGTTGCAGCAAAGAAAGCGCTTATTCGGGGCCTATATACTTGTATACAAGAGAGGGCCGGCATCGGTGCTGAAGATATTGAAATTACTATTTTTGAAACACCCAGGGAAAACTGGGGCATTAGAGGTCTGCCCGCAGATGAGCTGGCATTAGGGTACAAAGTTGAAGTATAAACATTTAAAAAGGCTAAGTTATGCTGCACACCTAAGTTGCGGCGTTATGTGCACAGGAGTAGTTAATGCCACATTGTATCATTGAGCATTCAGTCAGCATCGATAGTGATTTGTTAGTACCGCTGGTGTTTGCTGCGGTTTTAAAATCTGAGCTATTCGCAGCAGATGGAAGTGATATAAAAGTAAGATCTACAGCCTTCACTAGTTACCAGATAGGTAATGATAAATCAGACTTTGCACATATTGTTTTAAAAATTCTCTCTGGACGCACCAGTGAGCAGAAACAGCAGTTGTCGAAAAGGGTATTAGCTCAGCTGGAAACGGCTAAATTACCAAATTGTTCAATAACCGTAGAAGTAGTAGATATGGACTCTGCTAGTTATTCAAAGCTTGTCAGCTGAACATAATTAGTCTTTCGGCATGCCGGTTATGCGGGTGTGTTAAATTAAAGTAGAGGGGGAGGCCCCAGTGTCAAATATAGGTCATGTTCAATATTTTAAAGGTGATAATCCAGGTGAGCTGAAGGCCGCTTGGGTGCATGCTGATTACGGACGGGGAACCGGTTTGGCTGTCGGGGATGCAAATGCTAACTTCGCGGGTAATTACCAAATTCGGTATTTTGCTGAAAATGGCTCGTTAGTGGCAGAACTTGATTTAGAAATTATCAGCAATGGTCATAGTTATGAATTAACTTGGAGTAAAGAGGGTGCTGTTACCAGCATTGGCATAGGTATGGAAAATTCTGAGGTACTATCGGCAGGCTACTATGATGTGTAATGACTGATTAAGCATTTCTTTAAATGAGCGATCCGCTTCTCAGCCAAACGCGACTGCTATTAAGACTACCAACAAATCAACTGTAGGTAGTCATTTTTATTAAGCTCAAAACCTGAAAATTTAAAGGTAAATATGCTGACTTGTTACTTTCAACATTATGTCTTCACACGGATCAAGCCACCCTCAGGGGCTGATGCCTGTAGAATCTCCTGAATGCTTTCAAGGGTAGTGGCTTTATCCTCATCGGATAGATCGTTGCTGTAGTAAGTGTTGAGCATTTCATTCAATTGACTTAGCAGCTCTTCACTGATGTTCAGGCTTTGTGTTGTTCCCTGTCCACCCGCGGATGGAGGCGGTGGCCCCTTACCCTGGTTTGCTCCATGAATACCGGCCAATTCGCCGATACTTTGGGCATCGAAACCTGATTTTGCCATTGTTTCTGCCAATGAGCGACCCGGTTGAATACCTGCTTCAGCAAAGATCTCCACGATTGACAGTGCATCTGCTTCTGTCATTGAATCAGGATCAAATTCCGTCAATGTTTCTGTCACCAGTTGCTGTTGTTGAGAAGTCAGTGGTCGATTTTGACCTGACTGCTGCGGCATTGAATTCTGCACCGGTGGCATGCCGGAAAAATTGCTGATCATGATAGAGTCTCCTAAGGTATTGGCATTATAAATACTGATTGGCACCAATGTACCTAAAAGTTTAGTTGAGAATGTGGAGCTAATGTGAAGTTATCAGCAAATCAGTAATTTGTTTGGGGAAGGGGGAGAAAAGACGCTAACCGATTGCTTTCTGAGGTTTTACAGTCAATAGTTTTAAGGGCAAGTTCGGCTTCGATGAGTTGGTTGCTTTTAACGGGGACAAAGCTTCAGTGTTCTGCTCGCGCCTCTTATTTAGGTCCTGTCAGCAAAAGAAACGCTAGAAAAATGGTCTTTGCCATCCATGGCTTATTGGTCAAGAGCATCATAGTGACGCGCCATTTAAATTTAGATGTGATTAAAAGCCCCATTTGTCTGCAAAACTGTGCCAGCGCAATAACGTAGGCATAAACCAGGGGTTGCCAGAATAGAGGGCCTGATCGGGGAAATCAAATTGATCAAAGCAGGTTTCTCCTCCCTGGCCAAGCATCTTAAGGGCTATTTGATGGCCTAAATAGTTGGCTCGTGCTACTCCGGAGCCACAGTAACCCATAGCGTAGTACATACCGTTTTTAACACCTAAATGTGGAATGTGATCGAAACTGTAAGCCACTAACCCCGACCAGGCATGGGTAATTGTTGTCTGTTGTAACTGTGGGAAGAGCGCGCACATATTCTGGCGCAAAAAATGGTAGTACTCCTGTGGTTTGTCTCGATATGACAGTGCCCTTCCGCCGAACAGAAAGCGTTTGCCGTCCGGTGTGGGACGATAGTAAAACACCAGGCGATCAGTGCCCCCATGGGTACGCAAATTCGGAGAAATACGCTTCATCAGACTTGCAGACAGAGGTTCGGTGGCGATCATCGAAGAGCGGATAGGCAAAATGCGTTTTTTTAATTGCGCAGTGACATCACCAGTGTATCCGTTAGTGGCAATAAGAACCGTTGCTGCATTAATTTTACGCTGCGCGAACTCTACTATAAAGCCTGCTGAGTTTTGGGTTATTTTCTCAACTTTGGCCTGAGCTACAAAGGTTACTCCCTGTTGTTGGCAAAGCTGAATCAGGCCTTTTACTAACTTAGCAGGGTGCAGTGAGGCATCCTTAGTGTAGACCACTCCACCGTGGTATTTAGTAGAGCCCACCTCTGCATACTGCTCCGATTTTTCAATGATTTTCACTGGGTAGTCTAGCTTTTCAGCCAGAGACTCGGCTTGTTGCGCTAAACTTTTAAAGTGAGCAGGTCGCAGCGCGCCACGAAAACGTCCGCAGCGGTTTAAATCACAATCAATCTTTTCCGTTTCGATAAAATCTAATAGCCAGTCGAAACCTTTTAAACTTTCTTTTAATAAATCATCGGCAGCTTGCTGGCCAAATTTTTTGATTAAGCCTTGTATTCCCAATTTGTGAAAGCTCGGTCCCAGTAAACCTCCATTACGAGAACTAGCCCCGCTGGCAATATCCTGAGCCTCTACAATAGTCACTGATTTTCCAGCACGCGCGAGTGTCAGTGCCGCTGATAAAGCGGTGAAACCTGAGCCGACAATGAGTACCTCAACAGTGTCACAAAGCTGCTCCAATGCTGTGGTCTGGACCGTTAAATCCACATCGTCATGCCAGAAAGGCGTGTTAGAAAAATTAGCGTTGGTGTTCATTTTAAGTACTCTGGTTGCTACCCGTGAGGCGTTTTTATGCGATTAAATTGATTATAGGGAATTGCCAGTGATAAAATATTGAATGTTTTTCATGAAATTATAACTTTTGGTTATGTTTGGGCAGCGCTAACAGTTTGCAAAGTGTAAGGAGTGAAATGAATATTAAGCAGTTGCGGCTTTTCCACGAGGTGATGGTTACCGGGAAAATATCCCAGGCGGCCGAGCGTTTGTGTTTTAGCCAGCCAGCAGCCAGTAAAATGCTCAATGCACTAGAGCAGGTAATAGGCTATCGATTGTTCTTTCGCGCTAATGGTCGTCTTAATCCAACCCCTGAAGCTATCTACTTACACCGCGAAACAATAGCGGTGTTGCAGGGAGTGACTCGTCTACGAGACAGCTTTGCAAAGGCAAAACATGGGCAATTGGGAAAATTAAAAATAGCCAGTATCTTCTCTCCCGCACACAGTCTGCTGCCAAAACTTGCCAGTGCTTACCTGAATGGACACAGCGAATTGCAGTTGAGCCTGCAAGTGATGAACTCTGGTCAGGTTTGCCAGGGGGTTTCCTCCGGGCAGTTCGAGCTGGGTCTGATTGACAAGAGTTACGCACAGGGCTGCTACGATGTGGTTGAATTCAGTTTACCTTGTTATTGCGCGATACACCGGGAGCATAAGGCAGCATCTGAGGAGGTACTATCCGCCAGTTCTATCGACAGTGAAGACTGGATTACCTTCAGTCCCGCCACCGATATCTATCAGGCGCTTAAGGCAAGCTATGCCGGAATTGGCAAAACCTTTAATCCGAGAATTGAAGTGAATGGCAGTTTGAATGCACTGGCCTTTGTCGAACAGCAATGTGGGGTCACTCTAATCGACGCTATCAACTTACAGCACATAAAGGCTCTGGAGCCGCGGGAAAATATAGTCTATAGACGCTTTGCCCCGCAAATTCACGAGCCTATCAAGCTGATCAGCGTTAATAACAAGCCGCTGTCGAAAGCCGCAATAGAGTTGAAACGGGCAATTATTGATGCGTTAACTCAACTGTGTGAGCACAGCGAATACAAAAAATGAATCTCAGTATCGAAAAACAAAGGGCTTACCAGAGTGCTAACATTTCTACTGGCCTGGTTCGCTATTGAAGCCTTAGTATTTTCTCATAGCTAAGGCTTGGTGTTTTAAGTGCTAAGTAATGGATAACAAATCGGGGATTTATTTAGCAGCATTCGCCATATAGACACTGCTGCCGATTAAGAAACTACCACCAGAGTAATCAAAATACTTCCTGGACTTAGTACTCTGGAAAGCTTTTCTGGCTCTTGAGGCAATCAGTGCGTAACCCGCTAAAATAACTCCGATGACAATGGCCGAGGTGATGATTAAGATCGAAAATTGTAACAGCGCACTAGTTTCAGGATTCATGAACTGCGGTAGGAAGGCCATATAAAATATGATGGCTTTCGGATTTAATAGCGAGGCAAAAAATCCCGCCTTGAAACTACCCATGCCCAGAAACTGTTTAGCTTCTTTGTCGCCCTCCGATGTTCTTTTCCTCGCAGCCAGAATTTGGCTGCAACCAAGGTAGGCCATATAGAGGACACCCAACCATTTAAATATTGTAAATAGAGTTGCGGAAGCGGCCAGGATAGCACCAACTCCCACCAGAGAAAGTATCATTAGTGCAATACCACCCACTATGTCACCGAGTATGCACATTAGTGCAGCTGACATTCCCCGGGTGAGAGCCTGAGAGACAACCAGTAAAACACAAGGACCGGGAACAAGCGTTAGAACTGAACTTGCAATAACAAAAGCCAACCAAACCTCAATAGACATTAAAAACTCCAATATAGTAGAAACGTAGAATAGTTTTTCAAACGTTGTAATCACAGACTTAGTCTTTTCTTTTCCTGATAAAGAAACAGCCATAGAACTTGATCACGACTAATATTTTATATCTGCAGATGCGCGTTAAGTTTAAGAGATCCATGAAATAAGTATAATTTGTTGATTAAAAATATCTAAATTTTTAGAATGCTATCTGCGAAACGCGCCTGGGTACTATATCGGGGTATGTTCTGAGTGCAACAGGCGCAGCGCAATAATTTACTTTATATTTTGCTCGAGGGGCGATTAGCCTCCGACTAATTAGCGGCGGTAAATCTCATTTGATGATGAGCCGGTGTCTCTCCTTCATCGAGTAGTACTACGGCAAAATCTTCCATGGAAATCTGCGAATTACCGGCGTCGTCGTACAGCAGCTCATCGCTTCCCAAACGGTAGTTACCCGTGCGTACACCAGGTACTAACATTGCTGGTGGAGACAGGTAAGCCCAAGCTGTTTCTGTCACTTTTTCAACGGCCTGATGCTGTGCAAAACAGGCTGTTGCGATAGGCTTTACTGCATCTGGCAGGAAATTCTCGGCAGTTAACACTGTGGTGTCCGTCTGGCCAGGAATGCGCAGGCTCGCCGCCCCACCGACGACTAATACTCGCACATTTGACTGGCCTGCACCTTCGAGTATCGATTGGGTAATAGGTACTAATAACTGCTCTTCACCACTGGGTGGTCGTACCGCGCTGATCACTAAATCGTACCCGGCAGTAAACTTGGCCACATCACTGGCGTCTTGTGCATCGCCGATAACCCCTTGTACTTGCGCAGGTAATTTTTCTAATTGTTCGACTTTGCGTACCACTGCACTCACTTGATGGCCACGCGCCAATGCTTCATTCACTATACGACTACCAACATTTCCCGCTGCGCCAAAGATAATAACTTTCATGATGTTTCCTCTGTATAAATTGAATTCGATTTGTTTAGCTACGTTACTTGATCGAATCAGGACCGGGTGAAAAAGCTTTTGCCTGTAGGTCGTTCTGACTTCGTGTAACTATCTTGACGTCAAGATACCATAATGTATCTTGACGTCAAGATACTTTTGTTTTTATTCTTGGATGAGCGAAATAGATGAGGTTATTAGGTGTAAGTCGTAAGTCGTAAGTTGGAAGTTGGAAGTAGGAAGTAGGAAGTAGGAAGTAGGAAGTAGGAAGTAGGAAGTAGGAAGTAGGAAGGCGTGATGATGACAAAGCTGAGATGTCATTACATCATTTTAGACCCTACCAAAAATCCCAATAGGCACGAATCCGATTGCTCAGCGGCCGATATAGGCTTACTGTTCTAAAATAATTATTTGTCTGCAATGGCTACACACAGCCATATATTCATTTCACTTAAAAGGTAAAGAGGAGGGCTTATGTATTTACTTAGGTTCTTGCTGATTTTTTACTTCTTATTTCATTTTTCCACTGCTAGCTTTGCTGCACCTATTGTCTGGAAAATCCAATCAAATAAACCTCAAGGTAGTTCTATGCTGCAGATCGAGCAGCAGATGATGAGTCAAATCAAGCGGGAGAGTGAGGGGGCTTTAATATTCAAACTCAGGTCAGACAATGGTTTTGTCGAGCCGCGAGCTGCCTACAATGCGGTACGTACCGGCGAAATAGATGCCATGCTGATGACCCCGTCATACTGGGCGGGAGCGGATCCGGTCTTTGCCATTATGGGAGACCTAGTCGCGGCATGGAATAGCCCGGCTCAATATTTACGCTGGCTAGTTGAATTCCAGGGTATTCAATATCTAAACAGGGCTTATCATCGGGTAGGGCTAAAGTTACTGGGCTTTACAGTGTCACCGGCTGAGTCGTTGCTTTCGACAAAACCTATCGCCAACATAGATGATTTTAAGCGCTTAGTGATGCGTGCTCCCCCAGGAATGATCAGTGATTTTTTTCAATTACTAGGTGCCCGGCCAAGAAACATCGCCGGAGGTAAAGTACTGATGGCGCTACAGCAAGGACGCATTGATATGGCTGATTTTTCCGACTTAGCAGTCAACGATCAATTAGGGGCTTATCGCTGGGCGAAACATACCAATTACCCAGGTTTTCACTCCATGCCGCTTTACGATTTTGTAGTACGTGAGAAATCCTGGAAGAAATTGAGTCAGCGACAGCAGCATATCGTTATGCATGCTGTTGAACGCTGGCAATCAGTCGCTTACAAAGTGAGTAGTAAGGAGTTAGAGCAGGCGAAAATAAGAGTGATCGGCCAGGGAGTCACACTGCATCATTGGAGTAAAGCTGAGCTGAAGCGGGCACGTCAACATGCAGTGAAAGTATGGGATAGACATGCCAACAAGAGCGATGCGGCCAAAGTGCTAATTAGTGATCTGAAACAGTGGTTAATCCGAGAGGGAAATATCGATTAACCTTTGATCAGCAGAGGGGGCTCCTTAAAAGAGGTCATTGTTAGAAATCGCCTAACAATGACACTGTGAATTGCTGCGCTGGCAAATGCCAATAAGCTGTTAAGGCTAAAGTTTCAGGTTAATGAGTAAGACCTTCCCCCGAGAACGACGCTAATACGTTTTAACGGCTGTCATTGCTTGTTTATTACTACCAACTTGTTGTTTTCTACTGTCGCTGGCTGGTTGCCAGCATCAACGACACGTGACTCACCTTCAAGTATCAGCAGCGCTTTAGAGCCTTCGGCTAGCAGGCGCTTGGCATCATTGTTAGCGCGGATCATATCTGTGGTGGCTTCTCTGCGTTGTACTTTAGCATTTAGATCAGCCTTGGCATTGGCATCAGCAAGTGAGATTTTGGCCTTTAGAGCCGCTATTTTGGCTTCTGCTTCAGCGCGTTTTATCAGTATTTCCAATTCGCGATCTTGCAGTCGCTCAGTTTCGGCTACTGCCGCCTTATTGGAGGCTATTGCATTTCTGTGAGCTTTGGACACTGCTGCGCGTTTGGCCTTGGCAATCCCATTGGCCTTTGCCGTCCGGGCTTTACGAGCCTTTTCGGCATTGATTAAGCGTATCTTATCGGCCATCTCAGCCTGAATAGCCTGTTCTGCTGCGACTAAATTACCCAGGCCATTGGTCTGGGCATGGACTGCTGTGAAACTGGAGAGTACTAGCATTAAACCTATAATTGACTTGTGCATTACTTGTCACCTTTGTTACATGTTGCGTTAGGTTGAATACGTGTTTCGTTCTGCTTGGTTACCATAGAGACGGCTTGGCCTAATTTGAATTCACACAAACTGCCGACCTGCACTGAAGTTACTAATTTTCCTTTATCTTGATAGGACAATTGCACCCCATCAACCAATTGGGTGTTACTGACTAAGCTGCCCATAGCGCCCCCGGCGACCGCACCAACCACTGTTGATTGGCCCTGGTGACGACCACTGTTTTGCGCGCCGATTACACCGCCCAAAACAGCGCCGAATACAGTGGCGGCCTTTTTGTTCTGGCTATTATCTACTTCAATTTGCGCTGCTGTTATGGCCAGTATGTTGACCAACTGAGTATCCACTTTTTGGTTGAGCTCAGCTGCTGTGTAGACGTTTGCCTTGTAGTTAGCACCACCCTGACAGCCGACCAGAGCCAGGCCAAAGGCTGCTAATACTATGGTTTTTTTGTTTAGGTTGATAGCGGTCCAACTACGTTTTTGACCGGGCTTGCGGTGCCCTGATACAGCTGGAATTTCTGACATGTGACTAGGAGAATAAGAACTGTTAGATAGAGTATTAGTGGGTGATTTTGCTGTTGCTGACGCTGTCATATTAGTTAGCTCTGCTTACTGCTATTAGTTAAGTTGGAGATTAATCAAGGAACAGTATTTTAGGAGACTCAGATTCATCTAGCTGTGCATGTTGTGACAATAGATGTGCGAAGTGTGCCGAGTTGTTTTTGTGCAACTCGGGTGAGTATTGATTGAAGCGGGTCTTTACTTATTCCTTAATTTCTAGGCTCTGGAGGCTGGTGTTTATTGCCCGATGAAGAATGAAGATGGCTAGTTTGAAGTAAATACATGTAGAAAAAATCAAAAGATTTAACGGATTCCATTTTTAAGGTTAAAGGCAATTGATTTAAGTGCAGATTTCGCCTGCGGCGAGTTCATTTCTTTTAAATGGGACAAAAGAAACGGAACCAAAGCGCTCCTTGCCATCCATGGCACCGCTTAATACCGTTCGTCCTGAACATAAAAACCCCACCCTATATCGCCGAAAGATTCCTCCGCTATTTGCTAAATTGGCGGCCGTTCATAGGGACATCCATGTCCCACTCACTCTTCGCGACGTCCTGTCGCTCCGCTTCGCCAATTTAACAAATAGCTCCGACGGCAATACCAAGGGGGGGCGGTAGCTCCGTTTTTAAAGCGCAGCTTTTGGAGCTACCGCGAAGTGCGTTTACGCTTTCTCTATTCTCTTCTCCGTTTTTAAAGCGCAGCTTTTGGAGCTACCGCGAAGTGCGTTTACGCTTTCTCTATTCTCTTCTTCGTTTTTAAAGCGCAGCTTTTGGAGCTACCGCGAAGTGCGTTTACGCTTTCTCTATTCTCTTCTCCGTTTTTAAAGCGCAGCTTTTGGAGCTACCGCGAAGTGCGTTTACGCTTGCCCAATTATTTTCGACGTAGATATTATATGTATGTTTGTTGTTTCCTCATTTAAAGGGGGCCATTTTTAGTGAAAAAACCAACAGTAATGGAGCTGTTGGTTATGAAAAATAGTTGTCGGTTATTGTTTTGCGTATTACTCTATAAGCATTTGAAAATAATGATTATATTAGAGGGTCTACATGGCATATCCCATTGAAAGGAAACTGGTGATCGCTGTTTCATCGAGTGCGTTATTTGATCTGTCAGAATCTCATGCAATATTTGTAGAGAAAGGCCCTTATGCATATAAAGAATTTCAAAAAGAAAATCTAGATAAGGTGTTAGCTAAGGGTGTGGCTTTCCCCTTTATAAAAAGATTCTTGCAAATAAATCAGAGGTTCAAAGATCAAATGCCGGTGGAAGTAGTCTTGTTATCTAGGAACTCGGCAGAAACTGGTAGGCGAGTATTTCGTTCGATAAGACACTACAATCTTGATATATCTAGAGCTGCATTTATGGATGGGTGTTCGCCGTATGAATATGTACCCGCTTTCAATGCATCTCTATTTCTCTCAGCAAACGAGGATGACGTGAAAAATGCGATAGATGCCGGGTACCCTGCTGGAGTTGTCCTGCCTAGTAATGTTGTCGATGATGAGGGTGATGATGAATTAAGGATTGCTTTCGACTTTGATGGCGTGATCGCAGATGATGAAGCTGAAGCTGTTTTTAAAGGCGGTAATTTACCTGATTTTCATAACCATGAGATTAATAAGTCTATGATTCCCCACCAGCCTGGTCCCTTGGCTGACTTCTTTAAAAAGATATCATTTCTGCAAAAGTTTGAGGATAGGGAAATTACCAAGGATAGGAGTCATAAACGAATAATTAGAACATCGATTGTAACCGCCAGAAATGCACCTGCTCACGAGCGTGTAATTACGACACTTGAGGATTGGGGAGTTAGTGCCAATGAGATATTCTTTTTGGGTGGTATGTCGAAAGATAGAATACTTTCAAGGCTGAAGCCTCACATATTTTTTGATGATCAGCTTAGTCATTTAGTCTCTTCAACAGGAGATATCCCAATGGTACATATTCCTTTTGGCATAGCAAATAACGTAACTGATGAATAAACAATTCAGTCAAGTTAAGCCTCATTATCAAAGGTTAAGTGTATGCTCCAGAATCAATGTGCGTTGGCTAATAATGCTATTTTTGGTGGGCTTAATCAGATGTTTCTATGATAAACGGGCGATACAACTTTAAAGGGGAATAAAACTAAAATCGATAGAGTACCCTCACCACTGAGAGCGAAGGTTAGCTAGTACAAGGTGGTGAACTATATGCAGTAATAGACTATAAATCGCGACGTTGTTTTTTTAATGCTCGCAGGGCATTTGAGAGGTGCGAATACATCATGTCAGCGGTTGCCTCCCTGTTTCCTTCGAGCAAGTTTTCGATGATGGCTAAGTGTTCATTGCACCATTTTTCAACCCGTATGATATCCGTATATGAATGATATTCCATCAATCGTCGCATTCTATTTTGCTGCTGAATAGTACCTAACACGAAACCATTTCCGGACATTTTCGCTATCATCTCATGAAAGTCTGCATCCAATTCGAAAATCCAGGCTGCGGAGCAGTGGTCGCTACTATGTAGCTGTTTAATAAGCTGCACATGAGCATCACGTGATTTAATCAGGGCCGAATTGTCGGGCTTAAACGATCCAAGGATTGGGATGTTAGGTTCGATCAACAGCCGATACTCGTAACTCGCTGTTTGTGACTCTAAGTCGGTAATTGCTGGTAGGAAAGTCCATCCTCTACCCCGATTACGCTCAATCAGGCCTTCTAGTGAGATGCGTGTAAGCACTCGAAGCAGCACATGACGGTCGGCTTCATAGCGGTTCATCAACTCGATTTGTGTAACAAAATCAGGCAGTTCTCCAGCAAATCTGTCCTTAACAATTTTAAGATAAAGAGCCTCTTCCATCGAGGAGGGGGCCTCTTGTTCGTCAATAATGATATTAGCAGCGTCGTCTGCTAGAAAGTAGCCATGATTAGCTCGGGCCTGGGCGGCCCCGCGCTCATGTAAAACCTGAAGCGCAGAGCGGATTGGAGACCGAGAAACTTGTAGCAGTTCAACCAAACTAGATTCTGTCAGGTGATGCCCTTTCTTCCAGTCGTGTTTGCGCGCCAGGCTGAGTATCTGGTGCGCTAATGCGATCTTTTTTAAATATTTTCTGGAAGTAAGCATAAATTGTCTGCTGTAGTGTGCATGTGTGAAAGTCGTCAGGAAACCGTTGATTAGTGACGCTGATTGTACTTAGACGCAGACTAGTTATACAAGAAGAGATACAAAGAATACTCCTAATTAGGCTCAAATTACTTCCGAGGTACTCGAAGAGTAGGAAATGCCTATCCGATAATGTGACACAAGGGGGGGCTAAACTGCTGCAACTGAAGCTAATAATAATACTACTACAAGCGCTACTATCCAGCTCAGTAGGCTGATCTATTGTTCTGACATTGGTGCTAATGGCTGTTTTGAGCTTGTTACGGCCGAGTTTGTGAATCAAGCAGATTCACAGTGTCACTTGCCAAAATACCAAACATAATATCCAGTGGGTCTTATTTGCAACCCAGACAAGCTAAGTATTTGTTTAGGTAACATTATTGTGATTGCACAATTGTGATCAGTTAATACAATTTAAATTCCCCGTAGCTGATAAATTAAAACTGACCAGTAGCTTTAAGACATACCGATTATTTGCGCAAGAAGTAAGATCTTGAGCAGGGCCAGTGAGGAAATTTGGACACTCAGTGAATGTCCCTTTAGTCAAACAGGCATAGGTCAATTATTTGCTTGGACAGGCGGCACCAGCGGCCTGATTGAGAATGAATGCTCTATTGCATGGGTCTCTATCAAACATGAGAGTGTGACCACAGTAGTCCATTGATACGTTAACCCTGCAGGAATGACGATCGCTGATCCCCATCTGAGCTCAGCGATTAGTCTTAATCAACTCAGCTAAGTTTGTTACAAGCCTCTACCAGTAAGTTGCATGCTTCTTCCAACTCATTGTCAGCAATGGAATATGCGATCCGAAGATAGGGGGCAAGCCCGAATGCCGTTCCAGGAACCATCGCTAATCCCCCCTCATCCAAGAGAAAGTCCGCTGCATCAATATCTGATTCGATCACCTTACCCGAGGGTGTCTTGCATCCAATCATGCCTGTACAGTTGGCGTAGAGGTAGAATGTACCTTCAGTCTCATTACAGCTTAGACGACCGCCAGATTGTGCTATTGCATCCATGACTCGCGCCCGTCGTTTACGCAGTATCTGCATCCGAGGTGCTAAGAAGTCGGTTCCACCATCAAGAGCCGCTATGGCTGCAGCCTGGCTGATTGATGAAGGATTGCTGGTACTTTGGGACTGAAGAACTTCCAGTGCACGGATAAGCCATGCAGGCCCCCCTGCGAATCCAAGCCGCCACCCAGTCATAGAGTACACTTTGGAAACACCATTTATAGTCAGGGTGCGCTCATGCAGTCGTGAATCAACTGCTGCAATCGATTCATGAGAATGATCATAAGTGATGTGTTCATATATCTCGTCACTCATAACCAGCACGCGGGGGTAGTGGGCGAGCACGTCAGCGAGTGCTCGCAGCTCTCTGGCTGTATAGACCGCACCGGTTGGATTATTCGGAGTATTCAGGACAATCCAAGTAGTTTTTTCTGTTAGTGTCGCCTCTAGAACCTGAGGAGTTAGTTTAAAGCAGCTATCCTCACCGCACTCGACAATCACGGGAACACCGCCCGCTAGATTGACAATGTCCGGATAGGAAACCCAATATGGGGCAGGGATGATTACCTCATCTCCAGGTGATATTGTTGCCAGGAAGGCATTAAAGATTATCTGCTTGGCCCCTGAGCTCGCGATCACCTCATCGCTCGCATAAACTAAATTATTTTCATCCTTAAACTTCCTAACAATGGCATCTTTTAACTCAATTGTGCCACCCACGTCCGTGTATTTAGTTTGACCGTTACAAATGGCCTGGATACCGGCAAGCTTGGCAGCTTCTGGAGTATCAAAATCTAGCTCACCTTCACCAAGATTGATGACCCGTTTACCTTCCTTTACCAGATCACGCACTTTTCCGGAGATAGCACCGGTCGGCGATTCCTTGACTGCAGACATACGGGGTGCCAGTAAATTACTCATGATATTTGATCCTTAGTAGATATTGTTACTCTGCCTGCGAAGGATCACAGGCATGATTCATTATGATTGTACGTAATGTATCATTTTGTACAATCATAATAAAGTCAGGAATTATGAATTCACTTCAAAAAAGTGAATAGGTGGTGATCTCACAATGGGGGGAAAGCGATTTTTTGTTATTTGCGCTCTGAAATTTAGTGGATTATCAGGGATTAATTTCCTGTTGCAGATTGAACTATTGTTTTTTCTGGGGGGGTTGGAGTATGAATTTAAAGCATTTAACTGATTTATTTTTTGGTGTATTAATTCAAAACATTAAAGTGCAGGTTTCGCCTGCGTCGAGTTCATTTCTTTTAAATGGGACAAAGCTTCCGCGTCCTGCTCACGCACCTTACTTACGTCCTGTAAGCAAAAGAAACGGAACCAAAGCGCTCCTTGCCATCCATGGCACCGCTTAATACCGTTCGTCCTGAACATAAAAACTCCACCCGATACCGCCGAAAGACTCCTCCGCTATCTGCTAAATTGGCGGCCGTTCATAGAGACATCCATGTCTCACTCACTCTCCGCGACATCCTGTCGCTCCGCATCGCCAATTTAACAAATAGCTCCGGCGGCAATATCAAGGGAATTGGCGACTTCGCAGCTAAGTTTTGTTTAGTTGTTGTTTTCTATTTAAGTAACTGAAAACAAAATTAAATATTGGATTCTGATAATGATAGTTACTTCTATTGTCGGCTTAAACTCTATCCATTTGCTTATGCCGCTCATCACACAAATACAAGTTACGCCAATTCATCAAAAGGTAATTACTGACAAGTAAGCCAAAGTTGGCAGCGGGCTAAAAATACCCCCTTATGTTGTCGCCGGAGGTTTTTATTAAATTGACGAAGCGCAGCGACAGGACGTCGCGTAGAGCGAATGGGGCAGGATGCCCCTGATGAGCGGCCGGCAATTTAATAAAAAACGTAGGAGTAGTCGACAGCATAGGGTGCCTTTTCTCTTTGCTTACTTTCTATTTGGGCAAGCAAAGAGAAAGTAAGTCGACAACGTCGAAATTAAATTAGTCTTTTGATTGTAAACCTTAAAAAAGAAATCAGTTAAAGTTTTTTAACTACATTCCCTGTCACTACAAGCAATCATAACACCATATTCATTCAATACAGCGGTTGAACCGAGCGATAAACAGCCACTCATAACCCCTTTCTACAGATAAAAAAAGGGCCGCAAATAGCGGCCCCTGATCACATCTGTAAGCTAAAACTAGATAAGTCGTTTACGAATGTTAACGACCACCACCTCTGCTGCTACAACCACTGCAAAAATAGCCAACAACGACATCGCAACTTGCTGCCACTGAAACAGATTCATCGAATCGTTAAGTACCACGCCGATACCACCGGCGCCCACTAACCCAAGTACTGCTGACTCCCGCACATTGATATCCCAACGGAATAACACAATACTGAAGAAAGCCGGCTTCACTTGCGGCCAGTAACCTTTCAACATCACCGCCCCCCATGGGGCACCTGTGGCACGTAGTGCCTCGACAGAACCCATGTCGATTTCCTCCAGGGCCTCGGACAACAGCTTGCCGACAAAGCCCACCGAGCGGAAGGCAATCGCCAGCACGCCGGCCAGCACGCCAGGTCCAAAGATGGCGACAAACAACAGCGCCCATACCAGCGAGTTCACCGAGCGCGAGGATACCAGAAAGAATCTGGCTATCCAGTGCGCCCAGGGTGAGGCTACTATGTTGGAAGCGTTCATCAGCGCCAGCGGAATAGAGAAAATCAAGGTAAATAAAGTACCTAATGTGGCAATGTTTAAAGTCTCTATCATCGCATCGTGTACGGATATCGGATAGAAAGCAAAATCGATCGGCCACATCCTGGAAAATAAATCTACCATTTGCTCAGGAGCATCGAAGAAAAATTCCGGGATAATCTCTACAGTGCGTACTGACAGTACCAGGGCAACGATGAAGAACAAGTACACAGTGAAACGCGACAGCTTTTGTTTTAAGGTAAAACGCTGCCAGTGATGGTCTATTTTCTGCATTAGAAGATCCTCCTGACCAAGGTAGATAAAAACTCCCAAAACAATATCAGGGCGATGATAGTGATTAAGATCGCCGCGACGAAGTCGTAGTCAAAACGCTGGAAGGCGGAAAATAGTGTGCCGCCCAAACCGCCTGCGCCGACGATACCGACCATAGTCGAGTTACGTAAGTTAGAGTCGAATTGATAAGTGGCAAAGCCGATAAAACGTGAGAAGACCTGTGGCATTACTGCGAAGAGAATCACGCTGACAAAACTGGCACCGGTGGCGCGAATCGCCTCAACTTGCTTAAAAGAGATCTCCTCGATCGCCTCGGCAAACAGCTTGGCGATAAAGCCAATAGTGGCAATCACTAAAGTGAGTATCCCCGCCAGCGCGCCAAAGCCGACACTTTTTACAAACAGTATGGCGATGATAACCGGATGGAAAGAGCGGCACAGGGCAATAAACCCACGCACTGGAGTGCTGATCCAGTTCGGCATGAAATTGCGTGCGGCCAGTAAGCCAATAAACAGCGACAGGAAGATGCCGACCACACTGGAGATGACGGCTATCTCCAGGCTTTCAATCAGACCTTCTAGCAATAGCTCCCAGCGACTGAAATTAGGCGGGAACATACGACTGAGTAAATTATCCGCGTGCCCTAGCCCCGCTGTGAATCTGTCCCAGTCCAGGCCCATAGCATTGACAGAGTAGACCAGGTAGATAGCCGCGACTAACCACAGACCGCTGACCCACCAATTGCGCGGGAAAGGATTGTGTTGGGTGGACGCCGTTTGCTTGTTTAATCCAGCCATGACTCCCCCCCGTAAATCTTTTTCAGATGCTCGTCGGTGATCCCCTCTGGGGCACCATCGTAGACGATGTGTCCATTGGACATGCCGATAATGCGCTTGGCAAAACGTTGCGCCAATTTCACATCGTGCATATTGACCAGTGCCGGGATATTTTTTTCGCTGGCAAATTTTTCTAACAGCTCCATTATTTCCACGGCAGTTTTTGGATCCAGTGACGAGGTGGGCTCATCGGCGAGGATGATGCGCGGGTCTTGCATCACTGCTCTGGCAATGCCGACGCGCTGTCTCTGACCACCGGATAAACTATCGGCGCGCTTGTTGGCGTGTTCTTCCAGGCCAACAGCTGCCAACAGTTCATAGGCATTGTTGATATCGCTCTGTAGGTAATTTCTACGCCAAGCCTGCCAGGAAGTCATGTAGCCCAGGCGTCCGCTGAGGACGTTTTCGATGACCGACAAGCGCTCGACCAGGTTGTACTCCTGAAAAACCATAGCCACCTGGCGGCGTAAATGGCGCAGCACTTTGCCACTGGCCAGACAGACATCTGAATTATCAAAGATTATCTGCCCTGCAGTGGGTTCAATTAAGCGATTGATACAGCGCAGTAGGGTACTTTTACCTGTGCCTGAGGGACCTATGATGGCGACTATCCCGGGGCTGTCTATGCTGAAATCTACTCCCTTGAGGATAGGGTTTCCGGCGACGTATTCTTTCTTCAGCCCTTTAACTTCAAGGAACCTTTGTGCTGCTGACATAATATAAATCCTGCGGTTAAGGGTCAGTCCATGACCTTGAGGCAATACATCCGGGATTGCCTGATGCACCTTTTTACCTTAAAGCGACAGTGCCTGAAATTGGACAAATGTGTCCATAATGGCACTGTTCCTTAGGGTAAAAAGGGGCAATATAGCGTGCTATGAAAATGACTGGTTGGGCAAAGACCTGCAGCGGGGTACTTTGTATAAGCAGTAGTGTGTTACAGATAACTACCGCTTATATTTTATTGCGCTACAGGCTCCTTGAGACGAGTGTCTTAGCTGCTAGCTTTTTGTGCTGCCGCTAGTGCTTTGGCGCGTTTTTTAGCCGCTTTAGCCGCGTCTTTTTCTGCCAATTTCTTTAGCCCTTTCTTAGTGTAAGCAGTACCTGTGGCGTGAGCGATATCGCGAATAACTGCCCAGTCTTGCTTGTAAGTTACAGGGTAAAAACGATCGGCGCCGCCGAAAGTTTTAGACATTTCAGCAGAGAAGCGGAATGTTGAAAAAGCTTCTTTGATTTTAGTCACTAGCTCAGGATTTAAATCATGCGCGTAACCAAAAGAGGAGGTTGGGAAGCGTGGGCTAGTGTAAATGATACGGAAATCATCGGCGCTGATCCGTCCGGCACTGGCCATACGGTTGAATACGTCAGAGGCAACCGGAGCCGCCTGGTAGTCACCGGATAGTACACCCATGATAGATTGATCGTGCTTACCCGAATACTTCACTGTGTAGTCTTTATCAGGTGTGATGCCCTCACTTGGGAAAAGTGCTCTCGGTGCCAAGTTACCTGAGTTAGACGAAGCGGAAGTGTGGGCAACTAACTTGCCTTTTAAGTCAGCCATGTTTTGAATTGAACTGTCTTTTCTGACGATAGTGATCAGGTTATAGCCCTGGAAACCTTCGGCAGTGCCTTTAACTGCTAGGGGTACAAAGCCACCTAAGTTAACTGCATAACCCGTAGGACCGGTTGAGAATCCAGCGATGTGTAGACGTCCTGAACGAATCGCCTCTACTTCAGCAGCATTGGAATGCACTGTGTAGTAAACAACTTTTTTGCCGGTAATATCGGTCAAATGCTGCTGGAAATCGGCAAATGCGTCTTTGTAAACAGCCGGATCTTCCACGGGAGTGTAAGTGAATACTAGAGTGCTGGGATCTCTCCACTTTGAAGAATCTTTAGGGCTATCAGCGACTAAATCTTGGTTTTCATCGCAGAACTTGTCATCTAACACGCCTCTGTTTGTGCATTCGGCAGCCTGAGCCATACCGGCAGTTAGTAAGATAGATCCCGACAGTAGTAGTCCCGGGAGTATTTTTGATAATTTAGACTTAATCATTGTTACACCTTATTTTATTTTGTTGTAGGTCACAGTGGTTGTGCCAAAGTGCGAGTTGCTTAAACTCTAAGGCGGTAACTGCAAGGCGAGTGCCAAGTATTAAAAATTAATATATATCAAACAGATAGAAATTTAATTTATTTTCCAAAATTCAATAACGGACACTTTAGTCCATTACTGGTTTAGCTTTTTCTCAAAAGTGTCCAAAAATTTTATTTGAACACTTTTTTATCCAAATAGTGTTTTTTCATTTTTCGATACAAGGTCTTAGAGGTTATGTTCAGTAGTTCAGCCGCCTTGCTTACCTGGCCCTTGGCGGTCCGCAGTCCCTCTTCCAGCAGCTGTCGCTCAAACTGTTCCATGCGCATTTCGTAATCGACCGGGGATTGGCCAGCGGTGTTGGTGCTGTGCAGGTTATCTTCACTAATGCCCAGCACAAAGCGGTCCGCAGCATTCTTTAACTCTCTGACATTGCCTGGCCAGGGCTTTTGCAGTAGCGCATTGATGATCTCTGGACTGAGTTCTGGCATCTCTGTGGCGTAGTGCTCACAGGCTCTGCTGGCATAATGCTGGAACAGTGGCAGTATGTCTTCAGGGCGCTCACTCAATTCCGGCAAGTAGATACTGGCGACATTCAGTCGATAAAAGAGGTCTTTACGAAATTCTCCGCTCTCCCCCAATTGCGCTAAATCGTCTTTGCTGGCGGCGATCACGGTCATTTTTACCGGGATAGGGGTGCTGCTGCCAACCCGTTCAATACTTCGCTCCTGCAATACCCGTAAAAATTTTATTTGCACCGATAGTGGCATCGACTCGATTTCATCGAGAAACAAAGTGCCGCCATTGGCCACTTCAATCTTGCCGATGTGGCGTTTATTGGCACCAGTAAAAGAGCCCGCCTCGTGACCAAATAACTCGCTCTCGATTAAACTCTCGCTCATGCCACCGCAGTTGATGGCGATAAAACGTTGGTCTCGTCGCTCACTGTATTGATGCAGGGCGCGGGCCACTATGTCTTTGCCACTGCCTGTGGCGCCGTAGATAATAGTGTCGACATTGCTCTTGGCCAGGGCCAGAACACTGCGTCGGACATTTTTAATCGCCGGGGAATCGCCGATAATAAATTTATCGATACCGCTGAGCTGTGACAGGTTTTGTTTCAGTTGACGGTTTTCTAAGGTCAGGCGGCGTTTGTCCTGGGCCCGGTGCAGTTGGCTGATCAGGTGCTCAGGTTGCAGCGGTTTTTCCAGAAAATCATAAGCGCCGTCTTTCATCGCCTGCATCGCCATCGGGATATCGCCGTGACCGCTCATCAACAAGACTGGTAGCGAGGCATCCAGCTTTTGCAGCCGTGCCAGCAAACTCAGGCCGTCCAGTTTGGGCATTTTTACATCACTTAATACCACCGCGGCACTGTCGGCAGTTAAGTTAGCCAATGCTTTTTCAGGCTGTTGATAAGTCAGCACTTTAAAACCTTCGAGACCGAGCATTTCTGACAGCGCCTCAGTGATTTCTGTTTCGTTGTCGATGATTACTACTAAAATATCTTCTATCATGCCGCCTCTGCTATTTTCAAAATCACACTAAAACAACTACCCATACCCGGCTCTGAGGTTACCCTGATCTGGCCCCCAAAGTCTTGCACTATGTTGTAGCTAATCGATAATCCGAGCCCCAGCCCCTCGCCTGATTCTCTGTTGGTGTAAAAGGGGTCAAAGATGGATTCTAACGCAGTGCTGCCGATGCCTACACCGTTATCACGTACTTCTATCCACAACTCAGAATTTTTCACCAGCACTGCAATAGCAATGCTCGGCTGCGGGGTATTTTGCACTGCATCCAGGGCGTTACTGAGCAGATTGACCAGCACTTGCTCCAACCTGATAGGTTCCGCCAGTACCGCAGGAGAAAATTGTGATGCACTATAGCTGAGCTGGCACTGTTGCTCGCGCAACTGATTGGCCATTAAATCGATAGCGTCCTTGATCACCGGTTGTAAATCAACCGCCGACAGCTCAGTGGCCGCTTTGCGGGAAAAAGATTTTAACTGCCGGGTGATCACACCGACTTTATCTAACAGGTATTTAATTTTTTCGTGGCTGCGCTGGAGCGCGTCAAAGTTGTGTTTCTGCAAGTGCAAACCGGCACTGTGCAAGTGACTGTTAATCGCGGTCAGTGGCTGGCTGATCTCGTGGGTAATACCGACGCTCAACTGACCTAAGGCTGCCAGTTTGGCCGCTTGCAACAGCTCATTTTGTGCTGATTGCAATTGCTTTTCGGCCAGAATTCGCTCCTCTATTTCCGCTGCCAGCGCCTGGTTAGTGCGCTCGACTGCGATGGCGGTTTTTTGAAAATGTTTCAAGTCTACGGCCATAGCGGAGACTTCATCATTACCTAAGATACGTATCTGCGTGTCTAAATTGGCCGAGGCGATAGAGCGCATGTTCTGTTGTAACTCTACAATGCGCTGCAGTACGTTACGGCGTACGTAAAACCAGGAGATTGCGCAGGCCGCCACTAAGCTGATCAGTGATAACAGTAGCACGCTGTTCATATTGTGATTGATAGAAGTAATCGCTCGCTGCAGCGAATGGCTAATCCGCTTGTTGGTAGTGTCGGTATATAGGTTGACCTGGGCGGCCAGCTGATGGATATGCTGCAGGCTATTTTGCAGGAAAAATCCCTGCTGATAGGCCAGTTCCAGCTGCTGATTTTGCAGCGAAAACAAACTGCCTCGCCGGCTGCCAAATTCCAATAAAGTGTCGATTTTTGCGCCTAAATCACTCTTGTCTAATTCCGCGGGAGCCCTATGTAGCTGTTGCTTAATTTTCCTGCCAATTTCTTCCAGGCGCAGGAAGGTATAATCTAGTTCGTTGAAAGTGGGGTCGTTGCCGACTTTTTCAACTAACCCGGCAAAATAGTAGAGCTGATTGATGACGACCAATTTACCCTGCTCGGCCGGCCACTGTGGATACTGCTGCAGCCGGGAGTTGATCTGTTTAAGCAGTGGGTAGATGTGTTGCGACTCTTGCAGTAACTGTTGATGTAGTTGCTCCCGGTGTTCGACACTTTGATTGAGCAAAATCAAGCTGTTATTAATCTGCGCAATTAACTCGCGAAAGTAGTTATCGTAATCGGGTAAATTACGCATTAGCAAGTCCATACTGGCAATCGCATTATTGAGTTGTTGCATCGCCTGACGGCGCAGTAAATTAGATTCAGCGGTGACCAATATAGGTGCGGTTGCCACAATCAACCGGCTCTTGTCGTTTAATTTTGCGGCGGCATCCAGCCCGGCAATGTCCTGCTGCCCCAGTAGCTGTAATCTATTGCGCAAGTCGAGAAAAGTATTAGTGGAGAGTCCACTGGCAACAATAGTGATGGAGGAAATGAGTACAAAGGCTAAAAAAAGTCGTCCGCCTATCCCCAGGCGGTACATGCGCTGCATTTTAAAGCTGTCCATATTATTGCTTACTCTCATTGATCATTATTAATTTTTCGGACAGGCCCTCTTACATCGAGACTGTAGTGGTTATTTAGCTGGCTATGCGAGCAAATTTGATACTACTCTGTTTAGTCTAGGCAGGTCGAATTTATAACGGCTTACCTGCGGTGGGTATGGATACGGGTATTTTGCAAAATGTATGATGAACTATGAGTGAACTTGCGGTCTTTGGCCGTCTGTTAGTGCGCGTTGCTGGCGCAATATTCATCGGGAGTTTCGCCGGATAATTTACTCAAAGTGTCACATATGCAGTGGTCATTCAGTTTAAATGAGTTAGTGTGGTCGATTATTTTAGCTATAGTTTGGGTTATCGGTTGCGCAGCAGCAACCTGGGTGGGTGTTCCCCTAAGCTATTAAAATGGAGAGGTTATGAGTTACCAGGCATTAGAAAATAGATATCAGGACATGCAATATAATCGTTGCGGTAGCAGTGGTTTGAAATTACCGGCTATTTCACTGGGGCTATGGCATAACTTTGGCGAAGACGTCGATCGGCAAACGGCGATCGATATCAGTCGTCGCGCCTTTGATTTAGGTATTACCCACTTTGATCTGGCGAATAATTACGGGCCACCACCAGGTGCTGCTGAATCCTTTTTTGGTGATATGCTAAAGACAGATTTTGCTGGCTATCGCGACCAGATGGTGATTTCTACAAAAGCGGGTTATGACATGTGGCCGGGCCCTTATGGTGAGTGGGGCAGTCGTAAATACCTGATTTCCAGTTTAGATCAAAGTTTAAAACGCATGGGCTTAGACTATGTCGACATATTTTACTCGCACCGCTTTGATCCAGAAACGCCTTTAGAAGAAACCATGGGGGCGCTAGACAGTATCGTGAAACAGGGCAAGGCACTGTATGTTGGTTTGTCTTCCTATAATGCACAGCGGACCCGTGAAGCCGTAGCAATCTTACGCGACTTAGGGACGCCCTGTTTAATTCACCAGCCCAGTTATTCGATGTTAAACCGCTGGGTAGAAGAAGATGGATTATTAGACACACTGGATGATTTAGGCATAGGCTCCATTGCCTTTTCACCACTGGCACAAGGTCTGTTATCCAACAAGTATCTACGCGGGGTAGTCGCCGGCAGCAGAGCGTCGCAGGGGAAATCTCTGGCTCAAGAGCAACTTAGTGATGAAAATTTAAAAAGAATCAACTGCCTTAATGACATTGCGCAACAGCGCGATCAGTCACTGGCACAGATGGCCATCGCCTGGGTGTTGCGCAAACAGCGAATCACTAGTGCATTGGTCGGCGCCAGCAGTGTGGCGCAGCTTGAAAACAGTGTAGGTGCGTTGCAAAACCTGGATTTCAGCGATGCAGAGTTACTGCAAATAGACGAATTTGCTCAAGAATCGGGTATTAATCTGTGGGCGTTGTCCTCACAGAGCTAACCGGTCAGCATCATCCTAAGGTTTGTAAATCATAAATGAGCAGAGCCGGTACCGGGATGATTACCAGCGCGGACTGACTCAACCATGAACCTGCAGCTCGGTAATTTTACAGCCTGCAAAACAACCAAGCTTGCCTAATGCGAGCTTAGTTGTTCTCAGCATAGCAACCTTTTCTAAGTGACCTGTAAAGCTTTAATCATCGCTTTAGCGACGGCCGCAGCGGAGGCCGGGTTTTGTCCGGTAATTAACCGCTGATCGACAATTACATGCTCTCCCCAGGGTGCTACTTTGTGATAGCTGCCTGAGTTGCGGGTCAGTGCTTCTTCTAACAGGAACGGAATGTGTTCGATAGTGCCAAAATCGATTTCCTCTTCACGGGTGAATCCGGTCACGCTCTTGCCTTTAAGGATAGAGCTGCCATCTGCCAGTGTCACAGCTAATAAGCCAGCCGGGCCATGACATACAGCACCGACAATGGCGCCTCTGTCATAGACACTGGCGGTAATCGCGGCTGCAGTTTTATCCGTCGCCAGGTCAGACAGCAAGCCAAAACCACCCGGGTAGAATACGGCGCTGTAGTCATCACTGTTTAGCTGCGAGACGGGGAGGGTATTAGCAATTTGCGTCTGGAAGTCATCATTGCTCAATATGCGCTCATTGATACCGTCTTCAATCTCTTCACCATACAGAGGTGCTAGTCCCCCTTTGATGGAGGCGATATCGTACTCAAAATCGGCTGCTAATAAATGCTCGAGAGCGTGGGTTAATTCCGGTGCATAAGTACCGTTCGGCTGATCGGTGCTGCCTAATGTTGCATGATTAGTGACTAAAATTAAGATTTTACCCATGATGAATTCTGCCTCTAAGTTGTTAGTAATCTGTTTGGAAAGTAAGTGAAGCCATCATAGACTTTAACAGTCAATGCGATAATACTATGCATTAGCAAATAACTATTGCTCAGGAGCAATAATGATATCTTTTCAAGGCATAACAGAGTTTATTGCGGTGGCAGAAACCCAGGGGTTTTCTGCTGCGGCGCGCAGACTGGGTGTTTCCACATCCCATGTTAGCCGGCGTGTCGCTGCGCTCGAATCCAGTTTAGGTACAGCCCTGTTAGCCCGAACTACTCGCAGTGTCAGGTTGACCGAAGCGGGTCATCAGTACTATTTGCGATGTGCCGACTTAATGCACGGTTTGCAGGAGGCCAACGAGCGTGTCTCCAGTGAACAAGTTAGTTTGAGTGGAACCTTACGAGTTTCTGCCGCCGGGGAATTTGCCGAAGAATTTATTGCCCCGGCGCTGATTGAATTTATGGCTATGCACCCTAACCTGGCCTTAGAAATTGATTTCAATTCTCGTATGGTTAACTTTGTTGAAGAGGGCATAGATTTCTCTATTCGCTACGGTCGCTTAGCAGATTCAGATTTAGTGGCGCGAAAATTAGTTAGCAGGAACCTGATCGCCGCTGCCAGCCCGGCATATCTTGCTAAGTACGGTACGCCACTGCAGCCACAACAACTGCGTGAGCACCAGTGCCTGATTACCAACAATGACATTTGGCTGTTCAATACAGAGAGTGGACAGCTGGAAGTTAAGGTCAAAGGCAAATTAAAAACCAACAGTACCCGAGCAATTATCAAAGCTTGCCAGGCGGGGTTAGGCATTACTTACATGCCAGTTTCCAGCCTGGGAAATGCGTTAAAAGATGGCAGTCTGCAAACTATTCTAGAGCCTTACGGCAGCAGAGATATCACCACCTGGATTGTCTATGCCAATCGCAAGTACCTGCCCACCCGGGCGCGCTTAGCGGTACATTTTTTATTGCAACACTTTAAAGACTGGCGGGAATAATCAGTTGGAAGTTGGAAGTTGGAAGTTGGAAGTTGGAAGTTGGAAGTTGGAAGTTGGAAGTAGTGAGTCGTCAGTATTTAGACTCGCTACTCGCTACTAGCTACTCGCTACTCGCGGCTGTAGAGCTAATACTAATTAAAATTTTACTTAGCAAAAAGCTCTTTCTCTATATCGTGAAAACCTTTGAACTCTAGCGAGTTCCCCGATGGATCTGCAAAGAACATGGTGCCTTGTTCACCCACTTCTCCGGCAAAACGTACATAGGGCTCGATAATGAAATCATCGATAAAATTCTTGGCCTGCTCGGCAAATTCCTGCCATTGATCAAAATCCATTATGACCCCAAAATGTGGCACGGGCACACCATGACCATCGACCCCGTTGTAGATGCTGGGTACTTTTCCCTCTGCACCCAGAGCCGGGTTCAAATGGGTGACAAGCTGATGGCCAAACATATTAAAATCTATCCACTGCTCGGCGCTTCGTCCCTCAGCAAAACCTAACTTATTGCCATAGAAATCACGTGCTTCTGCTATATCTCGAACTTGAACTGCCAGGTGGAATGGGGTCAATTTCATGGTGTGTTCTCAATTTTCTTGTTAAATTTAACTACATCCGTTGCCAGAAAAAGCGTCGCAGCGATTCCAATCATCTAGTAGGTAAATTCAATAATAAAACGATTCAGTGCAGTTTTCCAGCCCCTAATTAGCGTTAATTTTTTCATAATTGAGTGCAGTCAGTATCGAAGAATTTATATAAATTAGGTGGTTACACATAACCTGTCACAGCATCTACAAGAAAAAAAGCATGCAGCAAAAACTTGCAACACATGGGGCAGATTTTCATTAAACATGACCCAGATACACAGCCACAATTACTACAGCTGTTAAATTGCTTACTAGTTGGCTTATAACAGAGTTTTAAAAACCTCAAACTAGCGCTCATTTAGTCATAGCTGTTCGTCCTTGGTTTTTTTATCCTCGCGACTTCCGACTTCCGACTTCCGACTTCCGACTTCCGACTTCCGACTTCCGACTTCCGACTTCCGACTTCCCCCTCAGCATACTCCAAAGCATGTCGAATAAACTGTGCATCAAACCCCAACGACACAGCACTCCCTTGTTTCTTAGTACCAATATGCATAGTGCCAACGTTCGACAGCACTACTATCGCCAGATCCTGCGACTCTGACCAGTGCATTACCGAACTGTACCCCAAGACGCTACCGGTATGACCCAGAAAACGATGCCCGGCATCCAGAGTGATATGAAACAGGCCGTGGCCAATTTTGAATTTCTTGTCGATGGGCCGCCACTGCTTGATGAACTGCATGCTTTTGTGGCTGAGTAACTTACCGGCGCGAAACGCGGCGGCATATTTGGCCAGATCAGCGGCAGTGGCGACTATGCCACCCGCCGCCCATTCAGTCGATAAATTGCTACAGCTGACATCCATTATTTTTGAATTGATTGCAACAAAGCTTGGGTGTAACCCGGCATTTTTTACAAAATCGTCGGTGAGGTAGTGGTAGCGCTGTGACAGGCGCTGTGTGGGCACACTCTGAAAACCTTCCAGGTAAATATCTTCGATGCCTGCCCTCTGCAAGATCCTGTTGCGGATCTCAGTGACTAAGTCGTTGCCAGTGACTTGCTCAATGATCAAACCAAGGAGTGTGTGATTACTATTGGCGTAGTTATATTTCTCTCCCGCGGCATTCAGCACTGGGCTATTTTCAATATATTTTAAAGTGTCGGCTGGTAGCCATTGCCTTTGTGGTTGCAGTTTGCAGCCTCGCCCGTGCTGAATCCACTGTGGGTCATCTTCCCAACTGGGGACGCCGCCGGTGTGGTTGAGCAATTGCGCGATAGTTGCACTTCCTACTCCAGGTACTTTACCGACTAGCTCAGTGGTCAATATATCCAGTGCGGATTGCCCAAGTGAAATGCGCTGCTCTTCGACTAATTGCAGTATGATCACCGCAACAAACGTTTTAGTGATACTGCCTATGCCAAATAAGTGATCTGGGTTGACTGCACTGTCGTTGCTCAGGTTGGCACTGCCTGCTACTCCGGTCCAGATGACGCCACTACTATTGGCGATAGCAGCTGAAATCCCAGGTTGGCCCTCGGCAACGGCGTGGTTCATTAATGTCTGTAGTGCTTTAACGTTTTTGTCTTTAGCCATAAAACCTTAGTCGTAAGTAGGAAGTAGGAAGATGCTAGTTTTGTGCTTGCTGTAGGATTTTGTCGACAAACCAACGCAGGGCCTTGCCTTTGTTGTTGGTGCGCCAGGAGCAGTAATGGGGCGAGTCCTCTGCAGGGTTGGCTATTTTCAGGGCCACTAGCTGTTTGTTGTCCAGCTGCTGCTGGATGCGATGTCTGGGGCAAAAGCCGACGCCAACACCTTGAACTAACGCAATTATCTTATGCTCCAGGCTGGCAACTCGCAAGGTGACTTGCCTATCGAAAATTCGGTGCGCCATGATAGGTGCGTTTTTTGAGGAGTCTTTAATAGTCACAGCGCTGTAAGCTTTGATATCAGTCTCGCTCAATGGCAGTTGAACCTTCGTCAGTGGATGGTCTTTGGCGACCACAAACAACCATTGGGCGGTAAATATCTGCTTGTACTTAATTCCCTGAGTGCTGCTGACCGGGGGAGGGCCACCAATCACCAGCTCGACGCGTCCTTCTATAAGTGCCTCTAAACTTCCGCCCATCACCTCTGCGCTTAAATTGATTTGCACACCGCTATTAAGTTGCTGGAATTGGGCCACGATAGGGTAGAACTGATTGATATCCCAGACGGTATCAATGGCAATATTCAGAGTCGATTCCCAGCCACTGTTTACCTGGTGGGCAGATTCGACAATTTGTTCAGCAGCCAACAGCAGCTCTCTGCCGCGCTCCAACAATAAGCTACCTGCCGGGGTTAATACCGAACGTCGACCCTCGCGCCGAAATATTACAAAACCTAAATCTTCCTCAAGCTTTTGCACTGTGTAAGTAACAGTGGAGGGGACCCGATAGAGTGCGCTAGCTGCTGCGGCAAAACTGCCGTGTCGGTCGATCGCATCTAGCACTTCCAGTGCCTCTAAAGTCAGTTTCATCTATACAGTTCTCAGCCAATAAATATGTTCGAAAATATCGAACATATTAGTCGATATATTCCGATTTTTTTATAAATCCACCTGTTTATAATGGCTACATATTCGAAGCAACACAACAATTAGCAAACAAGTGTGGCTTACAAAATACCTACAGGAGACAGACAATGCAAATATTACACAGAGATTCACTACCTTTAGGCGGCTTTGCAGGCTTGACAGAAAAACGTTTAATCAAAGATAAAAAAGTCGGTGGCGACAGCAGCACTTGGGAGGGGCTGGGTAATGTTGTCTACTTAGCCGATGCTAATTATCTGCCTTACGGTGAAACTAAAATGCACTCGCACAGTGAAATAGATGTGATTACCGTAATGATTTCAGGACGCCTTACTCACGAGGGATCGATGAAAGATGGCCAGTCCATGGTAGCCAACCAAGTGCAGGTACAGCGTGCTGGTGGTGAAGGTTTTTCCCACAATGAAGTCAATCCTGATCAGGGCAGTACCCGCTTACTGCAGATCTGGGCACTGCCTGAAACTGCCGGTGAACCCGCTGCCTATAAACTCTACGACTTGCCAGAAAATCAGCTAATACGTATTTACGGTGGAGAAAAATCTCAGTCAGACACTTTTGATAGCCATACCATTATTGATATTGGCTTGTTAGAGAAAGGTAAATCAGTGCAACAGCAAGGTGAATATCTGGCCTATATCACTAACGGTGAGGCAGAAATAGATGGCGTTAAAGTGGTCGATGGTGACTTGATCCTCGGAGAAAATTTACAGTTGACAGTAACCAGTGAAAATTTGCATCTGACGGTTGTGGCTAACGCTTAAACTACAAGCTGAATAGCAGTCAACTTTGATCCACAACGGTCGTTATGCGGCAGTTTGTGGATAACTAGCAACGGTAAGTTGCCGCTAAAAAGAGGATAAAACATGATCAGTAAAAAATATCAGAGCCTGGTTTTCCCACTATTTATGTCCGCCTTAATGTCGGCGATTATGTCTTTAGTGATCAGTGTTTTTAATGTAGGGCTAGTGGCCGACATTTTCCAGATTTGGCTCAGCGCTTGGGGATTCTCATTTGCGGTGGCTTTCCCGGTAATACTGGCCATCACTCCGCTAGTTGGTAAAATGGTCGCCTTAGTGATTACAGATAAATAGCCCCAAAACTACTATTAAGGAAATCCATCATCAGCCGGATTTTTCGATTGTGTTGTACATCGGCGTGACACATCAACCAAAACTCCAGCTCTGGTATAGGCACATCCTGTAAGAGGATTTGTAACTCAGTATAACGCTGGATTATGGGTAAGTGAGTTACACATATCCCCGCACCTTGTCTGGTCAGCTCAATTTGCATCGACAGAGAGTCAGTGCGGTTTTTGAAATCTGCTGGGGTGATCTGCCCGCCGGTTTTTTCCAGCGCTTTAAGCATTGTCAAATCGCGGTCGAAACCTATCAGCCGATGTTGGCTGCAATCATCAATAGACTGAGGTTCGCCATAGTGTCGTAGATAGTCTTTGTTGGCGCTGAAATACAAACTGATATTTCGCAGCTTTTTGGCGATTAAGTCCGCCTGGGTAGGTCGAAACATCCGCAGGGCAATATCGGTATCACGTTTATTGATACTAGTGACGCTATTGGAGATATCGAATTCCACTTCTAAAAGTGGACATTGACGGTTGAACTTGGCGATAATCGCCGAAAGATAATAGAGCCCAACCACTTCGTTGGCACTGATCCGAATACTGCCGCTCAGGGATATTTGGGGCAAGTGGTAGTGGTACTGACCGAAAAAGGATCCACTGCCTGATTAAACATTGACGTTTATTTTGCAGCGCTTAGCTGCTATAACAGTGCTGGTTAATTTAAGTGCAGCATAGGTCAGAGTTGAAATTAAGCTGTTAATTTAATGTATAAAAACCAGCGCTGGGCAGTGCTTATCAGCATAATAATCATCTAGTCACTTGCCCACATGTTTATAAAAGACAGAGAGCTACCAGGGAGTCGGTTTGCTTAATCAAGTTGTACAAATATTACTACCAGTATTTTTAGTCGTCGGGATAGGTTTTGTGGTGGGTAAAACCTTAAAAACCAATTTTGCGCCTATCAACCGTTTGAACATGGATATCTTTGTTCCGGCGCTTATCTTTACTTCGCTGTTATCGATGAAGCCGAGTTTTTCCCAGTTGCCTTTAATGACGGCGGCGCTCATTAGCTTATTGTTGCCCGGGTTAGTGTTATTTTTAGTGGGGATAAAAGGTAAGCAACTAAAGGCCTGGGCGCCACCACAAATGTTTCGCAACAGTGGTAACCTGGCAATTCCGCTGTTTGGCTACGCTTTTGGCCAATCCGCCTCAGAGTCGGCGGTACTACTGTTTGTGGTTTCTACCATAGTACATATTGTCTTTGTCAGTCTGTTTTTAAGTAAGTCGCCGGGAGCTAACATCTGGCGCTCTTTTTGTACCCCTATTTTTCTCTCTGCCATGTTGGCAGTTGCCTTAGGCTTGTTCAATGTAGAACTCTATCAGCCGGTATTTGACGGTCTGAGCTTAATTGGTTCGGCAGCGATCCCGGTGATGTTGATATCTCTGGGTTCACAAATGTGTGGAATCAAAATATCCGGCTTGAAAATCGGTATTATCTGCAGCATTCTCAGTGTTGTCACTGGCGCACTGGCATTTGCGCTTATCTATTGGCTGATACCCCTAAAGTTGCAGGAAATGCAGATGATGGTGTTGTTTACCATGTTGCCACCTGCGGTGATGAATTACCTGTTTGCCGAGCGCTATCAGATATCACCTGACAAGGTGGCTTCGATGGTGTTATTTGGTAACTTATCGTCGATTATTACCCTGCCATTATTGCTGATATTCGCCTTCTCTTTAACTTCTTAAGTGGTTTGAATGGGGAGTCAGTCGTAAGTCGTAAGTCGTGAGTCGTGAGTCGTAAGTCATGAGTATAAGAGAGTATTGTGAAACTGATTTTTTAGCGGTAGTGGATATCTATGCGGGGGCTAAACTTGATGAGCTAAAATTCGAAGCTGCAGAATTCAACTTGCTTCCTTTAGATCAGGACCCTGAGCGTTTAGCAAAGCTAAAAGAATCAGACATTTACCTTTATCAAGGTCAGGCTGTGCTGGGCTACGCGGCACATTGTGGCAGTGAAATCCGTTCACTTTTTGTCTCTGCTAATGCCCGTGGGCAGGGGGTTGGGATAGAACTGTTGGAGTTTTTGTTAGCAAAAATACAGGGGCCTGCGAGCTTGTATGTGGCTTGCTCAAATTTTCCCGCGATTAATTTGTATCGTAAATATGGCTTCGCAGTTATAGAAGAATTTGCAACCAGTTACAACAACACTCAGGTAATGGCCGCTAAAATGATGCAGTTAACATGAACGAAATAGAACTTATCATCGAGAAGCTCTATAAAGAGGAGTCGGCTAAAATACTGGCGGTGTTGACCCGGATTTTTGGTCCGCAAAACTTTGGCTTAGCTGAAGACGTGTTACAAGATGCTTTTACTAAAGCGCTGCTCAATTGGCAGCAGCAGACAGTGCCCGCTAACCCGGTTGCCTGGGTGATCAGCTGCGCGAAAAATCAGGCGATAGATGTTATTCGCCACAACAAAACCAAACTGAAATTCGCCGATGATTTAAGTTATCACTTAGAGAGTGAATGGTCTCTGGGTAATACCGTTGAGCAGGAGTTTAGTGAGACTAAAATTAAAGATGATCAGCTGCGAATGATCTTTGCCTGTTGCGATATGGATATTAAGGCGGAAAATCGCATTCCCTTCATCTTAAAAACCTTGTGTGGACTCAGCCTTGAAGCTATTGCCAGAGCGCTGTTACAACCACCGCAAGTGATTAAAAAACGTTTATACCGAACCCGCAAGCAACTACAGCAACAGCAGTTTAACTTTCCCGAGCCCGAAAAATTGGGCAACCTGATGGAAAAGGTACACACAGTGTTGTACTTGCTTTTTAACGAGGGTTTTCACAGCAGCGAAAAGCAGCAGCCGATCAATCTGATGTTTTGCCAGGAGGCCATAGGCTTAGCTAAATTACTGATCGATGAGCCAACTGTGGTCAATCAAGATACCTTAGGGCTTTTGGGGCTAATGCATTTTCAAATGGCCAGAGTGTCATCACGGGTTGATCAGCAGGGGTTTAATATACCTATAGATTTACAGGACCGGCGCTTGTGGGATCAACAACACTTCGCGGACGCTCGACAGCTGTTGCAGCTGGCACCGTCGAATAATAATGCTGGAGCGGGGCGCTTTTATCTGGAGGCGTTAATCGCCAGAGAACATTGTGATGCAGCGAATTTTTCACAGACCAATTGGCAGGCTATTGTCGGTTTATATGACCATTTAATACTGATAACCGGCTCGCCGGTGGCTGGGCTCAATCAGGCGATAGCCATTGCCTATGCAGGGGACAATAGCCTGGGAATAGAAAAAGTTAAAGATTTACAAGGGCACCCGGCATTAAAAAAATCGCATATGCCATTGGCAATATTGGCACATCTGCATGCCAGGTCAGGCGATGCTGAGTTGGCCTATCAACAGGCGGATGAATCTATAGCGCTCGGTGGCACTGCACATGAGCATCGCTTACTAATACAACAAATACAGCGCCAGCTGGCAGATTAGTCCACTCAGGGAACTCAGCCCATCTGCTGTACTTCACGTACTTGCACTTTAATGCCTGCATGATTAAAAATTGGGCACTGTTTGGCAATTTCTACCGCGGCATCTATGTTCGCAGCTTTGACGATAGAGTAACCACTGACTAACTCTTTGAGCTCGGAGGCTGCTATATCGGTGACTACTTTATCCGCATCGATATTTTTTCCTGCATAATGCAGCGGGGAGCCGCCACTGACTAGCTGGTCTTTTTCCTGCAGAGCACCCATCCAGGCGCCCCACTGCTCCATGGCAGCACCCATCTGTTCAGGGGTTGAATTTTTAGCCCAGTCCGGATCGCCACCTTGGTAAACTAGCATATATTCGTTCATTGTTATTCTCCATATGTTTAAGTCGATCAAAGCGACTGCCTTAATCATAATCTATAAACGAGTGGAGCAATAAAAAGGGGACAGTTTAAAAAATAAAAAGCTCATTAATTATTTTGTTAGCAACCGCAGCCGTATTGTTTTTGCTTGGACATTTTTCCCACACCAGCATTAAAAGTATTACTCGGATCCAGCTGTTGGTAAAACTGCTGCTGTGACTCGGGTGCCTGATACAAGTGCCCAACATTGTGTTCAGCCGGGTATTTTGCTCCCTGTTGCTCTAATAGTTTCAGTAATTTGGCTTTGATCTTAGCGCTCTGGAAGCCCTTTTTTAGTATGTAATCGCGGTGGAATACGTGACAAAAGAAGTGCCCGTAATATAGGGGATGTAATATTTCAGAGGCGATTTCTGCGGGTAAGTTTTCAACCCAGTTTTGCTCGTTACGCTTTAGGGCGACATCTAAAGCTAAAATATCTTCAACTTTGTTTTTATGTAACTGCTCGTAGCGAATCGCGGCACCGGCAACCACGAATCTTTGCAGCATGGCCTTTTTCGCTTCAGCCTCAGAGCACTCGATAGAGCGGGCGCTGCTATCCCCGGCAAATAGTCCTTTTTGCAAATAAGTGCGCAACTCTTCAATACCCGCATCGGCCATTTTGATGATCAGGTGGTGGGGGTAATCGGCGCGCATTTTCAGCAGGGATTTTGGCAAATGTTCTGGCATTAATCGGCAGCAGTAAAATAAAATTTTATCGGGGATATCATCGGGCAGCCACTTTTGTCTATCCAGAAATGCCGCTACTTTATTTTTCAGGGCAAATAGCCGCGGCATATTAGCGGTGCCGAGCTTATCTATGGCTAAGAAACTGTCCTTACCGTATTTGTGCGCAATATCAAAAGCTATTTTGTGTACATATTCCGCCGATACCGGCAAATTATGGAAATCTTGGAGGATGTCGCGTCTAAGTTTTGTCAGCAGTGCCGGATCGCTAACACCCAGATAAAAAGTTTTAGTCTGTCGCGGCTGTTGAAAAGTGTCAGAGCGCACCGCAAAAATAGCCAGTTTACCGGCGCAGCCACTGGCTTCGTAAAGACGGCGCTGATCGGCATTAAATCGCGCCGGGGTATCGGCATCAACATCCCGAACCCGCTGTTCGTAGTCTTTATCAGAGGCGAGTTTATCCAGTTGTTTCACGGCAGCGGCAGAAAAATTTTGCCGCTGTAGATTCTGTAAAATTTGTTCCGGGTCATCTCCCAGATCGATGCCTAAGTGATTGACTAACTGCAATTCACCCTCACTGTTAACTTGGGCATACAGCGATAGTTCGGTATAGGCCGGGCCCCGTTTAATCAGAGATCCGCCTGAATTATTGGCGATTCCGCCGATTACGCTGGCGCCAATGCAGGAGGAACCTATCACCGAATGCGGTTCTCTACCGAATGGCTTCAGGGCATCTTCAAGCTGAAACAGAGTAGTACCGGGAAAACTCACCACTTGCCTGGCGTCATCGATTAGCAAAAATTGATTTAGCTTTAAGGTCTGAATGATAACGACCGGTCGGTCGTAATCATTTCCAGAGGGAGTGGAGCCTTCAGTGAGGCCAGTATTAGCGGCCTGCATAATCACAATCACATCGCTCTGGACACAAATTTGTAGCACCCGCCAAAGCGTCAGTAGATCTGTGGGGAAAACGACGGCTATGGCATCACCGCCACCGGATCTGAAACCTTGACGATAGTGTAAGGTGTCGGTGCTGGTGGTTAAGACCTGTTTGCTACCGGCAGCGTTTTTCAGGGCAGTGATGGTGTGTTGATTGTTCATAAACTCAGTTGTCTCAAAGGCCGAAGTGTTTCCACCCGGGCGTATTTATCTGTTGTTACTGGTTCGTCGCAGCGATCGATCCAGTCTGGTTTGTTCTTTTCCCTGCTCTAACAGCGCCTCTTCGACTGAGGAAAAATGCGCGTGAGAGGCGCTCTGGGCTTTTTCCGGATCGCCGTCAAAGATCGCCTGCATCAACAGTCGGTGCTGTCCATGGATGTTGGCTCGCATGGCCTGTTGGGGATAAATGTCATTTAAATTATCTTTAATGTGCTGTTTAAATAAATCAAATAACGCCCGCATCATGTGTAACAACACCATGTTGTGGGCGGCTTCGGCGATGGCCAAATGGAACTTCACATCGGCCACTACTTCGTTGGAAAAATCTTTGTTGTCGTGAAACTGCTGCAGTTCACTATGTCTGGTGCGGATGTTTTCTCTGTCTACTTCAGTGCTGCGCAAGGCCGCATAATAGGCACACAAGCCTTCAAGGGCGTGACGAAATTCTAATAAGTCGTACTGTGCCTCAGGATGATTAGCTAACAGTTCCAGCAGCGGGTCGGAAAATCCTCTGCCTAACTGCTCTGTAACGTAGTTTCCTCCACCCTGGCGGCTCTCTAAAATCCCTTTGGCAGCGAGTTTTTGAATGGCCTCGCGCAGTGATGGACGCGAGACTTCAAACTGTTTGGCTAAGTCTCGCTCCGAAGGCAATCTCTGTCCGGGTTTTAAGGTGCCTTCTACTATCATGGTCTCTAGTTGTTCCACGATCACGTCGGATATTTTAGGCGGTCTAACTCTTTGATACATATTTAAAAGCTCTAAGAAGCAGCGAGTGCTGTGGTTTTTTACTGCCGCTCTATGTCAATTTGCTAAGCATAGAACTTGCGTTTGTCTCTAGCTATTATCAACAGCAGTTGCGTCGATAGCAAAATAAGCGGCTATTTCTTGATAAAAAATTTATAAGCCACTTCTGTACTGATTAGAAAACTATATCCAGTGAATCTTATCAAGCTCACAGCTGTGTAACTAACAAACACTCAACGGAAAACTTCTTGACAAACGCAAGCACGGAAACATAAAGTATGTCGAAGATTTGGATAATTGGTAAGACCAATTATCCAAAGTATATAGAGGTGAAAGAAAAATAACAACTCGGTTCAGAGCACACTAGACTCATGCCGATAGGCTTGCAGGGAAGATGCTGGGCCTATTCGCATGTACCTCGGTAATCGTTGTATGATGGCGCATATCGATAGCGTCCAATGGCTTAAATTTTAAATTAAAACAAATAGTAACTGTGTATATTCCCAAAAAAATAGCAGCTTGACGCGTAGGGGGAATTACACTGAATAATAAGGAGCTAAAGCATGGCCAGTATCGTCGAGATCGCCGATCTTAAAAGAATAGCAAAGAGAAAAGTACCCAAACTGTTCTTTGACTACGCGGACTCAGGTTCATGGACTGAAGGCACTTACCGCGCTAATGAAACGGACTTTCAGAAGCTGTTACTGCGCCAGAAAATCGCTGTGGATATGACTAATCGCAATTTGCGCAGCACTATGTTGGGGCAGGAAGTGGCCTTGCCATTTGCTATGGCACCCACAGGATTAACCGGAATGCAGTGCGCCGACGGTGAGATAAAAGCCGCCAAAGCTTGTGAAGCCGCCGGTATCCCTTTTACTTTGTCGACGATGAGTATTTGCTCTATTGAAGATGTGGCCGCCAATACCACTAAACCTTTTTGGTTTCAGTTGTACGTGATGAAAGATCGAGATTTTATCGCCCGCTTAATCGCCCGTGCCAAAGCCGCAGGTTGCTCGGCGCTGGTACTGACTTTTGATCTACAAATTCTTGGCCAGCGTCATAAAGATCTGCGCAATGGTCTGTCGGCACCACCAAAACTTACCCCTAAACACTTATGGTTCATGGCGCAGTGCCCGCAGTGGTGTCTGGGCATGGCGATGACTAAGCGCCATGACTTTGGAAATATAGTGGGGCATGTCTCGGGTGTCGAAGATATGTCTTCGCTGTCGATGTGGGCGTCTGAACAGTTTGATCCTAAGTTATCCTGGGATGATATCGAATGGATCAGAAAACTCTGGGACGGGCCGTTAATTCTCAAGGGTATTCTCGATCCAGAAGATGCGATTAAAGCGGCCGACAGTGGTGCCGATGCATTGATAGTATCCAATCACGGTGGTCGCCAACTCGATGGTGCCAGGTCTTCGATAGCGGCACTGGCTGAAATAGTCGATTTGGTGGGTGATCGTATCGAAGTGCATATGGACGGTGGTATTCGCTCCGGTCAGGACGTGCTTAAAGCGCTTAGCCTGGGTGCAAAAGGTGTCTATATGGGACGTCCATTCCTGTATGGTTTGGGCGCCATGGGCCAGGCGGGTGTTACTAAAGCAATTGATATAGTGCGCAATGAGTTAGATATCACTATGGCCTTGTGCGGCGAGCGCGATGTCAATAATTTGGGCCGTCACAACATCGACAGACACAGTGAGTTAGTTACTCGCTATGACATTGATCTTTCGAAGTAGTTTTGCGCTGCAAAAATATCTTTAGCGACTGTATAGCTTGTATAACCCGGCGAAGAGCCGGGTAATAATTAGGCTCGTTTATGCGGTGATTTTGGGATCATCTACAAGCAGTTTCTTTTGTTGCCAGCGCTTGGAAATTGTCAGTATCAGCACTAGCGATGCCAAAACCAAACTAACTGAGTTGGCCAGTAACAGTTGGCCTGTAAATTAGCCAGATCATTGACGATAGTGGTTCACTGCACAGAGTTTGCGCAATGCTTATACAATAATTTTAGGGTTATCGATAAGCATTTTTTTCTGTTGCAAGCGCTTGGAAATTGTCAGTATCAGCACCAGCGATGCCAAAACCAAACTAACTGAGTTGGCCAGTAACATTGGCAGATCATTAACGATAATACCGTAGGTCAACCACAGCGCGATTCCCAGGGTAAAGATCGAATACATAGTCACTGAAATGCCATCGACGTTGCCAGTACGTAGTATGGCGACAACTTGTGGGACAAAAGCGGCGGTAGTGCAGAAGGCGGCCATCAGGCCAATAAGGGTTTGATCCATTAAAAATAATCTCTGGTTATCCAATATTTCAATAGAGGATAGGTGATAATTGTGACAGTACTGAGACAGTAGAATTAAACCGTCTGAGTGATGAGTATTATTTTTTTTGGAGTTGGATCTTAATCACAATTAAGCGGCAGCTCAAGAGAATTGTCGATTATTTGACCAAAAGGTCGAATAATATTCAATTGTTCAACTTCTCTTGTTCCAGCGTTTGTAAAGAGTCAGGCCGAGCACAGTGGTAGTCAGCACTAAAGTAATGCCATTGGCCAACATGATGGGAATATCTTTTAGTACTATGCCGTAGGTAAACCACAGCGCGACACCGCTGACGAGTATCATATACATGTAAATAGAGATGCCATCGACATTGCCGGTACGCAATATTTGCACCACTTGAGGGACAAAGGCAATAGTCGTTAAAGTAGCAGCCAGCATGCCAATAATAAAAATAAAATCCATTTTTGATCTCTTAAAGGTAGTGTTTGCTGAAGTATAAAAATGAGTATTCCCAGGCACCACTAATATCTAATCTAGTACATCTTCACTCTCTTGGAGGTACCGGGCATTAGCGGTTGGGATTAAAGATATTTTTAATCAAACGATTTGCTGAGTAACTTATTTTCAGGCCAATAAAATAACCCCAAAATACACATATAACAAGTCCATTTAGATTATCTGCCATAAATAACAGTAAGATAACTACAAAATTGGTTTTGCTGTTTTTATACTCACGCCTCACGCCTCACGCCTCACGCCTCACGCCTCACGCCTTTTCATGCGCTCAAGGTTGTCATCAGACTCCTTTTCATCTATTTAAGGTCTGGATAGTTACTGACGACTTCCGACTTCCGACTTCCGACTTCCGACTTCCGACTGACGCCTGACGCCTCATTTCCCCCGCGCCAGCGCCTGTTCTACATCAACCCCGATGGTCAACATGCCGATAGCTTGCGCAGTGGAGGGATCAACTATCCTAAGGCTAACTTGTGACTGAAATTTTTTGGCCGATTGGTCGTATCTGATAGAGTCTATATACAGTTTGTTACTTTGGCTTTTGAAGGTTTTCTCGAACTTAGCCTCATCTCCCTGCCAATAATCTGAAGTAGGTTTACTCATCGCAACATTTAGCCCCAAATTGTCAGTGATAAAGATTTCACTAAACAAACCATTGGAGTCACGCTCCAGGTTCTGCAGGTAAACCGATAGTGGATGAGCCAATAATTCAGAAATCAGATGGTGTTTTTGGCTGTGGACTTCTTGTCGCCACTGCTGGTCTAAAGCGGAAATGTGATCAGATTCCAGCTTGCTGTGCAGGGTATTTTGCCGGCGAATACTCTCAAGTACTATTGGCGATTCGATCCACTGTTTTACTCTCATCAATATCAGTCTGTGGATAACCCGCTGTTCTCTCGCTGATAGTGCTAATACCTGCGGAGCACATTGGTAGACGTTGTGATTAAATTTTGACAAAAATTTTGGGTGTCTTTTTAAGTACTGGTTAGAGAAATATACACCTTGGGGGATGTAGCTTAAAAAACGAGTTTGCAGCTCTGGCTCAGTGAAAGCACTGGATAGCAGGGCAGAATCCTTTTGATCAGCGATAAATGCGTCAATGCGTCCAAGTTTAACTAATTTTCTCAGTTGTTCTAAGCTCGAGACTAAGGTGAGCTCAGTATAACCTTGAGCTCGCAACCAAGCGGCTTGCTTGCTCTGTTCAATAGCCCCGATGTTGGAGTCACTTTTGCTTTGCCAGCCTATCATTGAAGATGAATTTCCAAAGTACCAATGCCATTTTTCCAGTGCCAGAGGGGCTGATAGAGTCGCTATGCCATCGAACTCTGGGTGTGGCATTGAGGTCATAGCACCGGCAGTGTAATCATTAGTTAAATAGCGCTTGGCTCTCTTCCAGGGAATGGCTTCAATCACATAGCTCATCTGCATTTTTCCCAAGATACAGCTCAAAGCCCTTTTAGATTTATCCTGTGCATATTGTTGCTCGTGATTGGCTGTTTCAAAGTAAGAAAATGACAATTTCAAGGTGTCATCTTTATCATCGGCGGATAAACTTAAACTAATAAAACACAGCAATAAACAGCTAATCGCAAGTCGAGTAGGCAGCACAGAGTTCTCCTTGTTCAGGGCGTTTAGAAACCGTGATTATTAATCTGATTTTGCATAGATATCAGGTCTATTGAGTATTGCACAGGCCACAGGGAAAGCCAGTTGTGCAGTGATTAGTATTGTCATTGGGGCATTGAACAACAGGGAGGGATAACAGCAAAAGTGGCAGGTTGTTAACCCCCCCAACTGCGGATTAGCTTACAGTGACTTGTTCACCTTGTTTAGACAGACATAACAGTTCAGCGTTTTTAGGATCTGCTAAAGTCACTAGTTTAGACAATCGAGTTTGAGTGTAGTGGGCAATCGCAACTTTTATCGCTACCCCGTGCGACACCAGTAAGATATTTTCACCTGGTGTTGCTGATAAATTTTCTCAATTCCCGCCACCACTCGCTGTTGCAGTTGTTGAAAGGTTTCAGCGCCCTTGACCTGAAACTTATCCGGGTTCAGCCAAAAGTTATTGGATTGTTGCGGCTCAGAAATTTTAATTTCCTGCTGGGTTCTTCCCTCCCAATGGCCTAAGCTCAACTCGCGGATTTCCGGCATTCTGCTGCAGCTAAGGTCGCGTTTTTCTAGAATAATATCAATGGTATCAACGGCTCTTTGCAGCGGGCTGTCATAGGCGCAATGCAGAGGCTGTTCTGCGAGTAAGTCACGAGCAGCCTGCGCCTGCGAAATACCTTGCAGGGTTAACTTGGAATTTTGGCTGCCCTGCCAGCGCTTTTGCGTATTCCATAGTGTTTCGCCGTGCCGGAGCAAAAAAATGTTAGTTGCTTGATCGCTCATCTTGCCACTCTACCTCTATCCCTAGGTGCTACAGAAAAATTCACTAACCGCAATCGAAACAGCGGTTTATTCTAATCGACGCTTGATATGCTATTGAATTATGCTGCCCATTTTTGCTAGTTTCATTGAATTGCTGCCACTTTGAGCGTCTATCCTAAAAAGCTGCCCTTAGTAAGTGATCAGTAGCGAGATCAATAAACCTATCATTGTTATCGAACTTCGCCGCCCACTTTGACTAATTTCATTGCATTTAATTGCTGCCACCTTGGGCGTCTATCCTAAATAGCTGTAGGTTTATTGATCTCGCTACTGATCACTTACTAAGGGTCGATTGTTATCGAACTTCGCCGCCCACTTTGACTAATTTCATGGTGTTAGTACCACCTTGAGCGTCGACATAATCACCTTTAGTAATCAGTACAAAATCGCCTGCAGAGACAAAGCCACGCTCTACCAGTGATTCCACCGCCCGCTGATTGACTTCGGCGTTTAACGCCGTGCCAGTATCAAAGGGGATGGTCTGCACTCCGCGATACATGGCCACTCTGCGGCTGGTTTGCGGATGGCGGCTCATGGCTATAATCGGGATACCAGAGCTAATTCTGGACATCAGTAAGGTAGTGTTACCGGATTCAGTCAGACAGATAATAGCTTTTACCCCGGGCATATGGTTGGCGGCATACATCGCTGACATAGCAATGGTTTCGTCGACTTGTTCGAACTCACGATTCAGTCGATGGTTGGATTCTCGGGTAGACCTATCTTGTTCAGCCCCCAGGATAATGCGATCCATGGCCTGCACAGTTTCAACCGGGTAAGAACCTGCAGCAGTTTCTGCCGAGAGCATTACTGCATCTGTGCCGTCTAATACTGCATTGGCAACGTCAAACACTTCGGCGCGAGTCGGAAGTGGGCTGTCGATCATTGACTCCATCATTTGTGTGGCGGTGATCACGACTCTGTTTAGCTTGCGTGCCCTGGAAATGATTTTCTTCTGTGTGGCAATTAGAGCGGCATCACCAATTTCTACCCCTAAGTCACCGCGGGCAACCATGACTACATCTGAGGCTAAAATCAGTTCATCTAATACCTGATCATTTGCCACGGCCTCGGCGCGCTCGATTTTAGCCACCAGGCGGCAGTTGGCCCCGGAAGCCGTGACTAATTCACGGGCGTAGTGCATATCCGCCGCATTGCGCGGGAAAGAGACCGCCAAATAATCTAGCTCTAGCTGCGCGGCGATCAGAATATCTTGCTTGTCTTTGTCAGTGAGGGCGGCTGCGGATAAACCACCGCCTTTTTTGTTGATACCTTTGTTATTAGACAAGGGTCCGCCATTGATTACGGTACAAACTAAGCTAGTATTAGTTTTTTCAATCACTTGCATAGTGACACGGCCGTCATCTAATAACAGTTCATCCCCAAGTTCACAGTCGGCTATCAGCTGTGGATAATCTATACCTACTTGCTCACTGTCGCCTGCGTCATTATCCAGTGTGGTATCAAGGGTGAATTGCTGGCCGGACTTCAAGGTGACTTTCGTATTAGTAAAGCGGGCAATACGAATTTTTGGCCCCTGCAAATCACCCATAATGGCAATGTGCAATTGATGTCTGTGACAGATATCACGGATCATTTCAACACGCCTTTGATGGTCGCTGCTGTGACCGTGAGAAAAGTTAAGCCTGACCACATTCACTCCAGAGAGTAACAGTGCTTCAAGTTGTGGCAGTGTATCGGTAGCCGGACCTATAGTGGCTACTATCTTAGTTCTTCTCATTGTTTTTACTCGTATTTAAAAGGGCGGCGAGAGTATCTGCAAATCCGTTCGCTACAGCGAAACTTGTTTTCAGGGTCTCAAGCTGGATAAATTTACCGCCCTAAATGGTTTATTGGTTGACGACTACCGTCAGGTTCCGGGCAACGGTCAGTGACAAAGTATCTCCCACCGATCGATTTGTCGTAGCTATACTGTGCAGCTCATCGACTGACAATAATTGTCAGGCTACATCGACTCCACAGTGGATTAAACTGCCCAGAAACTCTCAGAAGACGAGACGCCCAGGTAAGGTAAAGCTATTGCCGTTGTGCTCGCTGTCTGGTATTAAACGGGTATTTTGCGGTCGAAAGATTAAACTGGCTGTTCCTGTTTGCTGTACAGCCAAGGTTATCTGCAGTCCAAGGTCGCTGACAAAAGTATTCTTTTACCCTTGACTGCTGCAGCTATCTTACCATCTAAAATATTGGCGGAGCCGATAAAGTTGGCGACAAAGCGATTAGTAGCGGCATCATACAGTTGCATGTGCTTGGCCACTTGTTAGATCACGCCATTATTTTGCACTGCCATTCGTTCAGAAGTCGTATTTGCCTGTTCTTGATCCTGGGCGACCAGAATGGTGGTGAGCGTTAATGAGGAATAATAAGTGCGCTATTAGTTGCTGGCAGGCAATTCTGCATGGAGCATAAACTGCACTGAATATAACCCTAATAAAGCTTAGAAGTTAACTATTTACAGTGCTACAGTGCAGCTGCTTTAAGCTGTTTTACTTTTAATATTTATGCACAATTGAGGTCGTCAGAAGATGCACAGCAGTACCTATAACGCTGATAAAAATACTGAAAAAACCTCCAGCGTGACGGTAATAGGCGCCGGCATTGTCGGAGTAGTTACCGCTATAAACTTGCTGCGTGAAGGGCATAAAGTGACCTTAATCGATCGGGCTAAACCTGGCAGTGGTTGCTCATTTGGTAACGCGGGATTACTGGCGCGCTCATCTTTTGTGCCTTTAACTAGCCCTAGTACACTGCTGCAGGCACCGGGTTGGTTGCTAAGACCTGATGGACCGCTAAGTGTGCGCTGGAGTTACCTGCTAAAAATTATTCCCTGGCTGTATAACTACATCAAAGCGGGTTTTAGCAATGAGTTGGAACAGCGAGGGGAGGCGGTTTATCAACTGACCGGTCCCAGCGTAGTAATGTTTGAACAGCTGGCCGCCTCGGTTGACTGCTCTGATCTGGTGGTAAAAACAGACTACTTACAGGTCTATAGAACCAGGGGGAAGCTGTTAAAAGCAGAGTCAGACATGAACGCCAGACGTGCATTGGGCTTTAACATCAATACTGTCGATGCCGATAAATTGCGTGAGCTGGAACCTGATCTGTCCGCCGATTTTAAGTATGGCCACCATATTTTGGGGCACGGTTATATTAAAGACCCAGAGGCGTTGGTGCTGGCGATTCATCAGCAGTTTTGTCTTGAGGGCGGCGTCTATATCCAGCAGACGGTCACTGATATTGTACAGCGAGTGGATAAGTGTGAGGTAGTTACCGCCGAGCAAAGTATCAGTACTGATAAATTAGTGATTGCCGCCGGGGCGTTTTCAGCACGCTTAATAGCCGCCACTAATATTAATATTCCCCTGGAGACCGAACGTGGTTATCACATCACTTGCCTATCCGCCGAAGTGCGTTTGAATCGCCCGGTGATGGAGGGAGATAATAAGTTTTTGGCCACCCCGATGCAGATGGGATTGCGCTTTGCCGGTACGGTAGAGTTAGCTGGGTTAGATGCACCGCTTAATCGGCGGCGGATCAAATCGCTGCAGCGCAGTGCCAGTAAAATGATGCCGGGTCTGAACATAGACAACAGCAGCGAGTGGTTGGGCTTTAGGCCGACCTTAAGTGACAGTTTGCCGGTGATCTGTACCGCACCGGATAATAAGCGGATTATCTATGCGTTTGGTCATCAGCACTTAGGGTTGACTTGTGCACCGATGACGGCGGCAGTTGTGGCAGACTTAGTTGCAGAGCGTCAACCGCGGATTGATATCTCTCGCTTTGATGTTAAAAGGTTATTGTGAGGCAGGGTGTTTTTTTACTGCAAAAAATACGGTAAAAAAGTATTTCATCATTAACGAAAAATCTCGTTTTCAACGAGTTGCTTTCTTTACTCGTGTAACGAAAGCACGCCCAAGATTGACTCCGCAGTTCTTTCACATCCATGTGATCACTGCATTTGTAAATCCTTTTACTTAAGACTCCTACGCTTTGGGCTAAATGACTGGCCGCTAATCAGCACATCTTGATGCTCCGCTTCAGTAATTACTTTACGTGTGTATTTATGCCTTCCCTGTTCTGTGTAGTAAAGCGCAGCTTTAGGAGCTACTTTTCCAAGTGAGGTTTTAGGTATAAAATCCTATTCATAGTATCTATAGCTGGGTTGAGTATCGGCATAAAGCGGGCATTTTTTTTAGCCTGTACTCTATCTTTGGCCCTCCCTGACATTCGCTAGTCTCTAGCGGTTAATAAATTTTTGGAGCTTGATGTAGATGTTGGTATATTCAAAAATTTGCGAGTTAAAAGTGGTTAAGTGTTTTTTTAGTGGAGCTTCCCGGAGAGGTAATAGTGGAAAAGGAAAAGTGGGATCTAATAGTACGTAAAGTAGCCGTCTCTGATTATATGCTTCATACAAGCTATTTCGGGCCAGAGGATCAAACCGTGTTACTCATTCATGGCGGAGGAAGTTCGTCTTCTTCTAAAATACACCCCCTTCGTATTGATCTTGCAGAACGTGGGATCGGAACTCTTGCAGTTGATCACTTAGGTCATGGAAAGACAGCTGGAAATATTAAGAATTCCTCTTTAATGATGAGAGTTGAAGAAGTGTTGTCCGCGATCAAAGAATACCCAATAGTTAATATCTTGGGGACCGTCTCGATGTCCATGGGTGGACATATTGCGATAAAGTTGCAGGAGATTTTGGCCTTTAATGCCTTGGTACTCATCGCCCCTGCGGTTTATACAACCTCCGCTTATCCTGTCCCTTTCGGCCAAGGGTTCACTAATATCATACGACAACCTGATAGCTGGGATAAAAGTCATATTTGGCCAATTTTAGAGAAATTTGAAGGGGAAATGCTGGTGATTATAGGAGAGCATGACGAGGTGATTCCGCATGGGATAATAGATAAAATGAAGCGCATTACTAAGCCTGAAGTTGCTAAAATCATTATTTTAAAAGATGTTGATCACTTCGTTATGACCCGTTTGCGTGAGGGTGATAAAAGACATTTAGACAGTCTCTTAGATTTAATGTCTAGCACGCTTATAACGCCTTCAGTCAATCCCTGATAGTTTGTACTGGCCAGATAAAACTGGCCGCGGACATCTGCTTGGGAATCGATGTCCAACCAAAAAACCATCATTTTATCAGTGACTTGAGAGAAGTAATTGGTTACATAAAAATTCTATTTTATGTGTGCTAGCGTCATTATCAAGGGATATAGCAGGAAGCGACCTGAAGCTGCCCTAAAATACATCGTAATATGATGTTCGTTGTAGCTCGCAGATGGGAACAAAGCGCTTTGCCCTTTGCGCAACCGGCTGCCAATCTACTTAGAATCGCGGGTAACTCACCGCTGCTTGAATAAATGCGTTAGCCTTGCGTTGGGAATAGACTTGGAGATAGCAGAATAATGAATCGATTCGACAGAGTGACGTCAATATTGTTGCTACTGCAAACACGCTCAGTGGTGACGGCTGGTTTTTTAGCAGAGCATTTTTCTGTGTCAGAGCGAACGATATATCGCGATATCCGCACCCTGGAAAACGCTGGTGTACCTATTGGTTCAGAAGCGGGGGTCGGCTACTTTCTCGATAAAGGTTACCATCTGCCGCCGGTGAGCTTTACTCTCGATGAGGCTGCATCATTACTGATTGGTGAGAAACTGCTGGTATCCAGTCTTGACCCCGCCTCGCTACAAGACTACAAACATCTATTAAACAAGGTTCGTGCTGTTTTAGACGTAGCAGATAAAGACTATCTGAACTCGCTCGATGCTGATATTGAGGTGTTGTATGAGGGCCAGGCCTTTGTGATCGACGGTGAGAGCAATCTCAGCGGTATCGGTCATGACTTATTGTCCAGTGATCTGTGGTTGGGGGAATGCCGCAGTGCACTGGTACGAAGGCAAGTAGTTGAAGTCGACTATTGCGGCCCAACTTCTCAACAAGCGACATCTCGCCACATAGAGCCTATTGGTCTCTTTTACTACAGCTTGCATTGGCATTTAATTGCCTGGTGTTGTTTACGCGAAGGCTATCGTGATTTTCGACTGGATCGCATCCTGAAGTTTCAGCCGCAGCCACAGCAGTTTACCCGTCGCAGCCGGGCAACGCTTCAACAGTACCTTGCCCGGCAGCAAAGTCAGAATGAATTGCTGGAAGTTGAATTATTGTTTCGCCCTGAAGCAGCAGGTTTTGTTGGTGAACAACGCTATACGTTCGGATTTGTCAGTGAAGAAAATACGGCTGAGGGGGTGAAAATGCGTTTTTTGACCGCTGTTCCGCATTACATGGCACGTTGGCTTTTACAGTTCACCGATGGCGTTAGTGTGCTTAAGGGAGATGGGTTAACCTGTGCGATGAGGAACTTGAGTGAGGAACTGTCAGCGCACTGGAAGGCCAGTTTATAACGTTAGCTTAAATTTTATAGAAAATAATTTTCACCCTCCTGACATAGGGTTGTCAGTCGCGAGTGTCACAATCGGTTCAACGGTCAAACACCGTTCAGCAATGCCCGGAGCTGTTTCGGGTAGATGAATCAATTGGAGATAATCTATGCAACGAATTCCAGTCAATCCGTGGTCTTGGTCACTAAAGCTCGGCTATAATCAAGCAGAAATCCTTGAGCAAAGCAGACGGCAACTGGTCTGTGCAGGACAAACAGCAGTGGATGCCGAGGGCAACCCGCAACACCCAGAGGACATGCGAAACCAGATCACACTCGCATTGGACAACCTCGAGGCTGTCCTGAACGCCGCAGATATGGGCTTCGCCAACATCACGCGGCTCGGCATCTACACTACAGATGTGGACGAAGCCATGAAACACTTCGACCTGTTTGGCTCCCGGTTCGGTCCAGTTGCCGCCACACCTCCTATGACTCTGCTCGGTGTCACGCGGCTCGCCATCCCAGGGCTGATGTTTGAGATAGAGGCCTGCGCCGCCGACTGATGGCATTGTCGACCCCGATCTGCGGGAGCGTAAAAGCTTGTTGGTGAAAAACAAGCTGTCCTGTCAGTGCCTGACTGTCGGCGAAGGCCACCTGATGTTGACACTGACAGGTATACAATGTGTCATTTGCATGCAAAGAAAACCGTGCCAAGACATCGAACCATGGTCGTAAAGATTTGAATTTCGGCTATTAAAGAAATAGGACTGCAGCGGCTCTGAAAAAATCAGGTCAAAAATTGTGTGCAGATGCTTTAAATCAATGAAAAACCGACGTTTATCGGAGTTATCTAAATGCCCAACACCCTTACCCCCGAGCTCTTCCGCTTCTTGCGCGAGCTGCGCGAGAACAACAATAAAGATTGGTTCAGCGAAAACAAGCCGCGCTTTCGTCAAACCGTGCAGCTGCCGATGGTCGACTTTATCGAAAATATGGCGCCTTGGTTGGCTCAAAACACCCCCGCCTTCGTCGCCGACAGCCGACTCAACGGCGGCTCGCTGTTTCGCATTTACCGCGACATTCGCTTTGGCGCCAACAAGAGTCCCTACAAGACCAACATCGGTTGCAATTTTCGCCACCATGCCGGCAAGAATGCGCACGCACCTGGTTTTTACGTCCACATTGCGCCAGGCGAGATATTCTTTGGTGGCGGGATTTGGTCGCCACCGACACCAGTGCTGAATAAAATTCGTGACGCCATTCTCGAAAATCCTGAGCGCTGGCGCGCGATCCAACAGGCACCAGCCTTCACCGATGTGTTTGGCACATTGGGCGACACGCAATCGTTGAAGAACGCCCCGCGCGGTTACCCGAGCGATCACCCTTGCATTGATGATCTTAAACGCAAATCGCTGTTCGCCTTCACGAGTTGCACGCAAGCTCAGGTCTGCGCCGCCGATTTCCCCGATCGCGTAACCGAAGCCTTCGAGGCACTAGCGCCTTTGATGGCATTTATGGTTAAAGCCCTGGACTTAGGTTGGGATTAAACAAGATAGCCAGCAAAACGACTTGGACAGCCACTAGTTATCTAGGCACTTACTGGGTTCCCAGAATGCCTTTGACCATGCCCTGGCGTTATCAGGGCGGAATCGCCAGCATTGAAATGGTGATTGGCAGTTCGGCGATATCAGTCAAATCGGACCTGGAGCAGTCAAGTACCAGATCGGTTATTGTGAGCAAGTTGCATTGAGAGGGTAAGTTGGCCACGCATTTGGGATTAGCTTTTTGTATTGGCAGCAGATAACACCGTTATAATTTGTCGGGTAAAGCGAAGTGACAAATTAAGCCAGCTCTGCTACAACTTCTGCTGTTAACCCTAAGCCTATATCTTTTAACCGGATCACTGTAATTATGACTGTAAAATATAAGGTTCGCCCCAAAGCCAATAGCTATGGTTTTGCGATTGGAATTTTGTTGATTGACTGCTCGACGCCTTTTATTCCCGGGGACGTTGGCAACGCATCCACTTACGATTATCCGGTACTCTACAAAACCGTAGCCGATGTCACATTAGAACGTTTAATAGAACAGGGAGATGAGTCTTTAATTGACAATGTAATCTTGGCTGCAAGAGAGTTACAAGAGATGGGAGTTCGCGCAATCACAAGCGATTGCGGCTATATGATACGCTATCAACAACAGGTAGCCGATGCGCTAGATATCCCCGTAATTCTCTCTAGTTTAGTGCAACTACCTATGTTAGAACTCAGTGTTGGCCGCAGGCAAAAAATTGGTATAATTTGTGCCAATAAAGAACGGCTTAGCCCCAAGTTATTAGAGATAGCAGGCTTAAAAGACCCTGGAAAAGTAGTGATATATGGCCTGGAAAAACAAGCTAATTTTCGCGGGCCAATTTTGGATGAAACCGGTACATTGGAGCCAGAGAAAATAGAGCTAGAAATAGTCGCTATTGCCAGGGAAATGATTGCACAGCACCCAGAGGTGGGGCCTATTTTGTTAGAGTGTTCAAATTTACCTCCCTACGCTGCTGCGGTACAAGCTGCAACCGGGCGCTTAGTTTTTGATTACACAAGTTTAATTAACGGCTATTGTGCCGCGGCCATGCGTAAGCCATTTATTGGTATTTATTAAGTTGCCCGATAAATAATGCCTGTGCTGTATTAGCGTCATTACCTTGCGAAAACGTCGCCCAAATTACTGAGCGACTTCGTCTCAACACCTTTGCCATGCTTTTGATAATGAAACAGTCAGGTCGCTGGTTAATACCGCGATAGACTAAAGAGCAATGGGTAGTATATTTAAACTTCTCAAAAGTACAGAGGCCATCATTTGATAAAGGAGTCGCACAAAGGCTCTAAATCTGTGGTCAAACTATTAACAAGATTATAGATCGATCAATGTCCCCTGGTAAGAAATTGCGACAAAATTGCCTGCTGATTTGAGTGTGACAAAGTCGCTAAGTGTTTTAATCTAACGCAGAAAGTCACTAGATGCATGATCAGCCTACTAATCGTTGGTGGTCAGGTTCACAAATGTCTGAGCCAGCAATAACGATCTGTCCCGCCGTTTTAAATTTCATAAAATTGATTTTGGCTGGCAATTTACCGAGAGTGAATTTAACTTAGAGAGGCCGGTAATGTGCAGAATTACAGTGGACATCAATGTCCCTGATAAATTGTGAAGCGATTGCGTCCCTGGTCTTTCGCTGCATATAAAGCAACATCTGCTGCTTTGAGCAAGTCAATGCCACTGTGACCATCAGCGGGTTTGAACGTTGCCAATCCCAAGCTAACAGTGACCAGATTACTCGTATTAGAGTAGTTATGCGGCAGTGCTAATTGTTCAACACAAACACGCAATTTCTCAGCCATCAGCTGTGCTTCCTCGGATGAAGAATTGGCAATTAATAAGACAAATTCTTCACCACCGTAGCGGCAAAAGTTATCTGTAGCTCGCTGCGCACTGCCACTCATAGCGGCTGCTAAAGAGCAAAGTACATCATCACCTGATTGGTGGCCATAATTATCGTTGTAGGCTTTAAACTCATCTACATCTAACATAATCAGGCTCAGTTGGGTTCCGTCTCGTTTCGCTCTACGCCACTCACTCGCCAGCTCTTGGTCAAACTTGCGTCTGTTGGCCACGCCTGTTAATCCGTCGGTCAAGCTCATCTCTAATAACTGTTGTTGGGCTTCTTTGCGATAGTTTACTTCTGATACCAACTGATTATTAATCTCAATTCCCTGCTCTGTTAGTTGCTTGGCCTCGATACTGCGCAGATTTAATTTACCCATCACCCATCTGATACCTACTAGGGCCAAAACCAGTATCGCAATTAGCAACGCCAAAGTGTGTTTAATCATAGTATCAGCTGAGCCAATGTCGGTGTCGATTGGCGTAATTATCTCTAATACCCCACGCACGTCTCCTATTTTCCAATCGTTCTTAGGGGTGTCTTCATGGGCATTGTGACAGCCAACACAACTTGGCTGCATGATATCGGCACGGGCGTAGCGCAGCGATATTTTACCTTGGTATTCTTCAAAGCGATAAAATGAACGCTTCGGATCAGCTGTTAAAGCCTGCCATGCCTGCCGGGAGAAACTATCATTAAGGCCATTATCATCCTCCCGCCAGGGGAAAGGATAAGGACTGTACAATCTACTACTGACACCATTTGTAGAGCCACCAATACGATTGCCTAACATCATGCTCAAAGTCGCGGGCAGTGGGATAGCGCCTTCTTTATTTTTATAATCGTGGGTGATTTCTATGCCGTGTTTCTTGGCGTTAAGTACCACTTCTGAAGTGTACAGCGCGCGAAACTCAGCCAGAGTCTGTAGATACACTTCGGCATTTTTGATCGCAGTCTCGCGTACTTGAATACTCGCCAGGCTATTGAGGTAAAAAAAGATAGTTATTGCAGTGAGGCTGAACAATGCTGATAGACAGAAAGTTGAATGTTTAATCACTAAATCGAAATTAAACAGTTTTGTACCTGTAAGCCCAGGCTGTTTTGCGCTCTCATTTATCGGCGCTTTAGTGCTCATGCGTTCGTCTTGCCTTGTAAAACTGCGAATCTATGTTGGCTGTTGTCCATTAAACGTTCCTTCAGTTCATCGACTTGCATATTTGTTTTACCCAGTTACTTAAAAAATATTCTATGAATGCCGCCAGACAGTGTTTTATATGAGAATCCTATTCGATAGCGGACGGGGTTGACTATTAGTTGAAACTTAACGTCGTCAATTACCAGTTCATCGATACTAGTAAGGAGCCCCTTATAGCTTAGTAGAGCGATAGGGTTATTTAAAGGTGAGGGCTGTGAAACTATAGTATATAGTCCGCTGCGGTTTTAATTAGCCAGTGGAAAACTAAGTGATTCCTCCATAAACCTTTACTGTTGCACTCTGAAAGCTTCATCAGCGTTGCTTATAAGGTTGTAATGCAAGGAGACAGCAGAACTTGTCGCTTTGGTAGATAGCGAGTGGAGGAGTCAGCATTGAGCGCCGATAATTATCTTATTTGAACTCGTTCAAAGCTGTTCCGAATAGGGTAAATCTCGGTGTCTGCGCTCATTTTATTTCTGAGTTGTGGATAGGTTAGTGAAGAGATTTCAGTTTTTGCATAGGTTCTATAAAATTTGTGAACAATCAATTTCAGCCGTTTTGTGTCAGCCTTCAGATGTTATGGCTACCACCCTAAACGATAAACCGAAAACTACCAACACTAACAAAATGACCTCAGAGTAGGAAAAGTAGCCGCCGGTATTTCGACAAAAAACACTGCTTTTACATTATTAGTTATGCGTTAGAGCGCATCACACGAGCTGTAGATAAACATAACTGTAACCAATGTCAGCCGCTACATAAAAAAGCAACCCAGACATGGCCAAATTAAGTAAGCGAAAAAAGCGCGGCTGGCGGATTAGTTTTCCCAGGCGAGCGCCCATTAGCAGGTAGCTACCGGGGGCTCCAAATGCCAGGAAGGAGAGCAGTAGCGACCAGAGTATAATGGAGCCCCCTGAGATCTGTGCCGCTGGAAACTGAACTGTGACAATCGGTAATATGACAATAAAGGATTTCGGGTTTAGCAGCTGCATGGTCAATCCCGACTTGAAGTTCAGTTTACTTGCTGCAGTTTCGCTCTGTTCAACAGTCTGTGTAGCGGCAGGTTTGATACTGCCCCAACCAATTTTATAGGCCAGGTAAGCGATATAGAGACTACCGGTAGCGCTAATCAGCAGTTGAAAACGCGGTGTAACTAGCCAGGCGCCGGTATAGCCAAATAGAAGGAAAAGCAGCAACATACCGCAGCCGACACCGATACAAAAACGCAGTGTTGAGCGGATTTGACCATTGAGGCCTGCATTCAGGCTCAGCAAATTTAACGGGCCGGGGCTGTACATAATGCCTAACGCATACGCGAGTATTTCAACCATAATAATTATCCTGGAAGTAGTAAAGGCTTTGGGAGTGAACGGCGCTTCTGAGAAGCGCGGGTCTTAAATCAGGAGCTTAGAAAGTGTTGCTGGTACGCTCGTGGGGTCGTGCCATAGATAGGTTTAAAACGACGGTTAAAGTGGCTAAGATCAGTAAAGCCATAGGCAAATACTACATCATCAAGTGATGCTCCCGACTGCAGATCTTCGCGGGCACGGTTGATGCGACAGTTTAGAATATACTGATGCGGAGTAATGCCAAACTGTTGGCGGAACATGCGCAGGAAATGATACTTGGAAAGATGGACCTGTTGGGCTATCTCATCCAGTGACATATCAAGTTGCAGATTGTCATGAATATAATCACGCGCTTGTAACATCAGTTGATCAAACTTAGGTTTTTGGCTATCGGGTGAGTGAGTACCGTAACGTTGTGCGATACGCACTGCCATCTGGTGAAGCTCACACTCCTGCTGCATTTTGTCCTCTGACTTATTCTCAATCAACATTGAAATATTGAGAATGTGCTGGCGCAGCAAGGGATCATCAAGAAGGTTACCAATGATCTGGAAATTTTTACTCTGCTTGATACCGGCACTGCTAAGCATTGGCTCTAACTGATCTGGGTGTACATAGAGCATTCTGTACTGCAATGTATCATCTACACCAGAGTGCCCATCATGTACTTCACCGGGGTTGAAGACGATGAGATCACCGGGAAGACTACGATGAAACGCGCCACTGGCAAAGAAGTCCTGTCGGCCAGTCAGAGTTACGCCGAAAGAATATTCTTCATGGGTATGCTTGCTATAAGAAAAGTCATTCATCTGTGCCTGCAACACAGTCACCTGATCAAGGTGCTGGCTTTGAATATATTGGAATTGATTACCCTGTTTCATTATCTTTTACCGCGTTGCTCATTGTCCGTCATATGACTTAACTCGAGTATAAGGTAAAGCGCTGCAGCATTGCTTGGATAAAATTGCTCGATTTGAATTATTGGCTGTTATTGCATCGGCAAAAGTGGAGTGGACCTGGTTGATAACCAGGCTGGGTGTTGTTGTGTTAGGTAAAAAAGCATCAAGAGAGAGAAGGTTTATTGCTACTTATGTCGTCACTAGATCTGATTAGTTAACACCGCGCTGCGTACCGCATAATGACGGGTAAAGGTAATTATGCAGCAGACAACATCTGAAAGTTGCGATTACATTTTACTGATAATTAAATGACCGATAATTCAATGTCAATATTGCCACGGGTTGCGTTTGAGTACGGGCACACCTGATGAGCTTGCTCAACTAAGTTTTGTGCCTGGCTTTTATCCAAATCTCCCAGTGATACGGCCAATTTCACAGCAATACCAAAACCTGTTGTGATAGGGCCGATCGACACTTCAGCATTGATCTGGGTATCTTCAGGCAGAGTAATTTTCGCTTGGCCAGCTACTAGCTTAAGCGCTCCGATAAAACAAGCTGCATAGCCTGCGGCAAATAACTGCTCGGGGTTAGTGCCCGCGCCATCATCGCCACCTAAACCTTTAGGCGTTGATAAAATCAGATCTAATCGCCCGTCGTCTGATTTAGCGATGCCTTCACGGCCACCTGTGACTGCTGCCTTTGCGGTATATAACACATTGTTTAGTTGTTGCATGATGATTCCCTGTAGATGAAAGAGTAAACTAGTTTGCATGCAAAATAATACTACCACATCTGAATTATTGCAAATGTTTTGTATGCAAAGTAAAATGTCTGCCAATTGCCGGAGTAATTATGAATTACAACCAACTTAAGCTAGATCAACAGCTCTGCCATCGGCTGTACATTGCCTCTAATGGTTTGACACGCGCCTATCGTCCCTTGCTCGATGCATTAAATTTAACTTATCCACAATATGTGGTGATGATGGCGCTATGGGAAGAAGACGGGATTACGGTACAGCGGTTACTGCAAAAAACCGCTGTAAATGGTGGTGCTATGAGTTTGATTTTAAAAAAAATGATGGTTAAAAAGCTACTTTCAGTCACGCCCAGTGACGAAGATAAACGCAAAAAATATATTCATTTACTACCAACAGGTCAACAGCTACAAGCCAAAGCCGCAGAAGTACCGGCTAAAATACAATGTGCCTTCCCCAACATAGATAAGACAGACTTACATCAGCTAATCACCTTACTCGACAAAGTGTGTTTGGATTTAGACACAACCGCCGAACATGAATCATGATTAAGTAACTGGAAAAATATTCCCTTAGCAAGCCGCCGACCCGAAAACCGGCAGCGGAGTGACAAGAACTAGATTCCTGCCACAGACATCTGCCCACAGTTTAAGGATTGTTTAGTAAGATAATGAATAGCTTATTGTTACTCAGAACCCTATCGTCAAACTCACGACTCACGACTCACGACTCACGACTCACGACTCACGCCTCACGCCTTTTCATCCGCTCAAGGCTGCATAGCTCGCAAAAGTCCGAAAGTACATCAAACTAAGTAGACACTAAGCTAGTACCTATAGTCATTGTTCCTAATATTCAAACATTTAAAAGAGAAAGCACACTCAAACTAACGACGAAGCCACCCAATTCCCTTGGTATTGCCGCCGTAGCTGTGAGTTCAATGATTGAAGCGTAGCATCAGGATGATGCGAAGAGCGAATGCGCCATGGATGGCGCTGATGAGCGGCCAATCATTTAGCTCAGAGCGGAGGAATCTTGCGGCAATATAGGGTGGAGTTTTCTTTGGTTCCGTTTCTTTTGTCCCATTTAAAAGAAATGAACTCGCCGCAGGCGAAACTGCACTAAACTCTTTTGACTTTTTAACCTTAAAAATGAAATCAGTTAAATCATTTTAAAAGTTAAATATAAGAGCAACGAAGCACTCTATACGGTAGCCCTCCGATCGCCTAAAATTATAAAAACTCCTTGAGCAACAAAGAAATACGCCCCCGACTGTGGCACTATCACAATCAACCCTGCTGCCAGCAGCAGAAACCCCCAGCCTAAAGATACGGGCAATTTAAAACCCTGATCAACTGCACTTTGCATCGCTAACCCCAGCACTACCCAAAATGCCCCAAGGGTCAGAAACCACAAGATAGCCTCGCGATCGAACAGCATCTGGCCATTGATAACGGTGGATGCAAACCAGCCATGCTCGTGCATCGGTACTAAGATAGGCCAGCCCATGATCACGCCGATGATGTTGTGGATAACTCCGGTGGCGCATAAATAGTAGCCTGAATATTTTGTCCAGTTCATGATGTTCCCTCAAAAAATTTACTTGATGTCAGTTCTGCCAATCGGCTGATGGTGACGAAATCGGGTTTTGGGTGTAGCTGTTGCATACCTAAAAATTGGGCGTAGGCGATCATTGCAATGTCTGTGGCGAGCTGTACGGGAACCTGCATGTCGATAAAACACTGCTGCAGGTAAGCTTGACGTTGAGTGTCGATTTTTTCTAAATGCCCGGCTATCATCGCCTCTTTTAATGCCCATGCGCGGATATGCATCTCAGCTTCCAGATCGTGGCTGGCAATTACTTGATCGAGCTTTTCTAAGCGTTGCAGGGGCCCTTCTTCAGTATTCGCCTGCTCGATGAAGTTTATAGTCATCTCTTGATACCAGTACTCCATTAATGCTTCGATAAACAGTTGGCGATTTTTAAAATGGTGATAAAAAGAGCCTTTAGTGACACCTTTGGCAGCGCAGAGCTTAGCGATGGTTAACTGCTGTGGCCCATGTTTGACTAACTGTTGCAGGGCAAACTCTAACCATTGGGTTTTGTTATCGGATTTGATATTCATTTTATATGCTTCACTATCGCCTGGTTAATGACTACTCGGGCAAGCAGCCAGTGGAAGGGGGTGATTGCAGTGACGTAGATACGCCCGAGCATGTTACTTGATTAATTAAGGTAGAAATCACAGTCTGGAGTATTAACCGTTTTAACTGCAAACATCGCGCGTTATCCCTGAATTAATATATAGCTTGAAGTCAGCGAAACGTAACATACCATACTGTATGGTATGTTTATTGTATATAAAAAGACTCGTTGTTTGTGCTTTTGTTGAAAAGCATTGATTAAGTGAGCAGCTGTTTTAATATATTACTGAGCAGAACAGGTTGAATTGATTAAAATTATTTAACAGGGCGTTTTAATGATCATAAGAAGAGTGACAATTTCAGATGCAGGATCACTGCTCAAATTGATGTATCAGCTCGATACTGAAACACAATTTATGCTGATGGAAGTGGGGGAGCGCACCACTACTGTCGAGCAGCAGGCAAAGATTATTGAGTCATTTTCGGGCTCGAGCTCTAAAGTTATGTTGGTGGCAGGGCTCGATGAAGAAATACTAGGTTTTGTAGTAGGTGTAGGTAATAGCGCCAAGCGTAATCAACATGCAATGTATTGTGTGATAGGGGTATGCCAGAATGCTGCTGGTCGTGGGCTAGGTTCAAAACTGTTGTCAGAGTTGCAGCAATGGGCGATAAAACATGACTTTAGCCGTTTGGAATTGACAGTGATGGAGCATAATAAGCGTGCTCAGGCCCTGTATCTATCGCATGGATTTGCTATTGAAGGCACTAAAAGAAATGCACTGCTGATCGATGGCGCCTACGTCAATGAGTTGTACATGGCTAAATTGCTAGCCGTTTAAGATTGGGGAGAAGTAATGAATTTGAATCAAGTCACTTTGCCGGTTAAAGATATGCCCGCTGCCACTGAATTTTATCTTAAACTGGGTTTTACTCAGATTGTGGATACGCCGCACTATGCACGGTTTCAGTGTCCTGAAGGTGAAGCTACTTTCTCGTTATCCTTAAATGAGGAGGACTTTAGTAACGGTGCCGTTATATATTTTGAACATCAAGGGTTAGACTTGTGGGTAACAGAGCTCAAGCAAAAAGGAATCAACTTTGAACAGGAACCAACCGATCAGAGCTATCTTTGGCGCGAGGCAGTACTGTCAGATCCGTCCGGCAATAAGATTAAATTGTACTGGGCCGGTGAAAATAGGTTAAATCCCCCTTGGCGTGTCGATAAGCACGCTCAATAATAAGCTCAGTATTAAATTCGGTGGTATGTTCTTTAATGCACTTAATTTTTTGGAGAGTTATGTTTAATCAACAGATTATTATTTTTGATGGCATATGTAATTTCTGCAATGGCTCAGTGAATTTCATTATTAAACGCGATCACCAAAATGTCTTTGTCTTTACCCCGATGCAGAGCAAAGCTGCCGAAGAGCTACTAGAGCGGCACCAATTTGAAGATTTTGGTTTTGATACTTTTGTGCTAATTAAAGATGATGTTTGCTATTACCGCACTGACGCCGCCTTAGAAATTATCAAAGATTTAAGCGGCTACTGGTATCTGTTAAAAATTTTTAAGCTTTTACCCAGATCATTCAGAGACTTTTTTTATAAATTGCTGGCCAGGCACCGCTATCAATTATTTGGCAAAAAGCCGCAGTGTATGATCCCGACCCCAGAGGTCAAAAGTAAGTTTTTAGATTAGAAATCCGCACAACCGAGATCGCGCACTTTTTTACCTCTGGCTAATAGAGAGTGCAGATGTTTTTTCTAAAAATCCCTTGCTAGCTCTGCTTTATGAAGATAAATTTCCTGTGATGGTCCTGACAAGAAAAATTTTACAGGCAGTTTCTGTAATAAAATAATAGTATTACTGCAATATTTAGATCCGTTTTGGAGTTAAACATTAATGACGTTGTACCGAAATTTTACCAGCGAAGAACAAATTAACCTTGAGTATAACGCGGTACTGGCAGTGCCTGATCTACAGAGTTATATAGATCAGGACATAAAAGCTAGCAGCGCCGCAAGAACTGAATTGTTGTGTTATTTGGATCAAAGCTACGGATCTGAGATTGATGAAACAATCGATATCTTCCCGGCGAAAGAACCGGGTTCCCCTATAGTGTTATTTATTCACGGTGGCTACTGGCGCAGCTTAAGCAATAAAGATTTTAGTTTTGTCGCCCGTGGGCTGGTGGAGAGTGGGGTGAGCGTGGCGATGCCTAACTATTCACTGTGCCCGGCAGTTTCAATGCAAAAAATAACCCAGCAAAACCGAGCGGCGCTGGCCTGGTTATATAATCATGCATCGAATTTTAACGCTGATAGAGAGCGGGTTTTTGTCTGTGGTCACTCTGCCGGTGGTCAGCAAGCGGCGATGTTGTCGCTGACAGACTGGGCAAAAGACTATGATTTCCCGGATAATGTTATTAAAGGCTGCATGCCGATCAGCGGAATTTTCGATTTATCACCCCTGTATTATTCCTGGTTGCAACCATCATTAAAATTGACCGATGCCACGGTATTATCCCAAAGTCCATTTTTGCAAGCTCCTCAGCAAGTACCGCCGATGCTGGTGTCTGTAGGTGGGGATGAGTCTGCTGAGTTTATCCGTCAATCTGCGGATTTTGTGACTGCCTGGCGCAATAGTGCTGTGCCTTTGAAACTGGACATTCTCAGCGGTAAAAATCATTTTTCAGTGATCCAAGATTTATATGTGAAAGATAGCCCGCTGTGCAAGAGTATCATTGAGTTTATGCAGCAGTGCGAAAGTTAATAGTTCTATTGAGTGGCTGGTTAGTACAATACAAGGTGCATATACAATAATTGACTGATGTACCTTTCACCGACCTCTAGGAAAAATCAACCAGTCAGCAGCTTCAAAAAAATGAATCTACAATGTTTTCCTAATGAAGTGATACAGGAATTTTGCTCATTTTCGCAGTTATAAAGTCGAGCTATGATGAATTGGCTAGAGTAAAAGACAAAGCTTAATGTGTGGTTAGTTATTACGAATAAATTATTGCGAATAGCAGGGTGGTTTGGTGAAACTAAGATCCTTGATCAAATGCTTTCTAATCTACTCATTCCTATCAATAAACCTAGTTGCAGCGCAGTCAAGTGGCTGCAACCAATTGACAGTGTCTGGATCAGTAGGTTGGTATCCGTTAATAATGAAAAGTTACTACGACAATGGCTATCGGGGGGTGGGTTACGATTTGGCGGTCGAAATTGCCCGAGAACTTAAAGTTCCGCTGTTATTTAAGGTGCTTCCCTGGAAGCGAATTCTGCGGCAATTGGAGTTGGGCAGATTAGATATTATCTTAGGCATATATAAGACTAAACCGCGCAGTATTAAGTATCTCTACAGTCCAGCGCTGATTAATAACGAAGTAAAAGTATTTGTACTAAAAGAGAAAACCTTTGCGTTAAATAGCTATGAGAATTTGATAGGTATGCGTGGGGATATGCCCAATGGTGGCAGTTTTGGTGATAAGTTTGATGATTTTTCGAATCAACACCTGCAGCTTTCGAAAATAGAAGGTAAGGAAGAGAAGATAAAAAGATTACTGCGTGGTGTCAGTGACTATTTTGATGCTATGCAATTCCTGGATAAAGAGCGATTGACGCAGAAAATCGTCGCTCTGCCTTTTATTATTGCCTCTACTCCGGTGTACTTTGCCATGAGTAGGAACTCTGCCTGCACCGTTCAGGCACAGAAGGTGTTTGCACTGTTAAATCGTTTCAAAAAGGATGGCACACTGGCCGAAATAATTAAAAGATATGACTTTGTCAATCCCAACTAAACAGTTGCCGCCAATATCAGGCTTGCGCTCTATTCTTTAAAATACTCCATAACAAACCCCTTAAACAACTCTTGGGCTTTAGCCAGTTTAATATTTTTGTGATAAATCATTTTGAAATCTAAAGATTTGTAGCTAAACGGATGTGGATCGGTTATCTGCCAAATCTCGCCTTGTTTGAGTTCGTGCTCGACAAAGAAATCCAAAAAAATACCGATTCCCATGCCCGCGAGCACGGCCTGTTTATAACTAAAGGCATCATCTAGTGCGGTAAATTGGCTCAATGGTTTTGTAATCCCTATCTTTTGCAGATATAAGCGTAAAGTGGACAAGTTGATGTAAGAGGGGATCAGTAGATTATCTTCGATAACTCGCAGTTGTTGCTCTGTTGTCAGCTGGGGAGTAAAGCTCTGTGGGGCGCAGAGTATGGTTTTTGCCTGGAAGAGTTTTACGCTACGCAATTGCGAGTCGGCTAGTGGGGTGCCTCTAAAAGCAAAATCAATATCCTGCTGCACTAAATCGAGGCTTTTATTAGTGATGATAAGGTCCAGTTTTATCTGCGGATGGGCGTGACAAAAGGCACTGAGCATCTGCATAAATCTTCCCTGACTGAATACTTGCGGCAATGTGATGCGCAGCACACTGTGAGCCTGCTGGTTGTCACTGAAAAACAATTCCTCTGCCGCGTTCAAACTTTCCAGTACTTGCTTACACTGAGTGTAAAAAGTTTTTCCCTCGCCGGTGATACGTATGCTTTTGGCATCGCGAATAACCAAGTCGGCAGAATAGTACCGCTCCAAGGTTGATAAGTGCTTACTGACTGCTGATGGGGTCAGATTAAGATAGTCTGCGGCATTTTTTAAACTGCCATGGTCGACTATTGCTATATAGCTTTTAAAGTATCTCAGCTTATCCATTCATCATTCCGTATTGTCACTTTGATAAGTACTATAGATCACTTTTTATCACTTTGGTAGCTGCCTATACTGATCGCAAATAACTGGAGGATGAACTGATGAAAAAACTATCAAAAACAATGCTGAAGCTATCTGGGTTAATGTTGCTGTCGACAGTAACAGCTGCTGAACCGGTTTCAATAGAATCATTACAAACTAAAAGCGCCGCACAAATTAAGCTTTATGTTTTAGATTGCGGCACCGTACAAGCGCGGGACTTATCGGTGTTTAATCCAAAAATAGATCAGGGAGTACAGATGGATATGGCGGTTCCCTGCTACCTGATTAAACACCCGAGCAAAGGCACCTTGGTATGGGATGCGGGATTAAGCGATGCAATAGCTAGTGAGGAAAATGGTGTGGAATTTTATGAAGGAGCTTTTAATTTAAGTGTTAAAAAAACCATGCTCTCCCAGCTGCAGGAAATTGGCGTTGAGCCAGCACAAGTTACTTATTTCGCCCCCTCGCATTTGCACGTAGATCACAGTGGCAACGCCAATTATTTTGCCGACAGCACTGTATTGATGCAACAAGCTGAATACCAAGTGGCTTTTTCTGCGGATGCGGCCAATTATGGTTTTGATATCAACAACTACTCGGCTTTAAAAGATGCTAAACGCATTCAATTACAAGGTGATCACGATGTGTTTGGCGACGGCTCAGCCGTTATTTTGAGCACCCCCGGGCACTCACCCGGGCACCAGTCGCTGTACCTTAAATTGCCAGAGACAGGCCCGGTGATCTTAAGTGGTGACCTGTTTCATTTCGAGAAAAATCGTCAAGACTACGGCATCCCGGTCTGGAATGACAAAAAATCAACCATTAGCTCCTTTGCCAAAATAGACAATATACTCGATCAAACCTCTGCCAAACTGTGGATCCAACACGATCCAGAGCAAGCAAAAAGCATGCGCATGTCACCGGCTTACTATCAGTAACGAGTAGCAAGAGTATTTTGTAGCGGAAAAAATAATAGGCGAGGCATTAATGTACGCGCTCTGATAACTGCTAAAGCTGCGCTTTAACGATTTGAGGTAGCTTTCGGTAATCTTGAACTTGTTTACTTGAGTTATTTTCTTTACCTAAGTGAAGAAAGTAACTCATTGAAAACGAATGTTCCTTTAAAATATTAACGGTCAACAATGTTTGCTGTACCAGCAATAATGTAGATAATAAGTTAATTCAACTCTCTCTCTGCCCGCTGGCTTATATTCAGGAGCGACTATGTTAAAAATATTTAGTTTATTGCTGTTATTAGTCTTTAGTCATTCTGCGTTGTCTCTAGAAATTCCAAAAGCTCAGCTTGAATATTTCAAGAAATTTATCAGCAGTGTTCAGCCATTATCTTTTGCCAGTAATAGAGAATACTGCGGCTACTTTGGCTTAGATAATAACGATAATTTCATCATCACTAAAGCGCAACAAGGGGGTGAAGACTATAGTGACCTGGTAGACATTGACGAACTCCCAGAAGATTTTTATATTTTATTTAGCTACCACACTCACGGTGCATTTTCGATAGAGGCGGATTCTGAATTGCCATCTACTATGGACCTGCAGGGTGATATAGAAGATCAGATTGACGGGCTGATAGTGACCCCTGGTGGACGTATCTGGCTGAATGATTACCAAGCTAAAATCGCTACTCTGGTCTGCGGGCCAGATTGTGTAATGGCTGATCCCGATTTTAACGGCGCTCTACTAGATCCGGTTGTTGACAGTTATAGCTTGGCTGACCTGAAAAAAAGGGATCAGCTAATGCAGTAAATATGCGGATAATTTGAATGTCATAATTTGTTAGTGATCAGTAGTGACTACTTTAGTTGGTTGCCGGTAGGGGCGAGTTTTTAATATATATTGCTGTAACAGTTCAGCCTGCGGTCTGTGACCGCGGCTGATTATTGTTTTTTTGTTTGTCCAAATTACAACTTGCGTCCCAGTTTTTTCTCGACTTGTCTCTTTTCCCAGTCGGCGCCGAAAGGGCTGTAAATTTCGAACACACTTAAGGCGTGGGAGGCGACGCCTATGCCCCAGCCCATGGCCACCCACCAGGCCCAAATGTAGCCGGGGCTGGTCAAAAAATTGAGTATGAATAAACCGCTGACTACTATTAAGTACTGGATAAGGTGCGTGTAAAAGCCTTTTAAATCTCTTACCTGCTCCAGTACCTGAGACTCTTCAAAGGTTAGTTTACTGTCAGTTGTTGGCATGTCTGGCTCCTGTTGCTGTAAATCAGCGAGTGGGATTTCAAAAACAGCCGCTAGCGCTTTCATCGATTCCAGGCCAGCTTTTTGGCCGCGCTCAATGCGCTGAATCGTCCTGATACTCAGGCCACTCAATTGCGCTAAATGATCTTGGGACCAGGCGCGTTGTAGTCTTAGTTTGCGAACGATCATGGTATTTCCTCTGCTGCGGTACGTGTTGCTATTATTCACTCAATGCTGGGGAACAGTGACGACAGCAAGCTGACTCAGCGCTGACATCTATCTGACATTATTATGACAGTTGTTTTAAATCAAATAGTTAAGTAACTTGTGATGTTTGGCGATGCGAGTATTTTTTGAAATAATAAACAGAGGATCCCACAGAAAAGAATCTGGGGACAGCTTTATTAAAGCTGGATTGACAGCGGCCAGAGCCGCTGCCAATACTGGATTGTCAACCTGTGGATGTTGGACTTAATTGCATGCTCCCTAAGGCATTTGCACACAGTGCTGCTAATCAATAATTTTAATCAGCGCTTGTCTGCGTCTGTCTACAGTAAGCTTAGTGACATCAGGTCGACTGTAATGTCCGGCAACATCAAAATTTTGTCGCTCTTCGCGCACCCGGCCATGGTCTATCACCGCGGTAAATAGTCCTTCAATATCACACTGCGGTTCAATCAGCCACTCACCATCTGGCCCGGCCAGACAAGAGCCGCCGTTTGCTAACATCTGCTCTTCACCGGCACCGTCTAAAATTGCCGCCAGATGTGGGGTGTTGTCGGGGAAGTCGGATTTGCGCATCAGACCACTAACAGCCATGGAAAAAGAGCGCCCCTCTTTGGCGATAAATTTGGTCAGGTCATGGGTGTTGCGGTGACAACCTGGCCAGATGGCGACGTGTAAATCTTCACCCATACCGTACAGTGCCGCCCGTGAAAGTGGCATCCAGTTCTCCCAGCAGTTCAGTCCTCCGGTGTTAAAAGCACCTAATTGATGGACCCTCAGACCGTGACCGTCACCCGGAGCCCAGGTCAATCGCTCTTCATAAGTGGGCATTAATTTGCGGTGTACCGAGCCAATTTCACCTTGTTTATCGATATACACCATAGTGCAGTACAAGCTATGGCCACCTCTGTTGAGTGCCCGCTCGATAATACCGACATAGACTGCGCAATTGTTAGCTTTAGCGGCAGCGCAGACTTTATCTAAGTGACCTGCTTCTATCTGCACTGCCTGATCGGTGTAATGGGAGTGTAATTCCTTTTGATCTTGTGCATTGAAGCGGGCGCCATCAGTCATGGAAACCCAAAATGGATAGCCGGGGATCAGGGCTTCGCCAAAGGCCACCAGATCTACTTTTTCCGCCCCCGCCTGATTGATCATCGCCACCACTTTGTCAGTGGTGGCCTCTCGGTCCAGCCACACCGGTGCCAGCTGCCCCAAGCCGACTTTGAGTTGATCTTTATTCAGTGATGCATCATTAGTAGTGAACATAATATTTCCCGATTGGTGGCGATTAGCGCCTTAAAGTAGCATAAAAAATACGGCCCATGATGATAAAAGCAACAAAGACCTGTGACAGGTGAAGCTCTGCGACATTAGTGCAAGCACTGACGAGGTCATCATCTCTAGTGTTATCAATAGAAGTGATTATAATTGCAAATAATTAAATCGATAATCTGTTTGATTGGAATAGGACTTGTGCATGATAGACACAAATAAGTTGATCGCCTCGCTCTCAGATATGGCCAGTTTTGTAATGGTAGTGGATGAGGGGGGCTTCAGTGCCGCCAGCCGTAAACTGGGTATCACTCCCTCTGCAGCCAGTCGCCAGGTGAGCCGTCTGGAAAAATTATTGGCGGTTAAATTATTAGAGCGCACTACCCGCAACATGAGTTTGAGTGTGGCCGGCAAGCCGGTCTATGAACTGTGCAGGACTATGCTAGATACAGCTCAGGAGGCGGCCAATGTCTCCAGCTTAGCCAGCACTGAGCCAGTAGGGTTGTTGCGCATCGCCGCGCCCAAGGCAGTGGCTAAACAAATTTTGGAGCCGATGCTGTTATCTTTTGCCGATAAATATCCGCAAATTAAGCTACAGATAAAAGTCACTGATCATATTGTCGACCCTATTCATAACGAAGTAGATTTATTAGTGTCGCTGCAGCAGAACCCCGCCCTTGGTCTAATAGCCAAAGAGCTGGGGGAGGTTAAAATAGTGCTCTGTGCCAGCACTGGCTATATTGCAGAGCATTCAATGCCTAAGCACCCGGACGAGCTGGCCGGACACAGTTGCATCACTTTAGGCGAGAGCAGTCATGACAGTATTTTAGAGATGAGTTGTGGCAAAAAAATGGCCAAGGTAGAGGTCAGTGGTCGCTACAGTGTCAATCACTCAGAAATGCGCCTGAATGCTATCAAGCACGGTCTGGGTATTGGTGTGTTGCCCGATTTCGTCGCTAATCCTGAATTCGCCAATGGCAACTTACTACCAGTGTTGCCTAACTGGTCTTTAAAGCATAACTATCAGGGCGTGCTTAGATTACAATACGCCCAATCAAAATTTATCCCGGAGCGTTTAAGGCTATTAGTTGCCCATTTATGTGATAACTATGCGGCGAGCAGGGGATAGCTGCAAAGTTGCCATTTTATATTCAGGAGTCATACAAACCAGTGTCCACATCTGCAAATATTCACCCGACTACAAAAACTACCTTACTTTCGCCCAGGGCCTGGGCTTTAATTTTATTACTGCTAACCCCGGCGCTGTTGTGTAGCAACATGATAGTGGCCAGAGCGGTGGCTGATATCATCCCTCCTTTTACCTTGGCATTTACCCGCTGGCTGGTGGCAGTATTAGTGCTGCTACCTTTCATCGGTGTGAAACTTTGGGCAGTGCGAGGCATTTTAGCGGCCGAGTGGAAGCAACTGCTGCTGCTTGGCTTTCTAGGTATGGGTATCTGCGGCGCCTTTCCCTACCTGGGGGCTAAAACCACGACTGCTACTAACATAGGTCTGATCTATGCGCTGTCGCCGATCTTTATCATTTTGTTTGCCAGGCTTTGGTATCAGGAACAGTTAAACAAACGCCAATTGTTGGGGGTGCTCTTTGCCTTTGCCGGAGTGCTTGTGATAGTGGCAAAGGGCGATTGGCAAGTGCTGGCTGCACTTAATTTCACTGTGGGCGATTTGTGGATACTGGCGGCATCCGCTTCATGGGGCTTTTACTCGTTGTGGCAGGGGCATTTAAAAACTCGATTGAGCCTATTTTTACGCTTTGCTGCTATGTCGGTAGGCGGAGTGATAGCGCTGGCGCCCTTTGCGGCACTAGAAATATATCAACAGTTACCGCTGGTCTTAGACACAGCATTTATGAATACCTTTGTGATAACTATCGCCTTTCTGGCGATTATTTCATCGATCAGCGCCTATGCAGCTTATGCGCATATTCAAAAAATATTAGGGGCTTCTAAAGCTTCATTAGTGATGTATGCGATCCCCTTGTACAACGCGGCGATGGCCTGGCTTTTTTTAGATGAACAGCTACAAAGTTTTCATTTGCTTGGAGCGCTGTTGATACTGCCGGGGTTATTCCTGGCAGTGAGTAAGCGCAAAGCTTGAGTGTTATGCGCAGTGGTTGAAATAAAGGATGAGAAATGAAGGTTAATTGGCAAAAAGGATTTTCCGTGCTGGTCGCACTGCTGTTTCTGTTAATTGGCAGTAGTACTTTTGCCAGTAATCAGATTGATCAGCAAGCGCAAAGCATTGATGAAACACAGTGGCTGGCACTGTTTCTGGCGGGGAAAAAGTCCGGCTATTCAAAAATTCAGCGCATTGTACAAGATGATACCGTGACCACTACTGTGACTATGCAGATGCAGATTAATCGCGGCGGTGCAGTGATTAATATGAAAAGCCTGGAACAGAGTGTAGAAACTACTACTGGCAGAGCACTTAGTTTTAGCTCTATCACAGAGCAGGGAGCGGACAGAGTCGTCATTAAAGGAGTCATCTCCAGCGCTGGGATGCTCAATATTGAGATTCAATCATCGGGGCAAGTACTGACCCAGCAGCAACAATGGGACCCAGAATATTTGTTATACGAAGGGCAGAGATTGTTGGCAGTAGAACGCGGATCAGTGCCAGGCACCCGCTATCAGTTCCAAGCTTATATGATAGGAGCGCTGCAGGCCGCACCCAACAAAGTACTGATCGGAGAATCTAAAAACGTTGATTTACTGGGAGCCGTGCAGAGCCTGACTGAAGTATCACAACAGATGTTGATGGGCGCTACCGATATGCAGATGACCGTTTATATGGATCAGGACATGAATCTGAAAAAAGTCATCATGCCGATGATGGGCTCCAGTATGGAAATGATTGCCAGCACAGAGCAATATGCCCTTAGTCCCAACCAGCCATCAGACTTTTTCACTGCTGCATTTACTCGCTCACCGCTCGCTATCAGCCCCGCTCAGGCACAATCTACTCTGCAGTATACTATTCACACTGAAAGCTCAAAAGTACTTTTTCCAAACACTTCTGAGCAGTCGGTGAGGCGCGTAAATGGCGCAATAGAACTGCAGGTAACGCCTCTCAAAGGGGATCTTGGCACCTATCCTTACAATGGCAAAGACCAGACCATTGTTGAATATTTGCAGCCAAACCGGTGGGTGCAAAACGATGATCAGCAGATTATTGCCCTGGCTAAACAGGCATTAGGATATGCCGCTACTGCCACAAAAGCGGCAAAAAACATCGAAAACTTTGTGCGCAGCTACATTAGCGAAAAAAACTTAGGGGTCGGCTATGCCAGTGCTCTAGAAGTTCTTAAAAGTAAGCAGGGGGATTGTACCGAACACGCCCTGTTGTTAGCGGCGATGTTAAAAGCGGTGGGCATTCCCGCCCGAGTGGCAACCGGTATAGCCTATGTAGATAACTTTGCCGGTCTGCGACAAACTTTTGTGCCGCACGCCTGGGCGCAAGCATATATAGAAGGTGAATGGCGCAGTTATGACGCCGCGCTGAATGGCTTTGACAGCGGCCATATACTACTGGGCTATGGAGATGGAGACCCGATGCACTTTTTCAATCTGGCGAATAGCCTGGGGAATTTTCAGATTAAATCAATTAGTAGCCAGTGATACTCAGACTACGCATCTGGGCCTAAAAATGATTGCCAGGTAACTTCTAACGGTTACTTGGGGTTGAGTCGACTGGGTAGCAGTTACTACTTGCATTGACAAAAATATTACATTTTTTTGCTGCTATCCCTCTCATTTACATAGTCAGCTTTACCTAATATATACAACAGCAATAACTGTGTTGCTTTCACACTATTGTCACTCAATGGTTACTGTCGGTAAATTATTTTATTCAGCCTTATATGGTCTGCTTTATGACCAAGTGCTACTCTCTTAATTTAGCTATTTCAAAATCTTATATGATTTTACTTGAATGCTAGCATGCGCCACCAACGCCACTGCTGTTGTGGTAAAAGTCAGGGTAGCAGCTGTATAGCTTAGCGATAGGCACACTTGGAAGGGGCACGATGCGGGTATTGTGCTTCCCCATGTCGAATGGGCATGAATTTGTAGCTATGGTGCAAAAGGTTGGATAAATAAGCGAGCTTTTAAAATGCCTGACCGGGTAGCTGTTCCCTGTATCAGTAACTGTACGGCATGCCCTGAGTGTCATTCTGTCAATCATAAAGTATCGGGGCCAGCTGAGTGAGGGAATATTGCTGTGGCTAGAAGAGGCAAGTGCTGTCGCGTTGACCTGAAGATAATTTACCTTGAAAAGAGAATGTCATTATGTTGAAAATGATCCATCTAACTGACACTCATTTGGTTGAGAAAGGCAAAAGACTTTTTGGACTGGATCCGCATGCGCGCCTTAAGTTGGCAATTGAAGACATCAATCGTTCACATAAGGATGCGAATTGTGCCTTTATTACCGGTGATTTAACCAACTGGGGTACCCCGGAAGAATATACGGCACTTGCAGATGCGCTTTCCAAGCTGCAAGTGCCATTGCATTTATTACTGGGTAATCACGACAATCGGGAAAATTTTAAAGCAGCTTTCCCAAATATCGCCTGTGACGTAAACGGTTATGTGCAATCAAGCGTGGACACAGATCAGGGGCGATTGATTTTCTTAGACAGTTTGATGGAGGGAACCTCTTCGGGATGGCTGTGTGAAGATCGCCTGAAATGGCTGGAAAATCAGTTGTCAGATGCAGCAGCTGCTATCTATTTATTCATGCACCACCCACCCTTTGATGTCGGTATTCCCTATTTGGATAAGATTGGTCTGGTGCAGAAAGAGGAGTTTGAGAACACCATCACACCCTATAAATCCCGCATCCGGCAGATTTTTTTTGGTCATGTCCATCGCCCGATTCATGGCGAATGGCTGGGAATTCCTTTTAGCACATTGCGAGGCACCAATCATCAGGTCTGGCTGAATATGCCGTTCCAGGAAGATCACCAGCTTGAGTATTCCTATGAAGCTCCCTGTTATGGTGTCGTATTGATTGATGCGCAAAAAACCTTGATCCACACTCATGAATATATGTACTGCGATGATATCTATTCTGATAAAACTAAAGACTTAAAGCCTCATGTGTAAGATAAGCTGAGATTGAACTGACGGCTCGTGGGAATCAAGTTTATCGGCGATAAACTGTTTGTTCGCATAAATGTAAACCCCTAGAAAATCAGATACCTAATCTGGTCGATAGGTACTCTTGCCCGGATTCTCTGCAACGTTCTGAATGTGCTTTGCGAAATGTCTGAAAAGTCTCATGCTGCGCAGTTTCCCGGCCAGATTAGCGAGCCTAAATGTGTGGCTGGCAACCGAGGGTATCGGCCAAAATCGGTCTTTTTACTATTAATATAAACTAGCAGCCAATAGAGTCGATGACTCTTCATAACATCATGAAGAATTAAAAAAGCACATAAACAACAGTCAAAAGGTCTTTGGTTGAAACTATGAAAATTGCATTAGGTGGCGATCATGCCGGTGTTGAATACAAAAAAGAAATTATTTCTCAATTAGAAAGTCAGGGAATAGAAACACAAGATTTTGGTCCTTTCAATACCCATTCGTGTGATTATCCTGATTTTGTTCATCCTCTAGCATTGGCCGTTGAAAGGAATGATTTTGATTTGGGAATTATCATTTGCGGAAGCGGTAACGGTGTTGCAATGACGGTGAATAAACATCAAGGAATACGCTGTGCGTTAGCTTGGGATACTGGGTTGGCTGAATTGGCCAGGTCCCATAATGATGCAAATATCCTATCAATTCCTGCCAGATATGTAAGTTTAGAACTGGCAAAAGAAATTGCTGATGCTTTCTTGAAGACCGACTTCGAAGGCGGTCGACATCAGCGAAGAGTTGCGAAAATCCCTTGTTAGTGAATTCTATTGGATCAAATATTGATAAGCGTGGGATGATTACTGATGCGATGGAGAAGCAAAGATAACAGGGCAATTTCTGTGATCGCGAGGTTAATCCCTGGTATTAATAGAACCGCTTTGTGTCAATGGAATAAACCGCTATCGCGGTATTATTTACAAGGTAATAATCCTCCCAGCAACGACAGAAAGAACCACGGGGTATGAATCCTGGAAAATAAGAAAATCGTGGGAATATAGAGCAGTCTAAAGCGTACTATTGCAAGCAAAGAGAAGTTGACCCATATCGAATGTGGGTTATACCGGTGTTTTCCGGAAACCACGCTAAGAATTAATCAGTCTGATTTCTGCCTTTCTGCGATATATTATCTTCTTATAAAGAATTTCATGGGAGCCCAAACTGAGTAGGATAATCTCAATTTTTGTGTCATCCCTAGAATTACCTGGTAAAGCCTGGGAATTACCGATATCAAACTTATGTACTCTTGATATGAGAAAAATCATCTTTTTTAGCCACCCCAATTCCAGGATTTTCAATGATTACATCAATCTCATCCTCAATTATCTTTAGCTTGGAGTCTGATAATTTTTATAATGCGCTGGTGAAACGCCTGGGCTTATAGACATCAATCTTGTTTTGTTCTCCTGACAGATCTCTTTGTTAGCCCTTGTTTTACTTCTCCAGTAGCAAGTGAGGATTCGCGCACAAACTCATAGGATAGGTCTGGGTTATCCATCATGCTCCGGCCGATTTTGGACCAATACTCTATTTGCTTAGGTACAGATCGACCTTCGGCATGAACTCTGGCATCAATAACAAAACTATCATCTAGCCTTACATTAGTAGCCATAATTATATTCCGACTTTTTAATAAAAGTTATTTATCGACTGCTCATTAGTATGCGACAAATTGTCGCGCACTAATGGGCAGTCAAGGTTATACATTCGATCCAAGAGTCTCTGAGGAGCTTATTCTAGAGATGACGAAGTCTGAGCAATAATCAATAGGTACGATAGCAACTTCCAAATTGCCTTATTTCGCAGTTCAAGACTATCTCCTATACCCAATTGATAACCTAACGCCTCACCACTTTTTATGCACTTAAAGTATCTCACCTGGTTTCTTTTTATGTGTATGAGGTCAGAATAGTTACTGACGGCTGCTCTACCTCTCTCCAAACGCCTGAGAAAGAGTCTTGCGCAGCGGTTTCAACAAGTACTCCAACACTGTGCGATCGCCGGTCCGTATGTCCACCTGGGCGGTCATTCCCGGGAGAATATCCAACTGTTTACCGGTAGTTGATCTGACTGGATTAGTGGTTGACGATAAGTGTACCCGGTAGTAAATTTCTTCACCGCGTTGGGTCTGCTCTTTTAAAGTATCGGGACTGACGTAGACTACTTTTGCGCGGACACCACCGTAAATCGTATAATCGAAGGGGTCAAAGCGAATGGTCGCATCCAATCCTTTAGCTATTTGCGCAATGTCAGCCGGACGCACTTTGGCTTCAATAATCAATTCATCTTCTATGGGGATGATTTGCATCAGTTCTTCACCGCTGCGCAGTACTCCTCCGACTGTGGTGATGTTGATATTTTTAACAATCCCCGGTAGCAGAGCGCGAAACACACTGTCGTCTAGTTGCTGCTGGCGCTGTGCCAATATTTGTGAGTTTTGCGCTATGCCGTCCTGCACTTTAGTCAGTTCCGAACTGGCCTCTTCTAAGTAGCGGTTTTTGCGCAGGATCAGCTTAGCTTCAGCTTCGTTTAACAGCCGCTTTGCGTCTATGACTTCCGCTTTATTGACATCACCTAAGCCCGACAGTTTTTCTATCAACATCATTTCTTCGCTGGCCAGATCCAGCGCCACTTGCAGAGTTTTAAGCTCGGCCTGTAGACTTGAGCGGCGCTGTTGAAACAGCGCGCGTTCTACATTTACTATGTGCTCAAAGCGTAGTTCAGTGGCGCTAAAAAGCAGTTTTTCTGCATGGGTCACTTCTGCTCGCAGGCGCACTGCTTTGGCATTTAGCGCCGATAACCTGGCATCTATTTCCTTCACCGAAGCACCAAAACGACTCGGGTCTAAGCGCGCCAACACTTGTCCTGGTTTGACATTGTCTCCCTCTCTGACCAATAATTGCGCCAGCACACCGCCGTCCACCGCTTGAATGATTTGCACCCGGGAGCTGGCGATGACTTCCCCGTTGGCTCTGGCGACTTGGTCAATACGAAACTGTGAAGCCCAGTAGCAAAATGCACACAACCCCAGTAGTAGTACCCAGAGCAGTGGTGAAAAGTTGCGTTTATGGTAATTCTCTAAAGCAGCGCTGTCAGTGGAAAAAATGCTATCAAATGACATGATTTACTCCCGCGCCTTAAGCGTGCTGACTTTTTCCGGCAAGCTGTTGCCAGCGCGCCTGGTGTGTTGTGTGGTGTTGGTTGCAACTGCTGCGAATTTTGGCAGCACTGTGCTGGGATCTCCATCGGCGACTATTTCGCCGCGGCGCATAATCAGAATACGCTTGGCAAGTTGCGCTGCCAGTGCTGGCCTGTGGGTAGAAATTAGCAGTATATCTTCAGGTCTGACATAGGTTTTCAGCGCCGCTAATACCTGCTTTTCGCTGGCCTGATCCAGTGAGGCGGTGGGCTCATCCAACAGCCAGATGGTGGGTCGGGTTAATAACAGCCGCCCCAGGCCCAACAGCTGCTGCTGCCCACCGGAGAGGCCCGCGCCTCCCTCGGTGATTTCTAAGTCCATGCCCAGTGGGCTGTCCTGCGCTATCTGGTCAATGCCTAGTTCACTCGAGACCCGTAACAGCTGAGAATCGCTGATCGCACCGCAGAGCGCTAAATTACTGCGCAGCGTACCTTTGAATAAGTGCACGCTCTGCGGTAGGTAACTGACATGCTCGGCGACAATGTTCGGGTCAATTTCCCACAGATCAGCGTCCCCTAAACGGACCCAACCCTGAGAGGGTCGATACAGTCCGGCGAGTAATTTAAGCAAGGTAGATTTTCCGCAGCCAATGGGGCCCAGCAGGGCCACTCGGTCACCACTTTGCAAAGACAGAGAATCAATTTTTAGCTGGCGCACCGCAGAGTTGGGGTAGGAAAAACTGATATCCCGCAAGGTTAACGTTTTAGGGGCCGTCTCAGGCAACAGCAAGTGTTGCTGCGGGCGCCGCTGGGTGGGCAGTTGCAACAGTTTATTGACCATTGCCAGTGACTGAGAGACATTTTGCCACTGGGCTAAATACTGAACACTCTGTGAAATCGGAGCAATCACCCGGCCACCCAAAATGCTGCAGGCGATCAGGGCTCCCATCGACAAGTTACCCGCTTCTATTTGGCCGACGCCGACTACCAGCGCCGCGATGTAAGCGCTGGTGGCGAGGCTGCCGGTACTAATAGTGCCAGTGCTGGCAATGGCTTTTTGTCTTATATTGTAGCTGGAGATAGTGGCGCTGATCTCGCGCCACTTGCGCGAGAACTGCCAGCTGGCATTGTTAGCGCGTACTGACTCAGCCCCTTGGATAACATCTACCAGTAACCCCTGCCGCTCGTGGCTGCGCAGCAACTGCTGCTTGAGCAATCGGCGCAAGCGTTTCTGGGTGATAAAACCTAATATAGCGGCAATCGGCAGCAGTGATGCATACACCAGAGCGATAGGCCCGCCGATGATATAGATGAAACAAATGAACAACAGCGCAAAGGGCATGTCGATCAAACTAAAAATGATCCCTGCGGTGAAAAACTGTCGGACGCTGTCCAGCCCACTCACTTGTGCTGCCATAGTGCCTAAGCTGCGAGGGCGAGTATCTAACTGCAGTTGCATTACATGCTCAAAGACTTGCTGTGAGACGTTTTTGTCGACCGCACAAGAAACGCTGTCCAAAGTGCGCGCGCGTACCCTTTTTAGCAGCCAGTCCAGAGCGATAACAACACCCATCCCGGCTACTAAGGTCCAGAGGGTGGCGTAGGCCAAAGTGGGTACTACCCGGTCGTAAACTTGCATGGCAAACAGCGAAGTGGCGATGGCGATAATATTGATCAGTACTGTGGCTATCAATACATCGAGTATCCATTTAGGGCGTTTAAAAACTTGTTTAAGTACTAAGCGGGCGGCGCTATTGCCGCTTTCATCTTCGCTAGATGCTGGTTGAAAGCTGGCAGCGTTGCGTACCCAGAGCACCGGAGCAACAGATAAATCGTCCTCTGAGCAACCACTGACTTGCATTTTCTGGTTGATTAACTGCAGAGTTCCATCGGCATTGCGCTCGATCAGTTGCCACTGACCACTGTGTAGAAGCAGGGCGGGTAATCTGTGTTGATCAAAGCGGTTCCAGTGCAATAAGGTCGCTTGCAGGCCCTTTATTTTTAATTGCTTAAATATCTGCTGCAGTCGCTGTACGGGCCCCGTCAGCTCAAACTGGGCTGAGTGCCGGCAAACTTTGGCCAGGGCGCCATCTTTTACTGCAACGTTAAGACGCTCCAATAGTAACTTTATAAGTACCGCGGGAACGGCACGCTGTAGCATCTCTTTGTCAGCGGTTGTCGACGAGAAAGCCGCTGCAGTGTTCATCGCTGGGTTGCTCCCGCCAGTTCATCTAAGTTGCCGATGAGTGTGGCCACTCGCAGAGATGAAACTAACCAGTCGCTGTTGATTTTGGCCAGCTGTAAACGCAATTCGTTGAGCTCCCGCCTAGTGTTTAATACCTCTATCCAGGACTTTCGACCGCTTTGATATTGACGGGTAACAGAATTCATGGTGCCGGTTACGGCATTGATGGCCTGTTTCTGCGAGCGGGCTAGCAGTTGCTGCAAGTCACGGTTGATCATCAGCGTTTTGATCCGCCGGTTGATATCTATTTGCGCCACTTGCAAGTCCAATTTGGCTGCGCTCAATCGGGCTGTTTCGCTTTTAACTTGGGCCCGAGAGACATAACCTAGCCCCTGTACGTCTCCCTCTAACACTAGACTCAAACGGGTCGAATCTGCAGAGGTATATGAGTGGCCAAGGTCGCGTTCCAGGCGCAGGTAAAGGCTGGGGAGGGTGGAAATTTTCTGTTGTTTAACCTTTAATCTCTTGGCTTCAATATCCTGACGCTTGGCTTGCAACACGGCGCTGTTCTCTATTGCCAGTTGCGCGGTTTGTTGCAATGCTGGTAATACAACAAGTTTCCGGTCGATGTTAGCGCTGGAATTCACCTGAATTTGGGTAATTGCCTGTAGCTGGTTCAGTCCTATCGTTAGCTCCCCGCTAATACTCTGCCGCTGAGTTTTAGCTTGCAGTAACCTTGAGTAGGCGAGGCGGGTATCGGCTTTAGAGGCCATCTGCCCCTGCTGTCGACGTTTTATTTGTTGGTATAACCGCTGGTGGGCGGCAACATTGCTGTTGGCGACTTTAGCGCGCTGACGTATACCCTGCAATTTACCATAAGCTGCGGCAGTATCTTCTATTAATAAGCGCTGCACTTCTAACAACTGCCAGGATTGTGTCAGTAGGCCTGCTTGCGCATGCTTGATGGCCGTATCAATTTTGCCAAAGGTCCAAAGTGGCTGTTGCAGGCGGATAGAACCTTGATGCCTGCCATTGCTCTGTTGACCGAGTTGTCCGCTGATGCTCGGAAAACGTCCGGCTCTGGTGGATTCAATGGTGTAGTTCTGCGCGCTCATTTCTGCCTGCTTGCCTTTCAGGGCAGGGTGGTGGGCCATTGTGGTCTGCAGAGCATGGGCAAGTCCCGAGAGTGAGTTTTCGCTAGCTTTGGCCGCCGCTGAGCTGTTTTGACTGTAGAAAATTGTGACCAGTAGCAGCGCTAATATTTTTATTTTTAGAAAGTTGTTCATTATTTTTAGGCTTCCCAATTATCCGATAACGAGTATTGTCAAGGTGCTGCTAGCGCCGCAGATTATCCGCACTAGTGGCCACTGAATGTGAAAACTGTCGCTCGCTGTCTGTATCAGCTGATTGATCGTCAGCGCTGCTTTTTTGGCTGGAATTTTGTATTTGTCGGGCTTTATCTGGTTTATTCAGCAGTTGGTAGGCTCTGCACAAATTATCCCGCCACTCCCTATGCCAGGGGACTATTTTCAGTGCCAGTTCAATTTTTTCCGCCCCCTGATTAATCAATCCTCTACTCAAATACACTAAACCGAGCATATAATTGGCGGCCCCGTGTTCGGGGATGTGGTGCAATAATTTTTTTAAACTCAGCTCAGCCCCAGCTAACTCATCACTTTGGTAAGCACTGACACCCGCATTCAACAGTCCGGGTTCCGGCAGTGTTAGCATGTTAATTGGTTTAGGTCGTATCGCTGAATTGGTGGCCTTGATCAAAGGTTTGAGAAACTGCTGATAGCGCCGCCACTTACCCTTGGAACTGCTGTACAGCGGCTGGCGCACTTGCCAGACACTGGCGGTTTTAACGCTGCGCTGTAACTCGTTAAATTTGAGTACTTGCGGTTGCCACTGCAGGCCAACATAGCTGAGCATTTTCCTGGCACTGGCCTCTAAGTCATCGACTATCTGCTCGTAGTTGATCTCGAGAATTTCTCCGGGAAATAATTGTTGCCAGTGCTGCATCAGCATGTTGTGATCGGTAAGCTGCTCACCTATATCTTGCAAATCGTAGGCAAAGCCCATCCCTGAATGCTTGGCCTGGTAGTCGGTAAAGTAGTTAGAGATGGCGATATCGCGCGGGTCGCGGCGCACTGAAATGATTTTAGCCTCAGGCAATAAATATTTTATCAAGCCGATGTTTTCAAAGTTATGTGGCAGCTTATCGACAATATGTTGAGCCTGCGGGGCGAGTTCGGCCAGCTGGGTTAAATAATGAGTGGCTATTCCCTGAGAGACCTCAGCGGTTAAATCATCGATACAATCCGGATAGCTGCGCCCGGAGCCCGAGTGTCGCTCCCATCTGTTTAAGCCCTGCAGCAGCTGCGGGATCAAGCTTAGTTCCCCGGCGCCAAATATCTGCGAGTGGCCCGCTAAAATTTGTTCGACTAATGTAGTTCCAGAGCGTGGCATGCCAACAACAAAGATCGGCAGTTGCGAATCAACCCCGGAATTGGCTCGGTGACGGTACAGCTCGGCGCAAAAGCTGCAGCGGATACGCGCCATTTGCTGACGGTGTTCGCTGGCATTATAAGGTAAAAATCTTTTACTGGCGTTATTTGCCGCTATGGCGAACTCAAAGGCCTTTTGAAATTGCTGGCGCTGCTCCCATGCCGCTGCCAGCTGAAACAAAATACCGGCACGTATCGGCCCCTCTAAGCTGGGCTGATTCGCCGCCAATGCCATTTTCTCTAAGGTTTGCTCTTGCTCGGGAAAGTGCCGCGCGTTGATCAGCGATGAGTGCCCCTTGAGCGGGTCGATTTTCACGATACGTTTAAATAAACTGACCGCTTCTGCCAGCTCACCTTGTTGCATCAGTTGCTGCCCCAGCCCTTGTAATGCCGGAATAAAATCCGGGCGCTCGCTGATGATCTGTCTAAACATGCGCTGCGCCAACGGGAAATTTTGCTGTTGAGATTCAACGAGCGCCAATAAATTAGCGGCTCTGGCTACTTGTAAATGCCCTCTGGCAGTAACGTGCAGTGGGTCGTTAGTTAACGCTTTGGCTAAGAGCAGGGCGCGCTCGGCACACTCGCGCGCCTGGCCATCAAAGCGCTGTAGACAGGCGCTGCCAAGTTGCACTAACAGATCGATATTATCGACATGTTGTGGCAGTGCTTTACGCATTAACTGTATCGCCTGCAAAAAGAACCCCTGCAGTTGCAGTAATTCTGCCAGCGGTAATAGCAAGCTGATATTGTCCGGCTGCTGGCGATAATAGCGATTGAGAATATCTACTGCCTGAGGGTGCAAGTCCCGCTCGGCCAGTAACCGGCCGTAGAGCAGCAGCCAGTGCTCAAAGACCAGGCTTTGCTGTTGTGACTTTTGTTGCTCGAGCCACTGCTCAATCTGGGAGTATTCTGTTGCCAGTAACCAGGTCAGCAATTGCTGATTATCCAGCTGTTGTTGATAGTGCTCTAAAACAACCTGTGAGAGCTCTTCAGTTGATTGTTGTAATTGTGCCAGTGCCTTGTCTATACACTGTTGTGCCAATGCGCAATCAGTTTGTTGGATATGCAGCTGGATTAACAACAACCTCACAGGAAAGTACTTTGGACCCAGCTGCAGGGCGTGTTCAAGTAATTTTTGACCGCTGACGAGGTTTCCCTGTAATAGCTCGCAGTGGCCCAGGCGCGCGATCCCCAGCGGGAGGTTGGGCTGTTGCTGCAACGCTTGCTGCAATTGACTTTGTGCATCACTTAAGCGCTGCATCTGTATCAGTACCGCTGCCAGATCGACTTTGGCGGCTGGGTTGTACTGTCCCTGACAGCTGCAGGCATGTTCTAGGCACTGTATGGCTAACTGGCGCTCCCCCAGGTGGCTATAAGCCAGGGCTAACAGCGGCAAAATAGCGGGCTCTGGATTATCTTCCCAAAAATCCAGACAAGTAATTTTCAGGTCAGCGTACTGTTGATACTCTGCCTGTTTTCTTAAAATACTGAGTAGTTGCATATGTATTTACCGGCTTGGCAACGAAGTGCGCTGTAAACTATTCGCCCTGCTGCCAGAGCGGCAATAGCAAGAAATATTTATACCCCCTGCGAGGTAGCTACGTTAGCCGGCAATGCGGTGCCGATATTAACGCTTACACCGGCTGCAATAGTCCCATCCCAAATTGTCAAACTGAAGTTAGCAACTGTAGTATTGCGCTTGGTAATAATAAAACCACCGGCTGATAATCCGAGGAATAGCAATTGATTATCCATTGCTGAGGCGGTTTTCCATTCATAGAAGCTGCCAGACGCAGGCTGAGACTGGGTGTAATTGAGAGTGTTTGCGTTATGGCCTGTGATGGCAGTGCCAGTACCTACTAATATGATTTTGTCACCGGCCCCGAGATTTTTTCCACCGGTCCACTTATGAAGGCTGTCAAAGCTAATACGGTCGTTGGAGTCGAAGACAGAATCTATTTGTATATAGATGGTGTAATCGATATTTGCCTGAAACTCTCTTCCCGAGTGACTAGAGCTCAGGCCGTCGGTGAGATCAAACACGACGATGCTGGGATCCAGCGCGGTGCTGAAATTAAGAGTGGTCTCATCCGCTATCCCCGGATAGTTATTGTCTGCGGTATCGACAACGGCGCTGGCGTCTATTTGTATCGAATATTGGATACCGGCTGTTAAATCGATACTGGGATTGATGGTTAAAGTGGCACCGCTGATGCTCAGCTGGTTGTTGTGATTGGCGACATCAATGATAATATCATTAGCTCCAGTGGCTTTAAGCACAATGCTACCGCTGCTGCCAAACTGAATGTTTTCACTGAAAGTTAATACTAGGTTATCGCTAACTGAAACGCTGGCCGCTTCATCCTGAGGGTTACTACCGATCAGGGACGGGGCTAGCGTATCAACGCTGTAGTTAACTGAATTGGCAACAGTACCGGGATTACCTATGGCATCGGTATAATCGGTGCTGACACTGATGATGTTGGTGCTGTCTTCAATACTGGCGTCCGGCGTAAATGTGGCGGTATAAATTTTGTCATTAGCAGTGACAGCAAAGCTACTTAAGCTTCCTTTTTCTACCGTTACATCTCCCTGAGTAAAATCAGTGGGAGTCTCACTAAAAGTAAAAGTGACCAGTGCTGTTTCACCTAGTTTCAAGGCCGTATCTGCCATAGTGATGGCCACAGTCGGCGCTGTCGTATCAATCGTATAATTAGCCGAAGTATTAGCGGAACCTGGATTGCCCGCGGCATCGGTATAACCAGTTCCGACACTGACTATGTTAGTACTGTCTTCGATATTGACAGTGGGGGTAAACGTCGCGGTATAGACTTTATCGTCAGCCGTTACTGCAAAGCCACTTAAGCTACCTTTTTCTACCGTTACATCTCCCTGAGTAAAACCAGTGGGTGTCTCATCAAAAGTAAAGGTAACTAGTGTGGATTCACCTGCCTGTAATGCAGCATCTGCCATCGTAATGGCCACATTTGGCGCTGTAATATCAATCGTATAATTATCAGAAGTATTAGCGGTACCGGTATTCCCCACCGTATCCGTATAACCAGTCCCGACACTGACAATGTTAGTGCTGTCTTCGATATTGGGAGTCGGAGTAAATGTCGCGGTATAGACTTTAACGTCAGCAGTGACGGTAAAGTCACTTAAGCTGCCGTTTTCGACGCTAACATCACCTTCGGTAAAGCCTGTGGGTGTCTCATCAAAAGTAAAGGTAACTAGTGTGGTCTCACCTGCATGTAATGCAGCATCTGCCATCGTAATGGTCACATTTGGCGCTGTAGTATCAATCGTATAACTATCAGATGTATTAGTGGTACCGGTATTCCCCGCCTCATCCAAATACCCGGTGACACTGATGACTTCAGTGGTCTCTTCAATATCGGCGCTGGGCGTGAAGGTAGCGGTATAGATCTTGTCGTCAGTACTGTTAACGATAATGTCACTTAAACTGCCGTTTTGGACGCTGATGTCGTCTTGGGCGAATCCTATTGGCGTCTCACTAAAAGTGAAAGTAACTAAGGATGTATCACCGGTTTTTAGTGCACTGTCTGTCATAATGATGGTGACTGTTGGCGCTTCGCTGTCGACATCGATAATCACCGCAGGGCTCTGTTTGCCACCATTAATTTGCGCGGAGACTGCAACCTTGCCTTGATGAACCGAGACGATATTGCTGGCGATGGTGATTTCTACTGAATTTTGCGCATTCAAGCTAAGAACGGTATGAATGATGACTTGATCACCCCAGTGTAAAGTGACCGTGTCGCCAATTTTAGCCCCGGCCACTTGGACCAGCACACCTGCGTTAACTTCCGCCAGTGTTAGGCCATCATTCGCCTGTTCTATAAGCGGTGCCATAAGAAGCGAGTTTTGTAGATCTGCCTTAGCGGCATTGACACCCCCTTCAAAATAGTCGAGTCCCTGTTTGATTAACTTAACGCCCTCTTGGGTCAGTGCCAGATTGGAGCTGTTATCGACAATTTGTGTCTCTAATTGGTCTAAGGTTTGTTTTTGGCCACCGCTGCTATCGTCGGAACCGGCCAGTGCCGCCAGTAAGTTGCCGTATTTTTCGGCGGCACTTAAGCCATTACTGGCATCGTACTGAGTATCGAGAACGGTAACCGCAGGCCCGAGAATGTCATCAATACCAAAAAGATCGGCTATTTTTTGGTTGTTGGCTAAATCTGCCGCTGTTAGGGTATTGCCGGTAATGCCGGCTTTGCGCACTGCCAATTCGGTCACTGGGGTAATATTAATGGCGACATCGTCGGTACCATTTGAGCTGGCCATCGCCCTGAGATCTGTGCCTAAATCTACCAGTTGGTTGCTTGCTTCATTGATGTAGTCGACAGTCGCTCCGTTGCTGTTTTCAACTTTGGCTAATATAGGCCCCTGATAGCCATTTGTTATTTTAAAGCTCAGGGGGCCGCTGGAAAAATTGTGCTCTTGAGTCGCCAGTAAGTTACCGTCTTTATCGTAGATTTTAACGGTGACTAGCGATTGCAAAATACCGGCGGATGCCGATATGACCATATTGTATGACGATGCAGCGACCGCTACTGCAGCGGAGCCCCCAGCTGTGCCAGCAGCGGTCCCTAGAACTATGCCTGAAACGGCCAGTGGGGCAAAAGAACTACTCGCTTCATCAGCTAATTGCCAAACGATATTTTCCTCTCCCAGACTGCTGGCGGTATCTGCTGTGATTAACATGGACTCAGATGTGGAGCCATCAATGCTGAACTGTGCCGTACTAGTGGTACCAGCGGGGCTGATAAAGAAGCTTTCAATGCTGACCACTAATTGCTGATCTACCTCTATTTCTAGTTCAGCTTGTTTGCGTTTGAGAACTAATCCAGTGGGAGGTTGCATAGTCGACTGATCAAAAACGCTATAACTGGCATCTGCTTTGGCGACGAAGACAACTACACTAGTAAGTGATAATTGAATTTCATTGACTATCCCACCGGGGAGATTCTCGATCAGTACTAACTTGAACATGCGTAATTTCCTATTATGAATATGTCATTTCAATGATTCTAAATAGCATCATTAAAAATTACTTCCTGTCTATAAATTAAGTATTTCAGTGAGCTAAATTGTTATCGCATAGTTGTAAAATCAATGCAAGCTACTGATTGTAAGCAAAAATTATGAGTGTTACGCTGGAAGCTGTTCAGCTTTTGCTTAAATGCAAATACTGTTTGTCATTAGCTTTTATGACAGTTTAAAATTTGTTAATCTGTGGTTTTACTAGTTGTTTTTCGCGCCAAATCACAAAAATAAAAACATCGAGAAATATATAAATTGCTATGAAAAGGTGATTTTATCAGACACCACTTTGTTTTTTGGCAACAGCAAGATTCAATGGATTGACAGCTGCGGTAATATTTATCGACCTTTAATACGTTTGAAAAACAGCAAGATTGATCAGGTACTCAAATATAAAAGCGTTCAATATAGACTCTCTAAGGATATACAGTGAAATCTAAAAATATGAATGCAAAAGTACAACATCTGAATTACCAACAAAAAATGGCGCTGGTCTATTCATATATAGAGCAGCATTTAGATGATGACTTGAGTTTAGAGGTATTGAGTGAAGTGGCTTGTTTCTCGAAATTCCATTTCCATCGACAATTCAGCGAATATAGCGGCATCAGTTTGTATAAATACCTGCAGTTGCTGCGGTTGAAAAGAGCATCTTATCAACTGGTTTTTAATCCTCAGCAGTCGGTGTTGGATATCGCTTTAGATGCCACCTTTTCCAGTCCGGAATCTTTCAGTCGGGCATTTAAAAAAGCCTTTTCGCAAACCCCTAGTGAATTCAGGAATAAGCCTCTATGGGAGCCCTGGCTGGAAAAATATCAATTTAATACTCCAAGGGGTGCTGTGCAGATGGATGTAAAAATAATCGACTTTCCTGAGACACTTATCGCTGTGCTGGAACACATTGGGCCAGTAGGGCAGCTAAATTATAGCATTGAGAAGTTTATCGATTGGCGCAAGCAGAGTAAGCTGTCACCTGTTGCTAGCAGTGGTACCTACGGTCTGGCTTACACTGATCCAAAAACCACTAACCCGGCTGACTTTCGCTTTGATGTCTGCGGGGAAGTTAAGCAAGCTGTTGCTGAAAATGCATGGGGGGTAGTCAACAAAGTAATACCGGCGGGGCGCTACGCTTGTATCCGTCATATCGGTTCGCACGACCAGTTAGATGAGACAGTATGCTACTTATATAACCAATGGCTGATAGAAAACAATCAGCGTCTGGCTGATTTTCCCTGTTTCTTTCAGTATTTAAATTTTTTTCCAGAAGTGTCGGAACATGCATTGATCACCGATATCTACCTAGGCTTGCAATAGTTGCTATCTGTATGAAAATTAGGCCGATAAAGTTGACAACTGTCATTACTCAACTATATTTTCAATGTTGAGGAACATCTGCGCTGTCACACGATCTATCTATTGCTAACAACAATCAGTTGCCAGTCACGGTAACTTTGGAAGCTGGACTGTTTAGTGTGCGGTTCAGCTACCTTTTCCCCTACAATAATTTTAAAATTTCTTGCAGTTTTACCCATTTTTTCGCAGAGAAATACTTTGTTTACCGCGTGAACTTTATGAACAAAATGTGCAGAATAAACTAAAAAGCCTTTAATTTCATAAGCTGTTCAGTTGCGGATGTAACCTCTATTGTGTTTCTCATAACGAAAACAACAAGGAGAAAAACATGTCTATCAAACGTCGTACTTTACTAGCTGCTGCAATCACAGGTTGCCTACTAAGCAGTTTTTCATTTTCAGTAGCCGCTGAAGCAAAACTTGATAAAATTCATTTCTTGATCCCCGGTGGAGCAGGCGGTGGTTGGGATGGTACTGCACGTGGTACTGGTGAAGCCCTGACTAAATCTGGTTTAGTTAACGAAGCTTCATTCCAGAATATGTCTGGTGGTGGTGGTGGTAAAGCTATTGCTCACCTAATCGAGACTGCTAAGAATTCACCTAATACTTTGATGGTTAACTCAACGCCAATCGTTGTGCGCTCTATCACTAAAGTATTCCCACAGAGCTTCCGTGATTTAACGCCAGTTGCCGGTACTATTGCCGATTACGGCGCTTTTGTCGTTAAAAATGACAGCCCTCTAACAGATTGGAGCCAAGCGGTTGCACTGTTTAAAGAGAACCCAAGAAAACTTAAGTTTGCCGGCGGATCTGCTCGTGGATCATTGGATCACTTAGTTGCAGCAGCGGTTATTAAAGCTGAAGGCCTTGATCCTCGCACCCTGAAGTACATCCCTTACGATGCTGGCGGAAAGGCAATGGCCGGTCTTCTTTCTGGAGAAGCTAAAATCCTTTCAACGGGTTTAGGTGAAGCTTTGGCACTGGCTAAAGGCGGACAAGTACGTATCTTAGGTATCACTGCACCTGAACGTGTATCTGATGCTCCAGATGTTAAGACCATGACGGAAATGGGTAACGCTACTGTTTTTGCTAACTGGCGTGGATTCTTCGCAGCACCTGGTGTTTCGAAGGAGCAAGTGGCTAAGTGGAATGAAACTCTAGAAGCTATGTACAAGACTCCTGAGTGGGAAACTGTGCGCAGCCGTAACGGTTGGGTTAACGTTTACAAGAACGCTGATGAGTTCTACACGTTCCTGGAACAGCAGGAAGAGCAATTGGGATCTCTAATGAAAGAGTTAGGTTTTCTTAAGTAAATAGTATCTCTTTTGTTGAGTGACGCAGCACTTGCTGTGTCACTCACAGTATCAACGTTATAGGGAGGCTCTCAATAAGTCCCGAGTTTATCGAATTCGATGTCTCATTCGAGACTTAGTCAGATCTTTCACTACTAAAGAGGAGGGTTAACTTTGAAGTTAGCCCTTAATGTATATGACAATAGCTAAAAACCGTATCGGTGGTTTAATATTCCTGGCGCTCTCTCTCGCCTACGGTTATTCCACTACTCTCATTCCTATGTACCCCGGCGATGAATATGAAGTATTCACTGCTAAAACCCTTCCTGCTGTCCTCGCTATAATAGGTGTGATTTTATCTCTGGCACTGTTGTTTGGCTCCAGGGATGAGCAAAAGTCTGAATTGCCAAAATTAGATTGGGTTATTGCGGCTAAACTAATGGCATTAATGGTCGCTTACGGCTTAGTGTTAGAATTTTTGGGCTTCTTAATTGCCACTACGCTATTTTTGATATGCGGTTACTGGCTATTGGGAGAACGGCGCAAAACATTGATGTTTTTCTGCTCGCTACCGCTAGTGACAGTATTTTGGTATGGACTAACGCAGTTGTTGGGTATCTATCTTGCCCCAGGTGCTGTTTTACAATGGATGGGAGTGTAAATTTATGTGGGAAGGTATCTATATAGGTGTGACCACAGCAGTTATGCCCTTCAACTTGTTAATGCTGTTTGTCGGTTGTTTTGCCGGTACTTTTATTGGCATGTTACCTGGTCTGGGTCCGGTATCGGCGGTCGCGTTGATGATACCGATAACTTACGGCTTAGATCCGTCTTCGGGAATTATCTTGATGGCCGGTGTCTATTATGGAGCAGTGTTTGGCGGTTCTACTTCTTCAATTCTGATCAATGCCCCAGGTTGTGCATCGACCGTAGTAACGGCCTTCGATGGCTATCCGATGGCACAGCGTGGACAGGCGGGTAAAGCCCTGGCGCTCGCGGCATACTCATCGTTTGTTGGCGGTACTATAGGTGCGATCTTCTTAATCTTTTTTGCCCCGATGCTGGCAACGGTGTCGCTTAGTTTCCAGTCCAGTGATTACTTTGCTCTAATGGTGCTAGGTTTAACCGCAGTGGCAGCGTTCGCCGGTAAAGGTAATATTCTCAAAGCACTGATGATGTGTGTACTGGGGTTAATGCTCTCTACAGTGGGAACAGACAGGTCTAATGGGGTAGAGCGCTTTACTTTCGGCTCGATAGAATTTATTGACGGCTTGAGCTTCTTGTTGCTGGCGATGGCTACTTTTGCCCTGGCTGAAGTTGTAATGTCAGTGATGAACAAGAGTACTGATGCACAGCAGTCAAAGGTGAATAATACCAGTTCTCTGGGCAGCATGAAGTTGACTAAAGCAGAGATCAAAAAAGTGGCACCTACTGTAGTCCGCTCTTCGGTGCTGGGCTTTGTGGTCGGTGTTCTTCCCGGTGCCGGTGCAACAATAGCGGCTTTCTTGGCCTATGGTGTTGAGCGAAATTTCGCCTCTGCAAAAGACAAATTAGGTTTTGGTAAGGGTTCTTTAAGAGGCCTGGCTGCCCCTGAAGCCGCCAACAATGCCGCTTCTACTGGCTCTTTTGTGCCGCTACTGACTTTGGGTATACCGGGGTCCGGTACTACAGCCGTTATGTTAGGCGCTTTAATAGCTTCCGGTATTCAACCTGGACCGCAATTATTTATCGATCACCCGGATGTGTTTTGGTCAGTGATTGTCTCTATGTACCTGGGCAACGTGGTACTGCTGATTCTCAACTTACCACTGATCCCCTACATCGCCAAGCTGTTGGAAGTTCCAAGACCTATATTGATTCCGCTGATCTTGTTTTTCTCACTAACTGGCGTTTATCTGGTTTCATTCAACGCTTTTGATATTCAAGTGATGGTGATTATCTGTATCGCGGCGATCGGCTTAAAGTTGTTAGATTTCCCACTGGCGCCGATGTTGTTAGGTTTTATCCTCGGCGGTATGCTGGAAGATAACTTACGACGCGCACTGTTGATCCACGACGAGAGCATGAGCTTTTTGTGGGAGCGGCCGTTGACCGCTGTGATTATGACCATAGCCATGCTGGCGCTGTTCGGACAACCGCTGCTGAACTTCATCAGAAGTAAAGTAGGGCAGAGAAAAGAACAGGACGTATTTGATTCAGAGTAGAGCATAACCAGCAAGTTATCAGCGTGGCAGCTTGCCCCGCTGGTAGCTCTGCTAGTATCACATCCACACTTTTCCAGTGCAGTACCCCTCCCAAAGTTTGATAGTTACAGTTGTAAATATTCCCCTCAGTTAGAACCCTGCATCCATAGCTTGGTGCGATAGATTTTCGCCGAGCCACTGCCAGTCTATAATCGATCACCAAAATCTGGTGATGATATCTAGGGCAAGTCACATCTGACTAATACAATTATGCCCCCTATCAGGCGCACTTTGCTTAGGTTCAAGCTAGCTTAATTTTGCTTTTTATTGGCTGGACACAGCGACGGGGCACTACAATTTTATCCACAGACAATTATACAGCGATGCCTGTTAATAAGTGAGAAGATTGGTGGCTGAAATCATTGGCACAAAGTGTGCTGTCAGCAGGGGCTATGTTTTGGTTTCGGCCTGGATATAAAGTCGCTCTGGGCGACCCACTGATCCATAGCTGACGTCGGCTCGCAACTCGGAGCTACTGACTAAGTACTCTAAATAGCGCCTGGCGGTAGTACGGCTGCTGCCGACTAATTCCCCCATCTGCTCGGCGGTGTGACCTTTTGAATCCTCTGAAAATATATTGCGGATTTTTTCTAAGGTGAGTGGGTCTATACCCTTAGGCAGTGAAGCGGTGGCTGATTTTGCCTGGGAATTGCTGCGCGGTAACAATAAATCGACAGTTGATTGATCCAGACTGGTTTGGCTTTTTGCCTCCAGGGCAGACAATTTTTTGCTGTGATCACGATAATTCTGCAAAGCGCTCTGCAGTCTATCGAAGACTAAAGGTTTTAATATATAGTCAAAGACGCCGCTGTGTAGCGCTTCGGTTAGACTAGTGACGTCCTTGGCGGCGGTGATTAAAATAACATCAGTGGCACTTTTGCTGCTGCGAATCTTTCGCAATAGCTCCAGACCGTTGCCCTTTGGAAAATGGATGTCTAGTAACAGTAAGTTAGGTTCAAGAACTTCCACCATATCTTCGGCATCTATAGTGCTATGGGCGATACCTAGTACTTCAAAGCCTTCAATACGATCAATAAAGCGCCTTTGAATCTCGGCGATTTTATGATCGTCCTCTGCTATGACAATACTGATATTATGCATCTACTATTACCTTAGAAATTGGATGGGGCTTAGTCAAAATTCAATTGTATCATTGTTTTGGCTAAATTCTTGAGCAGCTAGATATTTACTTATTGGCGGACCATTGTCCACCTTGAATGTACTATTGTGGCAATTCTTTAGGCAAGTAAACGGTAATCCGGGTGCCGCCAGCTTCCGGTTGTGAAAGTTGAATGCTACCCTGCAGCAAATTGACAATTTGCTTGGCGAGATACAGTCCCCAGCCATGACCACCTTCTTCTTTACTGCTATAACCTTGGTTAAATATTTGCTGCTCAACTGCTACTGGGATACCGGGGCCCCGATCTTCAACTTCTATGATGATGTCTTTGCCGATATCAGTCATGGATAAATACACAGAATTCTCTTGGGTTTTGAGGGAGGCGTCATAGGCATTGTCGAGTAAGTTACCGAGCACAGTAATAATCTGCTCCGGTTTAATATGCCTGGGCAGTACCCCCATGTTGCTCTCTTCATCGATAATTAAGTTCAGGCCCATTTCTCTGGCACGGTTAAACTTACCGATAATACAGCCTGACAGTACTGGGTTTTCTACCGCATTCATCAGCAAGTGAATCACCGCTTGCTGTGCCCGGGTTTCACTGCTGATAAGCTCCAGGGCCTGCTGGTTGGCACCCAACTCAATCAGGCCCGCTATGGTATTGAGTTTATTGGCATACTCATGGGTCTGGCTACGTAAGGTTTGTGAATATTGCTCCGCTTTAGTGAGCTTTTGGCTGATTAGATCTAATTCGTCCTTGAGTCTGAAGCTTGAGACTACTCCCACAGGAGTATCACCGTCGAAAATTGGAATACGGTTGGCGATCAGTACATTGTTGTTGCGATAAATTTCACGGTCAAACTGTGATTCTTTGCTGGTCAATAAATCCAACATAGTGCTGTTAGGTAAAATGTCGTTGAGGTGTTTTCCCTTCAGGCTCTCGCCTTCGGTGAGGCCAAATAAGCGCACCGCCTCCGGGTTAAAAGTGATGATAAGCCCCTGCGGATTGACGGCGATAATACCTTCGCGGACACTTTCGAGGGTGGCGGTATACTCCTGGAACAGCTGCGCTATCTGCTCAGGCTCCAAGCCAAAGATGGCTCTTTTGAAATAATTGGTAATGCGCAGTGCCGCGAGTATCGATAGTACTATCCCCACGAGCATAGCGACGACAATGCTGGTCTGATAGCGCTGAATAATCTCGCTGACGTTGTCTAGCATATAGCCGACCGAGACTATGCCAATAATTTCTCCGCGCTCATCAAAAATTGGCGTCTTACCACGGATCGAGGGACCCAAAGTGCCCACTGCTTTGGAGACATAAGACTCTCCGTATTTGAGTGCGCGGATGTTATCGCCGCCTTTCATTACCTGGCCAATGCGCTCGGGAACTGGATGGGAGAGTCTGATACCCTCTTTTGTGCCGATAACGACGAAACGGGCATCGCTGTTTTCGCGGATGCGCTCGGCTAAACGTTGCAAGTTGCGGCTGTTACGTTGTTGTACGCCAATTCGTACTTCCGGTTGAGCGGCAACGCCTTTTGCCATTTGCAGGGCGCGCTGACCAATTTGTTCCTCCAGTGAGGAGGCTAAGTGTTGCAGTGCGTAGCCACCGAGTAGCAATGCCTGCAATAATGCGGTGGCACAGAGTGCCAGCAACATTCTATTTCGTAAACTCAGAGGTATTATTTTTCTAAAATTCATCGCTTTACACTATCTGTAGATAAAGTTGAGGCAGTGACAAACAGCTGTGCTGCTGGTATCGCCAACAAGTGGCAGCGTCCGGCACAGCAGGTTGCAATTTAACCCTGCTACGATAATAAAAGAAAAAGACCAACAGTGGAACAGCCTAAGCTAGTTAGGCTCGATGAAATTTAGCACGGAGCAACTCAGTAGCAAGCTGCTGAGTTGCTCCGTGAAATGCCAGAGTCTAAGCTGGGCAAAGTGTACAGCTTATAAACTGTTGGCCTTAGCTTCAGCGGGGGTTAAAATTTTAAGTTCGCCCCAGTTTATTTCTGCAGTTTTAATGTGACCGGGAATGTCACTGAGCCACTTTTTTTGTACGGATTTACTGAGGTTTAAGTACAGTTTGTTATCGACTATTCTCCAGGCTTGAGGATCGGTATCAAACTTTAAGTTCATCGCCACTCCCATAGCGCAGTAACCACCGTATTGAGGGGCATATTTTGTGCTATCGGCCTTAAATAAATCTCGGTTTTTGGCATTTGAAAAATGGTAAATAGCATTTTTATGGGTTGCACTGAACTTGTTACTGCCCTGCACGGGTTTGCTTTGAGTGAAATAGGCGACCGGGTCATAGCCTTTAATGGCTATATCATTGGCATCGGCATTAGCATCTATATCAGCAGCAAAACTGAGTTGACTAATGGCCAAAGCAGCGGTAACGGCAATAGCTTTTAGCAATGTTGTAATCTTCATTTGATTGTCCTATCTTAACGTTATTACGGGGTAGTGCTTCACTGTCATGCAGTGTCTCGAGTAACACTTTAATTAAATACTCATGAGTGCGGCCACCCAATCGTCCAAATACTGAAACTGATAGTCCAAAGCTGTGGAATCTGCTAATTAGCAAGTGTCTAAGTTAGGTGCTGGCGAGCGTTTTCTGCGTTAAAAGAGTGGGAATAGTGGATAAATTTACACGGATATTAAATAATTTTTCAATAGCTACCCAAGTGATTTTTAACGGCAGTTTTTGCGGAAGTAAAACTTTAGGGTCAAATTTAGCGGGTGGTTGCGGCCATTTACATTTTCTAAGGTCGGGAAAACTAACAGTGCTTAGTGACCGGGGACACAAGTTGGTATTCGAGCAACCGACCGTGATAATGCTGCCTTACTCAACTGAGCATAAAATAGTTTCTACAGAATCTGAAAATGTCGATGTTGTCTGTGCGACTATCCAATTCAGTCCCCTGCAGCAGCGTCAATTATTAGCAAATTTACCAAAATTAATCTGTCTTGATATAACCACTGGAGAGTTACATCAAACAGTGCACTGGTTGTTTAAGGAGGCCGATGGTCAGCAACTTGGCCAGCAGAGTATTGTTAATAAACTTTGCGAAATATTCATGATTCAGATGTTGCGTCAATTATCTGCGCAGGGAATTGTATTACAGGGCATGCTGGCGGGCCTCAGTCATCCGGCACTTGCAAAAACCATTGTCATGCTGCAAGAGGCGCCAGAGCAAGATTGGAATTTAGCGAGCATGGCAAGCAGTGCGGCGATGTCTCGATCAAAGTTTGCCGGGCTATTTCGTGATACTGTCGGCCAGACGGCGAATGAGTTTTTAACTGATTTACGGGTGGCGCTTGCCCAAGAACTGCTGCAACAAAATCAACCGGTATCCCTGGTAGCCAACCGGGTCGGATATGAACACGGGTCAGCCCTGGCCAGGGTGTTTCGAAAAAAAACCGGACTCTCGCCCAAGCAGTGGTTAGAAAAGTTACACAAGTAAATTTAGCGACTTGGTTGGCGACTAAGTAGTGGCGTTATAGGGTATCAGCTACAAATTGGTTAGTCGCGAAAACTAATATGTGGCCAGTTTCTCTGTTTGGCTACTTGGCTTAAATGCTGGTCTGCATCTACGGCAATCGGGTAATCAACTAACTCCAGCAGCGGCAGATCGTTGCGCGAATCACTGTAAAAATAGCTGCCTTCAAGCTGCTGCGGATTTTGCTTCAGCCACTGTTTTAGCCTGACTATTTTACCTTCCTGAAAACAGGGAGTGCCGGAGTAATTGCCTGTGTATTCACCGTCAATCATTTCCGGGGCAGTGGCGATGATGTCGTCAACTTCTAATGCTGCGGCGATAGGACCGGTGACAAAAAGGTTAGTGGCGGTAATGATTAAAATGAAATCTCCCTGGCTCCTATGCTGTTGCAATTTTTGCCGGGCTTTTGATTGCATCATGGGCTGAATTTTTTGCGCCATAAATTCACTGTGCCACTGCTGTAACTGCACGACACTGTGATCTTTTAAGGGCTTCAGGGCAAAAGCCAAAAAGGCCTGCATGTCCATATTGCCGTTTAAGTACTGCTGATAGAAGACGTCGTTTGCCCGGCGGTACAGTTCGACATCAACGATGCCTTTTTCACAGAGAAATTCTCCCCAGGCATGATCACTGTCACCATTGATTAATGTGTTGTCCAAATCAAAAATTGCCAGTGCCATGACGTTGTATCCCCAATGAAAATTCGCTAAAAGTGAGCAATAAAATAGCGGCAGATTAAAAAATACTATCTTACCGGAATCTTTTGTTGAAATGACTATAATTTGCTAAAAATTGAAAAAATGAATAATGATTTAAAACTGATGTAGCTTAGCTATTTGCACAAGGGCCGATGTGTGGAACAATAGCTGCAAAGAATATTAGGAATGTGCTGTGATAGATTCAGACGGGTTCAGACCAAATGTGGGTATCATTTTGGCCAACTCGCAAGGGCAAGTGTTGTGGGCACGCCGCATAGGCCAAAGCTCTTGGCAGTTTCCACAAGGGGGAATTAACGAAGGTGAAACTCCAGAAGAGGCTATGTTCAGAGAGGTCCAGGAAGAGATTGGTTTGACTGCAACTGATATCGAAATCGTTGCGGTTACCAGGGGCTGGTTGAGGTATAGGTTACCAAAGAGGATGATTCGCTATCACTCGCTGCCAGTGTGTATTGGACAAAAGCAAAAATGGTATCTACTGAAAATAATTAGCGATGATCATGCCATTGATATCAATGCCACTGACGCACCTGAGTTTGATGGGTGGCGCTGGGTGAGTTATTGGTATCCACTGGGTCAGGTCATTTCATTTAAGAGAGAGGTGTATCGAAAGGCGATGAAGGAACTGTCGCCAAAGCTGTCAAGACTGGTCAGTATTGATTGATCGGGGTTAGGTATTAGCGGACATCTCTAGTCGCTACTATACTGAGCGAATAGAAACTGGAAGTTTTTTGTAGATGTCTGATAAGGGAGTGAAAAATGCTAAAATTGCTGCGCAAGATTGTAACTGAAGTAAGGGCTGAATCCGATTTGGAAGCAGTGCTAAAGTTGATAGTGTGCAGAATACAAGAGGGCATGAATACCCAAGTTTGCTCAATTTATCTTAAGGATACTACTAACCAGCGACTTATCTTACGCGCCACCGAAGGGCTGCATCAGAAGTCGATCGGCAGCAGCTTGTCGCAGCACGAGGGAGTGGTCGGGCTGGTTGCCAATCGTGCTGAACCTGTCAATACAGATGACATTGAACAGCATCCTTCTTACTGCTTTGTCCCAGGTACCGGGGAAGAGCGCTACCACTCTTTCCTCGGTGTGCCAATTATCTACCAGCGGAAAGTGCTGGGGGTGTTGGTTATCCAACAATTTGATGGCCGTCGTTACAAAGAGGCAGAAGAATCCTTCCTGGTTACAGTATCGGCCCAGTTGGCAGGTATTATCATCCAGGCGGAAGCATCAGCCGCAGTTACGGTCACTAAACTGCATAAAAAATATCAAGTTGATCGCTGCTTTATTGGTGTCTCTGGATCTCCGGGTATTGCAATAGGCAAGATGGTGGTGGTCTCAGAAAGTGCTGAGTTAGATAGTGTTGCAGAGCGTCAGATAGAAGATACTGACACTGAAGTGCGCTCTTTCGAGTCAGCTCTTGAGCATGTGCGCAGCGATATACGCTCAGCCAGTGCGCGTTTGGCACAAAAGCTCGGGGAGCAAGAACAAGCGCTGTTTGATGTGTACTTACGGATGCTTGAAGACAACTCGCTGGCCGGTGAAATTGTCAAACGGATCACACAAGGCAACTGGGCGCAGTGGGCATTGAGTTCAGTGGTGCTTGAACACTGTCGTCAATTCGACATGATGGATGACCCCTATTTAAAAGAGCGCGCCTCTGATATCCGCGATTTAGGTAAGCGCATATTAGCTTATTTACAAGAACAGAAAGGACCGCAGTCTATCGATTTGGCGGAAGGCAGTGTACTGGTGGCCGAGGAATTATCTCCGGCGATGTTAGGAGAGATTCACACTGACAATTTACTGGGACTTATCTCAGTGAAGGGCTCAGGTAATTCCCATGCCGCTATTTTGGCGAGGTCTATGGGAATCCCAACTGTGATGGGGGCGGTCGATCTCCCCTACAAAAAACTTAGTGGTCGTACTGTGGTTCTGGATGGTCACTCTGGCAGGCTATATCTGAACCCGTCTCAAGAGTTGCTGCAGATCTATCAAGCGCAATTGGAACAGGAGCAGCAGCAAGAGGCAGAGCTGGATGTACTAAAGATGCTGCCGGCAGAAACTCAAGATGGGGTAACTATGCCGCTCTGGGTTAATACCGGATTAATTGCAGATGTGCAGCGCGCCTTAGATAAAGGTGCTGAAGGGATAGGTTTATATCGAACTGAGATCCCATTTATGATCCGCAATGTCTTTCCCTCGGAGCACGAGCAGACCCAAATCTATACTAAGCAGCTGGAGGCATTTGCGCCGCGCCCTGTGACAATGCGCACCTTGGATATTGGCGGTGATAAGTCGCTGAACTATTTTCCGATTGAAGAGGAAAATCCCTTCCTGGGTTGGCGTGGGGTACGGGTCACCCTGGACCACCCGGAAATATTTTTGGTACAGATAAGAGCAATGCTGCGGGCTAACGACAGCTATGGCAATCTGCGGATTATGCTGCCGATGGTGACCAGTATCAATGAAGTGACTGAATCCATTGCTTTAATTGATCAGGCTGTGCGGGAACTGTGCGAGGAGGGTTTGAAAGTAGAGAGGCCTCCGGTCGGAGTGATGATTGAAGTGCCCGCGGCGCTGTATTTAACCCGGGTCTTTGCCAGGCATGTGGATTTTATCTCAGTGGGCTCCAATGACTTGACCCAATACCTGCTGGCGGTGGATCGCAATAACCCCAGGGTGGCGTCACTCTACAGCAGCTATCACCCAGCGGTATTGCAGGCATTAAAATATATTGTCAAAGAGGCGCAAAAAGAACAAGTTGATGTCTCTATTTGTGGAGAGATGGCCGCAGACCCTGCGGGTGCATTATTGTTAATGGCAATGGGCTATAACTATCTGTCAATGAATGCCAACAACATACCGAGAATTAAGTCTGTGATCAGGAATTGCAACTTCAGTGAAGCGAGAGTGATGTTAAAAAAGGTATTGCGCTTAAGTGATATAGAGGAAATTAAAACAGAAATGCAGAGTTCGCTTAGTGACATGGGCTTAGGGTCGTTGCTTAAGGAATCTACTTTTAAGTAACGGCTGAGCTATCAAACTAAGATTGAAGTGTTGCTTAGTTAATAGTGCACTTCTCAGAGTCTGCTGTGTGATCGCTAGCAAACAACGGTAGCTGTATCTCGAAGCTGGACTCCCCGACAAAACCATCCCGGTTGTAACGCATTTCAATTATTTTAGTCGACCCAGTTGCGTCCTGTAGAATAATAGTCTTAGCCCTGGTGCCATAGTTTTCCAATTGGATAAACTGAGCGGATAGAGATCTCTCCCACTCTTTACTAATACCTGTATCAGGTAGCAGGGGATCATCGGCGCGTTCAGTATCTGTTAATAACAGTCTTAGAGTATCGCTGCTTATGTTGGAGTCGCTAATTAATTCAGACAATTGATGTTTTGCAGCCACAAGTTTCGGCCAGGGAGTGTCCAGAGAGCCGTTACACAAACCATAAATTCCAGGTACGAGTTTCTGCTTTTGTAGCAGATCGCTATTACCACTTCGATTACTGCTGAAAAATAATCCACTGCAGTCGCCAGTCAATAAGTTGTAGCCGCCATATTGTTGTGCTGTAGCTTGTACCGAATCAATAAAGTGCTCGGCGGCATGCGGGTTCAACAATGCCGCGTTGACAAGCTGGCCACGAGATAGTTTGGCGGATGTAGTATTGGCAGTCACTCGTCTGTGGTTGGTCACAGCAGCAAAGCGCCCGTCCAAGTGCAAGCCTAGCCAAGTGCCACTTTTTTCTAAATCCCTGCCGGCTAATATACCTGGCTGATCCTGCCAGAACCCCATCGACGCGCTAGCTCTTGCGTAAAACTCATCTCTATTGGCCACTAAAATAAAGGGGTAATCTGCACTGGGCTGATAAGAAAAAACAATTAAGCACATATTGTTGCCAAAACGTTGATAGGAAAGATAACTTTAGCACGATATTGCCAGGTTGATGCGAAATTCCCGACGCTGACAGAGAAATCGCAATCGGCCTCAGTTGGTCTTAGCTATGAGTTCAACGCAGTGCCTCACAGAGGGTATTTATCCCTAAACAAATAGAGAAAAAAAAAGAGCATACTGTAAGATGGTGGCAAATTAGTACACTGGCTTATTTGTTGTCAGTTTAAGAGGCCAAAAGGGTTGTAAATGCTTACTACGTTAATTTTATATTTGATATTGGGTGCAGCGGCGGGTCTGACTGCCGGGTTGTTTGGTATTGGTGGCGGCCTTTTAATTGTGCCCGTGTTGATCATAGTGTTTGAGCTGCAAGGGGTTCCGGAAACAGTTTTGACCCACGCAGCTGTGGCGACTTCGCTGGCGACTATCGTTGTAACATCTATCAGTTCAGTGCTGGCCCATCACAAAAGAGGTGCGGTGCTGTGGCAGACCTTTAAACCACTCAGTATAGGCATAGTATTTGGTGCCTTTTTAGGAGTGAAAACCGCCGGCTTATTACCCGGGGCTCAGTTACAAATCATCTTCGGACTTTTCGCTTTTGCCGTCGCACTGCAGATGGCGTTTTCTTTTAAACCCTCTGCCGATGCAGAATTGCCGGCCAAACCTAAACTTATATTCAGTGGCGGAGTCATAGGCTGGGGCTCGGCTATCTTTGGTATAGGCGGGGGGACTCTGACGGTACCGTTTCTTACCTGGAAAAAAGTACAAATGCAGCAGGCCGTAGCAACTGCCGCTGCCTGCGGGCTACCGATTGCATTGGTGGGCGCCAGTACAAATATCTATCAGGGATGGGAGCATGTGGATATGCCACAGTGGAGTTTGGGTTATATCTATCTGCCGGCTTTCGCCGGGATTGTGATTACCAGTACTCCCTTTGCAAAAGTGGGGGCTAAATTGGCCCACAGCTTGCCGGCCGATAAGCTGAAAAAGGTTTTTGCGATTTTTTTGTTAATAGTTGCTTTTAGATTGCTCTATAGCAACTTAATTTAAAGGATAGATAATATATGTGGGTGCACAATATAGACCCTGTAGCACTGGATTTAGGTTTTTTGCAGATTCACTGGTATGGGTTAATGTATTTGATCGGTTTTGCCGGGGCATTGCTCTTAGGTAATTATCGCGCGGATCAGCCTGGTTCCGGATGGAGCCGAGAGCAAGTATCAGATTTTATCTTCTGGGGAGCAATGGGAGTAGTGCTGGGAGGACGTTTCGGCTATGTCTTATTTTACAACTTTGAGCGCTTTCTGGAATCACCGCTGTGGCTGTTTAAAGTCTGGGAGGGGGGGATGTCCTTCCACGGCGGCATGTTAGGAGTGCTGGTAGCGCTCTGGGCGTTCGGTAAGAAGAACAATAAATCCCTGGCCAATATGGGAGACTTTGTGATGCCACTAGTCGCAATAGGGCTAGGTGCTGGAAGAATTGGCAATTTTATCGGGGGTGAGCTCTGGGGTCGTACTACCGATGTCTCATGGGCTGTGGTTTTTCCCAAGGCCGGTCCTGAGTTACTTGCCAGGCATCCATCACAGCTCTATGAAGCTCTTCTCGAAGGGCTGGTGATGTTTGTGATCCTCTGGGTTTACTCCAGCAAGCAGCGGCCCGCCTTTGCGGTCTCGGCATTATTTTTGTTCTTATACGGTTTATTCAGAACGGGGGTCGAGTTTTTTAGAGAGCCCGATGACAGTATATTTGCCGCTTTTGGATGGATTACCAAAGGACAGATATTATCACTGCCAATGATAGTGATAGGTGCGGCTCTGTTCACTTATGTCTATTACAAAGCCAATCTAGCAAAAACAGGAGAGAAATAGTGCAGCAGTATTTGGAGTTATTGCAAGAGATTGCCTTTGATGGCACTGATAAGGGCGACCGGACCGGCACGGGTACCCGATCGGTGTTCGGACGACAGCTGCGCTTTGATCTGTCACAGGGGTTTCCGCTGCTGACCACAAAGAAAGTTCATTTGAAATCGGTTATTTGTGAATTATTGTGGTTTCTCAATGGGGAGACCAATAACAATGCACTGGCAGGGCAAGGGGTGAAAATCTGGAACGCCTGGGCGTTGGATGACGGAGATTTGGGTCCTATCTACGGTAAACAATGGCGTTCATGGGCCTGCCCGGATGGGCGTAGTATCGATCAGATCGCCGAGTTAGTAGAGATGATTAAGACTAAGCCGAATTCTCGCCGCTTGATTGTCAGTGGTTGGAACCCGGCCGACTTGCCAGATGAAAGTTTATCAATTGAAGAGAATATAAAAAGAGGCAAAGCCGCTCTGCCGCCCTGTCATACCTTGTTTCAATTTTATGTTGCCAACGGCAAGTTAAGCTGTCAGCTATATCAGCGAAGCGCTGATTTTTTTCTTGGGGTGCCCTTTAATATTGCATCATATGCTTTGTTAACGCATATGCTGGCACAGCAGTGTGACTTACAGGTAGGTGATTTCATTCATACTTTTGGCGATGCGCACTTATACCAAAACCATTTGAATGATCCTGAAATAGTCGCTGAGCAGTTGTCAAGAACGCCTAAGGCGCTGCCAAAATTGGTTATAAAACGGCGCCCGGATTCTATTTTTGATTACCGCTATGAAGATTTTTTGGTAGAAAGTTACCATCCGGATCCAGCAATAAAAGCACCCATTTCAGTTTAACTTTGACAAGGTACGTATATGAAGCTGGCTATGATAGTTGCACAGTCCAAAAATAGAGTAATAGGCAGAGAAAATGACTTACCGTGGAGACTGCCTAATGACTTGCAGTATTTCAAGCGGGTTACTATGGGGCGGCCAATTATAATGGGTCGTAATACATTTGAATCTATTGGGCGGGCGCTACCGGGGCGCACCAATATTGTTATTACCCGCAATGCTGATTACAGTGCGCCCGGGATAAAAGTGGTGCACAGTTTGGAGCAGGCCGTTGAGTTGGCGAAGAGTGTTTGCCTTGTCGTGGGTGTTGCAGAGGCGATGGTGATCGGCGGGGCGGAAATCTATCAACAGGCATTGCCTATGGCTGATACATTGTATATTACTGAAGTAGATGCAGTGATTGAAGGGGATGCGTTTTTTCCGCAGCTTGATTACAGTCAGCTTGCCGAGCAAAGGCGTGAAGATCATGCTGCGGACGCAAGCAATCCCTATCCTTACAGTTTTGTTGTCTACGAAAAGATCTGCTAATGGTTGAACTCGCATTATTAAAAATTTTAGCAGACGGAAAATTTCATTCTGGTACAGACTTGGGTAATAGTCTGGGCTTAAGCCGCAGCGCGATCTGGAAGCAAATGAAAGAGCTGCAAGAGTATGGTGTTGAAGTCTACAGCGTCCGCGGTCGAGGCTATCGGATCCCCAAGGGATTGGATTTGTTAGATATAGATAAAGTTCTCAGCTATAGCGAGCCTGTAGTGCAGCAATCTTTAACTCATATATCGCTGCAAACATTCACAGATTCAACTAATCTGATGGCGCTGCGCAATATCCAGGAGTACAAACATGGCGCTTTGTATTTGACCGAATATCAGCACAATGGTCGAGGTCGCCGCGGCCGAAACTGGCTTGGGCCGTTGGCATCAAATTTGTACTTTTCACTCATGTGGCGTTTTAGCGGTGGTGCAGCAGCGCTTGAAGGCTTGAGCTTGGTAGTGGGGTTGTCGATTGCGCAGGCAGTAATTCAGCAGGGTATTCAAGGTGTTGAGCTAAAGTGGCCAAATGATCTTCTCTACCAAAATCGCAAGCTGGCGGGGATATTACTGGAAATGCAGGGCGATGCTTCCGGTGATATATCGGTGGTAATAGGGGTAGGGGTCAACGTGCTGATGAATGAAAAATCGGGCCAAGCTCGTGAAATTACTCAGCCCTGGATAGATTTAACCAGTATTGCCGAGCGGCCCATTGATAGAAATAAGTTGTTGGCAGCAGTGGTGAGTAAATTGATTATTAACCTTGGCTTGTTTGCAGAGTCTGGTTTCGCCGCTTTTATTGATGATTGGCATAACATCCATGCCTTTCAGGATAGTTATGTCAAGTTGCTTAATGCCAAGAGTGAAATCGAGGGTATCTGCCGTGGGGTGAATAGTCAGGGGGCGTTACTGTTAGAGCGCAACGGTAAAATTGAAGCGTATCACGGTGGCGAAATCAGTGTGAGGAAACTCTGATGCCGGATGTTGTTGAGCCACTGGTTCTGGAAATTGACTTAGGCAATAGCTTTGCTAAATGGCGGGTCAGGGCTGCAGAGCAGGTATTGCTCTCAGAGGTAGTGTCGGTACGGCAACTGCATACAACAGATATGCTGGCGGCGGCTGCGCGTTTGAAAGTGGCTAAAGTTTCTATTTGCTCGGTAGCCAGTTCAGAGATAAATCAGCTGTTGACGGCAAAAGTGCAGCAATTGTGGGAATTACAGGCGCAATTTTTTACTGCGCAGCACCGCTGTGCCGGGGTTGTCAACAGCTACACTGATCCGAGCAAAATGGGTGCAGATCGGTGGTTGGCAACGATAGCGGCTAAGCATTTGTATCCCGGGACAGAAGTGTGCATATTCGACTGCGGTACTGCGATTAATGTGGAGCTATTGTCTGCCGGGGCTGTGCATTTGGGTGGCTACATTATTCCGGGTCTGGCGATGATGCAACAATCGCTATTGGCCAATACTGCACAAGTGTATTGCAGCGCAGAACGGCTTAGCTTAGAGCCGGGTTTAGATACTGGCACTAATGTGGCCAATGGCAGCTTAATGGTGGCAGTGGCGCTGTTAGATAAGTTACAAGTGCAAATGCAGCAAAAGTCTGGATTGCTATTGCTAACCGGTGGGGGTGCTAAAGGCCTTGTCGGTTATAATTCATCGGCTAATATTAGGTATTTACCTGATCTGGTGTTGGATGGATTTAAGTTTTTATAAGATTAAGCTGGCAGATTCTGCTGGTTTCTAAGGGGCTCAAATGTCGATTAAATGGCTGTCAGCATATTGCCTGTTATTAAACGTACTGATTTTTGCTTGGTATGGGGTGCAATTTGATCGTGCCAGTGGCGTGTTTAGCTTTGAAATAAGCAAAGTGCAGTTGTATACAGACGTGGCGCCTATAATACTGGCTGCAGAAGTGCCTGAAAATCAGCTTTCAAAGTACTGATACTAGTCGCTAAAAATAGCCTTCATGGCCCACAGAGGCTGTCAGCTGGTGTATTTATAAGCAGTCAGTGCAGAAATTAAATAAAATAAAAGAAAAACGGAATTAATTGCCACAAAAGGCTTGCATCCAAGAAAGGCGGTGGTACTATGTGCGCCACTTCGACGCAGTGCCGACATAGCTCAGTTGGTAGAGCAACTGACTTGTAATCAGTAGGTCCCGAGTTCGACTCTTGGTGTCGGCACCA
>JABSQZ010000018.1:0-43583 GCA_013215505.1 Oceanospirillaceae bacterium
TTCTTCTACTGTCGCTTCTTCTACTGTCGCTTCTTCTACTGTCGCTTCTTCTACTGTCGCTTCTTCTACAGTCGCTTCTTCTACAGACTCAGTTTCTAGCGAGTCTGTTGTTTCTATTTCAGCGACATTTTCACCTTGCTCTACTTCAGCTAATAAATTTCTAGCTTCCTCTTCTAAATCGACACCTTCAGTTATTTCTAACGAACTAATATCAATAATCGTTTCTTCTAGCTCTTCAGCTGAGTGGGCTATCTCAGCAGCTACTTCCATCACTTGATCATCTTCATTACTGAGTAAAGATTCCAAATAATCAATCACTAGTTTTTGATTTCGACTACCTCGAATTGATTCGGTCATTACTGAACCTCCTCTTCTATCAAAGACTTCAACAATTTTGCATAAGCCAATACCCCACGGGCGCCAGGGTCAAATCTAGATGGAAAGACTCCTTTCATACTGGCATTCCTAAATTTGGTATCTACTGGTACTACGACCGAAGCTAAATCATCACTGTATAAACTATGCATTTCCCGTAGACATTTAACCGAAGCTTGAGTCCGTCTATCATAAAAAGTGGGAATAATAGTATATGGCAACTTTACCTTTCTGGCTTTATTGATCATAGAAATTGTTCGCAACATCCTCTCTAAACCTTTTAGTGCCAGAAACTCGGTCTGTGATGGAATCAATAATTTATTACTGGCAGCCAGTGCATTAACCATTAGCACTCCCAATACCGGGGGGCTATCTATTAACACATAATCATAGTCATCTTTCATATGTGCAATCGCTCTGGAAATTTGCAACCCCATACCCGACGCACCAATGGCTCTACGCTCTAATGTAGCCAATGCTGTCGAGGCAGGTAGTAGCTGGACATTTTCAGCCGTTGTCGGCACTATCAGACTTTCAACCAATGGCGCTGTTACTTTGGCATTATCCACAAACAGATCATAGACACTTTGATCTATTTCATCGGGATTATAGCGAAAATAACTTGTTAATGACCCGTGCGGATCTAGATCTATCAGTAAAACATCATGCCCAGAATCTGCTAATAATCCAGCTAGACTGACAACCGTGGTTGTTTTTCCTACACCGCCTTTCTGGTTGGATATTGCCCATACCTGCATATTACTGCCTATACTCTATTTAATTTAGTTAACACGGAATTTACACATTTGTTATTTAGATTGATAAATAGCACTAAATCCCAGGTAATACCAACTAACGACTATACTAATCATTGCAAACTAAGCTCTGTTTGCACACATAAAAGTAGCAAAATCTTTTAAATCAACCACACTATCGCCCGCGCCGGCTTTGACAACAGCTTGAGGCATACCATAAATAGTGCAGCTATCTTCACTTTGAGTCCAGACAATGGCGCCCGCCGATTTTAATAACTTTGCCCCATCGCGTCCATCTGCACCCATACCCGTCAGCACAATGGCCAATGCCTGGGAACTGAAATGTTTAGCTACACTGGCAAAAGTTACATCCACACTGGGTCGATAGGTTAATCTTTCATCTCCTTTTAGTACTTGAACACTGTGTGTACCATCCAAGATCATCTGCTGACCACCTGGAGCTAAAAGGGCTCGACCTGGCTTTAATTTGTCCCCGGATTCTGCGTGTTTCACCTCAATCGCACATTGCTGGTTTAGCCGCTCCGCAAACACCGAAGTAAAAGTATTAGGCATATGCTGCACTAACAATATGGGATGAGGGAAGTTAGCTGGCAGCTCAGTGAGTATCGTTTGCAACGCGGCGGGACCACCGGTAGAAGAGCCGATGACAACGACTCGACAACGTGCGGGCTGTAATGGCTTAGCCGCTTGTCGAATTGCCCGCACCGGCGCAGCGGTTTTAACTTCTTCCTGCGAACGGAACACACGCGCGCTAGAGGTGGCTTTATTCGTTTTCGGTAAAGCAGAAAATCTATTTATTAAGCTACTTTTGACAAAATGTTTGGACTTACCTAAAGCGACTATACGGCTGATCAAGTCATCATTTAAACTTTGGCTTTTATCCATCCAGGCCCGCATATCTTTAGTGAGATAATCAACGGCACCTGCCTCCATGGCCTGCAAGGTAATTTGCGCACCTTCATGTGTCAGGGAAGATACCATCAATACTTGAGTCGGGCGCTCACGCATAATCTGTCGAACCGCATCCACTCCATTGAGCTTAGGCATTTCAACATCCATGGTAATAACATCAGGTTTTAATTCATTATTTTTTTCGATCGCATCCAAACCGTCACGCGCGGTTCCCACCACGGTGATATTTGGGGATTGAGAGAGGATTTCTGATATTCTCTGTCTAAAAAAGGCTGAATCATCAACAACTAAAACCCTTACAGCCATTAATTATCTCCTAGATAAATTAAGACGGTTACGCTGATCGAAGGCAGTAGTCACTACTGCCTTAACAATTCCAATTTAAGCGTGTTCTTTTAACAAATTTGGAATATCAATTATCAGCGCGATACGACCATCACCTGTGATAGTTGCACCCGACAAACCAGGAGTACCATGCAAAATAGTGCCTAGGGGTTTTATTACAACTTCTTCCTGGCCTACTAACTGATCTACTACAAAACCAGCCCGTAAAGTACCTACTGTCACTATTACTACATGCCCCTGCTCCGGTAGGTCTGCAGAACTTTGACCGTCAATCAACCAGCGCTTCATATGAAACAAAGGCAAAGCCTGATCACGAACAGTGATAACTTGCTGACCATCTACAACGTTAGTAGTGGTTAAATCCAGGTTAAATATTTCATTAACATTGACTAAAGGTAGTGCGAATGCCTGATCTTCTAATATAACCATTAATGTTGGCATAATCGCTAAGGTCAACGGTACCTGAATAGCAATTCGGGTGCCCTGGCCGAGCACAGAATCTATCGCTAACGTGCCATTAAGCTGAGTAATTTTTGTTTTTACTACATCCATGCCGACGCCCCGTCCCGATACATCAGAGACGACTTGTTTGGTAGAAAAGCCCGCGGCAAAGATCAAATTAAAACATTCTTGGTCCGATAACCTGTTGGCAGCTTCCTGGTCTAACATGCCCCGTTGTACTGCCAAGTTTCTTAACACTTCAGGATCCATTCCGGCACCGTCATCCTGAATAACTAAGAGGATATGGTCACCTTCCTGCTCAGCAGACAATAACACGTGCCCTTCACGAGCTTTACCCGCTTTTTCACGCACATCCGGTAACTCTATACCGTGGTCTACAGAGTTTCTGACCAAGTGAATTAATGGATCAGCTAAAGCTTCCACTAAGTTCTTATCCAAATCCGTTTCTTCACCGCGCAATTCCAGACGTATTTCTTTTTTAAGGGTCCTGGAGAGGTCACGAATTAAACGAGGAAAGCGACCAAATACTTTTTTCACTGGCTGCATACGTGTCTTCATTACCGACATTTGTAAGTCGGCAGTCACCATGTCTAAAGTACCCAGTGCCTTGGACATTTCTTCGTCTTCGCGACTTCCACCTAAGCGCACTAAACGGTTACGTACTAAAACAAGTTCACCGACCATATTCATGATTTTGTCGAGTAATCTAGTGTCTACCCTGACATTACTTTCTGGGTTTGGCGCCTTAGTTGCCGGGGATTTACTGGCGCCTTTATTAGCGGCTACTGTTGCCTTGGCCACCGTTTTAGTCACACTTTGTTCAGCGCTGACAGCAACAGGTTCGGGGGTGCTTTGCGGCGCGGCTACCGCAGCAGCAGAAGCTGTGTTTGGTTTAAATGCACCTTGTCCGGTTGCCTGTAAATCATCTAACAAGTTTTCAAACTCATCCTCCAAACTGGCCGGAGCAGCCGGAGCAGCCGGAGCTGAATCATTAGTTTTACCGGGCGCGCCTGTAGATCCGTGTAGTTCATCCATTAGCGAATCAAACTCATCTTCAGTAATCAGATCATTACCTGGGGAGGAAGATGCAGCAGGTTTCACAGTGTTAGATTCTTGTAATAACAAATCAAAATCATCGGCAGGCGACATAGGAGATTGTGGTAGCGGTGGTTGAGCAGGAGCAGACTGAGGTATTGCTGCAGCCTCGGGGGCAGAAGACGCAGTGCCATTGGCAAAATCACTTAGCCGCTGCATGATCTCTGGTGAAGCAGCTTCTGGCGGCACACCTGCACGAACATTTTCAAACATGCGGTTCACAGCATCTAAAGATTGCAGTACTACATCCATTAACGGAGCTGAGACTTTTATTTCGCCGGTACGCAGTAAATCGAATAAGTTTTCCGCATGATGACAGCAGTCAACCATAGCATCTAATTGTAAGAAGCCAGCGCCACCTTTGACGGTATGGAAGCCACGAAATATAGCGTTTAGTAAATCAGAATTTTCTGGGTTTTGCTCTAATTCAACTAACTGCTCTGATAAAAGTTCAAGTATTTCTCCAGCTTCTACAAGGAAGTCTTCAAGAATTTCCTGATCTACATCCAAACTCATACAAATACCCCTACATTAAAAACCTAAACTAGAAAGTAAATCGTCTACATCATCTTGTCCCGACACAACATCAGGGTTACTTTCAGTATTAATTTGTGGTCCTTCAGCTTTCGGCAAATTGGTCACTTGCTCAGCTGCGGTTGCGCTGTCGGTTTTAGTGTTTTTTTCCGAACTCTGGACAACCGGCGTTCGACCCAGCTCAGCAACACTTAGATTTTCAACTTTTGCAGCCATTTGAATTAAGTCAACCAAGCCATCCTGCACTTGTGTTAACAAGGTAATGACTCGTCTGATCAACTGCCCTGAAATATCCTGACTACTCTGTGCCAACAAAATTTCCGTGAGCTCACTTTTCAGCTGGGCAATAGTATCTTCTGACTCTTGCTTTACCTGGCAAGTTCTATCGTAGACCCCATGAAGTGCATCAAACTCACCTTCTAACTGGCCCACTAAAGACAGTAAATCTTTAAACCTGACACTTTGATTGTCTAGCTTATCAATCAACAGCAGCGAGGAGTCCACACGATCCATGGTTTCATGGGAGGTTTTCTCTGTGATTTCAATAACATAATTCAGACGATCAGAAGCATCACTCATCCCTGCCAAGGTAGTTTTATCGCCGCTCCCATCACCTTCCATTTCACTGGAAAATGAGTTGATCTCATTGTGCAATTTACGTGTTAGCTGACCAATTTCATTGTAAAATGCTTCATGCTTAGCCTGCTGCAATTCATTGATAACATGCAGTGCAGCACCAATATTACCTTTTGTCAGTTCTTCTGTTAGCTTTTCGGCTTTAGCGATTAACAGCCCTTGTAATCCATCGACTGAGGGATTGTTTGTTATTTCAGACATACGACATTGAACTCCGCAATGTGACTAGCTTTCTAAGCGAGCAAAAATTTTCTCAATTTTTTCTTTCAGCACAGTTGCCGTAAATGGTTTAACCACATAGCCATTTACACCAGCCTGAGCGGCTGCGATGATTTGCTCGCGTTTGGCCTCTGCGGTCACCATTAAGATTGGTATATGAGCAAGATTGGGATCTTTTCTCACTTCACCGATAAGCTCTATTCCTGTCATGCCCGGCATATTCCAGTCAGTTACTAAAAACTCGATCCCACCTTGTTTCAAAATCGGCAGTGCAGTTTTACCATCATCTGCCTCCGTAATATTCTGAAACCCCAAGTCACGAAGTAAATTTTTTATGATTCTTCTCATTGTAGAGAAATCATCTACAACAAGTATCTTTATGTCTTTTTTCAAGACAAGCTCCCCCACTTAAAAAATAGTAGTGTCTAATATAATTTAGACCATAAAAGACCAAAAAGACTAACAGTATCCAGAAAATAACAGATTCAGCTATGAAAAATCTGTTATTGATCAGTAAAGCTTCCATTCTTAACTTTAGCTCTTAGAATATTTCGGCTCAATATACATTATGTTCTTCTGTACAATGGAAAAATATCAGCCAATTGCCAATATTGCGCACTTTTTCCAGCAATACAATTTGCTCACTTTAGTCTTGCCACTGCCGGAGTCTCGCGCGTAATCGGTGCGCCGCCTGACTGTGAATTTGACTAACCCTTGACTCGCTAACTTCCAATATTTGACCAATCTCTTTAAGGTTTAACTCTTCATCGTAATATAGAGCTAAAACCAATCTTTCCCGCTCTGGCAAAGTTTGAATTGCCTGCGCCAAAGATTCTACAAAAGCATTTTTTTCAGTATTCCTCAGTGGCCCGGGATCGGCGTCCATCAGCTGTTCCCCTGGCCCATCTCCATCCGAGTTAGTCAATTCTTCAACGCTAAACAGCCTGCTTTCAACGTTATCTTTCAGTAACTTGTGGTATTCGTCAATACTAATATCCATTTCTTCAGCGATAGCCACATCTGTAGCATCAGAGCCAGTGCGCGCCTCGACACTCTGCATTGCTTCAGAAATCCGTCGTCCATTACGATGCACCGACCTCGGGGTCCAGTCGCCACGGCGCACTTCATCGATGATAGAGCCGCGAATTCGAATGCCAGCATAAGTTTCAAAGCTGGCACCTTTCGAAGAGTCATATCTTCTGGCTGCCTCTAATAAACCAATCATCCCAGCTTGTATTAAATCATCCACTAAGATACTGGACGGCAGCCTGGCCAATAAATGATGCGCAATGCGCTTTACCAGCGGTGCATATTTTTCAATCAAGTCATTGCCCGACTTGGTATCCATCGGATTGTACATGCAGGCCCTTTATCAATATCGTTATCCCCACAGGGCTGAAAACTTCAACACTCCGGCCCTAAGTGCTTTGAACTAACCGCCTTACAAAAAATTCTAAGTGCCCACTGGGTGTGAAATTCACCGGCCAACTGTCAACTTTAGTCGCTAGCTGGCGAAAAGACAGCGCCGCTTTGCTCTTAGAAAACCCTTCTACTACAGGCACTTGTTTTCTCACTGCGCGCTTTACTGCTTCATCATAAGGGATTGAACCAAGGTATTGAAGTGTTACATCAAGAAATCTGTCAGTTACTGTCAACAACTTACTATAAACACTCCGCCCTTCCTTTTCACTACCCACCATATTAGCTAACACTCTGAAGCGTGTCATCTTATAGTCGCGATTAAGCAGCTTTATCAACCCGTAGGCATCCGTGATAGAGGTTGGCTCATCACAGACCACTATCACTATTTCCTGAGAGGCGCGTAAAAAGCTGATGACAGCCGGAGATATCCCCGCCGCTGTATCGACAATCAGCACATCAATATCATCGGCGATGTCGTTAAAAGCATAGATCAACTCGGCGTGCTCGTGAATACTCAAAGTACTCATTTCCAGGGTACCCGAAGTGGCTGGCACTATGTGCACATTCTTGGCTGCCTCGATCATCACTTCATCCAGGCCACACTCGCCCGACAATACATCTGCGATATTACGCTTCGGCTTCAGGCCCAGCAAGATATCGACATTTGCCAGACCTATATCAGCGTCCATCAACACAACTTTTCGCCCAAGCTGGCCTAAACAAATAGCAAGATTAACCGATACGTTAGTTTTACCTACGCCACCTTTGCCGCTAGTAACTGCTATGACTTTAACCGGACGAATTTTCTTATGCATTTACCAACCAATTGTGTGATTAATTTTAGACTATAAATGCTGTACTAAGCATGAAAAAACCAGTACTGCGGCGTCTATTTCTGACGACTGCACAGATCAGCTTTATATCGCTGCGTTGCGCCGAATCTTGGCACGCTCTCTGCTTTTTTGCGCCGTCAACACCGCCCGACTGACTAAATCGTTTTTATTGGCGACTTGTATATCATCCGGTACTTTCTGCCCACTGGTGACATAAGCGACCGGCAACTTGCGCTCGGTGACTAACGTTAGCGCAGCACCCATACTGCCCGACTCATCAACCTTAGTGAGTACACAGCCATTCAGACCCAGAGGACTGTAGTGATCGTAAGCATCCTCTAAAACCTGCTGCTGAGCTGAACAAGACAACACCAGCAGTTTCTTTAAGTTTACAGCAACACTTTCCAACATATAGTTTTGTTGTTGCCCGGCGGCATCGGAAGAGCCTAAACCGGCGGTATCGATTAATACCAGTTTTTTATTTCGCAGTGAATTTAAAACTTCTGCCAATGAATTCCTCTCATCAACAACCCGCACTGGAATATCCAAAATCCTGCCAAAAGTTTTTAGCTGCTCATGAGCGGCTATGCGATAAGAGTCCGTTGTCACCAATGCGACACCGGCGCTGCCGTTATCCAATACATACTTAGCGGCCAACTTGCCGATAGTTGTAGTTTTTCCTACGCCTGTCGGCCCAACAAAGGCAATCATGCCCCCTCGCAGCAGGAAGTCATGCTTAGTGACCGGCACCATTTCAACTAACTGCGCCAAGGATTTTCGCCAGGCCCGATTTAAATCTAATCCGGGGTCTACCGAACGCTTAATTCTCTGCTGGAAAATCGAGTCCAGTCCTATTTGCTCAAATCTGTTGGCTAACTTATCGACTACTAAGGTATTAGAAACAGAACTCGACTCCGACTGATATGCCCCGGGTAACTGACCAGCTAACATTTTTTTCAGCTGGTCTATTTCCTGCTGCATGTTTTCAATCAGTTCATCTCCCGAATGCGATACCCGCCTCGGTCGGGGATTGTCATTATACTGCCTTAGCTGACTCTGTTCACGCCAGCTACTTTCTTCATCGACAGCTTTGCCTAAGCCAACCTTCTTTTCTGGCACTAAGTGCATCAAATCATCGCTGTGCAGTTGATGACTATCCTCAGCACTGCCAATATCTGGCTCAAGCAAATGTTTACGACTGCCGTCTTTCTTCTTTTTCAGTGACGCTAGAATAGTTTCCAGTTCATCGTCGTAATTGTCATCCAGCTGCTGGTTACGCACCGAACTGCTAGTGGAGCTATCCTCAACCCCCACATATTCACTGACAGAGCGACCGCGTGCCTGCAACACAGCATTTTTAGCGTAAGTTTTTTCTTCTTCGAGTCGATCCGAAGCCAGCGCCTGCCGTCCGCCTCCGGTTAACAGGTCCACTTGATTACCGCGTCGATCTCTCACACCCCGCTCTTGCTTATGTTTGGATTGAGCTCGTTCAAAATCTTGTTCATGGGCGGCGACTACTTCTACACCACCGGCAATGCGGTGATTTGAAACTATGATAGCCTGCGGCCCGATTTCATCGCGCACCCGCTTCATCGCCTGGCGCATGTCTGGGGCAAAAATACGTTTAACTTTCATAAACATTCCCTAGCTTATTACCCATGGATATTATCCTAATCATTTTGACCACCCACGGATGCCACTATTGTTACTTTCTTATTCTCTGGTATTTCCTGATAGGAGAGCACATGTATTAACTGCTCTCCATATCTGACAAATTTAGCCATTAACGGCCGCACTGGCGCTGCCACTAACAAGATTGCCGGTTTACCCAACATTTCTTGTTTGTGCGCCGCCTCCAGTAGTGAACTCTGCAATTTCTCAGCCATGTTTGGCTCGAGCACCATGCCTCCTTCACCACTACCGCTCTGCTGCACGGAACTTAACAACAACTGCTCCAATTTAGGGTCTAGAGTGATAACCGGAATCTCCAACTCGGCCCCATTAATGGTCTGCACTATCAGTCTCGACAACGAAACGCGCACTGCCGCAGTCAGAGCGATGGTATCCTGGGTTTTAGTCACAGCGTCTGTCAGCGCCTCAGCGACGCTTCTAAAGTCCTTCAAGGGCACTTGTTCTTTTAACAAATTTTGCAACACTTTTAACAAACTGCTTATCGACAGCTTCGCCGGCACTAATTCCTCTACTAACTTCGGTGAGGTCTTAGTCAGCATATCTAACAGCTGCTGTACTTCTTCGTGACCTAATAAATCATGCGCCTGACGCTGCAATATCTGGTTCAAATGTGTTGCTACAACAGTACTAGAATCAACTACGGTATAACCTAATGTCTGAGCGTGCTCACGCTGACTGGTTTCAATCCAGATGGCATCCAAACCAAAAGCCGGATCTTTTACTTCCACACCTTTAAGCTCACCAAACACTTGCCCGGGATTAATCGCCAAATCGCGATCCGGATACACTTCAGATTCACCAACCACCACTCCCATCAAGGTAACTCTATAGGCACCGGGCATCAAATCTAAGTTATCTCGAATATGCACAGAAGGCACCAAAAAACCCAAATCCTGAGACAGCTTTTTACGCACCCCTTTGATCCGGTTCAGCAACTGACCGCCTTGTAGCTTATCAACCATTGGAATCAAACGGTAGCCCACTTCCAGCCCGACCATATCCACCGGCATCACGTCGTCCCAGTTCAACTCCTTTTGTTCTTCTTCAGTCTCTACAGCTGATTGCTCTAAATCGGTTTCTGCCTTAGCTTGCTCCGCGACCTTTTCTTGCGCCTGCCTTTTAAACAACCACCATGCAGCCCCACCCGCAGCGGCCCCCAGCGTCAGGAAGGAAAAGTGTGGCATACCAGGCACACTACCCATAATACCCAAGATAATAGCCGACACCGCCAGCGCCCGTGGCGATGCGAACATCTGCTTGATAATCTGACCACCCATGTCTTCAGTGGTATTCTGACGGGTAACCATAATTGCGGCGGCGGTAGAAAGTAACAAGGAGGGTATTTGTGCAACTAGACCATCGCCAATCGTTAGCAGCGAGTAGAACTCAACGGCAGTAGAAAAGTCCAGATCATGCTGTAGCATGCCTATTAGCAGGCCGCCAATCAGGTTAATCACCAGAATCAAAATACCGGCAATTGCATCTCCGCGGACAAACTTCGAAGCACCGTCCATAGAGCCATAAAAATCTGCTTCATTGGTCACATCCGTACGCCGCTGCTTGGCCTCATCAGCAGTAATCATGCCGGCATTTAAATCGGCATCTATGGCCATTTGTTTGCCTGGCATCGCATCTAAGGTAAAGCGAGCACTTACTTCAGCGATTCGACCAGCACCTTTGGTCACTACAACGAAGTTAATCAGAACCAATATCAGGAATACTATAATACCTACAACATAGTTACCGCCGATAACCACCGAACCAAAGGCTTCGATCACCTTACCGGCCGCGTCACCACCCTCGTGCCCTTTCAGTAGCACTACCCGGGTAGAAGCGACGTTTAGCGCCAGTCGCATCAGTGTGGCTATTAACAAAATAGTGGGGAACGCGGCAAAATCCAGCGGCCGCAACGCATACACACAAACCAACAGCACTACAATCGACAGGGCGATATTAAAGGTAAAGGCCACATCCAAAAGGAAAGCCGGCATTGGCAAGATAACCATCGCCAATATAATAAGCAGCGCCAAAGGCACACCGAGATTACCGTCGGTAAAGCTTCTAATATTTTGAAAAACCGCTGTTCTATCCAAGGAAAACCGTCATTTTTTTGTCATGTAAAAAGATATAGCAAAGAAATTCGCCAATTAACTGCCACTTGCCAGACATAGTTCGTCAATAAACCACCACCAAGAGAATAAGCAATTTTCATGCCTGTTTTTTACAATCTACTCCATTTAAGGAGATATAATCATAAATTTTCAGTTCTGGTAACCCACCCCAGAAAATTAATTGGACTCAACAGTAAAATTTTCCCTTACTATTAGCGAATGAGATCTACATTAAAAAGTCACGTTATACAGATAGCCATATCATGGCAGTTCAAAAGCTGGCTCATGCGCGAACACCCGTACCTGTATTATGTCCTGAGCATCGCATGAGTATTGCTACCTCTTATAATTAGCGAGCTAAGTATTACTGTATTGATCATGTCTGGCTCAAATAGCTGATAGGAGAAAATAGACGTTTGAAAAAATGTTTACTGAAGACCCTTCTCAGCATTTAGGGGCAATCCAATAAGCTCTTGTAATCCCCCACTAAGTTGAAATAAAGATTAGCTTTTTAGGATGTTGGCTGGGATTGCAGAAAACAAGTTTCAATCAAGCAATAGGATTGAGTGTAATTCAGAGATACGTGCAGGTAATTGAATAGACCGTGAAAAACCAAATTCTTTATTCATAATGGTAATTCGTGTATCTATTGAGACTGGTGTACGCCCAGTCTCAAGGCGTGAGAAGTTGCGATTTTTACTCTCCCCGAGAAAATAATAATTTTCATCAGAAGAAAATCCTCTTACAAATCCTGGTAATTTTGCCAATTCTTGAAAATTAGAGCCTAGCAAGGCACCCTTAAATGAATCTAAAACTTTAATTCCACCATCATCATAAACAACACTGTGCGGCATAGTTAAATTGTTAACTATAATAGTCATCTCACCATCTTTTAGATTAACTTCAATTATCCCCCCATCAAAAACATTTCGCTTCCAATTACCTGTAACGGAGAACATTGAAACATACGCAAAATCTCCTATAATTTCAATATCATTACAGTGATGCTGAGGACTGCCAAACAAGTCTAACTTATTACTAAACCTGTATTCAAAAATCTCATTGCCACTGTCATCTACTGCTAAAATACAATCAGCAAGGCTAGAAACTAACACCCAGCCATTGTTATATCTTCTAATACCATGAGGGCGAAGACCTTTTCTAATTGGAATTGTTTTAGTAATGTTAAATGATTCATCTAGTATAATTATCCCCTCTCCCTGGCACGTAAAAGCATAACCACCAGCAACTGTGATTAATCCATGGGTATTACCTTCATATATTTTGCTGATGGTTGGATAATCACCCTCTTCAACAACGCTGTAAATCCCCCCGCCAGAAAAAGAGTCAGCTGTTGATGGAAGTCCACTACTGATTAAAAAGCTAAATTTTCTTTCTTCTAAGTCCATTATCCTGGTTTTTTCCGCTAACTGTTTAGCGACATCGGCTTCTCGCCCCCAATCAAATCCATAACTTGTTAACTGCTTCTTCACCTCTCCCACCGATGTCGTACAGACGACAACCTGGTAGATATTACTTCGGCTTTTCAATACGTCAGGTGATTTAATTGTTATGCCATGAAATTTTGAACCTATCAGATCCAAATTATTATCAACAATAAAATCAGGTTTTAAATGTAGATTTTTTTCAGCGACATTACCACTACCGAACAACACTAATTTCTTCATGCTAAACCTTATTATCTATGAACTTAAATACTAATTTAAACCAACCAGAGGAACAGAATTTTAAGTACTAACCCCTTTCCCAAAACAAACAAAATCATCCACTGCATCATGACCAACTTCTATCATTGGCACCAAGTATTCTGGTAGATCGAGAGGTTGCGCCGTGGTATCAGATTCTGTTATTAAATTCTTTACGTCACCAAGCCGGTGACTTTTAAACCATTGGTAGCCACTTTCCGAGACATCTAACCAGTCAAAAAAGCCTCGGATATTTATTTTTGATTGATGGTAATGCGCTTCTATTGCAAAAGCTTGTTTACGAGTAACTCGACCATGACGAATTTCTCGCACTAAATGGTCTCGTATTTTACGGTAACCTACTCGTTTATATTTAAGCAAATCATGAAACTGATAATAGACCGAGCTACCTGCCCTTTCGTACGTATCAAAACTTGAAGCATTACCTTGCGGTTTAAAACCAAATTCCAGAGTACTTTTATTTTGCTTCAATGGATCCCAGTGACAATAGTTGCTTAAGTACAGCCCCCTGACTCCTCTTTTAGCAAGTCGCTTAACATCTGGATATTGGTAATAGTTCAGCGCTCGAGTATCAACCTGAGCACCGTTTCCAATCAAACTATCAATGTTTATTCCAAACAGGTCATGCTCTTTTCGGCTCCATTTACTCATCTCAGCTTTATCAAGGTGAGAAAACTTACCTACTTGTTCAATGGCTTGATTTTGTCCCCAGATAATTAAAGGGATATTACGCTCATATGCAATATGTACTGGAAAAGAGCTATGCAATGAGAGAAACGGTAACATGATGTGATCGTGCTTTCTCAATGATGTGCGGATTAACTCCTTATAAATTCTGATATCAGGGTTGTAAACCAATGAATCAACATCAAAGTGGGTTATTAGATTATGAAGATTATGCCAACCTATATCGTTCTTAAAATAGTCATTTACGGCCACTACTAATGGAGATAACTGTAACTCTAGTACCTTATTGAGCACATAATAGTCTTCAGCATCACCGACAACTGGAACAACACAATCATAACCGCGCTTCCTAACTTTTGAAAAACTGATATCTTCAATAAGCTCTGCTTTCTTTGCCTGCCAGTTAATGTCATATTTTTCATTATGAGTGTCGCACCCTGAGCAACCTTGCGGATAGACTACTAAGCCAAATGGATGAGACTGGTCGTATAAACATTGATTACAACTATTCTCCATGTTTATAACCTTTTAGTGAAAACTCTTTGTGTAAGACTTTATTATCGATCAGCACCGATGCACAGCCAAGAGCCTTGGCAGTTTGGATGTTTGTATAGCCTATTCCTCCGGAGATAATGATTTTCTGTTCTGCTATAGGTAAATCATCAAGCAGGAAAAAGTTAAATTTATCTTGTTCTCCCTCGTTTTCGATATCGTAAAACACCACTTCATTTGCAAAATCATTAATCAATTGAAAATTAACATTAGCTATTGGTATGTATTCTTCAGTTTCACAACAAAAAATAACTGATGTGTCCTGTTTTTTGCCAATAGGTAGCAAACACTGGATAGCCTGACGCCCAAATAACGCGCAAGCACTTTCCAATAAATCATAATTTTGGGTCAAGAATGCAGATGAAAAAATCAGCCTTTCCACTGGGACATCAGCTAACATTTTCAAAGTTTCAACACTCCTAAGTCCCCCACCAAAACATATTGGTGTCATCGTATTAAGTGTTCTAAGCACTTCTAGATCACGCTTGAACGCTATTAAGCTATCCTGCTTTCTCTTCGGCCGGATGATAGCTATTTCATCACACTGATACTCTTCAAGCATATCAACAACATGTTGCAAAACCCCTAAGGGCCGAAATTTCACCCAATTATATGATTGATAACATAACCCATCTAGCAACAAAACGGTTGCTCCAACTCTCATTTTTGTTACCTTTAAAGAATCATTGATATTAATTCAAGCCCAGAAAGTTGACTTTTTTCTGGGTGAAACTGGATACCGATGATGTTGTCTTTGACAACCATCGAGCTGTATTGATTATATTCAATAGAAATAGGTTTACTAAAAGCCAGTGGGTCATTATTGATAAAACCATATTCATGATTAAAAAAAACCCTACCGGCAATTTTTTGCTTTCGGGTTAGTTTTCTCTCTGAATTGAACTTTTGATTAGTTAGATCACTGCGATAAAATTCAAATTTTTCCCAACTATTATGAGAAATATTAGAGTTCAATTTCTCAACCTTGCCTTTGAGTATACCTAAGCCTTTTGTCCCGCCATCTTCTTGCGAGAACTCGGCCATAATTTGAAAACCAAGACAGATGCCCAATATGCGCCGACCACTATCTACGTGATCTATAACTGCCTGGTCAAAACCGCTTTCTATCATACGTTGCATGTATGAACCCGCTGAACCTACTCCTGGTAAAACTAAAAAATTTGATTTTATTTCTGTGGGACTCTTCACGATATTAGTAGGAACGTGCAGACGTTCCAGCCAATTTTGAATAGAACGAATATTACCGCTGCCTATATCTACAATATCAACCGACATAATCAACACCTGTAACAAACTTACGACCTGGACGTTCAGCAATTTTAATATCAAAGATATCTTTATTTATCCACTTATTCGCAATCCGCCAAAACTCCTCCACAGAAATACCAACATAACGACAGAAATTTTTTATGATACTGTCATCGCATACACCGTCATATTTATTGACTATTTCTATCGCTTCATCACGGCTTAGTTTATTAATCCTGATTAACTCGTTGACACTATCAGTTGCCCTGCCGAAACCAAATTTGTAATACTTCAACATCATGTTAATGTTGGTAAATTCTTCATCTAACATCGAAGCATTGGATATATCACCGGTAATATTCTCCTCACCGGGCCGTAAACTTAATCCTTGTAATGCTGCATAGGTGGAATTATCTTGATTGCTCCAGTCATCCCAGGCAGGGCCCAAATAGAATATGTTTATTTTTTGTTTTTCAAATTCAATTTCGTCTGGGTACAAATAATGTTCTAACAAATAGTCATGACTGCCTACTTGATTAAGCCAATCAGACCCACCTTCAGTGAGCGTATTTAATTTTCTAAGGCTATTACCATCAAACTCATCAATACCTTCTACGGCAGAGTCTCCAACTTGCAGCGCTGGGTTTTCACCCCAGAAAATGGTATTTACCCCCAACTCAATTGCTAATCTTGGTACGGTAGAAAACAGCGACATTTCCGTTGATTTGCAGACATTTCCAAATTTAACAAAAGACTCTAGCGCTAATTTAGCCGCTGTCTGCGGGGCAGGTGTCGCCATTATTAGGTCGAAGCCCATTTCGATTAAGTTGGAAAGGTTCTGAGCACCTATTTCAGACATTTGTTTGGGTGGGTAAGCGCAACAGATAAGTAAAGGGCGTAGCCCTAGTCGATCACGAACCCAGTGTGCCTGGCGTGTGCTATCTTTTCCGCCGCTGACCCCTACTATGCAGTCATAAGCGCCTTTATTTCGCTGTTTCTGTCTGCTCTTGACTATCTTTTCTTGTAGCAGATGTAATTTAACTGCTGGTTTGTCAAAAACAATTTTGTCAGAATACATACAGGCAATACACACCCCGTTTTCAAAGTGCGCATTCGGGCGCAAGTCGGTAGAAAGGCATTGCTTGCAATATCTCATATTGTGCTTTTCATTTGGTTAATCTGGTCAAATGAAAGTGCCGTACCTTTGGCAATCGCCACTTTTGCTCTTTTACCAATTACCAAATCATAATATTTTGGAGCCAGGCCATAGCCAGGCCTTATACTGCGAACATTATGCTCTGTAAACATTTCACCTGCAGCCACGTCATTGACTACATATAGAGAACGACGAAAAATCAAGTTACCCTTTTCGCTTTCTTTACGTCGGTAATTTATCTGTCCTAATGCCCCCCATGCCGTTTTGCTATCACGGCATAAATTTTGTAACTCATTTTTTTCAAGAGAAAAACTATCATCAGGGCCACCACCATTCCGATCTAAAGTAACGTGTTTTTCTATCAGGCAAGCACCTAAGGCAATCGAAGTAATGGCCGTTGTATTGTCGATGGTATGGTCAGACAATCCTGTTAATACTCTAAAACGTTCCGCGATATCAGGAAGGGTTCTGAGGTTGTAATCTGTGGATGCCGCAGGGTAAGCACTTACACAATGCAATACTACCAGTTGTTTGCAGCCAGCCTCCCTTGCAGTGGAAACTGCTTCTTCAATTTCATCTTCGTTTGCCATCCCGGTAGAAATAATGAGCGGTTTACCGGTCTTCGCTGCGTAGCGAATTAAAGCTAAGTCTACAACTTCAAAAGAAGCTATCTTATAAGCAGGTGCCCCCAAGTCTTCGAGCATATCTACAGCAGTAAAATCAAATGGGGAACTAAAAATTGTAATTCCCAACTCTTGAGCCCGTGCAAAAAGAGGCTTGTGCCAATCCCACGGCATATGGGCTTGAGCATATAGATCATACAGAGTTCGCCCATGCCATAAGCCACCTTCGATTTTAAACTCGGGCTTATCAGAATCTATCGTCAATGTATCCGGAGTATAAGTTTGCAACTTTATCGCATCAGCACCGCAGTCTTTGGCCATTTGCAAAATTTGAAAAGCGCGATCAATGTCACCATTATGATTCGCTGAAAGTTCGGCAATAATGTATGGGGGATACCCTGGACCAATCCTTCTACCCGCTATTTCTATATAATCGCTGTCACTGCTCATTGTCTGTAAATCCTACTTTTTCAAGCTTTAACGTATATCGTTGACCATTGTATTCAAAAAAGGCAGGGAATCGATCTGGGTCACACACTCTTAATAAATTAAACTGGTTTTCAAGAGAGTCACTAATATCCATCCGGCTGTCTTCAGGTGTACGTTTTTTATAATAGTGCGTACTTTTGCTGTCATCTTGAACTTGAGGAATAATTTCATCCCACTGCGTAATTGATTTTTCAATCAGCTCAATTTCAGCTGCAAATAATTTTTGGTTGATCTCATCATATAAATCATTACGACTGATCTCTATCCTTTTTTGACACCATATTCTACCAGTGTCAACGCTATCTTCGACCTCCAGTAAAGTCAAAGTGATAAAGTTAGCACCATTAATGACTTCCCAAATATGTGGACTCCAGCCTCGTCCATTTGGCAGGTCGCTGGCATGTAATAATAGTGCATGTGAAAATCTCGCTGTAACTGAAGAGCTTATTAACTCACTGCATGACACCAAAAATAAAAAATCACCTTGTTCTCTTAAAAGCTTAGCGCTTTCTACCAGCTGTATATCGTAGCGCTGATGCTGCTGTTTGATCCAGTCAACTAACACCGGGTATACAGGATGGGAGAAATCGCTACAGATAAAAGATATTTTTATCATTTTAAGCATCCAAAATCAGGTCCAGTATTCGTTTACATCCCATTCCATCACTGATTTTCTGGCATGTATCGGCTAACTGTAGATAGATATCTTGATTGTGATGATAAAGAATCAACAGCTTTTCTATTTGCTCAACGCAGACATCCCCTATACAGCCTAAGTTTACAACCGCACCCACTTTATCTAAATTCACAGCGATTTTTTGCTGATTTTCCGCCAAGACTAAGTTTAACGTAGGTAACCCCAACGTACAGCGCTCCCAGGAAGTCGAACCTGCGGCGCCAATACAGATATCATGTTCAGTCATAAGTTTAGCCATAGCTTGGCTATTAACGATTATTTTCACTTGGCATTTCATCAGCTCACTTTGTTGTCTCAGCTGCTTTAAATGTGGATTCGCGCCGCCGACAATTACTGTAATGAATAAATTTTTGACGATTGAGGTCTGCGAAAGCAGCCCTAAAACCTGACCCGTCACGTTATCGGCATCTCCCCCCCCTAAGGTGATTAAGACCCGTAATGCTTTATCTGCTAATGGCGCTTTACGCTTAAAGCTGTCACTAAGATTTTTAAATTCCGTACGCAGCAACGCGAATTCAGGACCTGTTTTTATATCACATGCTGTATTAACCAGATCTGCATAATTGTCGCGGCTCTTACCAAACGTTTGATCAATCAGCCAGCTACAATAGTGCGGGCGATCACTTAAATCATCAATGGCTAAAATGGAAGCGAAACCAGCTAGTTTTTTTTCCCACGGCGCTCCCAGTGCATAATGATCAACCATTATAAAAAGTGGCTTACTTGCCCGCTCTTTAATCTGTTGCTCGATAACAGTCAGGCTATTATCTGCGTCCTGGATCTCTGTTCCTGTCAACCAATGTGAATGAGAGTAGCTAGGTTTGGAAGTAACACAATGGCATTCTGGCAGCTTAATTGCGGTAACCGAAAGTTCCTGTAGTTTAGGGATCAGTGCGTCAGGGATGGCCCTAGAGAGTAACACGGCTTGTATATCACAGGACTGTGCCCACTCGGCCATGGCTAGGCATCTCATTACATGTCCCAAACCTATTTTTTCACTTGCGTCAGCTCTTATTACAAACCATTTTTTCATTAAAAGAACTACTTATTCTGTTGCTGAATCAGTTTAAAGATAAGCTCGGCACGCTCCCAGTCTGCTGGGGTATCGATGTCCTGAACTCGCGAAGCTGGTATAAGGATAGGTTTTGATTGATCAGAAAAGAATGCTTTGCCAGCACTAAAAGTTGCACTGTTTCCCCAATAGAATTGCCCGGCATCGTGATATGCGCACTCCAGGTCTTGAGAGCGTGTTTTAAAAAACTCTGGTTGAAACATTTCAACACGACCTTCCCCAGATAAACGAAAAGCTCTTTGGATCGGGAATGAAAATTCAGTGGCGCTAAAGACATAATCAAGTTTATCACTTTTCAGTAATTCCAGTCCTGCAAGCAGAGCATCGGCAGTAACAAATGGGGCTGTTGCGTAGAGACAGCAAAGGATATCATTGTCTTTAAGCTGTAACTCTGTTGTCGCATGTTGGATTACTTCTACAGTAGTCGCGAAGTCACCTGAGACTGCTGCTGGGCGTAAAAACGGAATTTCCGCTCCATATTTTTTTGCGATTTCTGCGATTTCCTGGTCATCCGTTGAAACAATAATGCGATCAAAGCAGCCACTTGTAATAGCTGCCTCAATCGAGTAAGCGATCATTGGTTTCCCGTGGAATACTTTAATGTTTTTGCGAGGAATTCGTTTGCTGCCGCCACGAGCTGGAATTATCGCAATATTCAAATAACGACCTCCTGTAATACTTTAATCACTAGGTTTTGATCTTCAAAGCTCATATGGTGGTACAACGGAATACTAATTGCTTGCTCATAGTAAGCTTCGGCTTGTGGGTAGGCGCCTTTTATAAATCCTAACTTTTGATAGTAAGGCTGAGTATGCACTGGAATATAATGTAAGTTCACTCCAATACCATTGCTGCGAAGAGCATCAAACACTTCAGTATGGGACGCTTCAATTTCATCAAGCTTTAATTTAATGACGTACAAGTGGCGGCCAGAGTAAGAGTCCGGTATCTGCTTGGGAAGTACCAGAGGTAAATTTTGCAATTGTTCATCATATCTATTTGCCAGCTGGTTGCGCCTGGCAACGAAATCTTCAATTCGACTCATCTGGCTAACGCCCAGTGCCGCCTGCATTTCAGTCATTCTATAGTTATAACCCAGTTCAATTTGTTGATAATACCATGCGCCTTCTCCGGCCTGGTTCATCAACTCTGGATCTCGGGTAACGCCATGACTACGCAACAGATCCATTTTTGAGGCTAATGATGCATTGTTAGTTGTAGCAGCCCCACCTTCAGCGGTGGTGACGATTTTTACCGGATGAAAACTAAACACCGTGATATCGCTGTACTTACAGCTGCCAACTGCGACCTCTTTATACTTACCACCGATTGCGTGAGATGCATCCTCAATAATAGAAAATCCATAGGATTTACTAAGATCATAGATTTTTTGCATGTCACAGGATTGGCCACACAAATGAACGGGGATTACGACTTTAGGTAAAGGTAGATTGTGCGCTGTTGCTTCCAGTAATTTCTGTTCTAGCTTATCTGAACATAAGTTGTAGCTAACTTCATCAATATCAACAAAATCTATGTCAGCACCACAATATAAAGCACAATTAGCAGAGGCAACAAAGGTAATTGGCGTAGTCCAAACGACATCACCTTTCCCAACTCCAAGTGCTAAACAGGCAATATGCAGGGCTGAAGTGGCAGAGTTTACCGCCACAGCAAATTCGGCATTAACAAGCTGTTTAATAGCCCGCTCAAATAATGGTACTTGCGGCCCTTGTGTTAGGAAATCTGATTTCAATACACTGACTACAGCATCAATATCTTGTTGGCTTATCTCTTGTTTACCATAGGGGATCATAATGCTTACTTACACTTGGAAGTTAGGATCAACGTGCTGTTTGACTAATTTTCGCAGTGATTCTACTGTTTCCCATTCAGTGTTTGTACCGGAATTGTATTTAAAACCAAAAGCTAAAGGTATTGCATTATGGTGCTTTAGAAAATCGTCCATAGTGTAGCTGGTCGATACGGAGGGGAGTATGGCGTAATATTTTCCCAAGTCTATACTATTGAGAGAGTCTGTCTCAGTAATCATTTCTTCATGGAGTTTTTCACCGGGGCGGATACCGACAATGCGGGTAGTACATTGCGGGGCAACAGCCATTGCGACATCCATAATTTTATAAGAGGGGATTTTAGGTACAAAAATTTCTCCGCCTAAATGATGACCTATGGCGAACATCACAAGATTAACGCCATCTTGAAGAGAAATATTAAAGCGAGTCATTGCTTCATGAGTGATAGGTAACACCCCTTCTATTCTTTTTTCTAAAAAGAATGGAATAACAGAACCACGCGATCCCATAACGTTGCCATAGCGGACAATACTAAAACGGATTTTTCTTGAACCTCGAATATTATTGGCAGCGGCAAACAGCTTATCTGAAGTTAACTTAGTCGCACCGTATAAATTAATAGGTGCACAGGCCTTATCAGTCGACAACGCAACGACATCTTTAACGTTACAAGCCAGCGCTGCGTGTATAACGTTTTCAGCACCATCAACATTGGTTCTTATACATTCTGTAGGGTTGTACTCAGCTGTATCCACTTGCTTAATCGCCGCGGCGTGAATAATTACATCCACCCCTTCACAAGCTTGAATTAATCGAAGCCGGTCACGTACATCACCAATATAGAATCGCAACTGAGGGTAATCATAGCTTGGGTACTGCTGCTTAATAACCGATTGCTTTAGTTCGTCTCGAGAATAGATAATGATTTTTTTAACATCGGGATACCGATTAAGAATAGTGGCAATAAATTTTTGACCGAAAGAGCCCGTTCCACCGGTAATTAGCACTGTTTTATTATTTAACATCTTTTCCCATCCTAACTAGCGCCTAGTCAATTTTCAAATTTTTTAGTTATATAATGACATATACACTTAGTATAATCGTAGCTATCAGTTATAACCTATCGCACAAGAATTTGTTCTTTTCTGAATAACGAAGCAAATAGGCTGCATGAACCCAAAATTAATTAGCACATCTATTCTTAAGACTATAGCCTGGCAACATATGGTACTCGAAAACCGGCTTATTAGCGCTGTTCATATGCGGGTAATAAGTCAACAATCTGTACCCTTGTAGCGGTAAAAAACACATCTATTTCTGTCTCAACAACAGCGTAAAACTCAGCAAAATCTAGGTCATTAAATACTTTTTTTGCACAGGTAATATTTACTAAGATACCGCGAATACTTCCACTCAGTATTCTGTAAACACTACTATTTTCTTGTTCACACTGTCGTAATATTCCCTCAATCGCATCAAACTCGTTGGCTATTTCTAGGTAATTCATCCCCGATATATACAAATGGGTTCGAATCTTATTGCATGTTAAATCAAAGCACTCTCTGATGCTATCTAGCTCAACTGCTATGCTGTGTTTATCAAAGGTTTGATTTTCAAAGCTCCTTTCCAGTAAGCGCTGAATAATACTGGCTTTGTTTTCTATCTTTTCAAAGTTTGCAACATCATCACTTGGTTTAGGCTCAGCGCCTCTTATATAGGCTCCATCACTCAAGTTGTAACAATTAGGATTAAAACAAGTAAGTATTGATTCGATGGCGATTCTTGAATTATTAAACAGAGGATTAGTTAATACTGAATCACGAAAATTTCCTCTGGCACTGTGGATTGCCCTTTTTCGGAATACAGGCGCCTTCTCTTCATTCTCATTGAAATATATGCTCTGTTTCGAGTGGTGTTTTGCAGTATCTATCATACCGCAATCGACACCCGCCAAATAGATTTCCTTGAAACCCAACATTATCGCCAGTCCCAGCCCAAAATTTGAAACCAAGGGATTACATTCATACATTTCAAAAAATTTATTATCACTCACTTGTTTCAGTAAATCCCCGCCGATATCTCTCGGTTTCATTACCATATGCGTGTTGTTAAACAACTCATATACTTCGGGACAACAAGTATTGAGGCCGACAAAGAAAAGCTTGTCCCGCTGCTCTTGACTAGTGTGCTCAACCAACATATCCCTAACAAGGGTGATACGCTCTTGCTCTACGTGGATATCCGGTACTATACCTTTATTTACTAGTGTGCTGAGTGCTGTACCACAAGAGATCACGATAAATTGCTCAAGACGCTCTTTGAGGAACCCCTCTAGTTCATCCAGTGACGGGCCGTTACCAATCACAAGTACCGGCTTGTCACAAAAATCACTAGCCATAGTTAAACTGTTACGGGAAATCGGCATACCTTTTTGAACATTTTCCAATGTGTGCAAAAGCCCTAAACGTTCATCCTCAAAATACCCAAGACCGCCGAGCACATTCATAAAATAGAATTTTAGGTTATTTGACAGCTGCCTCAGCTCATCGTTTTCGTAATGGAAATATGTGTCTATTTTAGAGCATCGATGATAGCCCTTGTTTTTTAGCAAACTGTTAATTACACGAATATTTTCATCATTATCAGTAACGTTATAGACTGTAATACTGTAGCCATCACGATTAAAGTAACCTAGTATCTGTTCCCAGTCGACAACATATAACGAGTTAAACAGAGCGTCTTCATCTGATTCAAAAATGGTTAAATTCTTTACATCTAACGTGTTTAACACATACTGCAGTTGTAGACAGAGCCCCGCACCGTACATAAAAAGTTGCTCTGCAAGGGTTTCGTCTGCTTGCACTATCGGCGGTAAAAGCTCTTCATATTTTTTGTTAGTTTTAGCTAAATATTCAGTGTATGGATAATTTGGATGGCCGCGGTCAATAAGCGTTTCAGTCACAACAAAGTGCGATCGTTTTTTCAAAAATGCTGCAGCTTGCTTTTCAGCATAGACAACGGGATCTTCAGGATATACAGCTTGTCCAGTATTGATATTGACCAGGTTAATGTAGCCTTGTTCCGACAAACGCAGTGTTAAGCGCTTGGGCTGGTAATCGATAAATTTGGTGAAATACGGATGATTCACACGTTTAAAAAAGCGGATATTATGATCAAATACCCTCTGTAATTCTGCAGACATTGAGACTGCAACCCTGCGGTATTCATCTGAGTTCTTATTTAGCACTAGTGTTGCCTTTTATTATTAGCCCTTACGAATATCCAGTGGCATTGCCGCCCAACCTTGTTTGACTTCAAGTAACAGGTCGATCAATTCCTGAACCTTATCAGCATTTTGCTCTCGGTTGGCTTCGATAATTCCTCGGACCATATAATCATATAGATAAAAAAGATTCTCAGCGACCTCCCCACCTTTTTCAAGATCTAAGTAATCTTTTAGCGCCATAATAATCGAATTAGCTTTATTTAGCTGCTTAGCCCTGGATTCTATATTTTTCCTGACGAGATCTCCCTTGGCACTGGCCAAGGCTGTTAATGCGCCATCTAATAACATAGAAATAAGCTGATGGGGAGATGCCGATGCCACTGAAGAGCGGACATCAACGGTTCTGTATTGATTCATGGCGGTCATGTTAACACTCATAATAATCCTCTAAAGTGTCTGTATTAATTTTTTGCGGTAAAAGGTAGTCGATCTATAAGACCATCTAGCTGGCTACTTGTCTGGTTTAAACTTGCAATAATCCTCTCCATGGCTATGTACTGCCGACTCAGGCGCTGCTGATAAGTTGTCATTTTTCGATCCAAGCGCTCCTGATCATCATCTAAGCGCTTTTTTTGCTCGCCTATAATCTCTTCCTTGTTGGCTATTTGCCCTTCATCGGCTAAAGCGGTACTGGTCAATAGTGCTAAATCGCCCGCTAAACCACGAGTGAAGGAGGCTGTATAAACCCCCAAAACGGTATTTTCTTTGACACTAAAGTTCAGGCCGTAAGCTGGAGACGTTAAGCTCGGTAGCAATACGTTACTCGAGCCGAAGGCTGCTTCTCCGTCGATTGTACCTTGCACGTCCTGCCCATTGCTGTCCACTGTACTTGTATTGATACCTACTCTAGTATCAAATTCTGTGGATACAGCACTAAAGCTCACCTGTGACGACGCACCGTATTCTCTGGAGGTGATTACTAATGCATCATTAGCATCTATAGTGACGTCAACTTTTATATTGGTAGCCGCCAATAAACTATCGGCATTGATCACATTTTGCATTTCAGTGGCAAGTTCTGCCAGTGTGCTGTGATTACCTGTTAACGTCAGGTTGTTACTGCTGGTGCCGTTAACAGTGATAGTGAACTGTGCCAGGCCATCGCTATTATCTGTTGCCACTAAATTATCAGTACTTTGTATAGTACCTTTTGCCGGGGCCTGTGTGATGTCGACGGTATACTTTCCAGCAGTGGCCTGGGCTGCAAAACTGCCTGTATTTAGTGTAATGTTGTTGTTTGAAGTTGAAGTTTTAGTTCCAAACAAACCAGCCATTTTCGAAAAATTTTCGCTAAAAGCTTTACTAAAATCATCTTCATGAATTTCTAACTTGCCAAATTTATCGGTAAATATGCCAATAGATGCCAGAGAGCTAAAACTGTCTGTTGAGGTTAAGCCTAAAACCGAACTGGAGACAGTTTCTTTGATCCGCGCCGCCAAATTCTTTGCTGTTCCGTCCCGCGACAAATCTCCTGGCACTAAGTTATTATCTTCGTCCTCTCTGATCCCCACCAAAGGTTTCAATGTGTCTTGCAGAGTATTATAAGCTTCAATAAACGCCCTAATTGCAGTTTCAGATGTTGATTTATCTTCACTGATAGAAAAGGAGATGGGGCTGCCAATATCTGCTTTGTTTAAGGTGAAGTTTAGCCCATCAATTACATCGCTAATATCATTTGAGCTTCTGGTGATTGGTAAACCATTAAATGTAAAAGCAGAGTCCTGGCCTTGTTGGGTTTCTGTGACATTGGCAAATGAAGCAGCATTGAAATCAAAATCAGAATCCGCCACTAAATCGGAGGTAATTTCCAGTGCATTGTCGACACCTGAATTCGCGTTAACCAGCAACTGGAATGTTCCGGAGATATTAATCACTGAGGCGGTTACCGTACCTTCAGTGTCGTTAATTTTTTCGGCGATCGAATTCAAGGTATCGTCGGCGGTTATGGCCACTTCAAATGTGGCGACTTCGCCATTAACTGCAAATGAACTTGGGTTACCCGATGCGTACGTCCAGGTACCTGTTTGAAAGGTGAGGGTTTCTGTTTTTCCCAGGGCTGAATCAGCACTGGTCTCGCTTGAATTGATCGCCAGAGACTGCGCTGTTGCTATCTGAGTGACTTCCAGCTGATAACTACCGGCGGGTGCGGCTGCCGTCAGTGAGTTAAAAGTGACTACATCTGTTGTAGGTACGTTTATTGCTTTGGCAGCAAATAAGTTTGGATCAGACAGTGGCGTCAAAACACCCTGAAACTCCGACAGGCCGCTTTTCAAAAGCCCATAAGCCGACAGCTGCGAAGTAAATTCGGCGCTTCGGCTATCTATACGCGCCTGCTGCGGGGCCTTTTGTGCAGCCACCAAATCTGTAACTAGCTGCTGAGTATCTAAGCCCGAACTGCTTCCCAGAGTACCGAGTATATTGGTGGACATAATTACCTCTACATATTCTCTAAGCTTATACAAACCCTGTTTTATTAGAAAAACATACTTCTATTACGGAGTATCCTTTTCTAATAATATTGCACTAAAACAGCTGGCAAGAAAAACGGAATTAATTTCAATTAATTCCGGTTTTAATCAAGCTTTATCATTCAGTATTAAACCTAACATACTCTCAATTTGCTTGGCCACAGCTAGTGCCTCTTTAGTGGGCATTTGCCGTATCACTTCCTGAGTTTCAGTGTCTCTGACAGTAACAACCATTTCTTTGGTATCTTTGTCTATAGAAAAACTCAAGTTGCGCTGCGCGCTATTACTGACAAAATTATTCAGTTTATCCACAGCCGCATCTAGCTCCTGTCGATCTATCTGGGTTACTTCTGCCAGAACTGGCGTAGTCGTAGCTTGCTTTGACTGCTCAGCCTTTGCCTGCTTGCCGTCAGCTTGCGGTGTAGTCACTGCGGGCTGAATCTGCGGACTGGTATTAATTGATTCAACTGACATAATTTTTCTCCTCAGTTAAGCCTCTCATCCTAGTGATGAGAGGCTAACTATTGGTTATCTAAGCGCTATTACTGTAGTAGTGACAACACTTGTTGTGGACGGGCATTTGCCTGTGCCAACATCGCATTACCTGCCTGCTGCAATACTTGCGCCCTGCTCAAGTTTGCCGATTCTGCGGCGAAGTCGGCATCCATAATCGCCGACCTGGCAGAGGAGGCATTCTCTGAAATATTAGACAAGTTACGAGTAGTGTAGTCAAGCCTGTTAGAAACCGCACCTAACTCGCCACGTGATTCACTGACTTGCGAAATCGCATCATCGAGAATGCTAATTGCACGCTGTGCACCGGCAGCGGTCGAGATATCTATTGAATCTACATTGGCACCGGCACTTTCATTGTCGTTTACTTCCTGAAGATCCAGAATGGCTTTATTCGCAGTTACATCCGTCGCATCACCTGCGTACTGGAAAGAGAGCTCCTGGCCATCCACAGCTTCTAATGTTATCCGACTGGTCGTAGAGTTGGCACTGGCGATAACCCCTGTCTCATCACTTTGCAGGTTCATCCAGGCTGCTACATCATTAAACTCACCCGCTGTAGCTGTAGTTCCTTTATCATAATCAATAGTGTTATCGTATGCATTTAATTCAACACCGTTGATAACCACTTTTCCATGATCTATATCAGCCAGCGTACCTCCCGATCCACCTTCAACTCTACCAGCGGTCAGACGTTGGTCAATACCGATCTGCTCTGAAAAAGCAGGCGCTGAAGTACCGTAATCAATACTAATACCGTTAGTTGAAGTACCTTCGGCAAGCGTTAGACGAGCAGCATTAACCGCGCCACTAGTAATATTATCACCAATGGTCTCATCAATATCAGCACCAGTTGAGTGGGTCAACGCGATAGAAGCTATGCCTTCACCGGAAATCATGAAATTGCCGTTAGAATCTAGCTCTGCAGTTACTTCACCGTTGGATTTCTCATTGATTTTATCAACCAAGTCCTGCAATCCAGTTGTGTTTTCAATTTGTAACTGCGTGGCGGTACCATCCGCTGCTATTATATCAACAGTCAATCTGTCAGTACCAGATAAGATACCATCGCCTTTAGAGTCCGCTTGCACTTCAACAAGTGATCCCGCGATCACCGAACCTCCCAGCTGGGTGTTTATGTCAGATAGCGCGTCTTCTAAATTGTAGTTTGCAGTAGCTAGAGAACCAACATCCAACTTAATACCATTAATTTTGGTACCGGTAGTGGCTGCAGCCGATGTATCGGTAATTGTTTGTAAGTTGACTAATAGTGTACCTACACCTACTTCACCGATTATATCTGCGCCCACTCCTGTGCCCAGAGATTTAGTACTGACTTCGGTGATTTCCATGGCAATCGTTTGATTGGCATTTTCGCCTACTTGGAGCTTGATCTCACCCTGCGATCCGTCCAGGATATTCAGACCATTAAAGCTAGTAGACTCACCAATACGATTAATTTCTTCTTGTAACTGCTTAACTTCAGCGTTTAGTGTGTCACGGTTACCTGTATCGTAAGTACCGTTAGCAGACTGAATAGATAGCTCACGCATCCGCTGTAAGATGTTAGTTACTTCTTCCAAACCACCTTCTGCAGTTTGAATAAGCGCGGCACCGTCGTTCGCGTTACGCACAGCTTGGTTCAAGCCTTGTATTTGCGATGTCATACGGTTAGCGATTGCCAGGCCAGCTGCATCATCCTTAGCGGAGTTAATACGTAAACCGCTAGATAAACGTTCAGTCGCAGTATTTTGCTCTTGTAGCGAATTGCTTAAATGACGCTGTGCATTTAGCGACTGGATGTTGGAATTGATTACCATTGCCATGAGATTTTCTCCTCAATCTGCCAGTGTGTTCTGGCATTTTCTTTTTCATGCCACATTATTTAATGTGTGAGATAGTTATCGACCGGTTGCCCTAAGGCTTTAACGTCTTTTTACAAAATTGTTATTTCTTTTCTGCCGATAAATAGCTACCTTAAAATAGTTATCGACTAAAAAGCCTTAAGCTTTAGCGGTCTCACACTTATTATCTGAGAATCCTCATGTTAGATTTACTGAAACAATCCCTGCAGCTGCTAACAACTATTGAACATCAAATTACAGAAGACAACTGGGAGGCCGCTGCCGAATTGCAAACACAGAGAAACGCATTAATAGAACAGATTAATGCTAAAGAACTACCTGAAGATAAAAACCTACAACGACAAATTGCCGCGCTAATAGAGCAGAATAAAACACAAAACGATCAGTTATTAGCGCAGGCAAAAGCGCACAAACAACAACTTTACCTGAAAATCCAGACGGGCAACATCTCCAAGAAAATGAACAAAGCTTACGGCAATAAATAGCGTAATGGGATAACAGGGTGAGGCACTAAACCTTCCCTGATTACTCATACAAACTACTGAATATGATCGAACAAACTCAATGCTGACACCCGCCCAAACACCGCTTGCGCTGCCTGTAACGTCACTTCTTCTAACTTAAACTTACTGATTGCCGATGCCATGTCCACATCTTCAATACTACTCAAAGCAGTTTCAGCAAAAAGTTTGAAATCTAAATTATTGTTAGCCACTTTTTCCATAAAACTGAGACGCGAGCCGAGTCGGGTAACGCTTTCAATATTGCGCTCCGAGGCTTGGTCCCACTGGGCAAAGGCCTTAGTAGTAGCCGTTTGAAAATCATCACGCGCTTGCTGGTCTACCTGCGGCTTTTCCAGTTCCGTTGCGTAATCTTGCACTATATCGAGGATGTTTTTTTGCTCTGGCTGGGTATGCAACACTACCGTATCATCACCGGGAAAGGCCCCTGTGGGCGCCACTACATCAAAGGTCATACCGATGATGTCGATGGTTCCGCTGGCTGGCACCGCCCTGGCGGTAATATCGACACCGTTTTCATCTTTAACCGGATTACCACTGCTATCTGTCATGGTAATTACCGGGCCTGCAGCAACAACCACTTGCAGGTCTCCTAAGCCATCGGTCAAACTTTTAAACAGATCCTGATCTTCTTGTGTCTTAAAGATGACATTTGAGACTACCGGTGTAGGCGGGCCTGCTTGTGATGCATATGCACCATTAATCTCGGTCTGTAAATCGTCAGTGACCGCTTCAAACAAATACTCGCCTGAATCGTTCGAGGGGATAAACAGATCATTGGAGACTTGAATTTTGCGCTGACCTTCATCGCCCTGATAATCATAGCTTCCATCTTGCTGTAGCTGATAAGGCTTAATTTCACCTTTGGAACCGGCGAATATGTACTCCCCCTGGCTATCCTGAGTATTCATCAAACCCGCCATAAACTCAGTTTCAGTACGCATATTGTTGGCAATTGAGGCCCTGTCGCTGTCTGTCAAGGTACCCGTCGAGCCTTGGATGATCAGCTCTTTGATGCGGTTCATCGCATCACGCATGGAAGACATAACAGATTCTTGCAAAGTCAGGCGCCGATCTGTGACTTTTATATTGATCTCATATTTGTCGTACTGCGCCAGCTCGCGCTGTAACTTAATTATCTGCGCAGCAGCCACCGGATCATCGGAGGGCTTTAATACCCGCTTTCCCGAGGCAATCTGCTGGCTCAATTTATCGATAGACACATTAGAGCGCTGCATATTTTCTATCGAGTTGTTGTACTGCTGGGCTGTGGTAACTCTGATCATGACTTTATCTCCTCAATAGAAATGTTTAGAAGCTCTCTAGCAAGGTATTGAACAGCAACTGCGAGGTGGATATCACCCGGGCAGATGCCTGATAAGCTTGCTGAAACTGCACTAAACGGGCTGCCTCTTCATCTAAATTCACCCCGATAATACTCGCCAGTGAATCTTTGGTACTTCTTAGTACCGACTCGCTTGCGGTTAAATTGATTTTACCGGTAGCTGCTTTTGCCCCCACTTTTTCCACGATACCTGAGTAGTGATCTTGTAAACTGCCGTTGATCAGCAGCGCTTTCGATTGTATCGCCGACAGCGCCAGGGCATTTTGGTTGTCAGAGACACCGTCTTGGTTGAAATCAAAACTGAATCTATCGCCGGCCTTAGGGATTTGATCTATAGTGAATTTGTAGCCCCCAAGATCAAATTCTGTTCCAGGGACAAAAACAATATCTTGCTGGAGGACAGCCTGCAGAGTCATTAGCTGCGGATCTAACGGATTGCTAATATCGTAAATGCTGTATTCAGTCGGCACGGCATTGTTGAACACTATCTCAACCGGTGGATTCAACTGTCCGGTTGTACCGATATTCATAAACGAGGTATCAGTTGGGTCAGTTACTTCAACACTAGCTACAGCACTACCGGTATTATTAGGGTTAGTAGTAATACGTACCGGGCTGGCCAACGCAACTTTCTTAGCATCGTCGATTATGCTGCTGATCTGCGCTGCTGCGTCGCGGGTCGGCTGCACTGTATAGCTATCCCCAATGCTCATAAAACCAACGGTATCTACAGTAATAGACACACCATCTACCTGCAGGTGAATATCACCTGTGCCACTGTCCAGAAAATAGGTATTTGCAGGCAGCGGGGTCGCATCTACTGCCGCCTTAGTCAGGCTAACGACAGTACCTGAGGGCTGACGTTTCACCAGCAACTCATTGTTATCTTTTACTATTAGCTGATAGTCATCCAAGGTCAATTTAGTGGTATCAGTAATTTGCACCCGTGCTACATTGACTGTGGATAAGTTGTTATTATTAGCCTTGATCCGCGATTGCATAGATGTTTCGGCATTGATATCTAAAAACACATCGCCGCCCAGATCATTATTAAGGTCCATGCCCTTGCGGTGCTGAGTATTAGTCTCTTCTGCCAACGCGATGGCGATCCGCCCTAACTCGTTTAAACTGGGATTTAGAATATCGTTGCGAAAATCTTTAATACCACCGAGAACCCCACCAGACACTTGCTGGGTTATGTTGATTTCGGATCCGGACATTTTGATATATATCTGCGATTGGGTACTGTCTGGATTACCTTGCCTCAGCTCAACTACATTAACGGTTTGACCGACAACCAATGGCTGGCCGTTACCAATAAATAAATTGTAGTTATTGCCTTGTTCAACCACATTTACATCAACTATTTCTGAGATTTTGTTAACCAATACATCGCGCTGATCGCGCAATTCATTAACGGGCTCATCTCGACCGATCAAATAGGTAATCTGATCATTTAACTCAGCCACTGATTTAGAGTACTGAGTCAAATTTTCAGCCGAAGCTTCCATTGCTGCATTGGCGGCATTATTTTGCACTACCAAGTTGGCAGATAAATTATTAAAGCGCCTGGCCAGAGCAGCGCTCTCTTCGATATATAATTCACGATTCGCAAGCGAGGTAGGGTCGTCGACGGCATTTTGCATTGAGGTAAAATAGGTATCCAGTGCTGTAGAGATACTAGTACCGCTACTGGCCAGAAGGTCATCCGTTTGGCTCGTCAAGGTATCTTTCAGATTTAAACTATTAAAACTGGAAATATCTGACCACAACTGTTGAGTAATAAACTTATCGGTGGCGCGCCCTATATCTTGTATTATAGAACCTCCCCGATCGAGCACTGAGACAAAATTAGCAGTTTGTCTTGAATAGCCTTCAGTGCTGGCATTGGCTATATTCTGGCTGACTACCGACAGCGCGGTACGATTTGCCAGTAGCGCTTGGCTACCAATATTTAATAGATTAAAACCTGCCATATTTCCTCCCAGCGAATAGCAGCAACAAGCTGCTTATTCTACTTTTACCAATATCTGCCAGCTATTAAAAATAGTGGCAGATATATTTTATTTATATCGGCTAAACTTCAGCCTTCGTTAGTGTTTTTTGCGGCATTTTCCAAAATACTACTGTTGTAGATACTGGAAATTTTATCCGCGTACTTAGGATCTGTTGCATACCCTGCCTGCTGCAATAATTTCAAGTACTTATGCGGATCTGCAGCGGCATTAATCGCCTCTTGATATCTAGGGCTATTCTTCAAGAATTGCACATAATCCTGGAAGCTATCCTCGTATGTTGCATATGATCTGAATTTGGCAACTTCCCTGGTCATCACGCCGTCCTTGAATTCCAGAGTATTAGCCGCCTTGTAATCACCCTGCCAGCTGCCACCGGCTTTAATATTAAACAAGTTAAAGCTGTTTTCGCCGGAGCCATCACGCACCATATGTTTGCCCCAACCGGTCTCCAGCGCAGCTTGAGCAAGCAACACTTTTGGATCAACTCCCAATTCAGTCGCCACCCTTTCGGCCAGTGGCATCAACTTGGCAACAAACTCTTGCGGCGAGCTGAAGCGCTCTGGCATATTGGCATTCGCCTGCTGATAGATAGCCTCTTTGCGCCGCTGCAACTCATCGATAGAATCCTTTAATTCGACCGTGTTTTTACTACTAACATTTTCATGCTGCCCCAGCACTGCAGTAGCGGCCAAGTTGGCACCATTACCATAGGCGCGGCGTAACCAGTCTTCAGCGGTCAGTTTTGCGGTATCACTGTCCTTTGTGCTTTCACCGCCCACTGCAATATTCAGCTGATTGCTCAACTGCCTTACCAGCACATCGGTAAGACCTATGCCTTTACCCTGCGCCATCTCCATGGTCATCTGCTGATCCATCATATCCTGATAGAAACGCACATCACCGCCGCTAAAGACACTGTCTTCATCAACGAAAGATTCGTTGGCATCGCGCATGCTTTTGAGCATTTGGCTGAGAAAAATCTGCTCAAATTGTTTGGCGACTTCACGCAGTGCTTCAGGGCTGTTGTTCCTGGCCTTAGTTTTCAGCTCTTGTAAGCTGCTTAAGTCAGAATACAACTTGGCGTGCTTGGGGCCGTCGAGGTTATCTATACTCATAATTAAATCACTATTAACTCGGCTTTAATCGCACCGGATTGTTTAAGCGCTTCCAGAATTGCCATCAAATCACCGGGCGCCGCACCCACCTGATTAACGGCATCCACAATTTGCTGCAGCGAAGTTCCGGCGTTGAAATTAAACATATGCCCGGAGCCCTGATCGACTTCTATACCAGTACGCGGGGTAATAACAGTATTGCCCCCAGCCAATGCGTTAGGCTGATCAACATCCAAGTTTTCGGTAATAGTGACAGTTAAACCACCATGAGTCACCGCCACTGGTGAAACTCTTACATCCTGGCCAATGACAATAGTACCGGTACGTGAATTGATAATAATCTTTGCCATTTCTCTGGCAGGCGTCACCTCAAGATTTTCCAGTACAGAGACAAAAGAGACCCGCTGTGACGGGTGCCGCGGCGCCCTGACTCTGATAGAAGTAGCATCCAGTGGCATCGCGGTATCAGCCCCCAGCAGATCATTGATCACTTCTGCCACTCGGCGAGCGGTAGTGAAATCTGAGTAATTTAAATTTAATGTTAAGCTATCGCCCTGAGCAAACGCGTTGGGAACGGTACGTTCCACTGAAGCACCGTTGGGAATACGACCGACACTAGGCACGTGCAAGCTGACTCTGGAACCATCTGCGCCCTGTACACCAAACCCTGCCACCACTAGATTACCCTGGGCTATCGCATAGACTTTGCCATCAGCACCTTTAAGGGGTGACATCAACAAACTTCCACCCCGCAAACTTTTTGCGTCACCTAAAGTCGACACGGTAATATCGATAGTCTGGCCGATTTTAGAAAAAGGCGGTAAGTTCGCATGAATAGCAACCGCAGCAATGTTTTTCGAGCTAGGATTTACGTTGGCAGGTATTTGCACCCCAAAATTATTCAACAAATTACGAAAAGTTTGCGAAGTAAAATTAGACTTATCCCCGGTGCCTTCCAAACCCACCACTAAACCATAACCCACCAACTGGTTATTACGCACCCCGGCAATAGACGTTAAGTCCTTAATCCGCTCAGCCGCAACGCTCAGCGACAGCATAAACAAACTTAGAAACACCACTAATTTTTTCATATCTTCACCTAACTCGAATAAAACAACTTACGACTTCCAACTTCCAACTTCCAACTTCCAACTTCCAACTTCCAACTGATTCTATAACATCAATGCACTAAGAAAAAACTTAGCCATGAAACCCATCACGTTAGTATCACTGACTTGTCCAGTACCGCTGTAACTGATGCGCGCATCAGCTAATTTCTCTGAAGAGATAGTATTATCCGCAGCAATATCCTGCGGGCGCACTAAACCACTGATCTGAATATATTCATCCCCCTGGTTCAAATTTAGCCATTTCTCGCCGCGCACTACTAAGATCCCATTGGGCAATACTTCATGCACAGTCACTGAAATACTACCGTTTAAGCTGTTGCTGATATCTGACTTGCCCTCACCCTCAAAGGCAGTGGTGGGCCCGGTAATACTGGTATCAAATCTGTCCAGTGTACGACCAAACACTTTAGGGGGAGTAAGTACAGTGCTGCTGGATTTATCGGCAGTAGTCTTAGCATTTTTACTTGCTGAAGTACTCTCGTTCAAGGTAATAGAGATGATATCGCCCACCTGGCTGGCCCGGCCATTACCGTACAAATCTCGGCGCATAGCCAGATTAACAATAGAGCCAGTGACCGGTTGTGGCCGCTGTAAGTTTTGCGAGGCGACTGGCGCATAATAGGGATCATCAGGTTTTACGGTCTTTTGTACGCAGCCAACAAGTAGTGACAGGCTGCAGATGATCAATATTAGTTTTAACATTTTGTTACCTTTTAACTTTTAACTTTTAACTATAGCTGCTGGTTAATGAAGCCCAGCATCTCATCGGCGGTAGAAATCACCTTAGAGTTAATTTCATAGGCTCTTTGAGTAGTAATCATATTAACCAGTTCTTCTACCGAGTTAACATTGGATGCCTCTAACATTTTCTGCTGTGTCTGACCCAGCCCCGCTTCACCCGGATTGGCTACAATAGGCGCGCCACTGGCCGCTGTTTCTGTAAACAAATTTTGCCCGGTGGCCAGCAGACCCGCTGGATTGACAAAATTGGCCAGTGTCATCTGACCAATGTTTTGTGGTGTTGTATTACCAGAAACTATCGCCGTTACTATGCCGTCAACACCTATATTAAACTCCACAGTTTCAGCAGGTAAAGTAATCGCCGGCTCTATCAAAAAACCCTCAGCGGTGGTTAGCTCATTATTACCATTGACATGAAACTGTCCGTTGCGGGTATAGCCTATTTCACCGTCAGGCAGTGTTACCTGGAAAAATCCCTGACCACTGATCGCCACATCAAATGGATTGTCGGTAATCTGGATTTCACCGCCGACAAATTGCTTTTGTGTGCCTACAACCCGAACACCATTACCCAACTGTAAACCAGAGGGCAACTGAGTTCCCTCGGTTGAATCGGCGCCTGGTGATCTCTGAATTTGATAGAGTAAATCTTCAAATATCGCACGGTCTTTTTTAAAGCCTATGGTCGATACGTTAGCCAGGTTATTGGAAATAACTTTAAGCTGGGTATCTTGTGCCGAAAGACCTGTTTTAGCGACGTATAACGCACCGTTCATACTTTTCTCCTAATTCGTTACTGCTTTCTGTGAGCGTACTTAATTAATAATCACAGAGAATTTATCAATGTTAAGACTGTAATATTTTTGCTGCAGCTGCAGAGTTTTCTTCAAGTGTTTTCATCATCTTGATATTCATTTCAAACTGCCTGGAAAGCGCGATAATACTGGTTAGTTCATGCACTGCGTTGACATTACTGGTCTCGATAAAACCACTTTGCAATCTTGCCTGTGGGTCTATGGGCAGCACCCGATTCTCATCTATTTTCATCAGACCATCCACCCCTTTGTAAGAGGTAGCGGGATCCAAGCTGACCATTTTTAACTGGTCTACCACTATTAAGCTGGCGGAATTTTCGCCCTGAGGCAAAATACTGATACTGCCATCAGTGTTTATATGTATCTGATCAAACGGTGGCAAAAGAATTTCGTCACCGCCCGCCCCTTTAACCGGCAAGCCACTGCCGGTTATCAGCCGGCCATCGGTCGTCACTTGCAGCTCTGCAGCGCGGGTATACGATTCTGTTCCGTCTTTAGCCTGCACTGCCAGCCAGGTATCACCTTGCATAGCCACATCCAGGTTGCGACCTGTGGCAACCATAGTGCCGGATGTCCGGTCGGTGGCCGGGCGCTCAGAGAGCGAGTAGACACGCGATGGCATACCATCACCAAACACCTGCATCGCCCGTGCCTGTTCAAGATCGGCCTTAAAACCTGTGGATGAGATGTTTGCCAGATTGTTGGCGTGCGCTTGCTGCGACATCATTGTCTGCTTCGCGCCACTCATTGCTAAAAATATACCTTTATCCATGTTGCCGCCTTTATTGCCGCTCATTCATATAGCTAGATTTAAGCAAGGAGTATGCCAGCGCCTGAATATTTCTACTATGCTGTATTATCCGCAAAAAAAATCCCCGCTATTTTGTAATAGCGAGGATCAGTATTTAGTGACTTTAGACTTAGATCTGCAAGATATTCTGTGTCACTGTATTTAACGTTTCCAGAGTTTTAGAGCTAGCCTGGAAGTTACGTTGCGCTTCAATCAACGCCACTAATTCGGCCGATAAATCTACGTTTGAAGACTCCAACGCTGAGGACCTTAAGCTACCGTTCAAACCAGAACCCGGCGGGTTTAATACCGGCTCCCCTGATACGAAAGTGGCCTGCCACTGAGTATTACCACTTGGCTGCAAACCCGCCTGGTTTTCAAAAGTGGCCACAGCGACTATACCTAAAGTCACACTTTGGTTATTACTAAAGGTCGCAACCATATCACCGGTCCCGGTAAAGCTGACACCGGTTAAATCTCCTTTACCATAACCATCCTGGCCCTGAGCTTTTACAATTTGCTCATCGGCAAACTGAGTAGTGCCTGCAATATCTAGGGTAATAGTTGTAGATGGATCAGCTGGATCAGCATTTCTAATGATGATTTTAGGTACTGTAGCCCCAACCCCGGTAGGTACAACATTACCATTGATGCTGGTTAATATACCGTTGGAGGGGTTAAATTTAATAAGGATAGGAGCAATTTCAGTCGGCGGGCTAGGATTGCTACTAGGATCTGCTAGTTTACCTAAATCTAATGATTCCGGACTCTGCCCTAATGGATTCAGGTAGCCGTACATACGGTACACACCCTGGAATGAATTATCACCCTGAGTTACTGCATCCGGAGTTACTGGCGCACCCGGGGCGAAAAAGTTACCAACAATTTCTTCAACAAGCGCTGATGTATCATTTACATCACCTGAATCAGCTTTAAAGGTGATTTTAAGCTGTCCATTTGGGGCATTGGCAGCCGGGTCAAAGGTAATAGATTCAATGTTTGGGTTGGAATCTCTTATTTCAGTTTCTTTGGCAATAACAGCATCGGCAACCTCCTGAGAGGACAAATTTGGCGCGGTACCATCTAAGTTAAAAGCAACCCCTGCAATTTTGAACTGCACCGGACCCGTAAAAAGATTCGTTGTCATGTTAAAGTACTGCTGTTCATTACTATCAATATATGTGATGGTTTCATTAGTTAACACACCCAGTACATCAGTATTCACCAAGCTACCATACTCGCTCGAATCTGCCTTAAAAGTAACTTTTATTGTATTGGGCACAGCCGCCGAATCAAAGTCCACATCAAGTATTCGAGGGTCAGCTGCCTGCAACAGAAGCAAGGGGGCTGCATCTATTTTCCCAGCGGTAAAATCAGCCACAGAGTCGAGCGCTTGTCCAGAAATCGTAAATGTATCACCTGCGGTGTCGTCATAATCAAATGTATGCACTTCTTTTCTCGGCTGCTGCTCAACCATGTCATAGCGTATACTATGTTCATTACCTAAACTGTCAAAAGTACCTACTGTGGTACTAAATGTATGCGAGCCCGACTCTAACCTTGAATAAGGCACGATCAACGCCAGTGAATCGCTTGCCTCATTAATGTTAAAGGATAGTGACATAGTTTCTGTGGCTTTAGGTGGACTCTCTTTTTGACTGACTTGCAAATCACCAATAGGCAAACGATTGCCCGTTTCATCTACGCCAAAGCCCTGCAAGTTAGCACCATTTTTGGAAACTATGAAGCCATCCTTATCTAATTCAAAAGAACCGTCACGGGTGTAAGTCACGCTTCCACGACCATCATCCAGCTGAAAAAAGCCGCTGCCATTGATCGACAAGTCGAGGTTGTTGTTGGTGTGCTGCACGTTGCCGCCACTAAAATCCTGGGCTATGTCTGACACCAACACACCCGATCCTGGTACGTTACTGGCACCAGAGCCAATAGCGGCAGTGGCATATATGTCAGCAAATTCAGTTCGCGATGACTTAAAGCCTGTAGTACTTGCGTTTGCGATGTTGTTTCCGGTTACATCTAGCGCTGTGGTTGCCGCTCTGATTCCAGATATCGCCGTATTAAATCCAGCCATTTTATATTCTCCTACACGCCTATTTGCTTAACAGATGACATAGCAATATCGCCACCATTAGTATTCACTCGCATCCCCACACCGTTCTGCCCTAAAGTCACACTGTTGACTTTATTTGGCAGGTAAGAAACTACTTCTAAGTAGCTTCCTTCGGTTGTCTGGGCTTCGACCTTAATTTTGTATTCACCGTCTGCTGCATCACTGCCGCCGTGCCAGCTAAATCTATTTTCGCCAAAAGACTGCTTGCCTAACTCTATCTGGTCAACTTTGGCGCCGTTCTTGTCATAGACAGTTACCCGTACATTTTCAGTATTGCCGGGCAGGTCATACAACCCTTCTACATCACCTTTAGCATTGGCAGTCGCCTTGTCTGTATCAAACAATACTGTTTGCCCAACCATTGAAGAAGCCTGCAGCGCTGATTGACTAGAAATCATCGACAGACTCATTGATTGAATCGAGTTAGTCAGGTTATTCATGCTCTCAACTTGGTTCATATCGGCAATCTGCGCCATAAACGCACCAGTATCGGTCGGACTTGTCGGGTCCTGGTTTTTCAGCTGAGCAATCATCAGCCTCAAAAACATATCGCTGTCTTCCTGCGACTTACTCGTTAACGCACTATTCACATCAGTGGCTTGGTTGGCCTTATTTATCTGATCGAAGACGTTAGTGTTGTTTCCATTAATTGTGCTCATAACTCACCTACTATTGACCTAGCGTTAAAACACGCTGCATCATTTTCTTTGCTGAATCCATTACGTCGGCATTGATCTGAAATGCCCTGGAAGCCGAGATCATGTCTGCCATCTCTTCAACCACGTTAACGTTTGGGTAATATATATAGCCATTTTCATCAGCTAGCGGATGACTTGGCAAATACTCTGGTTGCAATGGCGCAGTGCTCTCGACTATGCCTAAAACTTTTACTCCCTGTCCCGGTAATAAACCTAACTCTTGCGCCTTTAGCTGGTGCTCACTCGGCTGTTGCAGTGCAAATACCGGCTTGCGAGCACGGTATGTCTCGTCGACACTAGAGCTGATGCTCTGGGCGTTAGCCATGTTACTGGCGGTCGTATTCAAACGAATACTCTGTGCGCTCATCGCCGAGCCAGAGATACTGAAAATATTAGCCAATGACATTATGCTGATCCTTTAACTGCTAGTTTTAAACCTTTGAACTTACCGTTTAGAAATTCAAAAGATGCCTGATAAGCCAGTGCGTTTTCTCCAAAGGCCGCCATCTCTTCCTGCACATCAACTGTATTGCCATCTACAGATGGTTGAGTTGGCACCCGGTACATTAAATCCGCAGCAAAATCCGGGCTGATGACAGTACTAACATGTTTGGTATTGGTGGTTGTCGCCTGCATCAGCTGATTTGACTGACCATTTAATATCGCTTTAAAATCCATATCACGGGACTGAAAATTAGGTGTGTCAGCATTTGCAATATTGTTGGCCAATATTTCTGCACGATCAGCTCGTACTTGAATCGCCTGCTGGTGTATTCCTAAAGCTTTATCAAATGTTATCGCCATTACTCACCTCATTTACAATTGCTATAAATAAAGCAAACTTTATGCCAGATTTTCACCTGTCATAACACATTGTTTTTAAACAATTATTTTATAAATTTGATATGATTTTTAGAATACGGCAATGTGCTGCCGCTTATATCTACCATCTTTTGCCACTTTATCGCGACATTATTGGCTACAAAATTGACTCAATAGCCTTAGCTGTTAAAAAGCTAGAATATTCTACAGACAAAAAAAAACCCTTCTTATATCACTACTGCGTAGCTCAAAAGAAAAGGCTTAGTTGTTTAACATGTTACCGTCTTGAAAATTAAGAGCTATTTTGCTTTATACAAAATCCCCGGGTGACAGTGAATCATATCAAATTTTTCTGCCAGACCAGGTAACGATTCAGAGGCACCTAGAACCAGATATCCTCCGGGTTTGAGCTGGCCGTGTAGTTTTTGCAGGATACTGCGCTTTAGCTCTGAAGAAAAGTAGATCAATACATTACGACAAAAAATAACATCGCAGCGACCGATCATCGCATAGCTATCTAACAAGTTAATCCCTTTAAAAGAAATCGGTGCTTGTATCTCCTGATTTACTTTCCAGGTATCGTCATTGACTTGAGTAAAGAACTTTTCCTGACGCTGCTTGCTTAGCCCGCGACCTAATGCAAACAGTTCGTACTCTCCTTTTTTAGCTGCCTCTAAGGCCGTAGAAGATATATCTGTGGCCACTATATCCATTCTGGCACCACGCAAACTGGCGCTCTTTTCGATATATTCACTTGCCGCCATAGAAATAGAATAGGGCTCTTGACCCGTGGCACAAGCTGCCGACCAAACTTTCATTCGGGAACTGGAATTTTTCAGAAACTCTGGGAACAATACTTTGCTGAGCACTTCATAGGGATGTGCATCCCGAAACCACAAAGTTTCATTGGTGGTCATGGCATCCACTACTTTGTCCGTCAGCCTCTTGCCGCTGGGCACCGTCATCGCGGCAACCAACTGCTCCAACTGGGAAAAGGTCTGCTCGCCCATTAACTTAGCGAGTCGACTTTGCACCAAATATTGCTTGTTTTCAGCCAAGACAATACCGCAACTGTTTTCCAGATAATTGCTGAATTGTTTGAAGCCTTGAGGAGTAATAGTAAATGAACTCATAAAATGAATCGTCTCTACCCGACTTTAATTACCTTCAACTGTATTGATTCTTTCAATAACAGCGCTTGCTAAGTCATTAGGGTTAAACTTGGCCAAAAATCCATTTGCTCCAACTTTCTTCACCATAGAGACGTTGAATCCACCACTGAGTGAAGTGTGTAAAACGATGTGCATCTTGTCCATACGCTCATCTTCTCTGACCATTGCCGTCAATGTATAACCATCAACTTCTGGCATCTCAATATCAGAGATCATCATCAGAAAGTGTTCATTAATATCAACACCGCTGCCAGCCAATCCGTCTAACAACTTCCAGGCTTCCATGCCATTGTTACACTGGGTAACTTTGACCCCAAGATTCTCCAAACTGCGCTGCATTTGATTACGCGCAACACTTGAATCATCGACAATCAATACCTGGTATGACTGCGCCTTTTTACGTATATCCGGAGTTGCCAGTTCGGCGCTGACCTCAGTAGACATCGGATACAAATCTGCCAATATTTGTTCGACATCTAAGATCTCTATTAAGGCATCTTCGTATTCAAAAATTGCAGTCAGATAGTTTTCAACACCAATTTCCGCCGGTGGCGCAGCTATCTGATCCCAATTGGTATTGATCAGTTGAATTCGCTGGGGGAAGATCAGCAGGTATTGCTCAAACTTTCGATCCCCACTTTGGATGGATTTTATG
>JABSQZ010000018.1:43593-133130 GCA_013215505.1 Oceanospirillaceae bacterium
CCAATTGGTATTGATGATCCGATCAACTTTGCGCACCAGGAAGGCAAGTGTGCGCTTGTTGTATTCTGCGACAATCAAAAAAGCTTCAGTAGACTCGTCTCTGCTGAGCGCAGGTCTACCTATCGCCTCAGACAGATCGAGTACCGGAATAGTTTCTCCGCGTATGTGAGCCATACCTTTAATTGCCGAAGTCAATCTTGGTATTTCAGTGAGCTTAGGGCACTGCAATACTTCTCTGACTTTAAAGACGTTTATTCCATACTGCTGTTCAGTTTCTAAGTTAAACAACAATAGTTCTAATCTATTTTGGCCCACTAACTGAGTTCGTAGGTTTACACTATCTAGAATACCTGACATGATTTATATCAAACCCCAACTTTATCCGAAATCAGTGATTCACATTTAGTCTTCTGATTTTTCAGGACATAAACGTGACCTTTAAAAAACACACCTATTACATCGGCTATTTATTATTATTTGTTAATGCATTTAATAGTTTTGCTACTGCTGCGACATCTTTACATAGTGAAATTGAAAATCAGATACTCAATGATCTCTCCAATATTCATCCAACTGCTTCTATCAATATAGCTTTTAATCTACCAAAAACGCAGAAAAAATATGCTAATTGTAAAAATTTCTATTTGCCTACAGTTAAAAATATCCCTCCAGGGGGAAGAATATCCCTAAGATTAACATGTAAGCAGCCAAATTGGTCTACTTATATCAGCATAAAATCATCAATTTCTTATCCTGTTGCCACTGCCATTATGCATATAAACAAAGGACAAAAGATGACAACCGACAATATCGCTTTTCGGTTGCGTGATATCAGTAAAATTAATCGCGGTTATTTTCTCAACCCGCAACACCTACTGGGCAAGCAGGCTAAGCGAGTGATTAAAAGCTCAACCATAATAAGCCCTTATATGCTCGACGAACCCTTACTAATTCGTAGAGGAGACTCGGTAATAATACAAGCGGGCGGTACCGGGCTAAACATTTCTACCTTGGGAACGGCATTGCAGGATGGAAAACAGGGGCGTCAAATACGGGTTAAAAATGACCGTTCGGGGAAGATTATTAAAGCCTATGTATTCTCCGTAGGTAAAGTAACTATTCATCCTCAGTAATCTATTGATTACTGGTAATATCCATGCGATTATGCGAGTCTAGATTGCAATAAACACGTGGTTATCTTAATTAAATACTTAGGTAAAAGTGTTAAAAGTAATTCTTTTAGAAATATTTCAATTATTTGCTAAAGTTTCTTCTAATGCCGCCGTTAAGATAATTAGAAATTTATTGAGGATAGAACAATGGTTATTGATCTTACGAGCACATCATCGCAATCGATGACTCGTGGCAAGGTCAGCACCCAGCGCACTGCGGGGGCTGAAACTACTACTGCTCCTGTAAAGGCAACCGGGTCTAAAGACACATTCGAGATGAGCAAGACAGCACAGGCACTTAAAAATGCTGATGCAAAAATTGCTAACAGTCCAGATATAGATACGGATCGCATTGCCAGCATTAAAGCAGCCATTGCCGATGGCAGCTACGCTATTGATTATACCAGTACTGCAACCAAATTATTAAGTATTGAGTCTCAAATCAACAGCTTATGAGCAATGAAAATTATCTAAAGTTCGATGCCTTAACCTCAGCAGGCATCGATCTCCTCGCTAGACTCCACCTTGCTCTGCAAAGCGAACTCGTCGCTCTCTCCGAGCGAAATCTCGAACAAATCAAACAATACGCCGCTGATAAGAGCCAGATTCTGGTTGAATTTTCCAACAACACCGCCCATCGGACTCAATTATTAGAATCGCTAAAGTACTCCAGCAATGAAAAAGATATCCAATTATTCTTTAGCACTTGTCCGGATGCCAAGGCACGAGAAATAGTTACCGCTAACTGGCTGAACTTAGCTGATACGCTTAAAACCGTTATTGATGCCAACAACGTTAATGAGCAAGTACTGAAAAGAAATCAGTACAATATTGATACTATTCTATCTATTCTACAGGGCCAGCAAGCGAACAATATCCTCTACGACGCTAAAGGCGACAAAGGCGATTACAGTGGCCAGTCACGGATCGGCAAGGCGTAAATCCCAACGCAGAATTAATTCGAACATTTCCCGTTTTAAACAATCCTTTAGTCTTTTTAATCTTTTATATCTAGGTATAATATCCGCTCTCTCGATCTCACAGCTGGGTAAAAAACTCGCCTGCTAAGCGCAAGCGACCGAACTGAGATTTTTATTTGTACTTAAAGCAAGTGCATATAGCGAGAGGTTAATACTTGTATGGGGATGTAGCTCAGCTGGATAGAGCAGCCCCCTCCTAAGGGGCAGGCCGGAGGTTCGAATCCTCTCATCCTCACCATACAATCACTCGATTTTAAACAAACCCTCTCTGGGTCAGAATAGCTATGCTAATTCCTCTCTAATCTGATAACTCAGCTTATTTTTTGACACATAGATTTAACTTCTGATCTGTTACTACCTTCCTCTATAGAAGTAACAAAACTCTGGGCCACGCGTTAACCTTTCCCGGTACTGTGCTTGTCTTTATAAAACTCGATCCTTTAGTCGAGCCATATAGGATGTATACAGCTCGCAGTAACTTTCAGATTAAGAAATGCGCAGTCTACTTTCCCTTTAACAGCTGTGCTTTATAGCGACTCAATTCCATTATATGTTCAGGAGTTATGCCACAGCATCCACCCAGAATAGAGGCCCCCGCAGCCACCCATGACTCAGCGATCTGGCGGTAGTTTTCAGCAGTTAAATCCTCTCTCAGATCCGATACTCCTGCATTGGCTTCGTGGTCTTCAGAGAAAGGCGTAAAGCTATTGGCATACACCCCTATTTGCACTTCACTCTCTATGCCCATTGCCACCAGCGCCCGCTTCGCGTCCGTGATCGCCAACCCCATTACCTCAGCGCTACTGCAATTAAATAACACTGCAGTGACGTTTTGGCCGGCAATAGCATTCACTGCATCAAACGCAGTTTCACCGGAGCGCAAACAAGCCTTTGCTGATGTCTCATCGTTGATGGTAAAGGCAATCCAGCAGGGCTTGTCAGTCTGTGCAGTCATGTTTTTAATTAACTGTGCCTCGGCTATCGATGAGATAGTTTCCGCCAGCCAGAAATCGATATCATCACGCTGGTTGGCAATCAACACCTCCAGCAGTGGTTGCGCTTGCGCTACATTAAAGAGATCAGGTCTATATGACCCCAACACCGGCGGCAAACAACCGGCCACTTGCACTCCAACTGATTGTTCGGCAGCAGATTTTGCCAACTGCGCCGCCTGCTTAACTAAACTTGCGCCCAACTCGTTGAAGAGCTGCTGGCCTATATGAAAGGGAACTAACGCATAGGTATTAGTGGTAATAACTTCTGCACCTGCCTGGATAAAATTTTGGTGTGCTTGAGCCACACACTCCGGTGCCTCTAAAAGCGCCAGGGCCGACCATTCAGGTTGTTGAAAAGGTGCGCCGATACGCAACAGCTCTCGGCCCATGCCACCGTCTAGTATTATTGGCAGTTGTGAGTGATTTTGCATAATGATGCTTCCATCTTAAATTTTTGCAAAATGTAACAGTAAAAATTGCCAATTAACATTAAATTTTTTGCTAATTAGAAAGGCATTTTTAGTCGGGCTCTGCACTTGCCTTTCCCCGACAGAAAATGAATTTTTTCACCTTTAAGTCACGTTGGGAAGTTGGAAGTTGGAAGTTGGAAGTTGGAAGTAAAGCATAGTGCAAGCAGCTAGGCTGTCTAGCTAAGAAAATAAAAGTGGGTACCCTAAGATTTTTAAAGTGGGTCTTCTGCAGGCTATTAATCAATTCTAAACTCAGGCCAAGGAATATACGACTAATTACTTTTTTCCATTTTAAAATACAAAAGGACCCATCATGAGTGACAGCGTTTTTTGTTTTCAGCCGACATTGTCGGGATCTGCTCTGGCACTGCGGCCTTTACGAGAGAACGATTATTCTCAGATGTATGCCTGTGCTGCAGATAAAGCCATCTGGGCAGGCCACCCTGCCCATGACAGGTATAAAGAGGATGTCTTTCGAATGATGTTTGATGATGCTATCTCCTCCAGAGCTTGCGTCGTTATTAGTGAAACAGACACCGGCAAACTGATTGGATGGTCGAGGTACTATGTTGCAGAAGATGGGCCCAATGACATATCTATTGGTTTCACCTTTCTAACCAGACATCACTGGGGCGGGAAAAGTAACAGAGAAGTGAAAACCTTAATGCTTAACCATGCGTTTAAATTTTTTAATCGTGTTTGGTTTCATATATCACCGGATAATTATCGCTCACAGAAAGCGACTCAAAAATTAGGTGCGCTATTCATTCAGGAACAGTTACTCTGCTTAGCAGGAACCCAAGGGATTTGGCGAAGTTATGCCATAGACAAACAGCAATGGTCTAGCCACTCACTTGATCATGAATACTGACACTGTATTTCACCATCAGGTCGGTAAAGATCAACGAATAGGCGAAATAATGCAATCGCATAGCAACCCAGCCATTTATCATCAGTCCTTTAGGAACCGGCAATGGTTATTGCCAGGAAAATAACAATAAGGATAAGTGATGACACAAACTGCTGATGTATCTGATCTGGTGGGATTTACCCCTTACAACATCGTCGAACTTCCGCTCTCTGTCTCTACAGCAGATGAGTATTTGACCATCCATTGGGACAATGGCCAAAGCAGTGACTTTCACTATCTGTGGTTACGTGATAACTGCACTTGTGCCGAGTGTGTGAGCACACTGACACGAGAACAGATGTTTGAGATCTGTGATGTACCATTAGATATTAAAGCAAAATCTGCCACTATCACTAATCAGAACAGATTGTCTGTGCAATGGGACTTTGAGAGCCATCAAAGCCTATACCACCCCGGCTGGTTAAAGGCCCACTGTTACAGTGAGGAGGCCCGTGAGCAGAGAAAGATCCTGCCTAAAATTTGGGACAAGCAACTCATTAGCCAACAATTACCTGTGCATGCTTTTTCAAAGATAATGCAGCAAGATGCCGATTTGTTAACCTGGCTGCGCGATTTACGTGATTATGGTATTACCTTGGTTACAGCAGTAGATACGACAGGCTCGGCACTAAAGTCTGTGGCCGAGCGCATTGCGTTTATCCGTGAAACAAATTTTGGCACTTTATTTGAAGTAAAGGCAAAACCTAATGCCAACAGCACCGCTTATACGACCCTCAGATTGCCTTTACACACCGACTTACCCACTCGTGAGCTGCAACCTGGGCTGCAATTTCTGCACTGCCTGGTTAACGATGCCAGTGGCGGTGAATCGATTCTGGTCGATGGTTTTAAAATTGCTGAGCATATGCGTCAACATCACCCCGATGATTTCAAAGCACTGAGCACTTTGTCGATGTCTTTTTATAACAAAGATAAAGACAGTGATTATCGCTTTAAAGGCCCGGCTCTGGTCACCGACAGTAGTGGTGCTGTTGTGGAAGTGCGGCTGGCAAATTTTCTGCGTGGCCCTCTGGATATTCCCGCAGATCAAGTGACGTCACTCTACAGCGCTTATCGCCGCTTTATGCAACTGACCAGAGAAGCAAGATTTCAATATTTTCATCGCCTGAATGCTGGCGATCTACTGGTATTTGATAATCGTCGGGTGTTACATGCGCGAAACGCCTTTGACTTGAAACAAGGTGAACGGCATTTACAAGGCTGTTATGTGGACCGTGACGAGTTACTTTCACGCATTAGAGTATTAGAGAGAAGCTGCAAACTAGGCGAATAGCTGATTCTGAGTTCGATGCCAGATAATTAACACATCTCTGCTAACAGTCGTGCTCAGATCAATCAAAGACTGTACATTTGCAGGGTTATTGAGCTGATTGCTGGCGTTGCATTTTCGCCGTCATTGAAAAGCGTCGACGATAGCTGCGACAAAAATGTGCACTTGAACTAAAGCCACTGGCAATAGCGACCTCTGATATATTTAAATCGGATTCACACAACAGTTGCTGAGCTCTGTGCAACCGCAGCTGCAGATAATACTGTGAAGGAGTAGATTGCAGATAACGGTTAAATAATCGCTCCAGCTGGCGCAGCGAAATGTGCGCCCGCTCTGCCAATTCGCTGGACTTCATCGGCGTAGAAATATGCTGTTCCATCAAACTCACTACTTTTAGCAGTCTGGGATTATGAATATTCAGCCTGTGGGCTAAGGAGAGTCTCTGCTGATCTGATTTTTTTCGAATTCCCTGCCTGATAAATTGATCACACACTTGTAAAGCAAGATCGGCTCCTGAATGTGCTTGAATCAGGTGCAAGACCATATCTGTTGCCGCCGTACCCCCGGCACATGTGATGCGTTTAGCATCGATTTCGAAAAGCTCCGAACTGATAACTTGTCCGGGATACTCCTCTTTAAAGATTGGCACCACCTCCCAGTGCATGGTAATGCGGTATCCGGCCAGCAGCCGGGCTTTGGCCAGCAGATGACAGCCGGTATCCAGTGCCCCTATAGTGCTGCCCTGCCGACTTAACTGTCGAAGCCATTTAATCGTTGCAGCGCTGCCATAACGTTCCGGATGGAAACTGGAATTGACAAACAGATTACGTGGCGGCGCCACTTGATGGATATTTTGATGGGCTTGCAACGCCATATGATTACTGGCCAAAACCGGCTCGCCATCTTCACTCATACATTGCCAGCGGTACACTTCGCGACCTGCCAACCTGTTAGCAACCCGTAATGGCTCTATCGCAGAGAGCAGTGACATCATTGCATATTCGGGTATTAACAAAAATGACAGAGTGATGACACCGTCGTCATCTGCTTGCAGGAAGCTGCCCTGCGCGCCTACCGATGCAATTGTTAAATCGCTTTGAGGATGTTGTCGTGACTTTTTCAGGCTGCTATCCATTTTCACTTATGGCTCAAAGAAAACCACCAAGATAACCATTTTTAAGCCATTCTCCCAGCTAATTCATCATGGTTTTGCGCTATTGTGTTGGTCTAGGTCATAAAATCACTGTGAAAAACACCGGCAAAGGCTTCTGTGATTAAAAACCTAACAACCTCCAACTTATAGCCCTAACTGTATGCAACCACCGGCTACATTTTAGTCATTTATCCTGTGGCTTAGACACTGAGTTAAAATATATGCTTTGCAACAGCCTCTAACTTTTCTTCAAACTGGGGGTTATAAAAAGCGGCGAGTTGAGTATTTAAAATGTTGCTTAGAGTGGCAAGTATCTAGAAATAGCACTCAACCTCTGTACTAACCTGCACCAGAGAATTTAATCATGCCAAAATATATTATTGAAAGAGAAATTGCGGATGCGGGTAAGCTAACCCCGAGTGAGTTGCAGAGCATATCGCAAAAATCTTGCGCTGTTTTGCAAGAACTAGGCCCAACCACTCAGTGGGTGCACAGTTACGTGACCGCCAACAAAGTCTACTGTATCTATATCGCACCTGATGTTGAGGCGGTAAAAAAGCACGCTGAAATGGGAGGATTTCCGGCTAATTCGATCTCGGAAATATCCACAATTATAGATCCAATAACCGCTGAATGACCCTCTGAAGAAAATGATCCAGCGCCGTGGCTTAGCGGCTGAATTTAGCTACTCGAGTTAGCCTTATTAGCAGCGGGCATTACAACAGTACTTAGCCTTTAGCCGGGAACACTATATTACACCTGACCCCCGCCGACAGCTTCGCGCGGTTGTTGCTCAATAGTACCGTTGTGCCAAACGAATTACTGGCGGCATCAATGATCGGATCTACGATGATAATTTCACCTATATAGCCCTGCTGGCTGGCTTCAGGATATATTTTTACCTGCATGCCCTTTTTGATTTCGCCGTATAACTGAGCTCTAAAAACCACTTCTGCGTGCAGCGGATCAAGTGTGACTATTTTCATAAACGGCGTTTCATCGACAAACTCTCCAGGCTCTCTTAAACGCTCCACTACCACTCCTTTGATGGGGCTCATAGTTTGCCGCTGCTGCAAGCGCACTTTAGCTTCAGTGGCAAGGAAGTTAGCCAGGCGATGCTCGGTGAGCATTTCGTCTCGTTCGTGATCTGAAATCAATTTTTTTCTATAAAGTTTTGCGTTGCGCCTGACTTTGCGCTGGGCAAATTCTACCTTGGCCAGTGCGGTGTTTAAAGCTGCAGTTTCAACCGAGGCATTGAGACTTAACAAGACTTGACCCACTTCTACCAGATCACCACGCTGCACATGTATTTTTTGTACTACACCGCTCACTTCGCTACTGAGCTGCACTTCAGAACTAGGTTCTAACAGACAACTGAGCTGCCCCTGATCGAGGTGCGACTCCCCTGCAAATAAGCTTGTTGATATAAATAGCCCGAGCAGTACTACATTCAAACGCAGCATTAATAACTTCCCCAATATTTAATAACTGTTAACATAAATAATTTTTTTTATAGACGCTGACCACTAAAAGATAACAATTCTTTTTGCTGCTCATCAGTCTTTAACAATTGCGAGCGCAACCTGACATGATCCGCTTCGATTCGTCTTTGACAATAATTAATCGCCGACCATGCTACTTTATCGCGAAAGGGCAGTGGTAACGGCATCGAAAATAAGCCGATTAATAATCGTCTGACAATAGGACTTAGTACTTCATCTTCCAGAGAGAGCAACATTTGGTAGCTGCCCCGATCCCCCTGACGTGCACAGCGCCCTTGCAGCTGCCGGTCGATGCGCGATGAATCATGCAAGCCGGTAATGATAACATGCAAGCCACCCGATGCTTCTACTTTTGTATCCAGCTTAATGTCAGTACCGCGCCCCGCCATGCTAGTGGCAATAGTAACAGTCGCCGGCCCCCCGGCGCGCTCTATAATCTGTGCTTCAACTTGGTCCTGGCGGGCATTTAGCAACTGATGCTGAATTCCCTGACGTTCAAACACTTGGCTTAATGCCTCAGAGGCCGCCAGTGATTGCGTGCCTACCAACACGGCCCTTCCGGCATTTTGTAACTGGCTAACCCGTTCACAGACAGCCTGCCATTGGCGCTCTTCATTTAGATAAAAATTGCACCCGGTCAGCAGCCGCTTAGAGTTTTTATTGGTCGGAATGTTGACCACGGGTAGCGCATATATCTTCCACAGCTCAGCGCTGACCTCACTGGCGGTTCCGGTCATGCCGGATACTTGATGAAAATGACGAAAAAAATTCTGGAAGCTAATACTGGCCAGGGTCTCTCTTGGCGCACTCAGCGGGCAGGCTTCCTTGATTTCAATCAGCTGATGCAGGCCTCGCTCCCAGGTCCGGTCCGGCATTAACCGGCCAGTGTGTTCGTCTATGATCACTACTTTCTGTTCGGCCACTAAATAGTGTTTGTCTCTGACAAATAAATGTCTGGCGGTCAGTGCCTGGCGCAATAACTCCAGGCGCCTGACCTTGCCCTGCCAAAAAGGTCCCAAGCCGGCAGTGATCTGCAAGCCCTGCAGTTCACCAGCTGTGGTCATCTCAATTTGCCGTTGTTGCAACAAAATTTTATAATCTCTGGACAGTTGTAACTGCTCCGACAATTGCATCGCCTGATGATAGATAAGCTGCTGTTGCGCTTGCGGTACTTCTTCACCAGATATAATTAATGGCGTACGCGCTTCATCCAGTAGTACGCTGTCCGCCTCATCCACCACCGCAAAATGTAGTCCCCGCAACATCAGCTTATTTAGCTTAGCTTGTCCGGAACTCAGACACAGGGCATGCAAGTGCAATGGATGCTGCCGATCTGCTAGTTCAATACTGTCTTTCAGGTAATCAAAGGCTAACTCGTTAGCGGTGCAGTAGACTATGTCTCTGGCGTATTGCTCGCGCCTTTGTGGCACTTGCATGCCCTGTACTATCACGCCCACAGACAGCCCCAAACGTTGATATACAGGGGTCATCAACTGTGCATCGCGCTCGGTCAGATAGTCGTTAACCGTGATCACATGCACGGGCACACCCGCCATTGCAGCCGCCGCTACCGGCAGAGTTGCAGTTAAGGTCTTTCCTTCACCAGTCTGCATCTGCGCTACATTGCCATGTAAAATAGCCAAGCCGCCGAGGATCTGCACATCAAAGTGGCGCATATTCAGGCTGCGGCCAGCCACCTCGCGGATAGTGGCAAAAGCAGCCACCAATAATTTGTCGGTTAAGCCGTAATGGCGTAGTTGCGAGCGTAATTGCGATATTTGTTGATCTAACTCGCTATCCTGCAGCTGTTGGTACTTTGTAGCTAGTCGTTTGATTCTCCACAGCAGCGGACGGTAGCTAAACAGTGCCGCGCGCAGGGGTCGACTAAAAAAATTGCTCAAGGTCCGCCACCAGCGAAACATCAATTGTTGACGCTCAATGCTGCGCTGCGGTCTTTCCAAATTATTCGCCGGGCGTTTTTGCGGCCTTTTATACATCAAACTGCCTCAGGAACACCCTGCGGGTTGCCCGGTACCAGCGCCAGAATATTGGCTCTGGATCGTGTTCGATAAGCACATAGACTCTTTCATCGAAGCGTTTTTTTATCGCTTTTGGAGCTGCGAGCTCCAACCTAAAATAGCTCTGATAACTCTGTAATTGTTGCTCGCGTTTAGGGTCGAGAATTATTTTACCGCCGCCCTCGGTGCTTAAGGTTGCGCTTGGCAACAGCTTTGTAGAGCTGGGCAACTGGCGAATGATTGTGCCCGGGTAACTGATATTCGGCTGAGATGCCACCCGCAACTCAATGCTGCGGCTCTGCTGTCGCACTCTGTCTATATTATCTTCTGAGATCATCACCGCCAGTGGTAATGTGGCATAATCGATGACATAACCTAGTAATTCACCGCGCTGGAAAAATCGACCCTGCAGCTCCTCTCTAGTGACGGCAACAAACTCTCCGGCTACCCGACTGAGCACCGTTAAGCCCGCCATGCGCTCTTCAAGGCGTCGGTACTCCTCAGCTATAAAATTTAATTCCTGAAGCAGTATATCTGCACCGCTTCGATCGCCAATGCTGCCCTGGTAACGTGCTTGTGCTTCGAGCAATTGCGCTTTTATCACCGCCGCCTGAGCCAGCAAATCCGGAGCACTCATGCTTAAAAGTTGCTGCCCGGGTACTACCGAGTCACCATTTTCAATCGACATTTGGGTAACAAAGCCACTGACGCTGGCTCTTATATAGGCCTGCTGCGGAACATACAGAACCCCTTCTGTACTGGTTTTATAAGCGACAGGTAAGAACATTAACAACCAGACCAAAGCAGCGACCATTGCCCCGCATACCAGCAGAATTCTCTTGCGTCTAGGTCTTAACTGAGGATCTGACATAGGTTTAGCCATCATTTTTATTACCGGTAAAATTAAACTGCTCCACACCGACCAACAAGCCAGTAATACTCCGACAAAAAAGTATTGCGAGGCGACAAATAGCGAGATAGCCACCATCACAAACAATCTATACACGTAGGCAGTAGCTGCGTAAGCGACCAGCCAGAACGATTCAGACTTGCTCTGTGCTAAAGGTTTCACTCCGGCTACTTTAAACAGGTAGCGCTTACACAGATAGCCAAATTGATTGTTACCTCGACTACCCAGATTAGGTATTTCCAGGTAATCAGCCAGCACATAGTAGGCATCAAAGCGCAACAGCGGATTACCGTTAAACAGTAGTGTAGAGAAACCGCCAATCAACATCACATTAAAAGCCAGTGCCCTCACTATCCCGGGTTCCACCATCACCCAGACAATCATCGCCACAGCGGAGAGCATTAACTCTGCCATTATGCCGACCGCCCCCACTACCATGCGTTGATATTTATTGCGAAAGGCAGTCGCCGCGGAGGCATCCACATAGGGAACCGGAAACAGTACTAATAACATCACCCCCATTTCATGCACTTCGCCACCCCAGCGCTTAACCGCATAGGCGTGACCGAGCTCATGAAAAACTTTAACGAAGGGATAGACCAGGGCAATCAGTAAAATATTTTCCATCGCCAGTAATCTGTCAGTCATATTCTCAGTCAGGCCCGACCAATTGATCACCGCCAACATTACACCGATGACAATGGACAACAACCAGATAAAAGCTCCGGCTTTGGAAAATATCCCCCTGGCAATCCACATCGACCCCGCGAGAAAAGTTTCCGGGTCGAGCATTGGAATGCGGATACTCAGTGGCGATTTAAGCTGTTGTAAAATTTTACTGCGCGACTCTTGCAGGCGACGCCGCTGTAGCTGTTCTATATCCGGCAGGGCATCGGTCTGAATAACATTGGCCCGATTCAACTGCGATATTAAGCTGATCACTTCATCCTGGCTGGGTAACTCGTCTCCCAAACTCTGGCAGGCGCCATCCCAGATTTGTTGCAGCGTTTTTTTACCATCGAGCATGCCGATGATCTGATAAGCTTGTGGCGAAAACCGCTGAAATTTACCGGTGGCATGGTCTTGCAACACATACCAAACTTTATCCCGATAGACATGCCGATGAATTTTGGCGTGCTTGCGCAAGCGTACTTTTAACCCTGCAACTTTATACCAGGATGAACTAAACAGTGATCCTGACATTCATCGACACCTTTTTGTCAGTGGCTGTCTCAAAACCCCGTAAGCAGCGCTTTTGACTGTATGGATTTCCACTGTTAACCCCACCAGGACCAGATCTGCAATCGCAGCCATTCCTGCCCTTCACGGGACCAGATTTCCACCAGCTTGCGCTCATCGATGCTAATTTTTCCTATGCCTTCCATGCCCGGTTGCAATTGATCGAACTGCTGCGTGAACTCCCCCTCGGCAACATAATAGCTGGCGCCGTCGCGAGTTTCAGTCAATGGGGTTATTTTACTTAAGGCAAAAGAAAAGGGGGTCTCCGGTAGTGCAGACAAGTACAGACTGCCTTTTTGACCAATCCTGAGGTCGGCAATGCGGCTCTCTTTAATCAGCAGGCTGATACGGTAATTATTATCCGGAGAAACTTTAAGCAGCACTTCCCCTTTGTTCACAGCACTGCCGAGCCGCTGACTCAGATCACCACTGACGATCAAGCCATCAAACGGAGCTTTCAATTCTGCCCTGCTCAAGCGACTGCCAACTAGCTCCAGCTGTGCCGCAACTTGCCCTTGCTGGGCATTGATGATGTTTATCTTGGCCCTGTCGTGAGTCGCCAGCGCCTCCTGATATTGACGGTTGAGTTTAGATTTTTCGCTGAGCCATTTTAAGCGCTCTAAATGCATATCCCGGTTATCCAGGCGCACCAGCACATCACCTGCCTCCACCCGATCTCCGGCACGTGCTTGGGCCGTCTGAATATAGCCGTCGTAAGGTGAAACTATCGCCCTTTGGATGGCGCTTTCCAGGCGCGCGTCGGCAGATAATCGATAACTGCCGGTGGCTGTGTATAAAAAGTAGCTCATCCCGATCAGCGCGATGAGAAACAGTTTTCTGCCTAAATATCCGGCCCCTAATAATCTGCCCAACTGGCGCTTTGCAGAAGATAATATTTTTATCAGCAGTGCCCGGTCATTCAGCCGCTTGTCTTCAAGCGCGGGCATTACTAAGCTGGCGATACTCTGACAGAGGCCGGCCTGATAATCGCTAAAGGGCACATCCGGATTGCCCTCCAGTACCAGAGCCCCTTTGCTGTTACCCTCTAGATACAGGGGAATGGACAAGACACAGGCATCTCCCTGATGTTCCGATAGCCGCCTATGCGCTAGGGTAATTACAGAGTCGATCACTGGTACTTCGGCTGCTAAGTGGCTTTTTACAGTGGCTGTGGATAACGGATAACAAATGCTTTGATTTTGATCGATACATTCATCCATCACTTGCTCGATACTCTGCACTAAGTTCATCCGCTTACCGAATTGAGTGCTGTGCGATAAGTGCTTTAGACGCGAGCGATTATTTTTGTATTCGCCCAAACTGACCCTGTCACAGTTGAATAACACCGCCAATTCTGTCACCAGGCGCACTGCGGCGCTCTGATAATCAGGCTCAGAGAGCACTCTGGCCAAAATATCCACCCGCTCTGACATGCCGGCATGCACAAGATTAAGCTGTTGTAATTGGTTCTGATAATTGAGCACTTCGATACTGGCGATACTGTACTGTAGCAGTGCCATCGCCTTTTCCAGCTCAGCCTGGTTTTGTACTTGCACTGCCATTGCCACTATGGCGATAAGTTGTTGGCTACTATGGATACGCACAGGATAAATCAGCGCAAAAGTCTCCAGGTTTTCTGCCGATGTGGTACTTAAGCTGCTTATTTGCGCTTGCTGGGTATTGTCCAGTTGCTCAGTAAGGCCTGACACAGCATTGTAGAGTTCCAGGTTATCGGTCAAATTCGCCACGGTTAGCAGCACAGAAGTGTCATCCATGACTTTGACGATTGCCGCCTGCAACCCCGGTATCAACTTTTGCTGGCCAGTTAGCCAGGACTGATAATATTGTCGCTGCTCATTGTGGATTAAATCCACTGCATTATTTTTAGCGTCGCCAGCACTCGCTTGCCATTCACTTAAGTTAAGACCATCATTCATCTTTTAAATACTTATCCTTAAAGCCAACACTACCCATAGAGTTATATTAGAACTTTACGGGCAGTGGCGAGAAACGCAAGTAAAAGTTAGCTTGCGAGAGAAGATGCAGACAAGTTTAATGCTCCTGTGGCACACAGCTCTTCTAGTCTGGCTAACTTATCGCTCCGCAGTATCCATAACCGACATTCTGCCAGTATTTCATAAGCGCTTATATGGAAGGTTTTAAAGTAGCTTTGCAGTCATTTTCAGCGCACTGCTCATCTTCAGGAAATTAATAGTTTGTAAAAGTCGAATCTTTTGAGCTGACATATTTACTGGACATAAATATCAGGCGTAATATCTTTGCACGAATAATTTGTTACCTTGCACTGTTACCGCCGCGCTACATTAGGTAACACTTAGGTTTATAAAAGTAACACTCTGGGAAAAATTCTTAAGACATTTTCCTAGATACAATATTTATTACGTAAAATCAACAAGTTGAAAACATGGCACAGCAAATGCATTAGTAAATACATAATAAAAATAAAATGTAACAAACTACATAATCCAGTAACAAAAATAATAACAGGCAAATGTAGAAATAAAATCGGTCTCCATAACAATAATAACTGAGACTATCCTGTGCTGATCAGATCAATATCGAAACGGAAACAGTAAGCGACAATAATAATAATGCTCACTGCCTCTCATTATCGGTCAGCCGACTCTTCTCTCTTTCTACTACACCTGCATAAACTCACTCTCGTATAGCCTTTAGCATTTCTACTATGTTACGTAATCTAACTCTGTACTAATTATATTATTTTTGCGTAGCTAAAATTTTTATTGCCTATATAACCGTACAAAAATTTTTAGCAGGCAATAAAAAGATCGCTGATGCGACCCCTGTTACTCAAATTCTGATGTTGTAGCCAAACCTCACAAGTGCCTCTGCTGGAACCAACCGCCGCCATCTGTTATTTACCTCTAACTTAGTAAACAGTTGCCCAGCTACAGAGTCTTACTATGACGCTGTAGCTAGGGGTATAAACAGTTTAAGTAAAAACCAACTTTGGGTTAACTGGCTTTACGTTTGGCCTTTTCGGATTTACTGACGCCCATTAACGCCCATCCACTGAAGCTCGCCAGAGTCGCCTGCAAATTGATAGATGATGTATCATTGGCAGCCGCACTGTTTTGCAACTTCTGCAGCGCACGCTCTAACTCAGCAGCATCTTGCTGTTGCTCACTCGGATTCTCTGGTTGTTCAGCTTGGTCTGTGGTAGCAGGTGTTTCACAGGCAGGCTCCCCTTCAACTTCAACACATTGTGTCTCCTCTGAACTCTCAGGGTTATTAACTGCTTCCGGATCTACAGCTTCTGCACCTTCTTCACCTTCTACAATTTCTGTAGCTTGTGCATCAGGTTGAATCAGGAAACCGTCCTCATCGTACAGTAACTCTTCTTCACCAACTTGCTCTTCGGCCGATTCAGTACCCGCCGCAGTTGGCGCTGTCGGAATCACAAAATCTACTCCATCTGGCTGAAGTTGTACCGCCGTTTGATCACTATGCTGAGCGGGGCGCTGGTTTAAACGCCCCAGTGCCGCTTCTGCATCGGTGCTCAACTGAGTCACTATTGCCGTTCTGCCACGGGCCACCAAACCTAAATCAGATTGTGCAAATACCTGCTGGGCGAAATTCTCAAACAGATCTGTCTGAGATTGACGAATTAAATCTAAACCGCCCTGGGCCAACGAGATGATGAAGGTGGCTTGCTCGCCGCCCGCTGGGTTAGAGGCAAAGGTGAATCTGCCGTACTCGCCCAAAAAGATATCTTCTCTGAAGTCAGCGTAGAACAGGTCGCTACCGAAAGCACCCATCATCCGGTCCAGTCCCGCGCCACCTAACAGCGTATCGTCACCACCGACAAACAAGTCGATTGTTTCAAATATGATGTTATCCGGCTTGCGAGTAATTTGTGAGCCGTCACCGCCGATGATGTCATCACCCGCCGCACCGTCTAACCAATCACCGCCGAAGCCACCAAAGATAATATCCCGATCGCTGCCGCCAGTGATAGTATCTGCCCCGCCAATACCAGTATTGCCAGTACGGGCTGATATATAGCGCCCGCTAGCGTCGCTGAATATCTCTCCGTCATCACCAATAATGAGTGTTTCACCGGCTGTATTAGTGATGCGATCGGCACCGACACCGCCAATCGCCTGATCTTCACCTGTGCCTAAGCTGATAGTATCGTTGCCACCGGTACTGCCATTTAGATCAGTACTGAAGGCCTTGCGGCGAATACCATCAACATATTCAACCTGGCCATTATCGCCAATCACCGTATCGTTACCGGCACCACCGGCGAGGATATCCCCGGCAAAGCCGCCGATCAGGGTATCGTTACCTGAATCACCACTTAGATCATCGATATTACCGCTGTCTGTGCTACTACTATAGGCTTTAGTGACTACATCATTGAGTAGTTCAAAGGAACCGTGGTCACCAATGATCAAATCATTACCACTATCACCGGCAATAGTATCGCGACCTAAACCACCGATGATCAGGTCATTGCCACTGCCACCGAGTACGCTGTCATCACCACCAGCATCCCTATTGGTATTAGTAATGTTTATGACCGCAGCTGTGGTCAAAATACGATTGGTATTAGCCAACTGAGTAATGATGCCCTTATCAGCGAAGATAATGTCATTGCCGGCGCCACCGTCAATAATGTCTCTGGAGACGACTAAGTTGTCTGCAGTCTCTGGGTTGTCATTGGCAGCATCCGCAGTGTTGACTATATGTAACACTTGAGTCGACAGATCTAACCTAACTGACAAGTCCAGATTAATCCCTGAGTCACCGTAGATATGGTCGTTACCACCCAGGCCGAAGATAGTATCTTCACCTGAACCACCGGCAATATGATCGTCGAACTCAGAGCCGGTTAATTGATCATTGCCCTGACCACCGAAGATCACTACAGAGCCACCAGCTCCCGAGGCATCGATAATATCGTTGCCCGGATTGTTGAATTCTCTGGCAAAGGCGGTTTTCTGATCAGAAGTAGCGCTATAACTACTTCCATCTTGTACTGAATCCCCGAGTAGTATCAACGCACTATCACTGTTGGAGCCCGTGACAGTCAAAGTGTCATCACCGCCACCGCCGTGAATCACACTGATGCTACCGGCGGCAGTGCCTGCCACTTCAAATTCGTCGTTACCAATTCCCAAATAGGTTTCCAGTACTTCGATATTGGTATATTCAATCCCGTGACCCACACCCATGCCTAAACCGGTAATACTAGTCGCTGTTAAAACACCATCAACATTATTTTGCACACTGCCATCATTGAACAAGTGCAAGCGATCAGTTTGCTTTGATTCGTCCGTAGCTAATGATTCGATGATTAGCTCGCCATCCAGCTCAGTCGGTAACATGACCGCACTGATCAGAGAGCGCTGCTTATCGGCGGGAACACCGCCGTCGATGATTAACTTACCGAGGATTTTGTCCAGCGTATGCGGCTGCAAAACAACCTTTTGTACCGGTTGTTTATCTTGATCATGCTGATAGCTTGGGTTGGGGCTAACAGTCAAAATAATTGCCTGATCCCAATCATTGATGCCAAAGGTGACGGTGTTATCGACACTGTTAAATCTACTGTCACCGCTACTATTAGTGACTAGCACTTGCTGGTCGTTAAGTAAGCTAATAGTCACAGCCGCCGTTGGTTTTTTGCTTAAGCTCAGTGTGTAGTCGTCGGTGTTACTGTTGCTGACAATAGTACTGCCATTAGTGGCTGTCACTATCACCGCACCGCTATCGTTATCAACGACCATTAGATTGACTTGCACATCGGCTAAGTTGTCATAATCAGAGTTCGAGACCCCATCACTACTGGTGGTTAATGAGATATTCGCCTGATAGAGATTTTCTACTGCGACATCGTCTTCTGCACTGACAATAAAGCTCTGCAGTTGATCCCAGTTGCTACTATTAAATGTCAGACTGGCAGTATCCAACCTTAATTGCCCGGTTGTGCCCGTCGGAATGATTTCGGCCAATGCGACTGTTACTGTCTCTCCCACTGCAGGTTGAGTGGCCAGACGTACATTGAAAGTCTGACTGACCCCATCTTCAACTGCCAGAGGGTTCACACTGCTGGTGACTATTAGGTCAGCTTTATCGTTATCATTAACTGTCACTTCGATGTTGGCGATATTCAGCCCGTCAAAGTCAGAGTTTTCGCTGCCGATACTGTGCGAGATGACGTAATCGCGCCGCCCCTCAGCGGCAGTATCATCTACAGCTCTGACATAAACATTATGGGTATCTGTCCAGTTACTCGCTGAATCGACCCTGATCACTAGTGATTCATAGAAGTTAATATTGTCTACAGAGACTAAGACACTGTCGGCTGAGTCTCCTCCTGGATGTAGCAGTGATTTATCACTGGAAGATGCGCGAGCCGCCGAGACCGTAATGAAAGCCAAAGTCGCGAGCGTAGGTTCAGCGACATCCATAGATATTTGGTAGCTATCGCCAACTATTTTTCCTTCATTTACCTCTAGCTGACCATCGACTGCATCTATCTTAACCGCACCATTTTTACTGTCGGCAACGTTTAGTGCCAGACCGTTGACAAAGATACCGTTATAGGCGCCATCGGCACTGGCCACGCTATGGTTGATAAAGCTGCTGCGTCCCTCGACTGAGTAAGAAACGATTGGCGTAGTGACATCACCTGCAATGTTGAAAGTATCAGCACCTAAGCCACCGATAATAGTTGTTACCATGTCGGCATTGGTGCTGAGCACGTAGAAGGTATCATCGCCTTCCAGTCCATCGACTTCCGCCAGTTCCACACCGGTGAAACCAACATTCAGACCGGCACCAAAGATGCCCTTGTCGGTAATCATGAAGCTGTCGTCAGCTTCAGTTCCCAGCACTACTACAGTGTCTGTACCGTTACCGCCATCGATACTTAGCGGTGAGTTGATACTGTATTGAATATTGTCATCGCCATCTCCGCCAAACAGCTCAACATCACCGCCACCGGCAGTTAACTGACTGCCTTTTTGTAAGAATGCCCGCACCACAAAATTATCATTACCATCTTCTCCATAGAGCTTAATGGTGGATTTGTTACTGTACACTTTAATGGTGTCCCTACCGTCACCACCGTAGATGACCATCGGTAGGCTATTACCAAAACTCAGGAATCCCAGGGTTGTTTCAGTAGTGTTGATTTGATCATCTAAAGCGACATTACCCAGCGACGCCAGGCGATCATCGGCAAACAACTGACCAATTTGGAAATTATCGACACCCGCGCCACCATCTAAGGTGGTGATGCTGCTGTTATCGTCAGAGAAGAAATGATCATTACCATCCTGACCATTTATGGTCAAACGTGCATTGATATTGCCGTTGTAATTAATCCGCTCAAACGTAGCGGCGTAATCGCCATTGGCATTTAAATGTAAGGCGGCGACAAAGTTAGCCCTGAGCAAGAAGCTATCAGCATCACTGGTGCCATTGATGGTTAAGGTATCAGCGCCAGAGTCTGCAAGACCTGTGTCCAGGACATCGATAACATAACCGGCATTGTTCGCGGTGCGATTAATCACATAACTATCGCTGCCCTGCCCGCCATCTAACTGCAACTTATCCGCGCGAGAGTGCAACTGGTTGACAGTGATAAGATCATCCCCGTCACCGGTATTGACAACAGTATCACCCGTTAACTGCTGCACATCTAATAGCACTTGATCATTGCCAGCACCGGTATTGATCTGTATTTCAACAGCACTGAGTTTTCCGTACAGCGCCACTGTGGCCGCTTCACTGTCAGCGTTACCAAGATCGGTATTCAACACTAGTGAGGTGTTCGCTTTTAGGCTGGCACCTTGTTCTACGATCAGATCATCACCCGCGTTCAGCGTAATGGATCCCAAGTTCGCCTCAACAGTGGCGGTACTGGCAAAGGTCAAAATATCTGTGCTTGCAGCAGAGTCGGTGGCGGTCAGACTAATGTCACCGCTGTTAGACAAGACACCTTCTAATACCGTCAGTGGACTATTCGCCGCGATATTAATATCACTAGCAGCACTGACACCGTTCAACAAATTAGTCACATCACCGAGTTGTAAATGCCCAGTGTTTAGCCAATCGATAGCACCACTGTCAGCTTGAGCTTCTAAATAATTTATTTTCGAGCTAATCGCACTGTTTTCACCAATATTAGCTGCGGCGATAATACTGACGTGACCAGCGGTGATGTTTATCCCGGAGGTCGCGCCATTATTGATACTGGCTGCACCGACTAAATAGATATCAGCATCTGCCGCACCGGCATTATCAGAATCCGCCACTAAATTACCCAGTATTAAATCACCAACGGTTTCACCTATATAGGTATTTAAAGCACTGTAACTGTTTAAAACTCCTGAATTGCTAGCATCCGTATCTATTTCTAGCTGGTTACCATATTGGCCGATACCACCTTTGAGGGCATTCAAGCTAATCGACTTAGCGCTGATATCACTATCACCGACCAAGCTCAAAAGCTGATTATTATTGTCGCTCTGCGCATCCAATATCGATTTAGTGGCCTTCAATGTAACCGTTGCCTGCGAGCTAATATAATCAACACGTAAATCTTTTTCTACCGCGTTCAGATAAATATCACCCTGTGCCTTAGCTTTCACTGCCCCAGTGAGCTTAATGTCTAAATAATTGTTGATTCCCGTTTGACGGTTACCAATGCCATTACCTGCCAACAAGACCAAGCTTTGAGCGCGGATGTTAATGATGGCGCTGGCGGAATCCGCAATAGCGTCCAAGATGTCATGGGCTGCTAGCAAGCTGACGACACCTGTACTGGTGCTGATTTTCTCGACTACAATATCAGCACTACCACCCGGAGCCAGGCCACTGGCCAAACTTACTTCGCTATCTGCCAATAAACCAGCACCTATAGTGATGTTGCCGACTGCTGCTATATCCGCAACATTCAAGTGACTAATCGCATGAGTAGCACCGGCTATATCAGCGCTTCCCTCTACCTGCCAAAGATTAACCGATCCTGTTGCATCGACACTTAACTGCCCCGCATTGGCAACTTGAATGCGCAGCGCACTGCCATTCGTTGCCTGGATATTACCTTTAGTGATCAACACCAAATCGCCGGCGCTGAGGATCGCCGCGTTGCTCGCACTCCCCGTATCAATAAGATTACCGGCAATACTCAAGCGCACCCAAGCTGATCCATTGATAACATTAACTTTTAAGTCGCCTTCGTGCTCGAGCGCAATACCGGCATTAAGCCCGGTGGTTACCGCGGTCAAACTGGCAGGCCCTTTAAGGTTGAGATCATCCCAGAGCTGAATGGTGACACTTTCTAATTGCATCACAATCTCATTTTGCAACAGCTCTAGTGAGCTGCCAGGTGCCACACTCTGAGTAACCACTCGCTCCCAGGGGGCACCATTGGCTTCAAAATTGGTGTCATTCAAATCGAGATCATCTACGCTACCGGTGTATTGAAACAATGCGGGAATCCCGTCTTGATCCACTTCAACCAAGTCACCATTATAGAGTGTTGTGATGCCCGTGGTGATGGCCTTAATAGTGCTCACGCCTTGCCATTGTGTGTTAGCGTAATCTATCTCTAATTGTGAAACACTAGTCGCAGTGGTTGCATTGCCCCCTTTATAACGATAGAAATCATACACAGTAGCCACAACATCATTACCGGTCGCCTGCGATAGCAGAATACGCTCATCATTAGTGAGGTTATCAACACCATCGGCCATGTTAATACTGACCCGGTCACCAGTGTTTCCCAAGCCTAGTTTTGCACTGAGCACAATTTGACTACCGCTGGCCCATACATCGATATTAGCCACTTCCGCCGTTGTCGCCCCCACCCCACCAATAATTGGCGTACCTGGGTAAAGTTTAGCCACAATACCCGGTGAAAGTATGCTGTTAAATATAGGCAGGTTCTCAGTAATTTTAACCAACACATCGGATTTAAACTGACTGTCATTGTCTGGATCCGTGGAGCCGTTATCAGCCTTTAACTGCGCCAATTTATCGTAAGTCTGATCATATTCCGAACTACTAATAAATGTGCTGTTCAGTGCGGCAATAGCACTCTGAGCCTGAATTTTTTCTATACCCAAAAGACCACTAAAAAGGTTCTCGTAGTTGGCATAGTCGGCTGCGTTAGATAAGTAAACGTCAGTGCGTAAATTCTGCCAATACTTATGATATAAGTCTGTCGCCAAGCTACCTGCATCGTCAGGGTCAGAGGCATAGCTCCTATCGTAGCGATCGGCGCTCGATATACTATTGTGGTAGTTGCTTACCGCCAATTTGGCCGCTGCCAAGTTAGCATCGGTTTCAGCTTGCGTAGCCGCTTCTGGTAATTCTAAAAACAAGCTATCAAAGGCAGCATAATCATTCACATCTGTTTGATACGGTACTACGTCATTACGTAAAATCTGCCAGTATTGGTGGTACAAGGTTGTGTCATCATTGGCGGCACCACTGATTTGAGTTTCTGCATAAAAACGCTGCGCTGTACGGGTATCTAAACCGGCAGTACGTGTTTCATCGGTATTGGCATCTAAAATATAGCCATCGACCGCAGTCAACTGAACACCATACACTCCACTATCTTGCGGGGCATCATCCTGTAGTGCAGCCAGGATACTATTGACGTTAAGATTACCGGTCACTTCAGTCAATGCTACATGACCTTGTGCATTAACCGTCACCGTCCCTGCACTATTGAGGCGCGCGGAATCGATACTTAATGCCCGGGTATTTGACCCTACCTCACCCCCTAAAGTAGTAAGGTTAATACTGTTGGCCAGGATCGAGGTCGATTGACCCACAGAGGCTTTATAAATTCCTCCACCGGCATTAATATCGACGCTGTATTTTGCCGATATCTGATTGATGTATAACATATTAGAACTTGTCAGAGCATTGCCAAAGCGGTCTTCGCCCGGGTTGTCATCTTGTACCACACCCAGCGAGATACTCCCCGCGTCAGATACGATGCTGTTACCGCGGGCGGCACTGTTGCCCTCTAAAATGATATTAATATCGCCATAAGCTTGAAAGCTCGCCTGTTCGGTTAAGGCATAAACACCATCGGCCATGTTAATCGAACCATTTACAGAAGTAACATTCAAACTACCGGCATCCGCCAGTTTTATCTTGCCCGAAAAGATAATATTACCAGCGCTCACAATATTAACATTCGGTGTTGCATTACTACCCAAGAAATTGATATTGATATCATAATCAGCTTTTAACGAGTGCGTGTAATAATCTTTCAGCCCTACAATGGTGGTTAGCTTAGTGTGTACGGTTTTCTGGCGTAACCAGCCACCGCCAGTGGTCCAGGTATCTTTATCGTAACCATTAACACTGCTATTCCCGTCGGTCTGTTGATAAGTCACTGTATAGTCGGCGCTATCAGGTTTCGGGCCACTGCTTAGCGTCAATACCGATTCAGATTCAAGTAGCGGCGTTTTATCAGTAAATTCAACGTTTTTCCATGTATAACTAGTATCTGCCACTAAGAAATCGGCAAACTCATTATCGCCAAACAAATTAAAGCTCTTTTTCTCATATTTATAAACGGTCGTTTTAGTCTTTTCCTGACCTTCGGTCCAAACATAACGTGAACCTGCAGTCACTTTATAGACAAACGCATTCGGCTCACTACTGATCGTCGCATTCACTTCGCTATAGACAATTTTGGAAATTTCACCCGTGTCCGGATCAGCCGACACTAGTTCTCCCTTATACTGGGTATGTGTAGCTTCTGCACCGTTATACTGATATTCATCTTTAGAGAGGCGTTGACTATCAATAATCGTGATTTTACCTTCACGGTATTCTCGAGTATCAAGGTCATTGAGTACCAAATCATAGCCACTGTTGTTCTCAATGAACACCGACGCATATCCGCTGGCCGCCACTATACGTCCATTACCGGTGCTGAGGATTTGTCCGGCGATGACAATTTCACCGCCACTGGGCGCGATATCATCGATAACAATCGCCTGATTGGCGGCATCCCAATAACCAGATACTGGGACTGCAACGTTCGTTGTCGGGTCAGTAAAACTAATACCAGCAAGGGACTGACCTTTCTTGTTAACAAAATCAAGGTTTCGCGCACCGCCATAGAAGCTTTCAGCTACCGTCAGATAAACAGTATTAACGCCACTTTGAATCAAGCCATTAACGTTAAGATACTGGGCTGTCAGGGTGATTTTACCCATCGACAAAATTTGTGAAGTATCGGCCAAAATTGCAGTATCTAAACCTGCTACTTGCTCCGAGCTAAAATTCTTACTGGCATAATTACCCGCTTCGTTCCAGACCTTATCTCGCATGACTTGATATTTAATATACTTCCGTGGGTCCTGATTGGTATGGAACCAAGCATCAGAATTCAGCGTAAAATCACCCGCGGCAAAAACATTGACAGTCTCTGCACGAATTTGGGTAGATACCTCGATAGACCCCGCGCGGTTAGTAATAAAGGCGCCGCCATTTTCGTTGACGACATTACCCTGGATATACATGTTTTGTGGAATATCAGGTAAAGTGAAAGCACCATAAGTTTGTCTAGCATCGACACCCGGGTTTTGATAAATAACAATTTCATTGGTCATCGTTGCTGCGGAGCCTGCTGGCGTTTGAGCGCCCCGAATCGCCAGCGAATTCGCGTCTTGATAATTTATTTGCACGGCACCTGGCGTAAAGGTTTTAAGGGAACCGCCCACCAGTTCAACACGTTGTGTGTCTTGGACTACCACATCATTGACCCGCAATGAAAACGAGGTGCTATTCGATATTTGAATAGTCGCACCTTCACGCGCCTGCAAATTTCCGATATTAGCTTGCGCGGCTATTGAGGTAGCGGCTTTACCGTCAATTTGTAGATAGACAGAGCCGGGGGACGCATAAATATCCGGCAGATCTATGATTAATATATCCAGTGCCTGATTATACACTTGACCTGTGGCGTGCCCGGTATCTGCCACACTCCAAAAATTACTGGGCGAAAAGACCTCTGTCCATAAATCTATATCCGTATAATCAGCTAATTCAAGGATCGCTTCCTGATTAATTTTGCTCTCATAGAATTTACCATTTGCCAGTTGGATAACCTGCCCATCACTTACTGTATGCGTATAATCAGATAAACCCAAAGCTTCGATTTTCTGATCAATCTGTGCCAATTGTACTTGATAACGGGCTACCGCCTCTGCATTTGACCCGTGATCACGCAACCAGCTAAGCACCTGCGCTCGCTGTTCAAACAATACCGTACTTAAGTTGGTGAATGTCAGTGTCGGAGACTCTAATTCTTTAGGCTTAATCACATAAAATTCATCCGTCATCGCCTCGGCTAATTCATCAGTGATCGCACTTTCATAAACGTTGTACCTCGCTACTTGATCCGTACTTAAGCTGGCACCCAGACTCTTCCAGCGTGATATATTAGAATAATTTTCGCCTTGCAGTTCCACTTCAACACTGTCTTGCGGCAGATACTTATAATACTGAGTGCCGTGGTGAACCACCGTATCTTGAGTGATGCGAAAATTAATTTTATCCACCGCCAGCGCCTGCATTACGTAGACAGCATCAGTGGGTAAATTAGGCACAACGACGTGCCCATCAGCATCTGGTACGCCAAACAGTTGTTCTTTTTCAAAGTCTGTTAATAAGTCAATATTAATCACACCTTGAGCGTCAACCACGCCGGAACGGTCTAAGATATCTTGAATTTCGGCCGTGGGCCGAATCTGTAAGAAACTTAGATTGTTCACCCCTGCAATCACGCTTGCACTAGCGTCTATGGTGAAATTATTGCTTGAATAGACACTGCCGCTACGATCGATATTTGAGCCGTAAGGCACGAGTGATAAGGACAACATTAAACCGGATTCACTGGCGCGATCGCCGCCGCCTTTGCCTTCTCGAGCTTCAATAGTCACATCCGTCATCGATTTAATATCAGCATTCGCACCGATCGTCACCAAATTAATCTCGACAATATTGGCACTTGGCGCAGGTACACTAACGTTGAGACCTACCGATACCGACGTCAACTCAACATTCGCGCTACTTTCAAGAAGATTTAAGACACCTTGACTACTCTTACCTGCGTAAATATACAGATCGCCGACTTTAATATCAGCATTGCTAATCGATACTGAATTATTGGCATAAGTAGTCACCAACGCAGTTCCGCCCGCAGCAGAACTCAAGCCAGATATTGCCAGAACATCAGCGCTGGCACGGTTTTCTGAATCGGTTTTTGCCGTTATGTAGACCGCACCGGTGATGTTTTCAATCTTCGCACCGTTGAGGTTCACCGCGGTATTTGAGGTCGCCGTTATCTGACTGGTCGCCGCATTCGCCCCACCGATAAAACTGAAAGTTTCCAGAGTAATATTATCAATGGTATTTATATCTTGTTTAGCGTCAATTCTAATCGTGGCCTTGTCGTCATAACTACCCAATCCCAGTAGCTCAACATTATCGCTCAAGTTAATCTTCGATGAATTATTCAGGTTGGTATCGCTTAATAAAACCGCCACACTGGCCAGGCTAGCAGAACCGGTACTCAAACTTTTAGCGTTATCATATTCGGATTTATCAAAGCTATTTAACGTGTTAATGGTAATATCATGAGCGCTAATGTTACTTGCCAAGATACCTGGAATAGAGGTATTGGTACTCGCCCCAACGTTAACATCTGCCTTGGTATCAATATCTATACTCAGCCCCGCTCCCCCTCCCGCTGTAAGACCTAAGCTTAAAGCATCTGCGCTAGCGTCAATTTTTTGCGTTAACTTACTACTCAAATCGAACCCAGTGGCAGTGATGCTCACACCCTTACCGATATTGGCGATCACAGCCTGCTTGCTGGTCACATCGCTCTGCGCCCCTGCTCCCGCGACAAAGCCACCCGCCCCCGCAACGGTTACTGGCAATAAGGTGTCGTCACCGAATGCTTTAATCGAAATATTGACGGCACTTAGACTACTGTTATCACCTATCTGCACTAGCACTTCATCGACATTGGTGCTGCCTTGCTCAATCTGAGCAATCATGGCGCCCGCAGCGACAGCGCCAACAGCACCACCACTGGCATCAGCGAACGCTATATTCTTAGCAGTAGCATATAAGGTCAAGCTATCGACGGCATTTAGCGTCGCTACATCAGTCGTCACTTTGACGGTGGTCGTTATAGCCACATCGGCACGGTTAGCACTCGCTGCACCTAACGCAGCGGCAAAACCAAAGGCTTGAGTTTTGCTTATATTATTATCAGCCGACGCCGTTAAGCTGATATCTTGCGCATCAATTTTGCTATCTTTAATCCGGCTTGAGATCTGGCTGCGCACATCATTACGCACTAACGCAACCCCCAGCGCTCCGCCAATACTGGCACTTAAGGCAATATTGGTCACGTTAGCGCTAAGTTTAGTCGTTTCATTGGCATCAATCTTAACTTCACCACCACTAGTGGCCGCGCCACTGCCCATCACATCGGCAGTAATTAGGTTATTGACTTGGTTGTCAATGTCGACACCACCGCCACTGGCGCCGAATAACCCAGCGCTAAAAGTAACCGCCGTCGCATCCACATCCTTTATCTCGGCATTGCCGTGCGCTATGACATCTAGGCCATTTTCAGCCAACACTTGGTATTGCGAGCTGCCTAAATTCCGGCTGCTGTTGAGATTTAAATAGGCATCCGCATGCATCGCTATATCATTGTCGATCAAGGTGACTGAAATGGATACCGCGCCACCAAGCCCAACCGCTACTGCCACGGCTGCTGCCACCGCATCCGCTTTCAGTATCTGCCCATCTGCATCCGCATTGATGCTGATTTTATTAGCCGCCAACATATCGGTACTATCGACATAAGCCTGAGTAGTGCCATATATTTTGTTGGTTAAGTTAATCCCGACACCAGCACCAGCAAGAGCAACCGTACCTCCTGCGACCGCGACACTTGCACCATAAACACTACTATCTATGCTTGAGATAGACGTTGCATTTACGTTTATATCATTGAGCGAGAGCAGTGATGAGTTGTTAACATATGCCTGTGTCACATGGCCATCGTGACTGTCATTACCGATGGTGTTTTCAGCCAGAGTAACACCAATAGCAGCGGCACCGGCACCGGCACCAACTCCCGCAGCACCCGCGGCGGCGCCCACCGTAGAGATTATTTTGGCGCTGCTCTTCGCCAGTACATCGATATTCTGTAGACCGTACTGGGCAGTATTGTAAACTTGTGAAAACGATCCAGGTGACTCAGTTTTCAAGGCTGCCAAGTCAATGTAGTGATCCAACGCTTCCCAATCTGGATATGTTCCACTATCAATTGCGCTGATAGCATCCTCTAAACTAACGACGCTGCTACCTTGGTATAAATAGGTACCTGATGGAAAAATAACTTTGTCCTGTGGATTAACCACCGTATGTTCGACCCCGACAGTATTACCACTATTATCATAGGCGAAACCATCGGAAGCATAGTCAGGTCGTAAGTCAATATTGGCACCATTATAGCGATAGACCCCACCCGCAAACTCAACCAATTGACCATTCGCTAATTGTTGAATCTCATCAGTCTCTTGATAGTCCGCTCTAGGCTTAGTGGTTAACCTTGCATTTTCGACATAGGCCTTGGTTATGTTATTGATATCATTTTCACCCAAGACACCTGCCCCAGCTACACCCACCCCGACACTACCACCGGCCATGGACACTGACGCTGCCTCAGCACTCATGTCAATCTTACTGCTTTGCTCTGCATTCACAGAGATGCCACCATTAACCGTTTCAACATCGATACTTTCTATGTGCGCGATCACTGTATTGGCAACTTTATTAATACCTTCAGCCGCACCAATAGAGAGTGATAATCCGGTCGCGCCACCCGCAAAACCCACTGAGACCCCGACCAAAGTGGCCTTTATAGTTGAAGTATCTTTAGCCAGTACCGCCAACGACTCACTCAGTATCTGTACATTACTCGCACGCAATCCAATAACTTTGGCTTCAACTTGATTATATATCTCGTTCTTGGCAACCGAAACGCCAACAGATATCGCTACACCAAGACCACTCGACAAGCCTAAAGCCAAGCTCGCTGAAGCAGCAGTGGCGGTAATTTTCGCCGTATTAATCGCACTGACCGATATTTTTGCTGCAACAACAATATCGTCGTTATCACTACTGTTATCGATATAAGCCAAGGTACTGGAATAAACTTGGTTAGTGGTACCTACACCTGAACCAGCCCCGGCGGCACCAAATCCAGTTGAAGCGGCAACGGCTGCGGAACCCGCCCCAACCTCTGCGGTGATGGTCATATCATTAGATGCAGCAATGCTTAAATCAGCACTATAAATGCTAGAGTCTTTGATATACGCGATGACATTTAGCTTTTTTGTATCACTACCGATCTGATTATCAGTAATCGCCGCGCCAATGGAAATACCGGCAGCTCCTGTACTACCAACAGCCGCCGCGGCAGAAACCGCTACTACAGTAGAAGAAATATTCGATATATTCTCGGCATCGACAATCACGTTACCAAGCTTAGCAGCGCTGGTGCCTAATTGAGCACCACTAACATAAGCTTGAGTTGATCCATATATTTCGTTGTTTGCATCGGCACCAGCACCACTAATACCCAAGGCGCCTCCGGCGCCGCTTAATCCTACGGCGAGGCTTGCAGCATATGCTTCCGCTATAATAGTATTATCGGCTAAAGCGTTAAGCGTGACAGTGCCACTGTTTATTTGTGCCACTCCTTCGATATAGGCCGCAGTATTACTATTGACCTCATTTTCCGCCAATGCAACACCGATAGCCAATGCGGCACCAACCGTACTGCCGTAACTGGCAGCGAGAGATGCACCTATTGCAACCACCGTGATCTTCGAGGTATCTGTTGCCTTAACATTTAGACTGGTTACGAGAATATATTTACTATCATCGACAGTACTAACACTCGCCGTTGTATCGACAAAGATATGATTGATACTGCTGACCCCAGAACCAGCACCCGATAATGACGCGCCACTACTACTGCCAGCAACCGCCATTGAGGCGGCGACGACGTCAGAGATGATGGTCATGTCATTGGTCGCTTTGACAGTCAGTGATCCGCTCGTATCTATACTACTATCTTGCAGCAATGCCTCTATGCTAAAGACATCGTTTAACACGCCTATATCATTACCAGCGAGTGCTGCACCGATGCCAACTGCGCCAGAAGCTGCGCCACTACTAAGACCTACAGCCAGACTGGCAGCCACCACAGTAGCCTCAATCCTTGAACTATTATCGGCCTCGATAAGGACGGCAGCAGCACTGTAAATGGTAGAATCTATAATCCTAGCAGAGGTAGAGCCCATTATACTGTTATCGGCATTGGCACCTGCACCACTGAGAGCAAGTGAATTACTGCTACCACTATACGAAGCTGCCAGCGCTGCGGCAGCTGAGGTCGCATAAATAGTGGCGTTAGATTTTGCCTTAACCGTCACCGCAGCTGTACGTTGACTGGCAGACCCCAATAGCACACCATCCACAGAGGCAAGCACATTATTCTCTACGCTGTTTTGCGCCAGAGACACAGCGATAGATAATGCCCCCGCGATCTTAGTGGAGGAGGAACTGCCAGCCACCGATGCGCCAAACACCACCGCACTGATCTTTGAAGTATCGTCGGCAAATATATAAAAGCTGTCTGCCAGCAGTGAGCGGCCAGTATCGGAGCTGACGGTAGCGCTTATCGCTACTTTAATAGTATTATTGGCAGAGGCCCCCACCCCGGTTAAAGCGCCAGCAGCACCAGAGGTGGATTTAGCTAAACCAACCGCCACTGCCACCACATTACTGATAATCGTCTGAGTACTCTTTGCAGTGACACTAACCCCACCACTGACCTCTATAGCCGTATTACTGATCCTCGCAGCCACTACATTCGCTGCACCGCTATCATTATCTCCTAAATTATTTTCTGCTAAGCTGACCCCAATCGCCCCTGCGACTCCCGTTCCACTAGAGGAACTGGTTAGGGCGAGGGTGGCTGCAATAACGTTGGCACTGACAAAACCGGTCGCCTGTGCTTCGAGCGATACATAAGTGCCATTGGTGGCTGCATCAGGATCGGGAATATTCGAATTGCTTAACAGTGCCTGAGTATCACCATAGATAGCGTTAGTTGCACTGGCACCGGCACCGCTTAAACTAATACTGGTACCCTGACCACCACTTTGTACGGAGGCTGATGCAGCGACCGCGACGACGTTAATGTGACTATTATCAGTCGATGTTATCGCTAAACCTGCATTGTTAGACTGTAAGGTAAGTATGGCATTATCAACTTTGGCCTTGGTTCTAGCTATTACTTTATTGCTACTCACCGCTGCCGCCAGCGACAGCGACACTTTAGTACTGGATGTTGCTGCTGAATCCTTGACGATAGAGGCACCGACAGCAATAGAGAGGATATCAGTGTCAGAGTCTGCGCTTAGCTTGACTGAACCGTTTTCCAAAGATAAGTTCAAATTGGCAATTAGCGCATCAGTATCAGTGCTGATATTGTTTTCAGCCACGGTCACACCGACCGCAAACGCGCCTGAATAGGCCAAGCCCACCGCAAACGCATATATTTCTGCTGCATCTTTGGCCGACACATCAACAGCGAAACCCTCTGCATTAGCGCCACTGACAATCATCGTGTCTATGTCATTCAAATAGGCATCTATATCATTGATGACATCATTAATAGCCACGTTACCTGTCAGGGCGACACTCGAGCTGCTACCCGCACTAGTCGACTCGATAGTGGCTTTCGCCAGCGCGGCAGATGCCGTGATAATCGTACTATTATTGGTCGCGTTAATACTCAGTTCGCTCAACTCTAATGTGCTAATTTTCTGCACACCCGCGCTCAGCGTAATATTGACATCATTGATGAGCACCACACCGGCAATCGCCACGGCGACTTTATTCGATTCAGCGCTGGAGTAGGCGATAGGGAATGCATAGACACCGCTAGTTTCCTCGGCGCTGACACTGAGCTTAGCCGCGCTAAAGCTGCTTAGGTTTGCCACACTGGCGTCCGTGGTAAAATCCGCATAGTTGTAGATAAAAGCCCCTGCGACACTCAGGCTATATTTACTATTGACCGTTTCAACCTCGTCTTGGCCCGATGGAGTATTTTTACCGTCGGCATCAGCCATACTACCTGCGACTGAGATCACAAAACCTTCGCTAACGGCCTTTACCACAACGTCGCCATCGACACTGACACTTCCCAATGGTGTAGCGCTCGAGTCGATGGAACCTATATGGGCCTTTGTCAGTTTCGTGATATCGGTCACCGCCGCCGCCGCACCTACCGCCACTGTGGCACCACTGCCCTTACCACCCGCCAAAACGATAAAGTTGACTTTGTTATTGGCAGTCACATTCAGCCCAGCAGAGGCTTCAATTGTGGAATTTGAGTCAATCTGCGCAATAACCGTACTATTAATCGTATTACTCAGATAGAGACCGGCGATACCCAAACTAGCGGAACCGCTGGCAGCAGCTTTACCCGCTGACACACCAAACACATCTGATGTAGCCTCCAGGGTTATCTGATTGGCCCTGACCTGAGTGTTTTCCTCTATAAGCGCCTGGCTGTTAGTGGTGACTGTACTGATAAATACGCTCGCCCCAACACCGTTACCGCTGTAACTAGCGTTAGAATCATTATTCTTATCCTTATTGAAAAAAGGTAAATGGTGGGCGTTCGCCAGTATAGGGTTCTTTGAATCAGTAGCATTTCCGACATAATCGACCGATTTGTTAATCGTCTTTGAGATAATATCCAAGTCGCGATTGACCACTGTCGTCGGCAAAATCGCGAGAATAGCAGTAGCCCGCTGATTGATTTTAGCCCCTGAGAGCACTTTAGACAGTGCCGTCTGCTGTGAGTCTAAATACATAAAGTTGAGTGCTATTGAAACTTTCGCACCCGCTGCTATCGAAGTCGCTTGATTATCAAATAAATATATATCTGATACCCCATCAAACAACAGTGCTTTCTGGCTGGAGATCGCATCCCCAAGGCGCTCCCAAACTTGCGGATCAGCGTAGTTTTGACTGTCCAATTGCAGCTGATCATTATCAGCACCTTTATACTTGTAAACCCCACCCAGAAACGAGAACCCCAAAATTGGCCGTTTATCTTCACCTACTTGCTTCCAGATATAGTGGCGGTCATCAAATTGAATCACATCCCCTGTTTCTATATCGTAAGCAGCAGCGAGAGTGTCAACGTTGATAATCGTCGGTTCTACATAATTAATGGTGGTATCAGTATCAATCAATCCAGTGACATTTTCTGCTGAGGATTCTATGCTTATTTTGCCTAACACATCAAGCTGGGTATCGCCCTGCACTTGCGCGAGCACATCATTGTTAAGACTATTGATAATAACCGACGCCGCTCCACCGAAGGCAACTTGACTGACGCTTTCACCACTGGAAGAGGTTTGTGATGGTGAATTTGAGACAGAGGCTGCAGAGGCTAATAATCGCGCGTCGGCACTGGCACTTAACTGCAGTGCTCCACCGATTTGAATATCACTGGCGGCAGCATCATCGCCAATATAAGCGCGGACTGTATTGGTATCTGTTGCGTAGGCAAATGCAAGGCCTAAGGTTAATTTGGTCGAAGATTTACTGTCGCTGGGGGCCAAAAGTTTGCTAAGTCTTAACGTGTTCATCAACGATGTATCTGATAACCACGTTTGTTTGTTATATTTTGAGTCTTTTATTTTACTGAACGCTCGATCAGCCGATGCTATAACTACAGTACCTGATTTTCCATTCACCTTACCTTGTAATTGTATCGCCTCAACCGTCACGTTTCCCTGTACTAATACCTTACCGAATAGACTCGCCGTGGTACTGCCTGTTTCAAGATGAACAGCCACCCCTATAGACACTGTACCTTCATCCGGACCGTCACTTTCTGCCAAGACATAAACAAAGTCAAAAGTCTGAGCCCGCAACGAAAAATCACCGCTAACGATTATATTAGCGCTATCTGCAATGACAGCCAGGGTCGTCGTATCCAAGCTACCAATGGCAACACTGCCGGAGAACCCGCCAGCTTTAGACGCAAACCAAGACAATGGGACGGCCTTAACCTCTAAATAATTAAACGTCTGGCTGAGAATATTGATATTATTGGCAATTATGCTGCCCTGAATATTCACCTCGGCATCGGAGGTCAAATCACCGATAGCAACCGCCCCTATCGTCGACGTAGGGTTAGCGGTTACTCTGGCCATAACCGTAGCTTGAATGGATATGTTTTCGCCTGTTATCAGCGCATCCTTTGCAATAGTCACGGTTGCCTTTACATTCTCACTGGCATAAGAAAACAGTAAGCTGAAATTTTCCAGAAAACGGACAGCTTTTTTCTCTAACTTTGCCAGCCTATCTTGCCAACGATCGCCAGTTTTTTCCACGGGCCTGCGGGCGTCTGATTCAGCAAAGGCAAAGAGAGTAATATTCCCCCCTATGATGATCGCGTTTTTTACCTCTATTGATGCACTATTGCTATCAGCATTATAAAAACCCAAGCCATTTAAATTGTCGTGGACATCTTTTGCCAATAGCGAGATATGGCCGTGCTTGTTACCCGACGATCCTAGCGCCGACAAGGTAACACCATCTGCCACTATGATGTCTTTTGCCTTAAAGGTTAAATCATAAGCATCACCGCTGCTGCTTGAGGTGCTGACATCCTTATTGATGGTTAAAGTACCGGTGGTGGTTATTGTCACATTTCTACCATCAAGACTGAACTTCTCATTGATAGCCAAGTCCCCTGAGCGGTCTATTTGGTAATCGTAGTTGGTTGCACCGTTGAATGTCATCCAATCAAAATCAGTACTGCTCAAGACAGCACCACCGCCATAGAAAATGACCTGATGGTGTTCTGCCGAGTCTTGTATTGTGGCTAATACCTTTTCACTGCGCCCGTCAATATTGACTTTTAACTGATTATTACCCAGACCTGATCTCAACTCAGCCGTGGTGGTTCCCGCATCTAAGACAACATCTAACACCGCTGTTACGCTACTAGCATCTAGCAACTTTGCATCGAATGTCGCATTTAAAATCACAGTACCTATCTGACTAAAGCTAGCGATAACGTCAGGATTTACTGTAGAATCATCTTTCCAAGTCAAATCGCCGTCACTTAACTCAAGGGTCGTGTAGACACTAGTAGTGCTGACGCTTAAAGTATCGACTCCTGCTCCACCGACGACCGTACTCGCACCTAGGCCTAAGCTAAAGCTGTCGCGGCCTTTTGAACCGGTTAATCGATCGTTACCGCCGTTACCTTTTTGGCTGGTCAATTGAATACCGGCCAGCAGACTTAAACTCATACCACTGAGCGCTGAATTTTCGATCCCCCCTGTTAAACCTAAGACGTCCAGCACGAGTAAACTACTACCGGCCACGGTCAAATGATTCAGACCAGTGATTTCAATCCTGGCATTTTGCTGATCAAAACTGCCAGTCAAAGCCCCCGTATCACGATCATCTATGCTATTGAGGAGATCTAAAATATCTTGGATACTCTCAAGTTTAGAGAGGTTTACATCGATAATGGTGCCGTCAGTATCGGCTAGGCTAATGGTTAGTGTATGCTCCGTCAGCTCACTCCAACCTTGGATATTCGCTAACTCGGTCGAGGCTGAGACCCCGTGAAAAGCACTGGCATCAAAAATATCAATCGCGCTAGACCCTAGCATTGCAACAGACTCTACACCTTGCAGTACAACCGTATAAGCATCAATGGTCAACTGGTGGTTTTCTAAGGTGATTGTGTGATTATTATCATCTGCAGATAAATCGACAATCAATCGATCAATGCCACTGCCCGCATCGATTTCATCAGCACTGTTACCCTGTAGATAAATAGTATCGTTACCCGCCCCGGCATTCACCGTATTAAAGCCGCTACCCACTTTAATCGTGTCGCGACCCGCGTAAGTATTGATAATAGTCTGGCCTTGATAGTCACTGACATCCACCCAATCGGCGGAGTAAGAGCCGTGCAATTCAATAATATCCTCTTGACTAAAACCTAGCAGCGAGTCGATGTCCGTGGTGGCTTCTTGAGAGATAGTGGCTGTGACAAGACTGTCGGCCGTTAAAAGGGTTGCTATTTGCTGCGCGGCGTACAAACCGAAGAATTCCACCTGCCAACCCGTATCTGTCGACAACACATAGACATGCCCGTAGTCTAAATCTAGTGCCTGCTCAATCGCACTGGCCACTTGCGTGTCGGTAGATTCCCAAACTATTTCATCAGTAACCACCGCAACCCCACTTAAAGGGGTAATACTGAGAGTAAAGCCATTTCCCGAGATTGACGAAGGCTTACTTAATAACCATTTTTCATTATCGCCTTGGGCCAAATCAACGCTATAACCGCCACTGCCTGCATCACTACTGAGTATCGCGCGACCGGCAAACAACTCGCTAAAGGTATCTATCCCAGCACCGCCGGTGAGGGTATCAGCCCCAGCGTTACCGATTAAGCTATCGCCGAAATCAGAGGCAAACAAGCTATCAGCTAACTCGGTACCGACTAAGGTAATATTGAACTCATCGGCACCTCGGGCATCGAGGGTTCTCCCACTTTTAACCCCAAATTCATCTTCACTGAGGGCACGTAAATAGAGACTTTGGATATTCACTAAGCTATCGAGCGCGTCGCTACCCACAGTCAGCTCATTCCCGACCACTGTGAAATTGGCAGCGCGCAATTCAATCAGTTCATCACCTAACAGGGTAGTATGACCGCCGCCATCGATGAAGTCGCCACCACTGCCCCCGGTAAACAGGTCATCTTCACTACCACCAAGCAGGTGGTCGTCACCGGCACCGCCGTCTAAAAACAGTTGTATCTCAGCGGTGGAAAAATCAAAGTAGTTGTCGCCACTGCCACCTGTGGCACGAATAAAATCAATCTCTTTCGCGGTAATAATACCGATATCGCTGCCGGTATCAGTGGTAAAGTTATTGCCATCCCAGTCACCGCGCGCTAAGGTAAAATTGGTTTTAGCATCACCAACCAAGCTCACATCGATACCAGTGGCCCCTAGATCATGATAAATTAACGTGTCGTAGCCGCCAGCACCCGCCACCTCATCGCCAAAATCAACTACAAAATTATTGTCGTTAGTATCGCCCACCAATCTATCATCGTAAGCGGAGCCAACGATGGTTTGAAAACCCGACACTTCGATAAAGCCGGTGGCAGTGCCCGCTTCTAAATCAACATCGACGCCCGTAGCGTAGACACTGTAATTAAGCTGATCGGGGCCGCTACCCACTAAAGTATCAAAGCCACTAAACTTAATTGTCGCAGTGCTGGCACTTGGTATTTCGTTAAATTGCTGTACCTCTAAAGAGGCTAGCAACCCTTGATTATCTTGCTGAATCAGCCATTGGTAACTTTGGTTAATTGCCGATAACAGATGTGAGGATTCGGCAGAGGAGTTATTCGCCTGAATCTCTTCAATAGAGAGAAACTCAACCGAGCCGCCTGTGCCAAGAGAACCTTGGTTGTCCCCATTTATCTGCCAGGTGCTCTGTTCAACATCGCTGCTCAGCGTCAGGGAATCGGTGCCACCACCGCCGTCAAACTGTACTACAAAGGCCTGCTCGCCCAAGTCTAAATAGGATTTATCAACAGTCAAGCTATCGTGACTGTCGGTCGCGCTGATGCTAATGACATCCCCTGGGTTCAGCATACTGATGTCTATTTCAAACAGCGGCGGCGAATTGCTGCTGGCATTGTTGTCAATCAGTTGAATGTACTGCTGACCCGCTCTCTCTTGCACCTGCAGTGAGACATCGGCATCGGCCGCCAGAGCGACCGCCAGTGGATCAGCTGATAGCAGCAACCTGGGTTCAAGCTGTTCCAACTGGAAAGCATTTTGCTTGAACAAATCGCTAATAGCACTGTGCCTGGTCGCGCTATTGGCTCGCTCAATCGCACTGATCAAGCGTCTCGGTTTTGGCAAGGTAAACTTTTCAGCCAAATTTTTGATTTTTGACTTAACAGTACGCTTACTCGTAGATCGATAAATAGCCATAACATAAATCCATTTTTTTATAGCATTAACTGATTGCTTCTTAGTACAGACCTGGGAACTGAAGGGCTGAAAACGTCCTTGTTCTAGTGTTGCGTACTGTCCCCAGGGAGCAAATCGCTCGCAGTCGACCCTGCTGCAACGGCATCGGCGGGCAGATGCTTTAACACTTTGTTTAAATTTTGCATCGACTGCAGATGCAGGTATACCAGCTCCAATCCGTCATTATTGAACAAGCTCTGCAGATCCTCTGCAGAAAGCGTCTTGAGCTTTTCTCTGTTGATCACTTTAAAGCCTGATAAGGTACGTTCTTCACCGCTGGCCAAGGTAAACTTAGCGCCCATATCTTCAAACAGATCCAATGCATTTAGCTGCTTGCAGAAGGACTGAGTGCGCGCAAAATGTTGCTGATAGTCCTGCAAGAAATCTAATACTTTGCCTAAATATTGAGTGCGCTCGCCGTCGGCATCAAACAGGCGTTCACCACGACCTTCCTGGTTGCAGCCCTCGTAGCTCTCATCCACACATAATGTCAGCGTATCGCCTTCATCGGTGCTGGCAAAAACAAAAGGATAGCGACGAATAAAGGCCGGCACATAATCGACATTCCAGGCACCCGTTGAATCTACATAGAGGTTTTCGTCTTCGCGAATACCCATAATCACTACCGGTAATAAATCATCACCAGAGCCGGCAAATACGATGCTGTAATCTGCAGCGGCACTGGGAAACTCCACCGCCATCAGCGGTACTGAATTCACTTTTTTGGCGAAATTAAAATCTCTGCCGGCTTTGATCGACCAGTCCAGATGACGCTGTTTGTTTACTGCTTCCACTTGTCCGTAAATCAACAACTGAGTTGCCACTGTATTTCTCCTTAATTGCTAAAATTGCAACGCTAATGCTTCGCTTGGAGATCCAAGAAAGTGACTAAACGCTCTGTTTTAATGCTCAGTAGATCTCTGGCATCTACCCTTCAACTTCACCTATCTGATCAAGACTGCCCTGCCCGTTAAAACCCAACGCAAACCGAAGATAAATTTGCGCCTTAAAAAGACAGTTCTTCTATCTGCGAAAAGATATCTTGTACATCGGTCGGCACCGCATCACCCTGCAAATAAGTATTTACGCCCTCTAAATCGACCAGAGATAAGGTCCCCGCTGCGCGTTTAAGACTCAATATATTCAGCAGGTATCCGTAGCGCGCACTGGAAAAATCACTGCGGGCAATAAACAAATCACGTTCAGCGTCGAGCACACTCACTCCCGACTCCAATCCAGATTGATAAGACGTGCGCTTGGCTTCGACGGCTAGCTCATAAGCTTCCAGAGATTTTTTTAGCGCCCGCACTTTACTGATTGATCCGACAACACCATTAAATGCCGCCCGGGTCTCACGCGCATTGGCGCGCAGCGTCTGTTCTAATTCATCCTGGGCTTTATATTGCAAATTCAGCGTCTCACGCACTTTAGAGACCACTGCACCACCGGCATATATCGGCACTGTTAAGGTAAACATCATCGTGCGTGTATCCACCTCGCTGCCACCACCAAACAAAGAACCTTCGGTCTCTTGGTTATTTTGGGTCATGGTCAAATCTAGGGTGGGGTAGTGACCACCGCGCTGACGCCGCACTTCCTGAAGTGACACAGCTACTGCGCTGCGCTTCGCCAGCACCAATGGATTTTGCTGGGCAGCAAGGTGAAGCCAATTATCAGCTACGTAGGGATCGGGCTTGACCAATTGCAACTCGTTGCCAAGTGCAATTAAGTTGTCAGGTAATATACCTGTCATCTCTCGCAGCCCTTGTATGGCATCTTGCAAGTCATTGGCGATTTCAACTTTTCTCGCCTGCGCCTGTAAAAAACGCGCCTGTGCATCTAAAAAATCTGTCATCCGCGCCAGACCGCTGCTGCGCTGATTACTCACCAGCTCGAAGTGCTTTTCCAGTGCCGAGGCCTCAGCGGCGATAGCAACAAAATTATCTTGCTCTCCAAGCACACTAAAATACGCTTCTGCCACCCGGAAAATTAAACTTTGGTTAACTTCTTCTAACTCTGCCGCAACCCGTTTAACTTCTTCTTTGGCCTGTTTAAAATAGGCCCAGTTGCTAAAACTGTATATCGATTGGGTAATTGACAAATTTAATGCGGTGGTGGGGAAGGAGGTTGAACCGGCGTTAAACACGGCGTTGTCTGAACTGACGATATCTTGCGTCGTATCGGTTCTGTTGTAGCTCAATTTTATGTTTGGCAACAACACCGCTTTGGCCTGCTGGTAGATTTCTATCGACGCTTGATGCTGATGAAAGCCAGCTTGGTAAATAGGATCACTCTCTTGGGCCTGCTGATACACTCCAAGTAAGTCAGCACTTTGTACTGAAGTGGAAAAAATCGACACAGCCATCACACTGCTACAAGTAAAAGCCAGATATCCCTTCGTTAATCGCAGCGTCATTCCGCCCCCTAGTAAAAACCGATCAAGTTATTGTTGTTATGCAACCGCTTTCAGAAAAGCACTCTCTGCTGCTTAGATCTCTGCGCGCCAAAAATCGCACGCAGAACTGATCAAATAATAAGCTACTCAGAATTTCTTTAATATAGTTTTTGTTAACTGATTAAAAAATAATCTAATTAATTCAATTGCTTATATTGACGCTGTATAAATTTTAAATTTTAATGCAAGCAAACGCAGTCTATTCATCACAACTGTTACTGTTCCATAACACTTTGATTTATAGTGCCTGGGGTCACTCAGTAGACATTTAATCCAAATGCGATGTCACAACCGGCATCCATAATCAGTAAAAATAACAATGTCAACGATCTCTAATTCTCGATCAGCTAATTCTTTTCCCTATATACTCTCCCCAAAAACCAGCCATTTGTTAACCTATTTCAACACAACCAACTACCAGGCTATCTCGCTCTACACAGACTATTAACTTCCCCACTCTGAAAGTTCTATTGCTGTGTATCAGTACCATTGTTTTGGAACAGGCAAAAAATAAGGCCGCTAATGCGACCTTATTAATTTTATTGTCATTTTGTAGTCAAATTCCACAACCTCTGCTGTAGATTCCACCGGCCAATATGGGTTATCCATATCTCACCTAACGGGTAGATAACCACCCGCAGTGTCCCACCTTGAATCTATGGGTAGTAGTGCACATCAGAAGTGAAAAATTACCTCACCTTAGCTGGCTTTACGTTTGGCTTTTTCTGACTTATTGACACCCATTAGCGCCCAGCCACTGAAGCTCGCCAGAGTCGCCTGCAAATTGATAGATGATGTATCATTGGCAGCCGCGCTGTTTTGCAACTTCTGTAACGCACGCTCTAACTCTGCTGCATCTTGCTGTTTGTCTCCTGGTTGTTGATTCTCAGGTTGTTCAGCTTGGTCTGTGGTAGCAGGCGCTTCACAGGCAGGCTCCCCTTCAATCTCAACACATTGTATTTCCTCTGCACTCTCAGGGTTATTAACCGCCTCCGAATCTACAGCTTCTGCTCCTTCTACAACTTCTGTAGCTTGTGCATCAGGTTGAATCAGGAAACCGTCCTCATCGTACAGCAACTCCTCTTCGCCAACTTGCCCTTCTGTTGACTCAATACCCGCCGCAGTTGGCGCTGTCGGAATCACAAAATCCACTCCTCCGGGCTGAAGTTGTACCGCCGTCTGACCGCCGTGTTGAATGGTGCGCAGGTTTAAACGTCCCAGTGCTGCATCCGCATCCTGGCTGAACTGAGTCGCTATGGCCGTTCTTCCACGGGCCACTGCACCTAGATCAGATTGCTCAAACACCTGCTGAGCAAAATTCTCAAACAATTCAGTCTGAGTTTGACGGATTAAATCTAAACCGCCCTGGGCCAACGAGATGATGAAGGTGGCTTGCTCGCCGCCCACTGGGTTAGAGGCAAAGGTGAATCTGCCGTACTCGCCCAATAAGATATCTTCTCTGAAGTCAGCGTAGAACAGGTCGCTACCGAAAGCACCCATCATCCGGTCCAGTCCCGCGCCACCTAATAGCGTATCGTCACCACCGACAAACAAATCGATTGTTTCAAAGATAATGTTATTCGGATTGCGAGTAATTTGTGATCCGTCACCGCCGATGATGTCATCACCCGCCGCACCGTCTAATCTGTCTGCGCCGAAGCCTCCGAAGATGATATCCCGGTCGCTACCGCCAGTGATGTTATCAGCCCCGCCGATACCAGTATTGCCAGTGCGGGCTAATAGATAGCGCCCGCTAGCGTCGCTGAATATCTCACCGTCATCACCAATAATCAGCGTTTCACCGGCGGTATTGGTGATCCGATCGGCACCGACACCGCCAATCGCCTGATCTTCACCTGTGCCCAAGCTGATAGTATCGTTGCCACCGGTACTGCCATTTAGATCAGTACTGAAAGCCTTGCGGCGAATACCATCAACATATTCAACCTGGCCATTATCGCCAATCACCGTATCATCACCAGCACCACCAGAGAGGATATCGGCTGCAAAACCACCGATCAGGGTATCGTTACCTGAATTACCACTGAGGTCATCGATATTACCGCTGTCGATATCACTGCTGTAGGCTTTAGTGACTACATCATTGAGTAGTTCAAACGAACCGTGGTCACCAATGATCAGGTCATTACCGCTATCACCGGCAATAGTATCGCGACCTAAACCACCGATGATCAGGTCATTACCGCTGCCACCGAATATAGTGTCATCACCGCCGGTATCTCTATTGGTATTAGTAATGTTAATGACCGCAGCTGTGGTCAGAATACGATTGGTATTGGCCAACTGAGTAATGATACCTTTGTCGGCGAGAATAATGTCATTACCGGCGCCACCGTCAATAATGTCTCTGGAGACGACTAAGTTGTCCGCAGTCTCCGGATTGTCATTGGCAGCATCTGCAGTATTAACTATATGCAATACTTGAGTCGACAGATCTAACCTGACCGACAAGTCCAGATTAATCCCTGAATCGCCGTAGATATGATCATTGCCGCCCAGGCCGAAGATAGTATCTTCACCGGAACCACCGGCAATATGATCGCCGAACTCAGAACCGGTTAACCGATCGTCACCCAGGCCACCAAAGATAACCACAGAACCACCAGCTCCCGAGGCATCGATAATATCATTGCCCGGATTGTTGAATTCTCTGGCAAAAGCAGTTTTCTGCAGGGAAGTGGCATTGTAGCTGCTGCCATCCTGCACTGAATCGCCGAGTAAGATCAGCGCACTGTCACTGTCTGATCCCGTGACTGTAAGGGTATCATTACCGCCACCACCGTGAATCACACTGATGCTACCGGCGGCTGTACCTGCCACTTCAAATTCGTCGTTACCGGTGCCTAAATAGGTTTCCAGGACTTCGATATTGGTATATTCGACTCCCTGACCAACACCCATGCCTAATCCTGTGATACTAGTCGCTGTTAAAATACCATCAACATGATCTTGCACGCTGCCATCATTGAACATGTACAAACGGTCAGTCTGCTGGGATTCATCTGTGCCTAATGATTCTATTATTAGTTCACCGTCTAGCTCAGTCGGCAACATTACCGCACTGATCAGTGAACGCTGTTTATCAGCGGGAACACCACCGTCAATGACTAACTTACCACGGATATTATCCAAGGTATGTGGCTGCAAAACAGCCTTTTGTACCGGTTGTTTATCTTGATCATGCTGGTAGCTTGGGTTGGGACTAACAATCAATACAATTGCTTTATCCCAATCACCATCGTCTACCCCAAAAGTCACAGTGTTATCAACACTGTTAAATCTTGGGTCAATGCTAGTGACTATCACTTGCTGATCATTAAGTAAGCTAATTGTCACTGGCGCCGTTGGTTTTTTGCTTAAGCTCAGTGAATAGTCATCGGTATTACTGCTACTGACAACAGTACTGCCATCAGTAGCCGCCACTATCACAGCACCTGTATCGTTATCGACCACTGTTAGATTGACTTGCACATCGGCCAAGCTTTGATAGTCAGTGACCTGATTGCTACTAGTGCTTAATGAGACATTCGCCTGATACAGATTTTCTACTGCGGTGTCGTCTAAAGCACTGACGATGAAGTTCTGTAATTGGTCCCAGTTAGCGTCATCAAATACCAGACTGGTCTTATTTAAACTTACTTGCCCGGTTAAGCCCGCCGGGATGATTTCCGCTAATGCAACGGTTACAGTCTCTCCCACTGCTGGTTGAGTCGCCAGGCGCACATTGAAAGTCTGGCTGACTCCCGCTTCTACTGCCAACGGATTGACACTGCTGGTGACTATCAAATCAGCTTTATCGTTATCGTTGACTGTCACTTCAATATTGGCGATGTTCAGGCGGTCAAAGTCAGGATTGTCACTGCTGACACTGTGCGAGATAACATAATCGCGAAGCCCTTCTGCCGCGGTGTCATTCACAGCCCTGACATACACTGTATGGGTATCTGCCCAGTTACTCGCTGAATCGACACTGATCACCAGTGATTCATAAAAGTTAATATCATCTATTGAGACTAAAACACTGTCTGCTGCTATTCCACCATGAGCCAGTGATTTGTCACTGGAAGATGCCCGTGCTGCCGAGACGGTAATGAAAGCCAGAGTCGCGACCGTAGGTTGAGCGACATCCATTGATATCTGGTAACTGTCGACTAATCCGTCTTCATCTACCTCAAGCTGCCCGTCAACCGCATCTATTTTAACCGCGCCATTGCTACTGTCGGCAACGTTCAGTGCCAGACCGTTTACAAAGATGCCGTTATAGGCGCCATCGGCACTGGCCACGCTGTGGTTAATAAAGCTGCTGCGCCCCTCGATTGAGTAAGAGACAATCGGCGTAGTGACATCGCCAGCAATGTTGAAAGTATCGGCGCCTAAGCCACCGATAATAGTGGTGATCATGTTGGCATTGGTGCTGAGCACGTAGAAAGTATCATCACCTTCCAGTCCGTCGACTTCCGCCAGCTCTACGCCGGTAAAGCCCACATTCAGACCGGCACCAAAGATGCCTTTATCGGTGATCATGAAGCTGTCATCTGCTTCAGTTCCTAAAACAACCACAGTATCGGTGCCGTTGCCGCCATCAATACTCAGCGGTGAGTTAATACTGTATTGAATACTGTCATCACCATCACCACCAAAGAGTTCAACATCACCACCACCGGCGGTCAATTGGCTGCCCTTCTTCAGGAAGGCGCGAATCACAAAGCTATCATTACCGTCTTCACCGTAAAGCTTAGTGGTGGCTTTGTTGCTGTAGACTCTAACCTGATCTTCACCGTCACCACCGTAGATGACCATCGGGAAGGTGTTACCTTTACTGAGAAAGCCCAAGGTCGTTTCAGTGGTTTCTATTTCATCGCCAATAGCGACATTGCCTAGCGATGAAAGTCGATCATCTGCAAACAACTGGCCGATTTGGAAACTGTCGTCTCCAGCGCCGCCATCTAAGGTAGTGATACTGCTGTTATCATCGGAGAAGAAATTATCATTGCCGTCGTGACCATTAATGGTCAGGCGTGCATTGATGTTGCTATCGTAGTTAATCCGCTCGACATTAGCGGTGTAGCCATCGCTGCCATCTTGGTGCATGGCGGCGACAAAGTTAGCTCTTAGCAGGAAGTTATCAACAGCAGCGGTACCGTTGATGGTTAACTTATCGGCTCCAGAGGCCGCTGAACCTGAGTCGACTACGTCGATTACATAATTTGCATCAGCAGCTGTACGATTAACAATGTAACTGTCAGTGCCTGACTCGCCATCGAGTTGCAGCTTCTCGCTACGACTGTGTAGTTTGTTGATAGTGATCCGGTCGTCGCCAGCACCAGTGCGGACAAAAGTGTCACCGGTTAACTGCTGTACATCCATCAACACCTGATCATCACCAGTACCGGTATTTATCTGTATCTGTGCGCCAGTTAGCTGACCGTGCAAATTCACAGTGGCCGCTTCGCTATCAACTGTGCCGATGTCGGTATTTAGCACTAAGGTAGTTTTGGCAATCAGCTTAGCGCCCTGCTCTAAGAGCATTACATCGCCGGCATTTAAGGTCACAGCGCCAAGTTTCGCCTCGACTGTCGAAGTGCTGGCAAAGGTCAGAACATCAGTAGCTGCAGCTGCAGAATCCGTTGCCGTCAAACTAATGTTGCCGCTGGCAGAGAACACATGTTCAAGCACCGTCAGCGGACTGTTTGCGGTGATAGTGATATTTCCGGCTGCGCTGACACCGGTGAGTAAATCAGTAACTGTGCCCAGCTGTAAATGACCAGTGTTGAGCCAGTCAATGCTGCCAACAACGGCCTGTGCTTCCAAATTGTTGATTTGTGAGCTGATAACCGCACCATTACCTATGCTGTCAGCGGCAATAATACGCACTTTATCGGCGCGTATGTTAACGCCTGAGCTCGCCCCATTTATGACACTGGCGGCGGCTACTATATAGATATCGGCATCCGCGGCCCCTGAGTTATCTGAGTCTGCGACTAGATTACCCAGTTTAAGATCGCCTGACGTCTCACTCAGGTAAGTATCTAAATAACTGTAACTGTTGAGCACGCCTGCGTTCGCGGCATCAGTGTCTATTTCCAACTGATTGCCAAATTGGCCAATACCGCCTTTAAGGGCGTTCAAGTGGATGGAAACTGCCTTGATATCGGTATTACCCGTTAAGCTGATGTCCTGGAAGTTATTATCACTTTCACTGTCCAATATCGACTTGCTGGCCTTTAGGTAAACATCTTTAGCAGATTCAATGTTGCCTACCATTAAGTGAGATTCTACCGCATTCAGGTAAACATCATTGCCCGCATTGGCACTTGCAGCACCACTGATTTTAAAGTCCAGATAGTTAGGGCTAGTGGCGGTACTGTTACCGATTTTACCACCGGCCAGTAACTGTAGATTAACACTGCGTATATTGATGATAGCGTTTGTAAGATCGGTAAAGGCATCGCAAATGTCTGCTGCAGCAATCAATGAGACATCTGCGGATGAACTGATTTTTTGCACTATTACTGAGGCGCTGCCGCTAGGGGCCTGGCCACTTGTAGCACTGTTCAACTGCCCAGCGCCGATAGTGACACTGCCTACCGCTGCTACATCTGCGATATTAAGGTCTGCTATTTGATAGCTGCTGCCACCAATAGTCGCAGCGCCTTCTACTTGCCATAAATTGGCCAGACCTGAAGTATCGACACTTAAACTGGCAGTATTGACTAATTGCAGCTTAAAGGCCGAGCCGTCCGCCGCTTGAATGTCACCGCGGGCGATCAATACCAGATCACTTCCACTGATAACAGCACTGCTGCCACTGCTGTTATCGATAATGCTTCCAGAGGCATTCAGGCGCACCCAGCTTGCCCCGGTGACTTGATCTACTACTAAATCACCGCTCTGCTCAATAGCGATACCCGCGCTGGCAGTCGCTGTTAGCGAGGCGGCTCCGGCGAGGTTTAAGTCATCCCACAACTGCAGAGTAACCGTTTGCAATTGCATCACTATGTCGTACCTTTTCAGCTCTAAGTTCTGCGCTGGTGCAACACTCTGGCTGTCGATACGTACCCATGGAGCCCCGGAGGCCTCGAAATCTTCTGCAGATAGATCTATGTTTTCACCAGCACCTGTGTACTGGAACAAGACCGGAACACCGTCTTGTGGAACTTCTACATAAGCACCATTGACTAAGCTCTGAGTACCAGTAGTGTCGGTAACTTTAATACCGCTTACGCCCTCCCATGTTGCATTCCCGTAGTTGATATCGAATTGTGACACTGTTGCATCATTATCCATGTAGCGGTAGAAAAGGTACTCGGTCGAAACAACATCATTACCGGTCGCCGCTGATAACAGCTGCTTGTCGGCATCGCTGAGTGCGTTAACCCCTGCAGACATGTCGATAACCACAGACTCACCGACCTTACCAAGACCGCCCTGAAGAGCTGTCAGGGTAATTTTACTGCCCGCTGCCAGTGATTGGATATTGGCCACTTCTGCTGTAGAGGCACCCGCACCACCAATGATCACAGTACCAGGATAGAGCTTTGCCACTATGCCCGGGGATAATATGCTGTCAAATAGCGGCTTGTTTATCGCCTTTTGCGCTAATACATCGCGTTTGAACTGGCTGCTTGTGGAAGATATAGGATTGCTATCTTCAACTTGCAGTAAGGCTAGTTTATTGTAGTTTTGATCGTATTCAGTGTCTGCTGCATAAGTGGCATTTAACTGCGCAACGCTCTCCTGCGCCGCCGTTAATTCAGCGCCGCTGAGATGGCTAAACAAACTGTCGTAGTTAGCATACTGGGTAACATCACTATTATAAGCTTCCACTACACCGCTTGCATCGGTACGCAGCCCTTGCCAATACTGATGATAATCAGCAGTATTATTGGTTGCCTGGTTTACGATGTGCGACTGGGCGTAGAAGTACTGTGCATTTTCAGTATCTAGTGCTGCCGCCTTTGCGGTATCAGTGTTGGCATCTAAAATTGAGCCATCTAGTGTCGCAAGCTGAATACCGTAGTTTACAACGCTGTTATTAACTTCCTGAGCACCGATGATACTAGCGACATTCATGTCTCCAGATACTTCGGTGAGCGCCACATTGCCCAGTGCTACTACAGTGACTGTTCCACTGCTGGTAGTGATCGCTGAATCTATGCTCAGATGACCGATTGATCCACCGAGTGCAGAAAGATTAATATTATTGCCGGTAATATCAGTAGTAGTACTGCTTGTTGCCTCATAGATACCACCGCCAGCATTGATATTGACGTCGTATTTCGCATAAACCTGATCGATATACAGTTTGTTGGAACTGACTTGATTAACACCTGGGTTGTCGTCTTTAACAACCCCTAAATTAATGCTGCCGTTACTGGAAATAATAGTGTGGCCACGATCCTGGAAGTTACCTTCCAAAACCACATTGATGTCACCTCTCGCTCTGATATCCGCCTCGCGGGTCAGTGCGTAAACCCCATCTGACATAGTCACAGTACCCAGTATCGAATTGACACTCAGTGCCCCCTGATCTGGCAGGGTTATACGCCCAGCTAAGGTAATGTTGCCAAAGCTTACAATGTCGACATTAGCATCGGCATTTCCCGACAGGAAACTCACTGCAATGCTGTGATCCGCTTTCAGCGAGTGGGTGTAATAGTCTTTTAAACCTTCAATAATAGTGACTTTAGTGTGCACGGTTTTCTTGCGCAACCAGCCGCCACCTGTGGTCCAGCTGTCAGTATCTATGTCATTGACGCTGGTGTCACCGGCTGTCTGCAAGTAAGTAATTTTGTATTCGGGTGCTGTGGTTGCATCGGCAACGATAGATTCAGATTCAAGCAGTGGCTTTTTGTCGGTAAACTCGACCGTTTTCCACTTGTAGCTGTTGTCCTTAACCAACCAGTCGGCAAGCGCGTTGTCGCCAAATAGATTGAAGCTCTTCTTTTCATACTTGCGAATTTCAGTTTGTGTTTTGCCCTGGCCTTCAGTCCAGACATATCGGGTACCTTCGCTCACCTGATACTGAAAATCTGAACTTGAGCTCTGGGTAGTCACATTGCCCACTTGGGCGTAATCAATCTTGGAGATCTCACCGGTGGCCGCATTGCCCACGACTAAAGTGCCCTGGTAGGCGGTGTGAGTCGCCACAGATCCGCCGTGCTGATAGACATCTTTAGTTAGTGTAGCGCTGTCAATGATCGTCACTGTGCCCTGGCGATATTTGCGGGTATCAATATCATTGATGATTAACTCGTACAGACTGTGGTTTTCGATATTGACCGATGCATAGCCACTGGCTGCGACAATGCGTCCATTACCGGTACTGATAATCTGCCCGGATAACACCACTTCGCCACCTGTCGGTACTATATCTTCAACTACTATAGCTCTACGACTGGCATCCCAGTAACCGTTAACGGGTACTTTGACATTGCTTGAATCATTGGGGTTGGCAAAACTGATACCGGCGATTGCCTGACCTTTAATATTGGCCAGTTCAACATCGTTGCGTCCACCGTAGAAGTTGGCGTCAACTTTTAAATAGACTGTATTAACGCCACTTTGAATCAGGCCGTTAATGTTTAAGTGGCGTGCGGTGATAGTGATTTTGCCCATCGACAATATCTGTGAATTATCGCTATCAATGGCCGCTTGCATATCCGGTAGGTCACTCAAGCTATAATTCAAATAGCCGAGCGATGATGAGTAGACCGCGCTGCGCAAGGCAGTATAGTTAACGTATTGACGCGGGTCTTTATTAGTATGGTACCAGGCCTCTGAATTGAGCGAGAAATCGCCGGCGGCGAATAAATTGATAGTCTCGGCGCGAATCTGGGTAGAGACTTCAATAGAGCCGTCTTTGTTATTGATATAGGCGCTGCCGTTCTCGTTGACGATATTGCCCTGGATGTACATGTTTTGCGGGATAGGCGGCAAGGTAAAGTCGCCGTAACTGGACCTGATGCTCTTGGTATCCTGGAACAAAACAATTTCATTGACTTCCTCTACTTGCGCGTTGCTCAGGTCGCTACCATTAGTGTGAGTCACACCGGCGCGAACCGCCACCGAATTAACATCTTTGTAGTTAAACTGTACCGCGCCTGGTGTGTAAGTTTTTAACACCCCACCGACGTTCTCAACCCGCTGCGCATCTTGGATGATTAAATCATTTACACGCAGTGAGAAAGGTGTGCTGTTGACAACCTGAATAGTGGCTCCGGCGCGCGCCTGGATATTTTGCATATTACTTTGCGCCGCCAAAGAGTCCGCAGATTTACCGTCGATCTGAATGTACACAGAACCCGGAGAGGCATATACATTTGGCAAATCTACCATCAGCATATCCAATTCGCGGTTGTAGACCTTGCTGTCGGCATGCACAGTATCATCGTAATTCCAGTAATTACTGGTACTGCCAACCGCCGTCCAGAGTTCTGTATTCTGGAAATCAGCTAATTCAAGGATAGATTCCTGCTTGATCTTACTGGCATAAAAACTGCCATCCTGGGCTTTAATCACTTGGCCTATTTCTAATTTATGCACTAGATCCGATAGGCCTAAATCATCAATTTTGGCATTGATTTGCGCCATTTGTACCTGGTAGCGCGCTATTGCCTCAGCATTAGTACTGTGCGAAATCATCCAGCTTTTCACTTGGGCTTTTTGCTCAAACAAAATGGTGCCCAAGTTGGTAAAGGTCAATACCGGCGCATCCAACTCCTGAGGCTTAACGACATAAAACTGATCGGTCATAGCCGTGGTAAGTGAGCTGGTAACAGTGCTATCGTAAACGCTGTACTGCGCTTCAATATATGCATTACCAAGTAAGGTGATATCTACCCAGCGCGAAGGATTATTATAATTCTCTGTCAGCAAATCAATTTCAACACTGTCGACAGGCGTATAGGCGTAATAATTAGCGCCATCTTTGATTACTGTGCCCGTGGTCATTTTAAACTTGATCGCTGCCACATCTAATGCCTGCATGACATAGACAACGTCTGCAGGTAATTCGGGCACTTGAACGACGCCGTCTTTATCTGGCACGCCAAATAATAGCTCTTTTTGCACGGTACTGAGCGCGGCGATGTCTATTACACCACTGGCATCGACATGGCTGTCTAAAATACTTTGCACTTCTTCTACAGGGCGTACCTGCAGGAAGGTTTTATTGTTGACCCCGGCAATAATGTTGGCACTGGCATCGACAGTAAAACTGTTAGTAGAGCTGACCTCACCGTCACGATCTACTTCAAAACCGTAGGGAACTCCTGAGATGGACAATGTCAGGCCAGACTCTTGCGCTCGATCTCCCCAGCCAATTCCCTCGCGGGCCTCAACAGTCACGTCACGCATCGCCTTGATTTCGACATTGACACCTAAACTGATCTTGTTAACTTCGACAATATCCGCCTGTGGGTTCGGTACTGTAATGCTGACTGAAGTAGACACTGAAGTGATTTCAACGTTGGAGGAGCTCTCTAATATATTCAGCACCCCGGTGCGGCTCTTACCGGCATATAAATACAGATCGCCGACTTTAATATTGGCGTTGCTGATATCAATAGTATTGGTCGCGTTTGTGTCGACATCGGCGCCGCCACCTGAGGCGCTCTGTAGTCCTGATATGGCTAATATATCCGCGGAGGCGCGGTTCTCTGAATCCGTTTTAGCAGTGATATACACATCGCCAGTAACGTTTTCGATTAAAGCATTGTTTAAGTTAACTTTTGATTCGGAATCCGCGGTGATTGTACTGATAGCAACGTTGATGCCACCGGCTAGGCTGAGCGTTTCCAGTGATATATTGTCCACCGCTTTAATATCGTTGATCGCCTCGATATAAATGGACCCTTTATCGTCATAAGTGCCATTGGCAATTAGCTGAATCCCATCCGTCAGATTGACAGTGGCTTTGTTATCTATTGAGGTGGTGCTGTAAAGTGCTGAGACGGAAGCGATTGATGCAGAGCCGCTCTGTAAGTTTTTACCGTTGGCATACATAGATTTATCAAAACTATTAAAAGCATTCACTTTCATATCGTGAGCGTTAATCACAGTAGCACTGCTACCAGGGCTGGTACTGTTGGTAGAAGCACCTAAGTTAATATCTGCGAATGTTTTAACATTGATGTCTAAGCCAGCACCTGTTCCCGCCAACAAGCCGATAGAATAGGCATCGGCACTGGCATCAATTTCCTGATTCAGCGTAGAGCTAACATCCAGGCTAGTGACATTTATAGTCACGCCTTTACCGACATTGGCAACTACCGCCTGATAGCTAGTGACATTACTCTGTGAGCCCACTGCCGCCACTAAACCACCAGCACCGGCCACTGATTTAGCCAGGATATCGTCTACCCCGGAAGCTGTCATCAGCAGTTTATCAGCGTTAATAACGCTGTTGTCGCCGACTTGCACTAATACTTCGTTAGTGCCGTCAACGCCCTGCTCAATATCGGCAATCATCGCTCCGATGGCAATACCACCGGCTGCGCCACCGCTGCTCTGTGCACGAGCCTTGTTAGTTGATGTAGCATTTATCTTAACTGTGTCAGATGCGCTTAAGTTGGCGGCATCGGTGGTCGCTTCAACAATTGTAGTGATATCGACATCTGCGCGGTTGGCGGCGGCTGTTCCCAAGCTGGCAGAGAAACCTACCGCCTCGGTCTCTTTAATCTGGTTATTGGCAGTTGCTAACAAATCTATGTTGGCTGCTGTGATACTGGCATTGTTAATTCTGGCGTTAACCCGGCTCTTCACATCGTTGCGCACTAAGGCAACACCGACAGAAGCACCGATACTGACACTGATGGCGACGTTAGTGACTTTGATGTTTAACTCTGTGGTTTCATCACCCTTCACACTGAGTTTGCCACCGACCAGCGCTGCACCACTGCCTTTTACTTTGGCATCGATAGCGTTATCTACTTTATTGTAAATATCGACACCGCCACCACTGGCGCCTACTAGTCCTGCACTTACTGTAACCGCGGTAGCTTTGACATTTTTGAAGCTGGCATCGGCTTTACTAGTGACGTCCAGATTATTTGCCGCAAAAACCTGGAAGCTTGATGTTCCCAATGTTGTTGAGCTGTTCAGGTTTAGATATGAATCGACATCCATAGCAATGGTATTTTCGATGGTCGTCACACCAATCGACAGGGCACCGCCGATACTGATAGCCACAGCTACTGCAGTCGCATTACCTTCTGCCTTAGTGACTTTACCTATTGCATCTGCGTTAATCAGCAGGTCGTGGCCAGCCAGCACATCAGAGCTCTGCACATAAGCTAAAGTGCTGCCTTCGATGGTATTGGTTAATTTGATGCCGACACCGGCTCCGGAGAACGAGAACTTACCACCGGATACTGCGACACTGGCACCGTAGACGGTGCTGCTGATACTAGCATCGCTGTAGGCTTGCACTTTGACATCGTTAAGCGCGTTAATCGATGAGCTGGAGATACTCGCCTGAGTCTGGTGAGAATCGTTAGTAGCGCCATCACCGACAGTATTCTTTAACAGCGTGACACCTACCGCACCGGCTCCGCCTGCTGCTCCGCCACCAATCGAGACACTGGCTGCTCCGACATTGGCAATAATACTGACATCATTTCGCGCCAACACTGCCACATCTTGAGCGACATAATCTGCAGTTGCGTAAATCATTGACCAAGCTGCTGCATTGGCTGATTTTAGAGCCGCGAAATCAACACTGCTAGGTAGCAGTGTCCAGTTAGCTAAACTTCCCACTGCCAGCTGAGCATTCGCCGCATCCAGGCTAATAGCTGTCGAACCGTTATACTGGTAGGTATTGCCATCGAAATAGCGTAATTTTTCATTGCTAAGTACTTGGATATGCTCTGCACCGACGCGTGCGCCATTGGCATCATAGGCGTAGCCATCTGCCATAAAGTCCGCACTATAATCAAGTTCAGACCCCGTATAGCGATAGACACCGTCGCTAAACTCAACCAAATCGCCACTGCTTAGTACTGCAGAATCTTCAGTAGCTAGATGATCGTAACGTTGTGCAGTGGTAATACTGGAACCTGTGATTATGGCTTTAACCTGGTTTTCAATTTTGTTAGTGCCGCCAACACCCGCACCCGAGATAGCGACTCCTATCTTTCCAGCAGCTATAGCAACGGCGACTGCCTCTGCGTTTAATGTCACAGTGGCATCTTCTATTGCACTGACAGACAAACCACCATTGCGGGTCTGCACTTCAATACCTGAGACTAATGCATCAATTTGGTTGGATACATTGTTCTCCGCTTCCACTGCGGCCACCGAGACAGCGATACCAGTAGTACCAAAACCAGCACCTACTGATACACCGATCACTTTCGCGGTAATAGTGCTGGTATCTTGCGCTAAAACGCTAACTGAGTCAGTGATTATCTGGGCACTACTACCTTGCACTCCGTACACTTTAGCTTCTACCAGAGAATCAATAGTATTATAGGCAAGAGAGGCCGCTACTGAGACACCTACACCAGTATCCCCTACCGCTAACGCCAAACTGGCAGATCCTGCTGTAGCATTAATAGTAGCGGTATTGACGGCACTGATAGCGACTGATGTAGTGCTAATCACCTTACTTGTATCAGTACTATTATTTACATAAGCTGCGGTCTTAGCGTAAATATTGTTAGTAGTATTTACTCCGGAGCCTGCCCCGGATACTCCAACGCCGCTGCTTAAGGCGACTGCCAGGGCACCGGCACCGACGCCTGCGGTTATGGTCATATCATTGGTTGCAGAAATAATTAGCACGCCAGTACTATCAATACTGCTATTTTGCAGATAGGACTCTATGCCAAAGCGGCTCGAAGACTCCCCTATATCATTGTGCGAAACGGCCGCACCTATGGAGATACCAATAGCCGGATCACCGACACTGACCGCCGCCGCGACTGCTATGACTGTAGCATCAATTGTAGAGTCATTTTCTGCATTTATATTCACTGCAGCAGAGCTGTAGATCACTGAATCAATCACAGTTGCCGAAGTAGTACCGCTTAAATTGTTATGTGCATCGGCGCCGCCGCCAGCGAGTGACAACGATAGACCACTTGAACCCAGCGCCACTGCCAGCGAAGCTGCGACTGATGTAGCATTAACAGTAGCGTCTGACTTGGCTTTAATGGTCACAGCAGCGGTACGCTGGTTTAGCGAGCCAAGTAAAATATTATTCAGCGATGCACTGAGGTTATTGTCAATATTATTTTCTGACAGCGAGACACCGATAGCTAATGCCACCGAAGGGTCTGATGGCGCAAAACTACCGGCAATAGATACCCCTAACCCCATCGCTGTGATCTTAGAGGTATCTTCGACATAGATATTAAGGCTACTGGCAAGAATTGATTTAGCAGTAGTTGTACTTTTCACAACAGCCGATATATCTGCATTGATATTGTTGACAACACTGACACCTGTGCCAGCACCTGAAATACCTGCACCGGTACTTCCTGCTATCGCCATTGCGCCGGCACCGACACCTGCATCGATGGTCATAGTATTAATACTGCTAACCGTTAGCGCACCGCTAGTATCTACAATGCTATCTTGCAGGTATGCGCTCAAGCCATAACGGCTCGATGACGTGCCTATATCATTGCGCGAAATCGCCGCACCAATAGCGACGCCAATAGCCGGATTTCCGACACTGACCGCCAGGGCGACTGCAGCCACAGTGGCATTGATTGTGGAATCATTTTCTGCCTTGACTTTCACTGCAGCGGAGCTGTAGATCACTGAATCAATGACACTTGCCGATGTAGTACCGGTCAAATTATTGTGTGCATCGGCACCGCCGCCACTGAGTGACAGCGACAGACCACTGGAACCCAGCGCCACCGCCAATGAAGCGGCTACTGATGTAGCCTTAATGGTCACATCAGACTTTGCCTTGACTGACACTGCAGCAGTACGCGCGCTCGAAGATCCGAGCAAAATATTATTCAGGGATGCATTGAGGTTATTGTCGATATTATTTTCAGACAGAGAGACACCGATAGCTAATGCTACCGAAGGGTCTGAAGCTGCGTAACTACCAGCAATAGATGCACCAACCCCTACAGCAGTGATTTTCGATGTATCTTCTGCGTAGATATTCAGGCTACTGGCAAGAATAGATTTAGCGCCGCTAGGAGCCATCACAACAGCCGATATATCTGCATTGATATTGTTGACAGTACTGACCCCCGAACCCGCACCTGAAATACCGGCACCCGTACTACTGGCTATTGCCATTGCACCGGCCCCGACACCTGCATCTATGGTCATGGTATTAATACTGCTAACAGTTAGCGCACCGCTAGTATCTACACTGCTATCTTGCAGGTAAGCGCTCAGGCCATAGCGGCTCGAAGATGTACCGATATCATTGCGTGAAACAGCCGCACCTATAGCGACACCAATGGCCGGATCGCCGACACTGACCGCCAGAGCGACTGCCGCCACTTTAGCATTAATAGTTGAAGTATTTGCCGCGTTTATATTCACTGCAGCAGAGCTGTAGATTGCTGAATCTATAACACTCGCTGCTGTCGATCCAGTGACATTATTATGTGCATCCGCACCGCCGCCACTGAGCGAAACTGAAGCTCCGTTAGAGCCCAGAGCAGCTGCCACAGACACTGCCACTGAAGTAGCTGTAATAGTCGTATCGGACTTGGCTTTGACAGTCACCGCTGCTGCGCGAGCAGTCGAAGAGCCGAGCTGCATATTATCTAGCGATGCATTCAGATTATTGTCTATATTATTCTCAGCCAGAGAGACAGCGATGGATAATGTAAACGAAGTCCCTGTGGGTGAGTAACTGCCTGCAATGGATGCGCCAACTACTACAGCGCTAATTTTTGAGGTGTCTTCGGCGTAGATATTCAGGCTACCGGCAAGTAGAGACTTGCGAGTACTAGTAGAGCTGACAACAGAGCTAACATCTACTTTAATATTGTTAGTAGTAGAAGCGCCTACACCGGTTAAGGCGCCTGCAGAACCTGTTTCAGATTTAGCCAGGCCGACAGACACAGCCACTACATTGGCTATTATGGTTTGTGTGCTCTTGGCAATACTGCTGACTGCGCCACTGACATCGATATTCGTGTCGGTAATAAATGCAGAGATCTTATTAGCTGCATTGCTGTTATCCGGGTCTTTACCTAAGTTGTTAGTCGCCAGACTAACACCGATAGACCCTGCCACTCCCGTTCCAGTGGTTCCAGCAGCAAGTGCGATACTGGCACCAAAAACATTGGCGACTACCTTACCAGTGACTTCAGCCTTTAGTGAGACATTGGTATTAGCAACAGGCGTTCCAGTCTGTTGACCTATGCTTGAATTAGTTAACAGCGCCTGGGTATCTCCGTACACAGAGTTGCTTACGCTGGCACCGGCTCCCGACAAACTGACACTGGTAGTGCCACCACTTTGCAGCCCTACTGAAGCTGCTACAACGATAGCGACAATATCGGAATTATTGATCGCATTTATATCTAAACTGTCATTACCGTTGGGTAGTGTAATTGTAGAATTATTGGTCTTTGCTCGAGTATTAGCGCGCACTATATTAGTGCTGATCGCCGCCGCCACCGACAGTCCAACTTTAGTATCAAACCCTGGTGTTGTATCCGCCACTATTGAGGCACCTATTGCAATAGCAAGTATATCGGCTTCAGAGTCTGCGGTTAATTTAACCGAACCTGTGGTCATGCTTAGATTGACAGAACCGATTAGCGCATCTGTGTCAGAGGTGATGTTATTCTCAGCATAAGTGACACCTACTGCTCCGTTGCCGGCATAGGCAACGCCCGCTGCAATCGTATAGATTTCAGACTGGTCACTGGCGACGATGCTGGCACCTATGCCACTTGAATTAGCACCGCTGACAGTGATGCTATTGATATCATTCAGGTAGGCATCAATATTGTTAGTGACATTATTGACGGAGACGTTGCCAGTCAACGCAACGCTACTACTGTTGGTACTGGCTGAAGTTTGAGCGATGCTAGCCATTCCTAAGGACAGCGAAGTTGTCAGTATTGTACTGTCATTGGTGGCATCAATAGATAACTGGCTTAAGGTCAAAGTAGTAATTTGTGCAACACCCGCCCCCAAGGTAATGTCAACATCGTTGATCAAAACTACACCCGCTGCTGCCAGGGCAAACTTATTGGTCTCTGCACTGGCGTAGGCGATTGGGAATGAGTAGACACCGCCACCTTCATAGCCTGTGACACTGAGTTTATTAGCACTAAGGCTCTGCAGATTAGAGACGCTGGCAAGAGTGGTATAATTCGCTTTGTGGTAGACAAATGCACCTGCGCCACTTATCCCGTAATTGGTGTTTGTGGTTTCTGGGGTAGTCTCACCCGATGCTGCCTTTTTTCCTGTGGCCCAGGCAGAGCTTACCGCCGCGCTAATAAGAAAACCTTCACTTTTAGCTTCAACGACTACGTCGCCATCGACATTCACAGTCCCGGATTTAGCCGTTGATAGCTCGGGTGAGCCTATCAATGCCTTGGTCACTTTAGTAATATCTGTAACAGTTGCCGATGCCCCCACCCCTACAGAAGCACCCGAGCCACTGCCACCAGCCAAACTAATAAAATCAACACGGTTGTTGGCTTTGACATTCAATCCCACAGCAGCCGCTGGATTATTGACCTTGGAGGCGACTATATTAGCCCCGGATTGTATCTGTGCGATAGTGGTGCTGTTTATGGTGTTGTGCATATACAGCCCGGCAATACCTAAATTACCAATGCCCGCGCCCGAAGCATAGCCGATGTTGACACCAAAAATTTCTGAGTCGGCATTCAGGGATATGCTGTTGGCCCTGATATCCGTCCCAGATTCAATGATTACCTGACTGTCGGCAGTCACAGTATTTATTACCACCCCGGCCCCAACACCATTGAGGCTTTCAGTGGACCCCTTAGCATCATTGATAACCTTGGGTGTTAAAAAACTCTTAGTTGAAGTTCGATTAGCGGTGTAGTCAATCGACTTGTTTATCGTCTCGGAGCTGAGCGATAAATTACGATTTTGCACTACTGGGGTGAAGTTAAGTAAACTTGTCGCTGCACTATCGAGCTTAGAAGCACTAGCAGTGAATGAGTTACTCAGTGTATCGCGCTGATTGATCTCTGCTCCGGACAACACTTTTGTCAGGGCGGTTTGCTTGGAATTCAAAATAGTGGCGTTTAGTGCCATTGAAAACTTGGCACCCGCGGCTTTTGCAGAACTCTGGTTATCGATCAGATATAAGTCAGATACACCGCCAAACAATATGCTCGGCTGGCTAGTGATCATATCTCCGAGAAGCTCCCAGCGGGTCAGATTACTAAAATCTTCAATGTTTAAAAAGACATCATTATCATCGTCACCGATAAACTTGTAGACAGCGCCGAGCCAATAAGATGAAAGTTCAGGCTCCTCACTGGCTACTGTCTGTTGCCAATCATAGTCAGTGGTATCAAAGCGTATCAGGTCATCCTTTTGCATAGCATAGGACTGTGATATCTGTGAACCGCTGATCAAGGTAGGATTCACGTAATTAATCGTGGTGTCTTTATCAATCAAACCGGTCAGGTTTTGTGCCAGAGAGTCAATCTTTAACGTTCCCAGCACATCCAATTGAGTACTGCCCTGCACTTGGCTGATTACATTATTATCCAAACTGCTGATAACCACCGCTACAGCACCGCCAAAGGGAACTTGCTTGTAAGCTGCGGCGTCAACCCCAGTTTGAGAAGCCTGAGAAGGTGTAAGTGACTCAGAGGTGGCTGAACTCAGCAAGCGGGCATCGGCACTGGCGAGAAGATCCAGGGATCCAGCTACTTGAATATCAGTATTCTTACCTACCTCACCTATATAGGCACTGACATTATTGATGTCATTAACGTAGGCAAAAGCGATTCCCGCAGTAAATTTAGTCGGCTTGTTACGGTCACCGGGTTGGAGCATTTTAGAGACAAACGGGATGCTTGAGGCTTGACCTGCTATTCCCTGCTTGGCTTTGTCCCAGTACTTGCCGATGATCGTGGGCACACGGTTGACCACACCAGAAGCTTCTGTCCCTGAATTACCTTCCACATCACCTTGTATCTGCACTGCTTGAACCGTGACATCCCCTTGCACTAGTGCCTTACCCGACAACGTAGCTGTGGTATGCCCTTTTTCCAAATGCACAGCCACACCTGTGGCAAGTTTACCGCTGACACCCGCATCACTCTCTGCCAGCACATAGGCATAATCAAAAGTTCTGGCCTGCAAGGTAAAATCACCTTTGGCAATGATATTGGCAGTGTCTGAGGCGATGGCATTATTGGTAGAATCTAATATGCCGACAGCGACACTGGCGGCATAACCTTTAATCGCTGTATCGAAGCCAAACAGTGGCCTGGCCTGGACATTTAAGTAGTTGGAGGTCTGACTGATAATTTCGATGTCATTTTCGGCAATCAATGTGCCGTGCACTTGCACATCAGCGGTTGACTTCAAATTACCTATAGCAACCACTATAGCAATGGATGTCGGATTAGCATTCACTCTGGCGATGGCTTTGGCCTTAATGCTGATATTGTCGCCTTCGATTACCGCACCGGCGGCAATATTAACTGTTGCCGTAACGTTGGCATTGGCGTAACCGGCAATCAGACTCTGCTTGTCCAAAGTATCGACGACGCTGCTGCCAAAGTCCTGAGCGGCATTCAACGCACCACCGCGCTGACTGACTGGAGTGAGTGGGTCCGACTCAGCTACTGCATAGATAGTGACATCTTTGCCTTGAATAGTCGCTGCATTCACGATGATAGATGCGCTGTTTATGTCAGAGTTATAAAAGCCTATACCCGTGATTTCGTCGCTGTCATCTATAGCCAGCAAAGTAATATCACCACTGGTGGCTAGCGTTAAGCCCTGAGCTGATAGTGTAACCCCGTCGGCAACCACTATGTCTTTGGCCTGAAGACTGATATTACCCGCTTTGGCACTGTTACTGTCGGTGATGATGTTGGCGTTAATTGTTAAAGTAGCATCCGTTTTAATGCTTAAATTTGTTGCACCTAGACTTAGCTCGCTATTAATAGTCAAATCCGAAGAGCTGTTTCGGCTGAATTCATAGTTACTGCCGGTGACTGTCACCCAGGTAAAATCGGCACTGGTCAGTTCAGTTGTGCCACCGTAGAACACCACTTCATTGTTCTGCGCTGCATCTAAGACTGTGGCACTAATCGCAGTGCTGCGACCGGTGATATCTACTTTTAACTGATTGCTGCCCAAACCTGATTTCAATGCCGCTGTAGTGGTCCCTACATCGAGCACAACATCTAAAGCCGCTGTGACGCTACTGGCGTCTAACAATACCGCTCCTGTAGAGGCAACCAATGTGACTGTATTAATGGAACTAAAGCTGGCGCTGACATCAGCAGCACCTTTGAAAAGCAACTGACTGTGGCCCAGTTGCAAAGTTGTGTGAGTGGCAGTGGTACTGGCAGTTAAAGTGTTAATACCTAGCCCACCAGTGACAGAACCGGCCCCCAACCCTAAGTCAAAGCTGTCGTTGCCTTTTGAGCCGATTAAGACATCGGCGCCACCATTACCTTTTTGACTGGTCAGTTGCAGGCCGGCAAGCAAACTCAAACTGACACCGTTAAGTACAGCAGCACTGACCGCATTGCTATTCAAACCTAGTACATCCAGTATCAGGGTACTAGTACCCGCTACTGTTAAACTAGCCAAACCAGAAATTTCAAGTGCGGCGTTGGCCTGATCAAAGCTGGCAGACAAAGCGCCGCTATCGCGATCATCCAGGCTATTTAACAGATCTAGAAGCTCTTGAATTGTGCCCAGGGCGGAGAGGTCCACGTCGATGATAGTGCTACCACTATCATCCAAGGTAATTCTAAGAGTGTGTTCTGTCAGTTCGGTCCAACCCTGTATGTTGGACAATGAACTGGTGGCTGAAACCCCGTGAAAGTCGCTGGCATCAAAATTATCAACCAAGATGGAGCCCAACATATCGACAGACTCGAGACCACCGATAGTGACAGTATAGGTATCGACGACTAGTTGATTATTATCTAAATTTATACTGTGGCTATTACCAGTATCGGCGCTTAAATCGACAACCAGCCTATCACTGCCGCTTCCTGCCTCTATAATATCGGCACTTTTTCCCTGTAGATAAATAACGTCATCACCATCACCAGCATCAATAGTATTGATGCCGCTACCGGCTTTAATAGTATCTTGACCGGCGTAAGTATCGATCAATGTCAAACCTGTATAATCACTGACATCAACAAGGTCTGCGGCAAATGAGCCACGCAGTTCAATGATGTCATTAGTGCTAAAGCCTATCAGAGTATCCTGATCAGTGGACCCTGCTTGAGCAAGACTAGCGGTAGCACCGTTAGTTACCGTTATGGTCGTGGCCATTTGCTGTGCGGCATACAAACCGACAAATTCCACATCCCAGACATCGCCATTCAGCTGTACGCTCAAATGCCCAAAATCCAGACCCAGGGCTTTTTCAATAGCAGTGGCAACTTGTGCAGCAGTACTGGTCCAATATATTTCTTCTGTGACAACAGGCGTGGATGGGGCTGAAAGAGTGGTAATAGTCAGAACAAAACCTGCTCCGCTGGTAGATGAAGGCCGGGTTAACTGCCATTTTTCATTGACGCCCTGGGCCAGATCGACGCTGTAGTTTGAGCCACCGGTAGAGCTGAATATTGCCCGACCTGCAAAGTCTTCGCTAAAAGTGTCAACACCTGCGCCAGCGGTTATAGTATCGGCCCCGGACAAGCCTACCAGGGTATCACCCCAGTCAGAGGCAATCAGCGTATCATTGAGCTCTGAACCCGTTAATGTGATGTTGTATTCATTGGCTGCGCTGGCATCCAGAGTTTTTCCCACAGTATCAGTATCTTCTGTGAAGGCTCGTAAATATAAGTTTTCAATGTTGATTAAAGTATCTAAGCCGTCATTGCCTACTTTTAAGGTATCGCCAACGACTGTAAAATCAGCCACGCGCAATTCAACCAATTCGTCCCCGTCAACATGACCGCGGCCATCGATAATATCAGCGCCACTGCCGCCCGTTAACAGGTCATCTAAGCTGCCGCCTATCAGGTGATCATCTCCGGCACCGCCGTCTAAATGCAACTGTAGATCTGAACTTGAAAAATCAAAGTAGTTGTCGCCGCTACCGCCAAAGGCACTCAGAAAGTCCACATCATTGGCAGTGATTATGCCGCTTCCATCGGTAAAATCTGTGCCATCCCAGTTACCGCTCTGTAAGATAAAATCAGATTCAGCAACGACCACATTTAATTTTACATCGATTCCGGCCGTACCTTGCTCACGATAAATCAATGTATCGTAGCCTCCGGCACCTATCACTGTATCGCCAAAATCTACCACGAAATTGTTATCGTTAGTATCCCCGGCCAGAACATCATCCTGATCGGAACCAACGATAGTATTAATACCTGCCACTTGGGTAAAACCTGTGGCAGTACCCGTTTCCAAATCTACAGTGACACCACTGGCGTACTGAGAGTAATTAAGCTGATCGGTACCGCTACCGGCTAAAGTATCAAAGCCGCTGAATTTAATACCGGTATTATTGGCACTTTGTAACTCGTTATATTGCTGAGTTTCCAGAGTAGCCAGAACACCTTGATTATCTTGTTGGATCAGCCATTGATAGCTATCGTTGATCGCAGACAGCACATGCGATGACTCGTCGCTCGCGTTGTTCGCCTGTATTTCTTCAACCGAGATAAATTCTACCGAGCCATTGTCGCCAAGTGAGCCCTCATAATCACCACTTATCTGCCACGAACTCTGTTCTACGTCAGCGCTCAGCGCTACAGTATCGTCACCGCCAGCACCGTCAAACTGCACGACATAAGCCTGCTCACCTAAATCCAAAAAAGATTTATCCACGGTAAGTTTGTCATTCCCAGCAGAGCCTGTGATAGTAATGATATCGCCAGCGGCGATATCACTAATCTTCCTTTGTCCCAGCACTGTCGAGTCGCTGTTGTCAATCAGTTGAATGTATTGCTGGGAGGCCGCATCTGTCATTACCATCAAGGTCACATCTGCACTTGCAGCAAAGGCGGCCGCCAATGGATCAGCGGAGAGTAGCAATCTGGGTTCAAGCTGCTCCAACTGGAAAGCGTTTTGCTTGAACAAATCGCTCATAGCACTGCTCTGCCCTCTCGGGTTGGCTCGCTCAATCGCACTGATCAAGCGTTTCTTTTTAGGCTGTGTAAAATTTTCAGTCAAATTTTTGATTTTTGACTTAATAGTTTGTTTACCAGCAGATCGAAAAGTAGCCATAGCTTAAACCCATTTTTTAAAACATTAACTGATTGCATCTTTGTACAAGCCATTGACTTGCAAGGCAGAAACCGCCTTTCTTGTTAGTGCTTTTAGTGCTGTGTAGCATCGTCAGGAAGCAAATCGCTCGCCGCTGACTCCGATGCAGCATCTGCAGGCAGGTGCTTTAAAACTTTGTTTAAATTTTGCATTGACTGCAAATGCAGATAGACCAGCTCCAATCCATCGTTATTAAACAAGTTCTGTACATCATCTGCAGAAAGCGCCTTGAGCTTCTCTCTGTTGATCACTTTAAAGCCTGACAAAGTACGTTCTTCACCGCTGGCCAAAGTAAACTTAGCGCCCATATCTTCAAACAGACCCAATGCATTTAGCTGTTTACAGAAAGCCTGAGTGCGTTGAAAATGCTGCTGATAATCCTGCAAAAAGTCTAATACTTTGCCCAGGTACTGAGTGCGCTCACCGTCGGCGTCAAACAGACGTTCACCACGACCTTCCTGATTGCAGCCCTCATAGTTCTCATCGACACATAATGTCAGGGTATCGCCCTCATCGGTGCTGGCAAAAACAAAAGGATAGCGACGAATAAAAGCCGGCACATAGTCCACATTCCAGGTGCCCGCTGAATCTATGTAGAGGTTTTCATCTTCGCGAATCCCCATAATCACCACCGGTAACAAATCATCACCAGAGCCTGCAAATACGATACTGTAATCTGTAGCGGCACTGGGAAACTCCACCGCCATCAGCGGCACTGAATTTACTTTCTTAGCGAAATTAAAATCTCTACCGGCTTTAATCGACCAGTCCTGATGACGCTGTTTGTTTACTGCTTCAACTTGTCCGTAAATCAACAATTGAGTTGCCACTGTATATCCCCTTAATTCTTATAATTGCAAAGTTAACACTTTGCCTGTAATTCCAAGAGAGCAGCCAACTACTCTCTGTTTATTGCTAAATGGATCTTTGCCTAGATTATATTCTGGCAAAAAACCTTTATTTGATCTAACCCTAGTAACCTCGCCAAACACTGACCCCAGATCAACTTACACCTCAAAAAGACAATTCCTCTATCTGCAAAAATATCTCATCCACATCCGTCGGTACTGCGCTTCCCTGTAGATAGGAATTCACTTGCTCTAAATCTTCCAGGGAAAGAGTGCCAGCAGCACGTTTCAGGCTTAAGATATTCAATAAATAGCCGTAGCGGGCACTGGAAAAGTCGCTGCGGGCAATAAACAAATCACGCTCAGCATCTAACACACTCACTCCCGATTCCAATCCAGATTGATAAGACGTGCGCTTGGCTTCGACGGCTAGCTCATAAGCTTCCAGAGATTTTTTTAGCGCCCGCACTTTACTGATTGATCCGACAACACCATTAAATGCCGCCCGGGTCTCACGCGCATTGGCGCGCAGCGTCTGTTCTAATTCATCCTGGGCTTTATATTGCAAATTCAGCGTCTCACGCACTTTAGAGACCACTGCACCACCGGCATATATCGGCACTGTTAAGGTAAACATCATCGTGCGTGTATCCACCTCGCTGCCACCACCAAACAAAGAACCTTCGGTCTCTTGGTTATTTTGGGTCATGGTCAAATCTAAGGTCGGATAGTGACCACCGCGCTGACGGCGCACTTCCTGAAGAGAGACTGCCACCGCGCTGCGCTTCGCCAGCACTAATGGATTTTGCTGAGCAGCCAACTGCAGCCAATCATCCGCCACATAGGGATCGGGCTTCACCAGTTGTAACTCATTGCCCAGTGCGATCAAACTGTCAGGTAATACGTCGGTCATTTCTCGCAGAGCCTGAATCGCATCTTGAAGATCGTTGCCGATTTCAACTTTTCTCGCCTGCGCCTGTAAAAAACGCGCCTGTGCATCTAAAAAATCTGTCATCCGCGCCAGACCGCTGCTGCGCTGATTACTCACCAGCTCGAAGTGCTTTTCCAGTGCCGAGGCCTCAGCGGCGATAGCAACAAAATTATCTTGCTCTCCAAGCACACTAAAATACGCTTCTGCCACCCGGAAAATTAAACTTTGGTTAACTTCTTCTAACTCTGCCGCAACCCGTTTAACTTCTTCTTTGGCCTGTTTAAAATAGGCCCAGTTGCTAAAACTGTATATCGACTGGGTAATTGACAAGTTTAATGCGGTGGTGGGAAAGGAGGTTGAACCTGCGTTAAACACTGCGTTGTCTGAACTGACGATATCTTGCGTCGTATCGGTTCTGTTGTAGCTCAATTTTATATTTGGCAACAACACCGCTTTCGCCTGCTGGTAGATTTCTATCGAAGCTTGATGCTGGTGAAAACCGGCGTAGTAAATTGGGTCACTCTCTTTAGCCTGCTGATACACTTCAAGCAAATCAGCACTTTGCGCAGCTGTAGCAAAAATCGACACGGCCAGCGTACCGGCATAAGTTATAGTCAGAAACCCCTTGGAAAGTCGCAGCGCCATCCCGCCCCCTAGTAAAAAACCGATTAAGTTATTGTTGTTGTATAACCGCAGCCAAAAACGCACTGTCTGCAGTCTAGTTTTTACTGCCCCAAAAACTGGAGACAGAGATGCAAACATACTAAGCCAACTAACCCTGTTTTGATATGAATATTGTTTATATTTCGTTAATAGGTTAAAAAATAACCTATTAAATTCATGTATATGAATTAACCGAATATGAACGCTCTGTTTAAAATTTAACCGATAATAATGTGTTACCTAGCACTGTTACCGACGCGCTACTTAAGGTAACACTGGCGTTTATATTAGTAGCACTCTGAGGATTTTTCTTAAGAGTATTTCCTAAGAAATTATTTTATTGTTTAAAATCAATCGCTTTAAAAGATGGCACGACAAATGCATTAGTAAACACATAATAAAAATAAAACGTTACAAACTACATTCACTATCAATAAAAATAATAACAGGCAAATGTAGATAAATAATCGGTCTCTATAACAATAATAATTGAGACTAACATGTGCTGATCAGATCAATAGCGAAACGGAAACAGCCAGCAATAATAATAACAAGCTAACTGTCTCTAATTGGCGATCAGCCGACTCTTCTCTGCAAGGCAACTTGCCACCGATAAATCACCCGCATTTCCTGAAATAAAACACAAAAACATCTAATAGATACGAAACCGCCAAAACCACTCAGCCAAGATTGCACACATTTCCTGTCCCTATGAGCTAATTGATATACAACAACGACTAACAGCATTGCCGACACTTTTTTCAGACAAAAAAAAGACCGCTGCTGCGGCCTTTTTTAGCACTGATTAAATGACACCCAATTCTCGCAGCCGCTCCTGCAAGTAGCTTCCCGCAGTGTAGTTATCTGATAACACCACCTCTGGGTTTGGATGCAAAAATAACGGCAACGATATTCGAGATTTCTGCATATCCGCTCCCGCTGGATTCACCACCCTATGAGTAGTAGAGGGGAAATATTGCCCGGAGGCCTCCTGCAGCATATCACCAATATTGATGATCAAATTACCAAACTGACTGGGCACTTCCAACCATTCGCCATTTTTTGCCTGCACTTGTAAACCCGGTTCACTGGCAGCCGGTAACACCGTCAATAAATTAATGTCTTCATGGGCGGCCGCACGAATCGCATTCGGCTCTTCATTCCCTTGTATCGGTGGGTAGTGCAAAACACGTAACAGTGACTGCTCACTATCTGCAATCATACTGCTTAGTGGCTGTCGGTAATTTTTCGCCACTTCAGCGGGACTGTGTTCTTCTACCCAATTCAACAGCTGCGCAGCAAGGCCTGTCGCCTCTTTATAGTACTGACTCAACTCTGCTTTAAGCTCACCCGGACACTGCCCCCAAGGGTAGTAATGGAAGTACTCTTTGATATCTTTAACTGACTGACCCTTGGCAGATTCAGCTAGCTTTGCCGGAAAAAAACCGTCTTGAGGACCTTTGTTATATAAAAAATCGTCTTTGCTCTCTCCATCAAAAAACTGCTGCCAATGGCTGTAGATTGATTCTACTAACTGCTGGTTAATGGGATGGTTTTTCAGCACGCCAAAACCGGTTTCGCGCAGTGATGCAACAAATTTTTCGCTGGCATCTGCCGCGTTATAATCGATAGCTTCTAACTTAGCCATACAATGTTGTCCTCTCAAATTTAGCCGGAGCCATCTACTGACGCCCAGGCCTGACAATCTTCTTAATTCCAGTAGTCACTGGTCATAGTGTCTTCAAACAAAGCCACCAGCTTTGCACTGTCTACTTGCATACAGGCTTTTTGTTTTGGCCGGCCCTGCCAAAACGTCAGCGGGTAGGGGATACCAAAGCGACTCATAATTGTCTGACCAATAGCAACGCCTTCGGTCGCCACACAGACCTCACCTTCAATAGTGCCAAACATGTTTGGATCTACTACGTAGGCAACGGCCGAAACATCGTGTGCATAACAGCCATCGATATCCCTGATACTGCTATAGAAATCTATGTAGAACTGCGCAGCATCGGCCATAAACTGACCCACCTTAGAGTTTTCTTTGGCAATTTTGGCAAATAGCGCGTTATTCAATACCACTTGATGGGTCACATCTAAACCGACGATAACCACTGGCCAGGCTGCTGCCATCACTTTATCGGCAGCGTGCGGATCGGATAGAATATTGGCCTCTGCTACTGGAGAGACGTTGCCATCGGCGGCGATCACTCCACCCATTAGCACTACTTCTTTTACTTTGTCGGTAATACTGGGATCTATTTGCAGTGCCGCTGCCAAATTTCCCAGCGGCCCCACTGCAACCAGGGTAATTTCACCTGGATTGGCATTCACTTGCTCAACGATAAATTGCGCAGCGTTTTGCGCTAGCGGCTGACCTTTTGGCGCAGCCAAATTCACATTGCCAAACCCATCGACACCGTGCACAAAATCCGGAAATGGGTTTAATTCTTTAACCCAGGGGGTGGCAACACCTTTGGCCACAGGGATATCTAAGCCCGCCATTTCCACCAGCGACAGCGCATTAGTGGTCGCTTGCTCGACTGAAACATTACCAAAAGTCGTGGTCAAACCGAGTAATTCTATCTGCGGGTGCGCCATGGCAGTGAAAATTGCCATTGCATCATCAATACCCGGATCTGTATCTAAAATAATTTTTTTCATAATTTCATCACAATCAAATTTACTGAAAGAGCCAGGCATTACATTTACAACTCTGCCTGGGCACTTTCTTTATTTTAATTAAAGAGCAGCTACCTGATCCGCTGTTGGGATGCTGGAGGAAGCCCCCAGACGCTGCACTGCCAGCGACGACGCCTTACACCCGGCTATCAGCGCTGCTTTTTTTGATTCTCCGCGACCGATAGCCGCCAGTAAAAATCCCAGAAAAGTATCCCCTGCAGCAGTGGTATCTACTACCTCTACCACATAGGCATCGACTTGAATTTGCTCATCAGCGTTAATCCACATCGCCCCCTGCGCCCCCAAAGTCACTACTACATCAGTGTCTGGAAATGCCTTGCGGACCTGCTCAACCATCTTCTCTTTAGTGTCGCACTTCCGCTGGAGTAACTGCTGCAGCTCTAGCTCGTTAACCACTAGAAGCGACACTTTATGCAGCGGAAAATCATCAATGTTACTGAGCATTGGCGAGGGGTTAAGCACTATTTTTAGCTGCGCAGCCGCGGCAAAATTGACTGCGTCGGCGATATTGCTGCACTCATTTTGCAACAGCAGCCAATCACCGGCAACAGCACTCTTAAGCGCGGTACTAATATCATCAGGATCGAAACTTTGATTGGCGCCACCAAATAATACGATGCAATTTTCCGCCTGCTGATCAACCTGGATAATGGCGTGACCACTGGGCTGGTCCACCCCTTCCACCAAATCACAATTGACTCCCGCCTGACTCAACTGCTCAATCGCCCACTGATCACTTTTGTTGCAGCGCCCTATATGCAACACTTGCGCACCCGCTTTAGCCAGCGCTATAGATTGATTGGCACCTTTGCCACCGAGTACTTGCTGATAACTACTGCTAGAGAGTGTTTCACCCGGCTTTACCAGATGTGGCACTTGGTAGATATGGTCAATATTGATTGCACCATAGTTGTATATTTTCACTGTAGGACCCCTGGCACTATCAATGTGCTCAGTCGTTTGAGAAATGTATTAAGTATAGCAACCAAAACTGCCGCTGGTGCCCGCAGTGCAGACACCAGCTGAGATCAGCGCTCTTTTGAATAAGGTATGCCGATGGCTTTGGGGGCAATCGCTTTACCGATAAAGCCCGCCAGCAATACCACTGTTAGTATGTAAGGGGTCGCCTGCATCAACTGTGCCGGAACTTCACCTATCAACGGCAGCGCCACGCCCTCAAGACGCACCGTTAACGCCTCTAAAAAGCCAAACAACAGACAGGCCAGCAGTGCAGTCTTAGGCCGCCACTTGCCAAAAATTAGCGCCGCCAAGGCGATATAACCTTTACCCGCAGACATCTCGCGAATAAATGAGGCGTTTTGCGCGATGGATAGATAAGCACCTGCTATACCACAGAGTAGCCCGGCACAAATAACCGCCCGATAGCGCAACCAGAACACTGATATACCGGCAGTATCTACTGCTTGCGGGTTCTCTCCTACTGCGCGTAAACGCAACCCAAACCGAGTCTGGTACACCAGCCACCAAGTGACAGGCACTGTCATAAAGGCTATGTAAACCAAGGCGTTGTGACCACTGATCAACTGTGTATAAATAGCCCCTAACACTGGAACATCCGCCACCGCCAGGGCACCGGGAAGGTCTATAGAGAAGAAACGCGCATCACCTGACAACAGCGGTGTCTGCCCACCTTGATGAAACCAGGCGATTCCAAGAGTCACGGTAAGCCCTGATGCCAGTATGTTAATCGCCAAACCACTGACGACTTGGTTACCTTTGTGGGTAATACAGGCAAAACCGTGTAGCAGCGCCATGCATATCGACACCCCAATAGCCGCGCCCAGCCCCAACCAGGCAGAACCGGTAACGGCGGCAATGGCAGCTGCTGCAAAAGCACCCGCCAACATTTTGCCTTCCAGGCCAATGTCGACAATACCGGAGCGCTCGGAGAACAAGCCCGCCATGGCACAGAGTATTAACGGGGTGGAAACTCTGATGGTTGCATCTAAAGTAGAAATCGCTATTAGAATAAAATCAGACATTTGCGCGCTCCTTGGCTGCAAAGAACCTCAAGAACAGCTTTTCTATAGTCGGTTTGATCATCAGTGACAGCGCACCACAGAACAAGATTACTAAGCCCTGAATCACTACGACTAAATCACGGGTAATAGAGGGAACCTCGAAGGACAACTCTGCTCCTCCTTGATAAAGAGCACCAAAGAGCAAGCTGGCAATGATAATTCCGACCGGATGATTGCGTCCCATCAGCGATACGGCGATACCGGTAAACCCTGCGCCAGCAACATAATCCAACAGCACCCGACCTTGAGCACCCATCACTTCATTGATACCGACCATTGCCGCCAGGGCACCGGAGATACACATAGTGATAACGATGGTCCGCCGGGTATTAATACCCGAATAAACCGCGGCCTGCTCGTTAAATCCAATCATGCGGATGGCGTAACCTAAACGGGTATGCCACAGCAGCAACCACACCAGCACGCAGCAAATCAGCGCCAGAAATATCGCTATGTTCAGTGGACTATTGGCTATATTGATACCAAAGACGGCAAATACATCTCTCATCGAGGGAAGTATTGCAGCGTCGGCAATTACCCGCGATTGCGGAGACATAGTGCCAGGCTCGATCAGTACATTTACCAGCAAATAGACCATTAACGCCGAAGCTATAAAGTTAAACATTATGGTAGTGATAACGACGTGTGAGCCACGATAGGCCTGCAAGTAGGCCGGGATAAACGCCCAGGCGGCACCAAATGCCGCCCCCGCTGCGATAGCAAAAGGTATCAGCGCCCACCAGGGCATAAAGCTGTCTAAACTCATGCACATCAAGCCGACGCCCAGACCACCTATGTAAGCCTGGCCCTCGCCGCCGATGTTAAACAAGCCGGCGTGAAAAGCTACAGCGACCGCCAAGCCGGTAAAAATAAAATTGGTCGTGTAGTACAAGGTATAACCAATACCTTCTGCGTAACCAAAAGCGCCGGTAATCATCCACTGCACAGCTTCCAGCGGGCTCTCCCCGATCAACAAGATAACAAACCCGGAAACCAGGAAGGCCAGGCAGACGTTAATTAGCGGAATTACCCCTACATCAATCCAGGTAGGTAAAGTCTTATTACTCATTATGAAACTACCCCAGTCGCAGAGTTATCGCTGTCATCACCACCGGCATTTCCCATCAACAATCCCAGTTTCTGTGCGTCGGCATTTACAGCAGCCATTTCTCCGACAATCCGCCCTTCAAACATAACCACAATTCGATCACACAAAGACATAACCTCTTCCAATTCCACTGATACCACTAACACCGCATTACCCGCATCGCGCAAGCTGACTATTTGCTGATGGATAAATTCGATCGCGCCGATGTCGACACCCCGGGTAGGCTGCCCAACTAACAGCACCTTTGGCTGCCTCTCAATTTCACGGGCAATACAAAGTTTTTGCTGATTGCCGCCGGAGAAGTTTGCCGCTTTCAAATGCGGGTTATTGGGGCGGACATCAAACTGCTGCATTAAATTAGCACAGTGTTCGGTAACAGCGGCATTATCCATTAACAGCCGACCATTGAACTCCGGCTCGTCCTGAAAGCCCATAATTGCACACTCACGGGCACTGAATTCGGTAACCATTCCCTGCTTGTGCCGGTCTTCAGCCACATGCCCCAGACTCAAATGCCTGAAGTCTTTTGCGTTGAGCACATTATCTTTGTCAATGGTCACACCATTGAGCACAATACTTCCCTGCTGCACAGCGGCGACACCACTGAGCACATCTAAAAGCTCTGTCTGCCCATTACCGGAAACCCCTGCTATGCCGAGGATTTCACCGGCGCGAACTTGTAAGCTGACATCGTCCAGACGGGCGATTCCGGCACTGTCTAAAAGGGTTAAGTTTTTTGCTTCGAGCAGTACTTGCTGAGGTTTGGCCGGTTCTTTATCGACTCGTAATAGAACCTTGCGGCCAACCATCAACTCCGCCAGCTCTTCTTTATTTGTTTCCGCCGTCTCGCGGGTGGCCACCATAGTGCCACCACGCATTACCGTCACTTCATCGGTAATAGCGATAATTTCTTGCAGCTTATGGGTAATCAGCATCACACTCACACCGCGTTCACGCAAAGCGCTGAGGATGTCAAATAACTGCTGCACTTCCTGGGGAGTCAATACTCCGGTGGGCTCATCTAAAATCAGAATTTCTGCGCCGCGATACAAGGCCTTTAGGATTTCTACCCGCTGCTGTAAACCAACAGCTAAGTCACCCGTGATGGCATCTGGATCAACCGCCAATCCAAACTCTTCAGATAGGCGCTGTAATTCAGCCCTGGCGCTTTTTTTGCTCTGCTGCAGAGAACTGCTCTGCTCCGCTCCCAACATCACATTTTCCAGCACAGTAAACGTGTCGATCAACATGAAATGCTGATGCACCATACCAATACCTGTTGCTATCGCGTCTTTAGAGGAGTGAATACTGGTTAATTTTCCATTGACCCATATCTCTCCACTGTCCGCCGCATAGAAGCCGTAGAGGATACTCATCAAGGTTGATTTTCCCGCTCCATTTTCACCAATGATGCCGTGAATGCTGCCTTTGGCAACAATCAAATCCACATCTTTATTGGCTTTTACCGGACCGAAACTTTTATTGATTTTACGTAAATCAATTGCAGGTGACCGGGCGGCCCCCTGCGAGGTGTTATCTTGACTTAACATCAAATAATCACATTCTTTATAATATTATAATGAAGGGCATTCGTTGTTTGACATATAGTCATGGACAACAATTTTTCCAGAAATGATATCTGCTTGGGCTTTTTCTACTGCAGCTTTCATTTCAGCTGTGATCAAATCTTTATTGTGCTCATCATACGCCCAGGAAACTCCACCTTCAGCCAGACCTAAGACACTGACACCCGCCTGCCATGTTCCCTCTTTAACACCTTTAAAGGCGTTGTAAGATGCTACACCCACTTGCTTAGTCATAGACGTCAGCATGGTGCCCGGATGCATATGGTTTTGGTTTGAATCTACACCAATGGCATATTTTCCAGCATCTTTAGCGGCTTGATATACACCAACACCGGTACCACCAGCTGCGGCAAAGACTACATCCGCACCACGGTCAAACTGGCTGCGAGCTAGCTCTCCGCCTTTTACCGGATCGTTCCATGCTGAAGGAGTTGAACCCGTCATGTTGCTGATCACGTTAACATCGGAAACTGCATATTTAGCACCTTGTGCATAACCACAGTTAAAACGACGAATCAGAGGAATATCCATACCACCGACAAAACCTACCGCTTTAGTCTGGGATTTCATTGCCGCCAACATACCGACTAAGAATGAACCTTCATGCTCTTTAAAAACGATAGACTGAACGTTCGGTAGAGACACGACTGCATCAATGATGCTGAATTTAGTACCCGGAAAGTCTTTTGCTACTTTCTCCAGGGCAGTTGCCTGAGCGAAACCAATCGCCAATACCGGATTTGCTTCACGCTGAGCCATTTTACGAATAGCTTGCTCGCGCTGTGATGGGTTAGTTACCTCAAACTCACGGTATGTAATACCAGTTTCTTTTTTGAAGCGCTCTACCCCTTCGTATACTCCTTGGTTAAAGGACTTATCGAACTTACCACCCATGTCAAAAACAACAGCAGGCTTTAGTTCAACTGCGGCTGCAGACGAGGCAAAAGCTACCGCTGCTGTTAACATTAATAGTTGACGTTTCATTGAAATCTCCGTGATCAATTTTGTTTATTTTTATAGGTTGCTGTTTTGGGAACATGCCTGCTATTGAAGGCTTCGGCAGTTAAGTACCGGCCCCACAGCTATTTCTACTGAACTAACATGCAGTTAAACAAATTCACTACAAGTTGTACACATACAAACACAATCCCCAAACAACCAATAGGGAATTGTGCACAATATACTAATGAATTTCACCCAACTTTTACATTGTTTTTTCCACTTGGTCTAATATTGAGCAAAGATCCATGCTGAACTATTGGTTTTAGTGCAGTTATTTTTTAAAATTGCCAATAAATTATGCATTGTTAATAAATTCTGATGTATTCACAACCATTGCTGGCGTAAAATATGCCTACACTTATAGAACCTAGACTCATTTTTAAAGGTCACCCAGGAACCCATCTGTAATGAACAACAAAACTTTACTTTCTGTGATCAGCCTCATCGGCTGCTTAATCGTCAATCCCGTTAATGCCGCCAGCCTCTCTAAAGCAAATGCGGCAATTGAAGCTAAAGATTACAAAACCGCACTGCACGAATTAAAGCCACTGGTTGATGCCGGCAAGCCCTCGGCAACTAATCTAATGGGCAAGATGTACCAAAACGGCTGGGGAGTCCCTGCCAGCATTGAGCGCGCCAAAGCCTTTTACAAAAAAGGCGCCCGCAGCGGTCACATTGACAGCGTCAACAGCTTGCGAGCACTGGACGACATTGCCTACCTGAAAGAATTGCAGCTAATTAAAGAAAAGGCCAGTGCCGGGAATGCCACAGCACAGAATCGTTTTGGCGAAATGCTTGAGTACGGCTTTGGCGTCAAACGCGACCTGAACGCAGCATTTGCCCAGTACCAACTAGCTGCTGATCAAGGCTACGTAGTAGCGCAGCACAATGTCGGCCGCAGTTATAACTTTGGCACCGGAGTCGCGCAAGACTACGCCAAAGCAGAAAACTGGTACCGCATTGCCGCCAACAAAGGCTATAACCAATCAATGTTTTATCTGGGAACACTTTACGCCACCGCCCACGGGCAAGACAACAGCACTAGTCAGGACATTATTGCTTTTGCCTGGATGAACAATGCAGCGGCCCTCGGCGACAGCACTGCCGCCTCGATTGAGAGCCGACTACTGATGAAGCTGAAAAAAGAACAGATCCAGGAGGCAAAAGATCTTGCCGAAAAATACAAAAAAACTTATGTTATCCCCTTCCAATAACACCTCATCATTGGTCGCTGTCAGTCCTCACTGACAGCACACCACTTTCTGCAGTGATACTTTTATGACCCGAACATTCGATCAAAACAACGCCAGCCATGCATCTCTAATGAGGCGTCTGGGCGCCATAGGTTACGATTCTCTAGTGGTAATAGCCCTGGCCTTTGCGGTAACGGCACTCTGGCTATGGTTAATGAATACCGATAAAGCGGTAGGACCTGCTTTCCAGTCAACACTCTTTATCAGCATCTTTACTTTTTTTGGCTTTTTTTGGACCCGCTCGGGACAGACCATTGGCATGATGGCCTGGAGAGTCAGAGTCCAGTCAAAAGAGGGAAATTCTATCAGCTGGACTCAGGCATTGATTCGTTTTTTTGTCGCTATACTTTCTACGGGCTGCCTGGGTGCAGGTTATCTATGGATGCTATTCAATGATGAGAAACTGACCTGGCAAGACATGCTATCCAATAGCGAAATTGTATACTTACCGAAAGATAAAACTTAAGTCAGCGACCTAAAGCGCCCCTGTATAGTTGCGAGTTAGCCCTTGCGCCCTGAAGAGTTGTCGGAATAAATAGCTCCCACAACAATCAGCACTGCCAGCTATACCTTAGAGCGCTGCAATAAAACATATCCCAGTAATAAACAAATCAGGATCGGCGCCAATACTGCGATTAGTGGTGGCGTGCCTATGATGGCACTCACTTGTCCGAGAATATCTTGTAAAAACTTGAACACTAAACCGGTGATCACCCCCGCTATAATGCGTTGCCCCACAGTGACACTGCGCAACGGCCCAAAGATAAATAAGATACCTATCAAGACCAGTGCGATCACCGTCAGCGGTTGAAACAGTTTGCTCCAGAAAGCCAGAAAATAACTATCCGACTGCAAATTCTGTTGATACAAATAGTGGGAAAATGACCACAGGGCGCTCAGCGATAGATCCCGCGGCTCAACCACCAGAGCTGCCAGCAGTGTCGGCGACAAGCCCATATTCCACTGTTCATTACGCTGCTGAGAAACCTCAGTCCTATCACCATGAAAAGTTGTTTGACTGATATTAGATAACAGCCAGTGATCTTCAAGATAGCGCCCTGATTGAGCAAAACTGGTCAGTTCAAGAACGCCATCCTGATTAAACTCAAAGCGAGTCACGCCTTCAATACGATCACCGGGCACCACCGCGTTGATGTGAATAAAAGTATTGCCCTCTCGATGCCAGACTCCGTACTGGGAGTGCAGTGCTTTACCGCCGGCTTTAGCCAGAGCTTTCTTTGACTGCGCGACTTGCTCGGTAACCGGAACCACAAATTCACCTACAGCCATTGAAAAGAAAGCTAAGACTATGGCAGGTTTCAATACCGAGGTGATAATTCTAAAGGTTGATATTCCCGCCGCCCTCATAACCGTAAGTTCGCTGTGACTTGCCAACATACCCAAACCGACCAGACAACCGACTAAACTGCTCAGTGGTAAAAACTCATAGAACCGCCCTGGAATGCGCAGTAACAGATATTCCAAAATCACTGGCATGTCATATGCGTCCGATGCATCAGCAATTTCATCCATAAAGGCAAAGACAAAATCCAGCCCCAAGATAACCAATAGAACCAGGAAAATTGCCGATAAAACTTGCGTGGCGACGTACCTATCTAAGCGTTTCATGTTATTTTCTCCTCTTTAACAAAGAGCCCACACTCGGCAATTTATTTAACCAATTACTCCAGAACTGCTGCATAAAAATCAAACTGAGGCCGTAGCTAAAAAAGACTAAATGCACCAACCAAATCAAACCGATATGCGCACCTGTTTCCACTTTGTCCCGCGCTGACATCAGCAGCGACAAATACACCAAATACAACAGTATCGTCGGGATCAATTGAGCGTACCGCCCCTGGCGGGGATTAGTTCTACTCAGAGGTACAGCGATCAACACGACGATAAAGGCCAACAGGGGTAGCGACAATCGCCACTGCAGCTCAGCAATGAAAACTCTATCATCGCTTTCGAGTAGAAAAGCCGTTGTTTTAGCGTAGGGTTCCGAGGTATCTATGACTAATTTCCTCTGAGGTAATAGATACCCATATTCAGTATATCCCAGTTGTTCGTAGTCGGCCCGCCCGGGAATACCTGTATACCGGTAGCCATTTTCCAACACCAGATAACGTTTACCATCGCCATTACCTTGCTGCCTGGCAGATTTGGCGAAAGTAATTTCTAACTTGCCGGTTTTTTTGTCGATCTGCGATATAAAAACTTGCTCCATCTTAGATCTGTTATCAATAAAATTACTGATATAGACGGTTTTGCCTCCGCCCAATTTTTGAAACCGCCCCGCAGTCAACTTGTCTAATTCGTTCAATGAGTTTTGTTGCGCATAGCTAACTTCAAGTGCCTGCCAGGCAAGTGGTGAGATATAAAGACTGAGACTACCGACTATAATAGCGCCCCCCAGAGCGGGCCCCAAGGCATAGAAAACCAATTTTTTGCCGCTGACACCACTCGCTTGAAGAACAGCTATTTCGCTTTCTAAATACAACCTACCAAAAGACAGCAACACCCCCAAGAATAGCGCCAGAGGTAAAATCAACATCAGCATACTGGGCAGACGATAACCTATCATCTCGGCGATAAAAATGAAGTCCATCTCTCCGGGAGTGGCTCGGGATAACAAGCTGATTAATCGGCCACTGACAATGATAGGAACTAATACTAGCGCGACCGCGAATGTACTAAAAAAAATCTCTCTGGAGAGATAACGATAAATAATCAATGAGGCTTGCCCTGTCGCTACAGTTTTAAAGAGGTTTAAGGTCTGTCCAATGGAGACCTTGGAATACAGACACTTAGATTACAAATAAGTTTATCGCCTAGCCAGTTTTCAGACCTGGCTAGACGGTAAGTTATTTTGCCATGCATTTTTATTGAACAACGCTATATTTAGATAACCTAATTTAATCAGCAACACGGCTATTGATGAAGTTTAGGCTAACTATTTTTTAGCACTAGATTCAGCTTTAGTTTATAGTGCGGCATTATCTTACAAAGTTTGCCTCAAGTCATCACTGGAGTATATATGGATTTTGAAATTATCAATAGCGACATTACTGCGATTGAAACTGAATGTTTAGTCATTGGCCTGGAAGCGGATGCAGCACTGTCAACGTCGGCGCAAATCATTGATAAAGCAAGCAAAGGGTATATTCAGTCGATTATCGACGACGGTGACATCAACGGTAAATCCGGCCAGCATTTAATGTTGCGTAATGTTTCAGGAATTGCTGCTAAAAGGATACTTTTAGTGGGGCTAGGGGAAACAGATAAACGCAGTGACACTGCACACAAAAGCTTCATTAGCGGCATATTTGCGCAGCTAAAGAACAGCAATATAACCGCAGTCACTATCGCTTTAGACGACATAATTAATAAAGATGCGGATATTTACCGCCAGATGCGCCTCAGCGTGCAGACAATCTGCGGGGAATTCTATGCATACGACGAAACTAAAAGCACTAAAGCAACACCTCCAGTACTTGAGACTATAAGCTTCGCAGTCACTGGGGCTAACACTGAAGATGCAGAGGCCGGTATTTTAGACGGTACTGCGGTTGCCAATGGTATGACAGTTGCCCGTGACTTAGGTAACTTACCGGGAAACATCTGTACGCCTACTTACTTGTCCAAAGAGGCACTAGAGCTAGAGCAGGGCTACGAAACTATTAGCTGTGACATTTTAGGCGAAGCACAGATGGCGGAACTGGGAATGCACAGTTTGTTATCTGTTGGCAATGGCAGTGTCGAAGACTCGCAATTAATTGTGATCAAATACTCAGGGGGAGAAGAGGGAGATCGCCCCCATGTACTGGTCGGCAAAGGCGTTACTTTCGATACCGGCGGCATCTCTTTGAAGCCAGGCGCTGCTATGGATGAAATGAAATTCGACATGTGCGGTGCAGCGAGTGTGATGGGTACAATGCACGCTATCGCGGAAATGGAATTACCGATGAATGTGATCGGGGTTATCGCCGCCGCTGAAAACATGCCCAGCGACAGAGCTACCAAGCCCGGCGATGTCATCACTACTATGTCCGGACAGACGGTGGAAGTACTCAACACTGATGCTGAAGGCCGCCTGGTACTTTGTGACGCACTCACTTATGTCGAGCGCTTCGAACCTAAAACCGTCGTCGATATCGCCACTTTAACCGGCGCTGTAATTGTCGCACTGGGGCATCAAGCTTCAGCGGTTCTCTCGAACAACGATAAGCTGGCAGCCGAGCTGATTGAAGCCGGAGAGTACGCCGCCGATCGCACCTGGCGCCTGCCACTTTGGGATGAATACCAAGAACTGTTAGACACAAATTTTGCCGACATCGCCAACATTGGTGGCCCATCAGCCGGCACTATTACTGCCGCTTGTTTTCTGGCCAGATTTACTAAAAAATACCACTGGGCGCACTTAGACATCGCCGGTGTCGCATGGTCTAAAGGAAAAGCCAAAGGGGCGACCGGGCGTGCTGTTCCTATCCTCTGCCAATATCTGATGAACACTGCCGCTGATCAGATGGAAGCTAAAGCCTAAACTGTACAGCAATCAGCTTACACAGCCAGTGGCTGTGTAAGCCAAACACTTTTCAGATCCTATAGAACCTTATGAAACAAGCAGATTTTTACATCCTTCCCTGCACCGACCAAGAGGGAAAATTCGATTTTCTAGGTAAGCTGCTCGACCGTATTCTCGCCGGCGGCCACCAGATATACTTGTATTGCAATGATCAATACAGTGCCGAGCAAACCAGCCAGGCCCTGTGGCAATATCGCGATAGCAGTTTTTTGGCCAATGCATTAAGCAGTGAACAGCTCAGCGCCCCTATCACTATTGGCTGGCCAGAGCAGAGCGCTAGTCACACCGATGTACTGATAAACTACAGCGATACAATACCAACAGCCGCTGAAAATTTTCAGCGCGTCGTAGAAATAGTCATCCAGCAGCCTGAGGTTTTAGAGCTTAGTAGAAAACGCTACAAAGACTACCAACAACAAGGTTTTAAGATCAAACACAACGACATGAGAAAAGGCCAACAGCGCTAACATCTACCCACGACTTACGACTTACAACTTACAACTTACAACTTACAACTTATTGCTAGCAGTTATAACGACTGCATTGGCCACTGCCCAGCCGGTTTTATCGGCAAAATGGCCGCGCCGCTCTCAGACAATTCCACATCATCCTTTTAATAGCGCTGACAACGCTGTTAACAGACCCCCACTCAATGTATAATTTGCCCCTTTTTACTCAGCTGCGCGCTGTTATTAACAGCCGACTATCAATGTTAGAGAACAGATATAATGGATAAGACTTACCAACCCGCTGCTATTGAAACATCCTGGTATAAAACCTGGGAAGATAACAACTACTTTGCCCCCAGCGGTGAAGGTGAAGCTTATTCTATGGTGATCCCACCGCCAAACGTTACCGGCAGCTTACACATGGGACACGCCTTCCAGCACACTATTATGGATACTCTGATCCGCTACCAGCGGATGCAGGGAAAAAATACTCTATGGCAAGTGGGTACTGACCACGCCGGTATCGCCACGCAGATGATAGTAGAGCGCAAACTGGCCAATGAAAGCGGTCAGACTCGCCACGATTTAGGGCGTGCAGCTTTTACAGACAAGGTTTGGGAGTGGAAAGAAGAGTCTGGCGGCAACATTACCCGACAGATGCGCCGCTTGGGTAACTCGGTAGATTGGAAAAATGAGAGATTCACGATGGATCCCGAGTACCAGCAATCTGTAGAGCAAGCTTTCATCAGCCTCTACGATGAAGGACTGATCTATCGCGGCAAGCGCCTGGTCAACTGGGATCCAAAATTGCACACCGCCATTTCCGATTTAGAAGTTGAAAGCAAGGAAGTCAAAGGCAAGTTGTGGTACTTACGCTACCCGCTGGCTGACGGCGCCACCACGGCGGCCGGGGAAGACTATATCGTCGTTGCCACTACTCGCCCAGAAACTATGTTTGGTGATACCGCCATTGCAGTTAACCCTGAAGACCCGCGCTTTCAAAGCATTGTAGGTAAAGAAGTACTGCTGCCTCTGGTCGGAAGACGCATTCCAATTATCGCCGACGAACACGCCAATATGGAGAAGGGCACAGGTTGTGTGAAAATCACTCCCGCCCATGACTTCAACGATTACGAAGTAGGCAAGCGCCGTCAGCTGCCGATGATCAACGTGTTAACGTTTAACGCCGAGATCCGTGAACAGGGCCAAGGTTTTAACAGTGACGGCACTGTTAATACGCAGATCAACTGCCATATCCCCAGCCAGTATCACAATTTGGAGCGCTTTGCGGCGCGCCGCGCAGTTGTCGCCGAGTTCGATAGCATGGGATTACTGGTTAAAATTGAAGAAAATAACATGACCATCCCCTACGGTGATCGCGGTGGTGTAGTCATAGAGCCGATGCTCACCGACCAATGGTTTGCCGATGCTAAGACTCTGGCAAAACCTACCATTGAAGCGGTCGAAAATGGCGAGATTAAATTCGTCCCTAAGCAATATGAAAACATGTTCTTCTCCTGGATGCGTGAGATTCAAGACTGGTGCATCTCACGTCAGCTGTGGTGGGGACACCGTATCCCGGCCTTTTACGATGCTCAGGGAAAAGTCTATGTCGCCCCCACTGCTGAGCTGGCCAGAGCCAAGTACAATTTAAGCGCAGAGCTTGAATTAACCCAGGACAACGACGTATTAGATACCTGGTTCAGTTCCGGCCTGTGGAGCTTCGCCACTATGGGCTGGCCACAACGCAGTGATCGTCTCGAGACTTTCCACCCCACCGATACATTAGTCACAGGTTTTGACATCATATTCTTCTGGGTTGCCAGAATGATGATGATGAGCATGCACTTGTGCAAAGATAAAGATAACAAGCCACAGATCCCGTTTAAAACGGTTTACATCACCGGTTTAGTCCGCGACGAGAGTGGCGAAAAAATGTCTAAAACTAAAGGTAATGTTTTAGACCCGCTGGATATGATCGACGGCATTAGTCTGGAAGACTTACTAGCGAAGCGCACTGGCAATATGATGCAGCCGCAGATGGCCGCCAAGATCCGCAAGCGCACCGAAAAAGAATACGCCGACGGCATTCCGCCACACGGCACTGACGCACTACGCTTTACTTTAGCGGCACTGGCCTCCACTGGTCGCGACATCAACTGGGATATGAAACGCCTCGAGGGCTACCGCAATTTCTGTAACAAGATTTGGAATGCTGCCCGCTACGTAGAAATGAACACTCAGGGCGAAGACTGTGGGCAAAACGGCGGCGACATTGAACTATCCCTTGCGGATCGCTGGATAGTCAGCAAATTACAGAAAATTGAAATTGACGTCGCCAGAAACATCGATGAGTACCGCCTGGATTTAGCCGCGCAAACGTTGTACGACTTTATCTGGAATGAATATTGCGGTTGGTATCTGGAATTATCTAAACCAGTGCTGTGGAACGAAGAGGCCAGCAATGCGCAAAAGCGCGGCACGCGCCAAACTTTAGTACGAGTCCTGGAAGTTATCATGCGTTTAACGCACCCGATCATGCCGTTCTTAACTGAGGAAATCTGGCAGTCCATTAAACAACTGGCTGGCGTTAGCGGCGACAGCATCATGCTGCAGAGCTACCCGAAGGCCGATCCAAGCAAAATAGACTTAACCGCTGAAGCCGATATTGACTGGCTCAAAGGGGTGATCACTGGTGTGCGTAATATCCGTGGTGAAATGGCTATCTCTCCCGCTAAAGAGCTAAGTATTTTGATCAACAACGGCAGTGACAGCGATCAGCAGAGGCTGCAGGCTAACCGCGCCTTCTTGATGAAACTGGCCTCACTAGAGCAAATTACCTGGTTAAACCCGGGAGATGAAGCACCTATGTCAGCGACCCAGCTAGTCGGCGAGATGGAAGTATTAGTGCCTATGGCCGGCCTGATTGATAAAGATGCCGAGCTAACGCGCCTGAGCAAAGAGATCGAAAAGCTAGACAGAGAAGTTGGCCGTATAGAAGGCAAGCTGAGTAACCAGAAGTTTGTCGCTAATGCCCCAGAGGCAGTGGTCGCTAAAGAGCGCGATAAAATTGCCCAGTTTAAGGCTGCGCAACTGAAGCTGGTTGAGCAACATGGAAAGATTTCGGCGCTCTAATGCGTCGCCATCTTGGCTTGTAGAGCTGTTAAAAAAAGGCCAGATTGCATTCAATCAGGCCTTTTTTTTGTTCGCAACTCAGCTATTAACCGAAAAACGCTCTGAACTCCGCCGCACTCATTACCTCTCGGCCCATGTCATTGGCACTGTCTACCGCTTGTTTTACTAACACAGCATTGTTGTAGGCCAACTGCCCGTGCAAGTTATACAAATTATTTTCAAATCCCACTCGCACATCACCACCGAGTGACAGCGCAGCACTGACACACTGATGTTCGTCGCGGCCAAAGGCACAGACCGCCCAGGGGGTATCATCTTTATGTTCGATAATAAAAGGCAACAACTCGCTGGGTTGTGACTGCTGCCCATCAGTATAACGCCCCAAGACAAACAGCAGGTGATGCTTATTTGACGGCAGAATTCCCTGTTGCTTTAACTGGTGATAGCGAATTACTTCTTCTGCACTGTACAAGATATACTGGGCGATGATGCCCCGCTTTGCGACCCAGTGAAAAAAGTCTCTCGCCCGCTCTAGCTCTGCATCACTACTGATCAACTCTTTCAATGCAAAAGACGCCGCCTCAGGCTGTATCTCTTTAATCAGCGCCATCTGCTGATCGGGCCCATAGATACCTACGGCTTCCGTGGTTAACTGAATCACCATATCATCGCCAACAGCTTCCCGTAAGGCGGCGTATAGTTGACGGTTCTGCTCTATATCCAGTGAGTGGCCACCGAGTTCATCGCGAGCGTGAGCGTGTATCATGGTTGCTCCAGCAGCTTGATTAAGTACCGCATCAGCAGCCACTTGGGCGGCATTAACCGGTAACTGCGCATGATCTTTTTCATTCTTGCGCGCGCCATTGGGTGCCACTATGACAATGGCCTTATTTTCTATGGGCATTAATTATCTACCTAATTTCGACACTGATTAAATTCCAATTAACACTTGATCAATAGATTTCGCCAGCGTCTCTACTAAAAAGTCCAAATGTTGTTGCTCTACTATAAAAGGGGGAGCCAGTAAAATATGATGTCCGCGGCGCCCATCCACCGACCCCGCTCCCGGATAACACATCAAGCCATTTTCCATCAGTTGCGCCTTGATTTTATGCTGTATTTGCGATTCCAGTGGCAATGGCGACTTATCAGCTCTGTCAGCGACTAATTCCAGGCCGAGGAACAAACCTCTACCGCGGATATCGCCAACATGTGGATGCTGTGCAAAGCGCTCTTGTAGCTGTTGCTTCAAGTACCGGCCCTGTGTTTTCACATTGCTCAACAACTGATCTTCTTCAATCACTTGTTGTACTGCCAGCGATGCGGCACAGGCGGTGGCGTGACCTATGTATGTATGTCCGTGTTGAAAAAATCCGCTGCCTGCCGCCACGGTATTATGTATTTCGCTACTGACCATTAAAGCACCTATTGGCTGATAGCCAGCGCCTAACCCTTTGGCCATAGTTACCATATCCGGCACTATAGCTTCCTGCTCGTAAGCAAACAGCGATCCGGTTCTACCCATACCACACATGACTTCGTCCAAAATTAGTAAGATCCCGGCGCTGTCACAAATTTCCCTCACTCTCTTAAAATATCCCGGTACACTTGGCACAGCACCTAAAGTCGCCCCGACGACTGGCTCGGCAATAAACGCCAGTACAGTATTTGCCCCTAATTGCTCTAGCTTAGCCTCTAATTCAGAAGCGACCCGCTGACCATAATCGAACTCAGACTCACCCTGCTGCTGACCTCGATAGGCATAGCAGGGAGATATATAATTGGCATCCTTGATCAGCACTGCAAAGGGCTCACGACGCCAGGCATTACCCCCGACTCCAAGAGCTCCAAGGGTATTACCATGGTAGCTTTGCTCGCGGGAGATAAAGAATTGCCGCTCTGGCTGGTCGCGCTCTAAGAAATATTGACGCGCCAGCTTTAAGGCTGCCTCAACTGCTTCTGAACCACCGCTGGTGAAGTATATTTTACCCATATTACCCGGCGCTTTATCAATAAGAAATTGTGCTAAATGCTCGGCCGGTTCAGAGCTAAAAAATCCGGTGTGGGCAAAGGGAATTTTATCTAACTGCTCGATGATCGCCGCTTTCACCCGCGGATGAGAATGGCCTAAGCTGGATACCGCCGCCCCGCCGCAACCGTCCAGATAGCGCTTGCCATTTTCATCGATAATATATACCCCATCCCCTTTCACGGCGATAGGCATTTTGGCATTACAGTTGCGTTGAAAAACAGCGCTCATTTCGATTCTCCTGGATTTAATTTGTCAGCGAGCAATACAGCGACTAATCCCCCGCTTAGGACTGCTTCTATTAAAGAGTACTTGGTTAAATTCGACAATGGACTTATTATCCAATGCCATGAGCAAACGGAATACCTTATTTGGAAAACTTGGAAAATCTATCACTCCCCTATTACCCAACAAGAGCTATCATCATGCGTGACTATTTACCACCCATGCAATCGCTGCGAAGCTTCGAAGCCGCGGCTCGCCTCTCCAGCATCTCCAAGGCTGCTAACGAACTTTGTGTCACTCAGGGAGCGGTCAGCAAGCAAATCAAGTTATTGGAGTCTTTTCTCAGTGTCGCTCTTTTTACCCGTGGCCCCAGTGGTGTCAGCTTAACCCCGGCTGGCAGAAACTATTTACACTCTGTCAGCAATGCACTGAATGAGCTCAACAGCAGCGGCGAACAATTACAAACCAGCCCGATTCAGCAACAGCTACTGTTAGACGTCATTCCCTCTATGACCAACATCTGGCTGATCCCGAGGATTCACAGTTTTGAACAGCGATACCCGCATTTAAAGGTAGATCTAATTACCGGTGATGGCCAACCAGACTTTAACAGAACTCAAGCCGATATCAGTATTCGCTGCCTACTACCCAGCACCAGCAGTGGTCACATTCTGGAGCTTGCAAGGGAAAAATTGCTGTTAGTCGCCTCCCCCAACCTGCTCCAGCGCAGCCCTATCCATAAAAAATCGGACATATTGCAGCATCGTTTACTAAAACAAAACACCCGCCCGCAACTCTGGGATAATTTCCTACAGCGCCAACAATTACTACCCGGGAACCTACCTGGCCACTCGAAAACAAATTTTGGCATGGGTTTCCAACACTTTTTTATGTCGATGAAAGCGGCCGAAGAAGGATTGGGACTGGCCTTAATTCCAGATTTTCTAGCGGCGACTGCGATTGCTGAAAAGCGCCTGGTCAATCCACTGCAGATCAGCTTAGATACTGATTATCGCTATTACCTATTTAGCCCAAGCTACAAGGCAGAGCTGCGAAAAACCTTGGAATTTTGCCAGTGGTTGCAGGGGGAGATGAGGGATAAGTCGTGAGTCGGGAGTCGGGAGTTGGAAGCCCTCTGTGTCAGGATTGTTGTCACCCCTTAAAATTATCTATTAACCAATTATTGGGGGCGGTAAAAAGAGATCTAA
>JABSQZ010000019.1:0-84504 GCA_013215505.1 Oceanospirillaceae bacterium
AGTGGTTGGGTAACTGCTGAGTACGGCATGTTGCCTAGATCTACTAATACCCGCAATGGTCGTGAAGCCAGTCGTGGTAAGCAAACCGGTCGCACCATTGAGATACAGCGCCTGATTGGTCGCTCATTGCGTGCAGCACTGGATTTGAAAAAGCTCGGTGAAAACACTATTACTATTGACTGCGATGTACTGCAAGCCGATGGTGGTACTCGCACTGCCTCTATTACAGGTGCTTGTGTAGCACTGGTAGATGCGATCAGTTTCCTGAAAAAAGATAAGAACGGTGCCATGAAAGGCGACCCGTTAAAGCATATGATCGCGGCTATCTCGGTAGGTATCTACAAGGGTGAAGCGGTATTAGATTTAGATTACGCAGAAGATTCTGCAGCCGAAACGGATATGAATGTGATCATGACTGCCAGCGGTGGCTTCATCGAAATTCAGGGCACGGCAGAGGGCGAGCCGTACAGCGAAGAAGAGTTGAACCAGATGTTGAAACTGGCGCGCCAGGGGATTAAGGCGATTGGTGAGGCGCAGAACGCGGCGTTGAATAAGTAAAAGTAGGAAGTCGTAAGTAGCGAGTCGTGAGTTTGGTTTCTGCTATTTAGGGTAAAAAAAAGACGCGGTTAGCGTCTTTTTTTTCGGGTTGTTTATAGGTCTATGTCGTAATCTATGATTAGCGGGGCGAATTCAGAGAAATTTTGATCTTTGGCGATGTAGCCGTCGTTGATGGTTTCTTGAATATTGGCTGTGCTCAGCTGGTAGTCAAGTCTGGCGCCTTCATTGAGTTTGCGGGCGCGGTTGTAATCGGGCCACCAAGTGTATTGACGATCCGCTTTGTTGATTTCTCTGAAGGTGTCTATATAGCCGAGCTCGCCGATCACGTCTTCCATCCAAGCGCGCTCACTGGGCAAAAAGCCGGAGATGCTCTGGCTGACATACCAGTTGGAGATATCCGCAGTGCGGTGCGCGGTATTTAAGGTGCCGCAAAAGATAAAGTCGCGGCGCTTGCGCTGGGTCTTTTTGAAGTGCGCCAGTAAATGTTCCATAAACTGGTCTTTAATGCGTTGCGCGGCATCGTTTTTTAACCCGGAGGGTACCAGTAGTGATGAGATGCTGACATTTTCGAAATCTGCCTGAATAAAGCGCCCCTCGTAATCGCAGAGCTCAAAACCCATGCCGGTCATTATTGCCTTAGGCAAGTGCCGAGTGTAGATTGCCACGCCACTGTAACCGTCTTCGAATGCATCAAAAAAATACGGGTAGTATCCCTCTAAATGATATCTGTCATCGTCTAATTGATATTCTTTTGCTCGCAGGTCTTGCAGGCAAATCACATCCGCATCTTGTTCAGCTAACCAAGTAAATAGTCCCCTGTCTGTAGCCTGTTCAATACCTTGGGTATTGAATGAGATAACGCGCATATGATAATTTCCCTGCTTGATGCTGTGGTCAGTGTTAGCGTTTAAAAAGATGGTGATGCTACAGCTTATTCTGTTAAGAACAAGTGCAGTTTAGCTAAAAAGCCTGCTAATTGTATAACCTAGCGTGATAAATTGAAATTCCCTTAGATAAATATTTGCTGAACGAGTCAGTTTCAACAGTTCTGCCTTTTTATTGAGTGTTTTATGCATTGCTGTCCTAAGAGTATAGCCTGATATCCGGGATTTGATTTGTCGATCCAGAGTTTCGCCGGCTGTTAACAATGATCTCGACGCGTTAGCCGAAATTATAGTTTCATTTATCATTCAGCAGTCCCTGCTCCTAGTGTAGAATGTGTGTTTTAGAGACCAATGAGGGATTTGACCGACATGCAACAGTATCAAAAAGAATTTATTAAATTCGCTATCGCGCAAAATGTACTTTGTTTTGGTGAGTTCGAACTTAAATCCGGCCGGGTCAGTCCCTATTTTTTTAACTCAGGATTATTCAATACCGGCTTAGCTTTAGCCAGACTGGGTGGTTTTTACGCTGCGGCGCTGGAAAATGCCAATGTGTCGTACGATATATTATTCGGCCCCGCCTACAAGGGCATTCCACTGGTCGCCGCTACCGCTGTGTCGCTGGCCAATGAATTTCAAAAAGATGTCCCCTATGTCTTTAACCGTAAAGAAGCTAAAAGCCACGGTGAGGGCGGCTCGCTGGTAGGTTCGCCACTTGAGGGACGCGTAGTGATCATCGATGATGTAATTACTGCAGGTACTGCTATCCGTGAAGTGATGGCGATTATTGAACAAGCGGGAGCCACCCCAGCGGCCACTGTTATCGCAGTCAATCGGATGGAGAAAGGCAAAGCTGAATTATCAGCCATCCAGGAAGTGGAGCGCGACTACAAGATGCCGGTGATCAGCATCGTCGATATGACTCACATCATGGAGTATCTGGCTGAAATCGGTGGGCATGAGTCGCAGCTTGCGGCAATGGCTAAATACCGCGAGCAGTACGGTATCAGCTAAAGAGTGTAATCAAAGCGCATATTACTGCGCTTTGATCATGCGCTTTTGTACAGATTTTGCTGCCGTTTCCAGGCCGACCCCACAGCTACCAAGGCTGTTGAGGGTTATATAGTTTTTATCCTGATACTTCACACTAGAGCAACTGACGACCGCAGTACATTGGTACAGTGCTGCGGTGTTGTAGGTGTATTCGTTGCTGTTGACAGTGCAGTCAGGGCTGTCGGCGATCGCCGCTAATTTTATTTGCAGACCTGATTGGGCGGCGCTCTGCGCGCGCATAGAGAGTATTTTCCAGCTGTGAATATTAGCCGAGTTGGCGACTAAGCTGGCCACCCCGACCGCCAGTAACGCCATTACCGTAATTACAAAGATTGCCGATATCAGGCCCAGCCCCCGCTGTTTCGAAGGGGGGGTAAGCATGGCTGCTGCGCTGCGCTTATTCATCTGTTAACCAGAGTTGTTGGTTAATGCTCAGCTGTTCATTATCAGCTGCCACTGTGAATTGAATGTTAAAAGTTTGCGTCTTTGGCTGGTGACTAAAGTTGGAACTGGCGAGTAGATTTTGCGCTAACAACACTTTTTTCGGCTCATTGGCCGGTAAAGTATCGGGCATAGGCTGCAACTGGCGCAGGCTATAACCTGTGTATCTGTATAAATTTCCCGCTTCCAAACAATAGCTGAGCGGGGTGCTGACAAAATTAATTAACTGCTGGGCGGAGCCCTGGTTGAACCGATGACTGCTGGCCAGGCGCAACTGGGTAAGCTGAGTTTGCAGGGTGTTATCCTGCTCGATAATCACGCTGGACAGGGCGCCGGTGCCTGTTGCGGCATATAAATTGGCGTCGCTGCTGCCGATGAGCGCCCGCATGCCTGTTACTTTAGCCTTCAGTGCCAGCACTTGAATGTGCCTGCCAGAGTTAGCCAGCGGCGCCTGTGTGTAAAAGGCCTGCGCCTGTATAGGCAACATTTCCAGGCACTGCGCCGATGCACTGCGCCGGATACGTATCGATGCCGCTGCGCTGCGCGCCAGCTGTCGCTGGATTTTTTCGATGCTGGTGCGCAAGCTGTTGGCCATCACATCGCGACGGGTAAGGTCGTTCAAGCCGCGCACTGAATTAACAATAAATTGGGTACTACCGACGGCGATAATCCCGGTAATGATCATCACCAGAATAAACTCAACTAAAGTAAATCCCTGTTGCCTGTGGTTTATTTGGCGATTATTAACACAGCCGGGCATTAATAATTACCCCGGTAACTGACAAACTGTTGCATATTACCCTGGGGGGTAGTGATTTCGATGCTGATCTTTTTTAAGCGCTGTTCTGCCAGTGCAAAGTCTGCCCCGGCGTAGCTGACCTGTACACTGATCTGGTAACCTGCATAACCCGCTATTTCCCGGCCCTGAGTGTCGCTAGCCAGCTCTAGTAAGTTGTGATAATCATCTACGTCATCAAAATCACCCCGGGATTCCAGGTCGGGGCCAAACTGAGTACTGCATTTGTTACCGCGCGAGGCACAAGCTATTTCATCGAAGCGCTGCGCTGCTATTTGCGCCTGGTAGAGTCGACCCAAAGCGGTGGTTTTAGTTTGCCAAAAAGGATCGGCGCTGTGCACTACGGCATTCGACCACACCGAGATCAGCGCGGTCATGGCGATGGCAATGATCACTATAGTAAAAACGGATTCTATTAAGGTAAAACCGGATTCAGATACACGAGCCTTCATAGCTAAATCCTGTCGGAGTGATACAAAAGGCTTGGCTGCCCGCTGCCAGGGCAATGCTCTGTGTCACTGTAAATGGTTTAGGGAAATTGCTGGCTATTAAGTCTCCGTCTGCGTCGAAGCCCAAGCTAAAGTTTACCCCCGTTGCCAGTGGTTGCATATTAATTAAAAAATCAGCATCGTTTTGCAGTTGGTATTGTTGCTCGCCACTACTGTTTATAATTGTTACTTGCCACTGCGACTCTGCCAGCTGTCTCAAGTTAAAACTGGCGGCTATCTGTACTCGGTTTTCACGGGGCTTAAGCCCCGCAGTTTGGGCCATGGCTATTTGCTGCGTCAGTCTGAGGTAAGCTTGCAACTTGTCCACAAACAGCGCCTGCTGGTACAAACCGGTGTCAGCAAAGCGAGAGAGTGCAACCGCTGATAAGATACCAATCAATACAATGACTGTAATCAACTCAATAAGAGTGAAGCCGTTCTGCGCTCTGCTCATCTATTACTTTCTTGCCCTTACTGAAGGGTGGGGATGACAAAACCCGTTTGCTGCGAGTATTCAATTTTCACGTTGCCACTACCACCTTTGTTGTAGTTGTATACACAAATCGGTTTTTGATAAATGACTTTATAGGCGGCACCCTCTGAAGTCGATACAGTAGGTGCATTTGCCTGCAGCACGGCATTCCATACTTCTACGCAACCTGCGGCAGAAGGTTTGGCACTAGAGCTGGCAACAGGAAGTTTCGAGCTATTCAGGTACAGCGGAGTACCGTCAAATGACATAGGTTTGCCCCTGCTGATGTTTTGCGCTATTGCCTGGGCTTTTGCCAATGCAATACCTGAGGCGAAACCACCGGCTGTGCCCTGCACAGTCGCTTTATGCGCATCAGAAGAAATATCGATGAACCGTGGTAACGCCACTGCCGCCAAAATACCTAACAGGGCAATCACTACGATTAATTCTATAATGGTAAAACCAGATTGTTGTTGTCTCATAACTTCATCTCTCTCAGTTCTTGTTCTTTTCAAGGCTTGTTAGCCGCATTGCAGTCCTGTAGCGCGGATTGCTCCTGAGGCTACAGGGGTACTGTTGCGATTTTCCACCTTCCCTAGCTAGTCATTGATATTGTTATAAAATATAGTTACTTTTAGGCCACTATGACCTATTGTTGAAATATTGGAACCACTTTTAAACAAATAATTCCCGGTTACTCTCTTTTAGTGCAGCATAGAGTTATAGCATAGTCTAAAAATTTACTGCTAAAACACAAGCTTAGTATTTTTCTTAGCTAGCGATTGACTGCGGCACTTAAATCCCAAAGCGGCAGGAATACGCCCAATGCCAGCACTAGCACCATAGAGGCGACAATCACAATTAAGATCGGCTCTATCGCACTGGACAGCCCCTGTAGCTTATACTCTACTTCTTCTTCATAAAAATCAGCAACTTCTGCGAGCATTTCGTCAACACGGCCAGTTTCTTCACCGACCGCTAGCATCTGCATCACCAGCGGACTGAACATTGAGGTGCGTCTGGCGGCGCTGCTAAAACCTTCGCCGCGCTCTATAGCCACTCTCATTTGATCTATCTTGGCGCCGACATAGTCATTATCAACGGCTCTTGCGACTACTGCCAACCCTTGCTCTATTGGCATGCCTGCAGCTAAAACGACACTAAAAGTACGGGCAAAGCGGGCCAGTACAGCACGGTAGAAGATACTACCGACCAGGGGAATGCTAAATTTGAATTTGTCCCAGCTGTATTTTCCGCTTGGACTGTTCTTCCAGTGACTAAAAGCCAACAGGGATAACAACAGTAATGCAAATATGTAGGGCCAGTAATTCAGGGCAAAATCAGAGATGTTAATTAATAAGATAGTCTGCCAGGGCAGTTGACCGCCAATACTGTCAAAGACATCTTTAAAGTTTGGAATCACAAACAAATTAACCACAGTGATCAATACTACAATCGCCGCCATCACAAACATCGGGTAGCGTGTCGCCTGTTTTAAGTTGCGAATGGTTTGCCTTTCCAAGTTCAGGTAACTGGACATTTGGCTGAAGGCCTGGTCGATACGGCCGGTATTTTCTCCGATACGTACCATGCTGACATATAAATTGGAGAACAATTTAGGGTATTGGCTGAGCGCCACGGACAGCTCCTGGCCCTTCTCCAGATTATCGGCGACGCCGCTTAAACTACTGGTTACAAGTTTGTTATTAACGGTCTCCGCCAGCCCCCGTAACGCTGCAATTATCGGCACACCGGCGCGGGTCAGACTGGAGAGTTGCCGAGACAGCATAATCACTTCGTCCAAACTGACTTGCTCGAAAAATGACAGCTTGGTTTGTCCCTCAATTTCAGGGTTGAGCTTTTTCTCGGCGATTTTAATCCGTACCGGAATAATTGACTGTTGCTCTAATTGGCTGGCGACAGCAGAGGGACCAGCAGCTTCTATACTACCGGTTGCCTCGGAGCCATCGACGTGCCTACCGACATAAGAGTAAACAGGCATTAGTTAACATCCCCCAGTTCTTCCAGTTGTTCAGTAACCCTAAACACTTCCGCTAAACTAGTAATGCCCGCTGCGGCTTTTTCCAGGGCGCTGAACACCAGCGGTTGGTATCTGTCACTGGCAATTGCAGCGCGGGCGAAGGCCCCGCTGTCATTGGCGCGCAACGCATCAGCCATTTGCTCATTAACTTCCAGCAACTCAAAGATACCGACACGGCCGGCATAACCCGTGTTGTTACAACTGGTACAGCCGCTGCCGTACTTAAAGCTGCCATTGCGGGTGCTGGCATCCTGACATTTAACCTGCAGCCAGGCCTGCTCCTGAGGGCTAGGTAGATAATCTGTTTTACAGTACTGACAAACTTTGCGCACTAGTCGCTGGGCCAGTACTCCGCGAAGGGCAGCGGCGACTAAATAGCCCTCAATACCGATATCGATAAGACGCATTGAGCTGGAGATAGCATCATTAGTGTGTAAGCTGGAAAGTACAAAGTGACCGGTCATGGAGGCGCGCAGGGCGATTTCAGCGGTTTCCAGATCGCGTATTTCTCCGACCAGCAGAATGTCTGGATCCTGGCGCAGACAAGATCTTAATACCGTGGCAAAATCTAAGCCTATCTTCGGATGCACTTGAATCTGGTTAATGCGTGGCAGCCGGTATTCAACCGGATCTTCGACCGTTAATATCTTTTTCTCGGCGACGTTTAATTCATTTAAAGCGCCGTATAAAGTGGTCGTTTTACCGCTGCCGGTAGGACCTGTGACTAACAGTAAACCGTGTGGGTCTCTGATCAGTTTGCGCAGTCGCTGTTTCATCTTATCGGGCAGGCCAATACTGTCCAACTGGATCATACCGTCGGTTTGATCCAGTAAGCGCATCACCACCGACTCACCATTTTGAATCGGCATCGTCGACATACGTACGTCTATACTGTGGCCTTTAACCTGAATGTTGAAGCGGCCGTCCTGGGGGAGACGCTTTTCGGAAATATTCAACTCGGCCATTAATTTAAGGCGCAGGATTAGCGCCGGGGCGATACGCGCATCTTTCATAACGTGCTCTTGTAACAGGCCATCGACGCGCTGGCGGATACGCAGCACATTTTCATCGGGCTCGATGTGAATGTCCGAGGCGCCAACGGTGACGGCATCTTCAAAGATACTTTTTAGCAACCGCACCACCGGAATATCGACGTCATCTGTCTCGGCTAATCGGGTCGTATCAAATGTATCTTCGACAATTTCATCACTGAGCTGGTCTGCCCAGTCATCGATGTCGCTGGTGCGGCGGTATATCTGTTCCAGTACGCGCAGTAATTGACTGTCTGCTACCACGGCCAACTCAATAGGCTTCGGCAGTAGTCGTTGAATTTCATCGTAGGCGGCTATGTCCAGCGGGTCGGTCATGCCAATCAGAAAATAATCAACTTCTTCTTTGAGTATCACACAGCGAAATCTGCGGGCGTGGGTCTCTGCCAGCTTAAGTACATCATTGTGGTTGAAGTTGTACCTGCTGATATCCACCATCGGGATTTTTAACTGCTGAGCGAGGAAGTTAAGAAATTGTTCTTCTTGCACATAGCCAAGTACTACAAGTGCCTTGCCCAGCTTCTGGTGAGTTTCCTTTTGACGAGCCAGCGCCGAGATCAGCTGCTGTTCGGTAATAACACCGTTCTGCACTAATAGATCACCGATTCTCACTTTCATTTTCGGTGCTGCCATGAAACTTCCTCTTAAATAAAATACAGGCTATATAGGATTCTTGCCTTGTGACTGTGTTGCCGGTTACTGCTAGTGATCCAGTAATTCTCTGGAGGAAAATAAGTGCAGCTGCACAGCGATGTTCACTTGTTCATCTGCCTCGCTCTGGTAGCGGAGGTTGTCCCAGTAGATTGTCACTGGTGCCTCCTCAAGAAACTGCAGGTATTTCTCAATGTTGTTTGTGTTTCCCTGTAATTGCAGTGTAATGCTTTGTTTCATCAGAAAACTGCTCTGCACATCCTCATCCTCATCTTCAGAGGCGTAGAGTTCAGAGGTTAGTTGAAAATTTTCAACCTTTAACAAATAGGCGGATTTCAAGATCACCGCCAGAAACTCCGTTAATGCAACCGGTGTCACTACCACTGTCTTGTGGCCGTTTAAGGCCTGAGATAATTCGTCATGCTGACTTTGTAACTGGGTCAACTGTTCTCGCATAGAAGCGGTTGGGTCCATGGCTAAAATTTGTTGCAGTTCAGTGGTTTGCTGTTGGTTTTGCTGCACTGTAGCGCTATTGCTTAAAAAATCAGTGGCTGCATGTTGTCTGGCCAAATATTGTGGCTCCAACAACAGCAAAAACATCATCGCTATGATCAGAGCACTGCAGGAGGTAAAGATAAGTATTTTTTCTCTGTTGCTCAAAGCCTGGTAGTGAGCGGCAATCTCTGTGCTGTTCATTGCTCCTGTCCTCCGCTGGTAACGGATACTTCAAAGCTATGGCTATCGCCGCTGCGCTGCATCCGCAGCTTTTCAATGTCATGTTTTTCCAGTAGATGCCGGGCCCGTAAATTTTTTATGATTAAAGGTAAATCTTGCGGTGTAGCGGCACTGCCTCGCACATAGACTAAATTAGTATGTGAGCCAATTTTAAAACTGTGCAGCTCAGCTCTGTCTGGCATGCTGTTTTGCAATTGCGTCATGGTCTGGGAAAAACCACCGCGGCTGGCGCTGTTCAATGTGTCTTCCAGGGTTAGCATTTGCTGCATCGCCAGTACTTGTTGGCGCATTTGCTTCAATTCATGTTCTAGTTCTCTGGGTACCTGACGTGTAGCTTGCTGGCTTTTTAACTGCATTAAATTATTCTGTAAACTCAGATTTTGCACCTCAAAACTCACTGCTTGCGACTGTAAGTTACGGGCATCCAACCAAAAGCCTAAGCCCGCTAGAGAGCAGCTGATAAAAAGAACTGACAAAAGGGTCAGCAAATTTTTCAATCCCAGCCAGTTGCGCACCCGTTTAGGTTTTATAGGTAATAAATTGATCCTCTGCTTCATTTTTTTACCTTTTGATCCAAGCGCAGCGCGCCGGATATCGCCACCAGACAATGCTGTTGCAGCTCTATAGTTAAAGGCCCGTTGGTCTTGACCAAATCATTGATATCGACTGTCTCTATGGCAACCCCTATATTCTCCACTAAGGTTTGCATAATGGCAGTGTCATGGCTCTGCTGTGGCAATACTATGACTTTTAGGCAGGGGGGCTTACCCATTTGGCTCTCGTAATAATCCATAGAGCGTTGCAAATCTAATACTATTGCTTCCATCCTCTGCAAGTAGTTGTACTTGAGGGTGCGCGACAGATACATCTTAGTCTCAGACATCAGCATCAGTAAACTTTGCTCAGCATCTAAAAACAGCACCGAAGTGCCAACAATATCACTACACAGATCAGAGACTAAATGTAAGATGGCGGTCTCGGGGATTTCTACAGTGATAGGCTTGAGACCCAATTCCTCAGCCCAGGCAATTTTGGCTGCAACCTTGGATTTGTCGGCAATCACTGCATACAATTTGTGACCTTGATTTTTTTCGCTGTCTTCCGGCAGTTCCAGGTAGTCAAGTTGCGCATTGTGCAAGTCAAAGGAGACCAGATCTTTTACTCGCCACCACAGTGCTTCGCACATCTCAGCTGGCTCAACCTGGGGTGCTTCAGTCAACAGCATTTGGTATTCATGGGCAGATAAAATCAGAGAACAGTTTGCGCCAGTCAGTTTATTATCGGCGATAAAGTCTTTAATGGAGTCAGGGTTGTCGGCGAGTTGTAAAGCATTAAAAAACTCACAGTGTTGCAACTCTAAGTCAGCACCTTTGAGTTTACTGACAGCTATAGCAGTACCTTCAGCGGATACATGCAGGCAGACTCTGCCGGTGTCTTTTTTATTTTTTTTAGTAAACCGAAACAATACTGATTCCCCTAGTTAACTCCGATAAAAATCAATTATTTATAACTTGCTAGCGCAATATAGAAGTTAGTAGCAAGATATTAGCGAACTCGCCGCAATTTTGCATCAGGGAGCTGCAATAACTATAGCTTAATGTGTTAGTTAAGGATCAATATGCAAAAAAAGAAAATAATTAACAGAATATACTTGACTGAAAATCTGCTTCATTGTTTAATATGCGCCGAATTTAAGCAGTATTGCCCGGATAGCTCAGTCGGTAGAGCAGAGGATTGAAAATCCTCGTGTCGGTGGTTCGATTCCGCCTCCGGGCACCATCTTTCAATTCTAGATGGTCCTTCGATTCTAAATTCAGCGCTCTGTATCTCTTTCTCTGTGCGTCATCGAACCGGTTCGATTCATGAATTGGCTCTTTGGCATCCATGCCACCGCCTTATACTGTACATCCTGAACATAACATCCATGTATTCAGCCTTCGGCCAGCTAAAGCTGTGAAAAATTGTTCCAGACAATTTTTTCCGCCTCTACTTCCTGCGTATTATATTTAGTCCTCAAGACTCAAGACTCAAGACTCAAGACTCAAGACTCAAGACTCAAGACTCAAGACTCAAGACTCAAGACTCAAGACTCAAGACTCAATAATCAATAATCAATAATCAATAATCGCGACTTCCGACTTCCGACTAATTACTTGTAGCGGGCTTTTTTGTGTCTGATCGATATAGAATGTCGGCGTCATCGAACCGGTTCGATACACAAATTGGCTCTTTGGCATCCATGCCACCGCCTTATACTGTACATCCTGAACATAACATCCATGTATTTGCCCTACGGGCAGCTAAAGCTGTGAAAAATTGTTCCAGACAATTTTTTCCGCCTCTACCTCCTGCGTATTATATTTAGTCCTCAACACACAACACACAACACACAACACACAACACACAACACTCAATAATCGAGACTTCATACTTCATACTTCATCCTGAACATAACATCCATGTGTTCAGCATCTACCTTCTGCGATATATCTTTAGGCTCGCTACTCGCTACTCGCTACTCGCTACTCGCAACTTCCAACTTCCAACTTCCAACTTCCAACTTCCAACTTCCAACTTCCAACTTCCAACTTCCAACTTCCAACTTCCACTTCATTCCAATCAAAAATCCTATCCAACTGATTTAGTGATGTTTTGTTTGCTTGTTTTAGTGCCGGTTTTATGGCGTCTCATTTCGAGAACTGAGGGTTTCCGAATGGCATCTTGTTGCCGAGGGTATTGCTTATTAATATTTAAAAGGAATTTAATTTTAGTGGTAAATAGTCTTTTAGAAGTGAGGTTGAAGTATGCAAACAGGAATAATTGGTCTTGGTGTGATGGGAAAGCCTATTGCACAGCACCTGCATAAAGGTTGCGATAAGCTAATTGCTTTTGGGCAGGATAAAGACGTCCTGCTTGAGTTGCAAGATCAAGGGATTTGTATCGCTGATGATGTCCAGGAGATAGCGGCGTCTGACTTGCTTTTTCTTTGTTTGCCTAATGCTGAAGTGGTTTGGAATGTTCTCTTTGGACAGGACGGTATAGCAGATGCGCTTAAGCCAGGCTCAACTGTCGTCGATACCAGTACCATCTCTCATATGAAAACTATCGAGATCGCTGATGAGTTAGAAAAAAGAGGCATTCTCTTTATTGATGCACCTATTTCGGGAATGGCGAAGAGGGCCGAAGACGGTACTCTGACGGTGATGTGCGGTGGGGACATTGATGTTTTCAAACGAGTAAAACATTTTCTGGATATGTTTGGCAGCGAAATTTTGTACATGGGGGAAGTTGGCTCCGGGCAGCTTACTAAACTTATCAATCAGTTGTTATTTGATATTCATGCGGCAGCTCTAGCAGAGATATTGCCGTTGTCTGTGAAGATGGGGCTTGATTCAGAGCAGGTATGCAAGGTGATAAATAACGGCACCGGCAGAAGCTACGCATCCGAGTTTTTTGTACCTAGGATATTAAAGGGCGACTTTAGCGGCGGCTACCCGCTACAGGCCGCTTACAAAGACCTTGTCAGTGGTGCAGAAATTTCTGTTCACCATAAAATTCCGCTACCTGTTCTCGCCGCCGCCACGGCAACCTATCAACAAGCGCTCCTCAAAGGGTTGGGTGGACATGACAAAGGTGCAATGGTCCGCGTCTATGAAGACCTGTTGGATGTAAAGTTTAGAAGCAAAGCTTCACTGTAAAAAGATTACTGGAGAATATTATGACTGACATCAAAGTTATCGGTATAGATAATGGTTTAACAAATTACGGTGATAAGGATTTTGCTCGTTTTCTTCGTCGCACTTTCGCGCGCTCCATGGGTTTGTCTCAGGACATGTTGAATAAACCCATTATCGGTATTGCTGTGACCCCGTCTGATTTTAATAGCTGTCACCGCTATATGGATGATCTGGCTGACGCTGTTTGCAGAGGGGTTTTAGCTGCGGGAGCACTGCCTCGTGTTTTTCCGACAATCTCCCTGGGCGAAGTGTTTCTTAATCCTACTAGCATGATGTTTCGTAACTTAATGGCGATGGATACAGAAGAGATGATCCGTGCTCAACCTATGGATGCCGTTGTGCTCATCGGTGGCTGTGATAAAACGGTACCCGCTCAGCTAATGGGAGCTGTTTCTGCAGGGCTACCCGCAATACAACTGGTAACGGGGCCGATGATGACCGGACGGCACAAAGGGCAGCGGCTTGGCGCATGCACGGACTGTCGCGGTTTTTGGGGCAAGTATCGCGCAGAAGAAATTGATAAGGAAGAGATACAGCAAGTTGAAGGACGTTTGTCTGTTACCGCAGGAACATGTGCGGTAATGGGAACTGCCAGTACGATGGCCTGTATCGCTGAAGTCTTAGGTATGTCTTTACCGGGTACCGCTGCAATACCTGCGGTTCATTCTGCGCGTCTTCTTGCAGGAGAGGAGAGTGGTAAAGCTGCAGTCGCCCTGTTGAAAAAGCCCTTAAAACCTGCCGATATTATTACCAAAGAATCAGTTGAGAACGCCTTCAGGTTGATCATGGCATTGGGTGGCTCCACCAATGCAATTGTTCATCTTACCGCTATTGCCGGGCGCCTGGGGATCAAAGTTCCAATGGACCGGTTAAATCAGATCTCTGATGAAACCTCTGTTCTTGTTGACCTGAAACCTGTTGGTGAAGGTTATATGGAAGATTTTTACAATGCCGGGGGCGTGGGGGCAGTGTTGCGTGAGTTAAAGCACTTACTTCATCTAGATACAAAGTGTATCGATGGCAGCACTTTGCGTCAAAGGCTGGAAGATCCTATCGAGTGGGTCGACAGAAAGGTTATCCGCTCTTTTGATGACCCCGTTTCCAAAGTGGGTGGTCTGATCGCTCTGCAAGGTAACTTAGCGCCTAAAGGTGCAATTTTTAAGAGAGCGGCTGCCACTGAATCTCTGTTTGAAACGGAAGGGCGTGCCGTTGTGTTTGAAAACCTCGAAGACTTGGCGAATCGCATTGATTCGCCTGATCTGGATGTGAATGCCGATGATATTCTGGTGCTTAAAAATGCCGGGCCCAAAGCTGCAGGTATGCCCGAGGCCGGTTATTTGCCAATACCTAAGAAGCTGGCTCGGGCCGGGGTAAAAGATATGGTGCGTATATCGGATGCGCGAATGTCTGGTACTGCTTTTGGCACGATTGTACTGCATATAACGCCAGAAACAGCTGCCGGGGGGCCTTTGGGTGCAGTGCGCAACGGTGACAGAATCCGGCTTTCTGTTGCTAACAAGAAAATCGAACTTCTTGTTAGTGAAGAAGAAATTAAGCAGCGGCTGGAAGATGTAGCTCCATTATTGCAACCAAAGCGCGGTTACTCTGCGCTTTATCAACGCTCAGTTCTTCAGGCAGATGAAGGTTGTGATTTTGATTTTCTGGTTGATGCAGATAAGAAAGCACTCTAAAGAAGCGCAATACATATGATTCGGATAGTTAAATTTATATCGATTAACTGATGGAAATCGAGATTGTATTTTCCGATCACTAATTTATTAATAACTTTAGGATACAAACATGAGTTTGTTTATAAAACTGCAACAACTTGAAGCTCAGGGAAAAGCACTTAAAATCGGTCTTATTGGTGCCGGTAAGTTTGGCAGCATGTATTTAGCCCAGGCCCTTAAAACGCCAGGTATTCATCTGGTGGGTATTTCCGATTTAAACCCTGAACAGGCGATGGCCAACCTGGCAAATGTGGGTTGGCCAATAGAGCGGTATAGTGCTTCATCGCTTGACCAAGCTGCATCGACCCGAACTACTTTTGTTGGCAGTGATGCAAAGGCATTGATCGCCCACCCTGCCATTGACATTGTTATTGAATGCACGGGTAACCCGGTGGTTGCTGTTGAACATTGCTTGTATGCCTTCTCTGAGGGCAAGGACGTGATTAACGTAACGGTAGAAGCCGATGCTTTTTGTGGTGCCCTGCTGGCAAAAAAAGCGCAGCAAGCGGGTGTTATTTATAGTTTGGCGTATGGAGATCAGCCGGCACTGGCTGCTGAACTGGTAGATTGGGCGAGAACATCCGGATTTACCGTTGTCGCAGCCGGTCGTGGTCATAAATGGTTGCCTCACTATCGAGAGTCAACGCCTGAAACCGTTTGGGACCATTGGGGGTTGACTGCAGAGCAGGCGAAACTGGGTGGGTTGAACCCGAAAATGTTTAACGCTTTTCTAGACGGAACTAAGCCTGCGATTGAAACGGCTTCGATTGCTAATATTGCGGGTTTGCATGCACCTGAAGAAGGTCTGGCATTTCCACCGGGTTCAGTCGAGGACATACCCAATCTAATGAGACCTCGAAGCGAAGGGGGAGTGTTGGAGAAGAAAGGACTGGTCGAAGCTATTTCATGTATTACCACAGAAGGTACCCCTATTCCCTATGATATTCGCAAAGGGGTTTGGATTAATATCGAAGCTGACAGTGAATATATCCGTCGCTGTTTTAAGGAGTACAGTGTGCAAACTGATACCTCTGGCAGATACATGTGTCAGTATAAAAAATGGCACCTGATAGGTTTAGAGTTAGGAATGTCAGTGGCTTCTGTCGGCTTGCGTCGTGAGTCTACGGGAACAGCTCGCTATTTTAACGCCGATGTTTCAGCGACGGCAAAGCGAGATCTTCAGGTGGGCGAGATGTTAGATGGTGAGGGCGGTTACACAGTATTCGGCAAGCTTGTGCCGGCAAAAAAATCCTTAAGTCGAGGCAATCTACCTTTAGGTGTGGCGCACAATCTCAAAGTTATTCGACCGGTTAAAAAAGACCAGGTACTGACCTGGCAGGATGTTAAGGTTGATGAAACACTTCCAGCGGTTAAGATCCGACGCGAAATTGAATCAATCTGGGGTTAACCTGATACTGATTGTTGAGAGGCTGTGGAACATGTGATTAAGTCCTGTATCTTCTTGCCCTTAGGGGCTTGCTGAGCATCCAGATCGAAGGTTTATGGCACCCAGGGGCATGATAACTTTCGCCAGGCACAGACTTTTTGCTCCATGCAAAATTTAGGTGTCTACATCCCTGTAGGCACAGACTTTTTGCTCCATGCAAAGTCTAGGTAGCTACATCCCTGTAGGCACAGACTTTTTGCTCCATGCAAAGTCTAAGTACCTACATCCCTGTAGTTAGCATGCCCTTTGGATACGATGCCTAGATATCAGAATGCTCAGTAAGCCAGAGGCGTACCGTACTTGATATTATGTTCCCTAATGCCTCTCACTTAAAATGGGAGAATTAATGATGATTTCAATCTTTGTTAAATACAGTATTAAAGAAGATTACTGCGAAGATTTTTTTTCTGAAGTGGTTAAACACTCCGAACGATGTCTGAAAAATGAAAAAGGCTGTCTGTTGTTTCACGTATCTAGAAGTGCAGAAAATTCTAAGCATTTTCTCTTATATGAGATGTATGAAGATGCATTTGCAGTGACTGAGCATAGAGCAAGCATGCACTATAAAAATTACTGTGAATACGTAAAGGGTTGGGTTATGGAAAAGAGAGTGGAATTGGCTGTTAAAAATGAACTTCAATAATCTGTCATTATATTCAATACAACTGCATACCGGCCTTTCTGTTCAGCTGCTTTTCTTGAGAGGTATCAGATCAAAAAATGCTGCTATTGAGTTTCTTAAAATATCGTCTCATGCTGTTGCTGGTCAATTTAACAATACCACTATATTGCGGTCAAATCTGAAGATTGGAAAATATGGAAAATATGATGAAGTGTAATCTGTCTGAAATAGCTTGGTCGGGGGAATCACTGTACAGGCCTGAATGTGTATTAGCGACCAGGGCTGGTTATAAGTACGTGTCAGATTCTCGGGGTGGGGTGACGGAAATTAGTCCCTATGGTACCCAGCGTTTCTTCGGCGGTGAGCAAGTACCAGGTTATGGGTTACTTAAGCCCAATGGCATTGCCTTATTAGCCAACGGAGATTTTCTGATTGCCCATTTGGGCGATACTCGTGGCGGTATTTTTCGTATTACCCGCGAGGGCAATTGTAGTGCTTTTGTCACTGAAATTAACGGTGAGCCGATTCCGCCCACTAACTTCATCTATTTAGATCGTCAGGGCAGACTTTGGTTCACGGTAAGTACCAGAGTAGAGCCGCGTGCCGATGCCTACAGTAAAGATGTTGCCGACGGCTTTATTGCACTTATCGACAATGGCGAGGCGAGAATCGTCGCAGATGATATAGGTTATACCAATGAAGTGTATGTAGACCCCGATGGTCAACACTTATATGTAAACGCCACCTTTAGTCGCGAGTTGATCTGCTATCAGATAAATGCAGACAATGACCTGCAGCACCCCAGTGTAGTGACCAGATTCTCTGCAGGCACCTATCCCGATGGTTTAACCCGGGACCAGCAGGATAATTTTTGGGTCACTAGCATCGTCAGCAACCGTCTTTTACGCGTTAGCCCAGAAGGGCGGCGGCAGATAGTGCTGGAAGACAGCGATAGAGAACATCTGCAATGGGTGGAAGAGGCATTTCAAAGCGGACAGATGGGGCGTCCTCATCTGGATAATATTAAAAGCCAATGTCTGAAAAATATCTCCTCTCTGGCTTTTTCTGGTGCCGATTTATCCATCATGAATTTTGGTTGCCTGTTAGGTGACAAGATTGGCATTATTGATACTGCGCAATCAGCAGCGGCGACTGTGCATGGAGTCGCACCCGCACATTGGCACTTTGATGATCACCGTGCCTGTTGTGACGACTGAACTAAGACTATTGAACCAAAATATATAAGTGTTGCCTGTCAACATCTAAAGAGTTCGTTGCATCGAACTGTCATCTACACAGTTAGCGGCCAGGCCATACTTTACTGTACTTACACCAGAGATAGATCCGAGGGAAGTTAATATTTGAATGATGACTGTTTTGGTCTGGCTAGTGCATCCCGTCTGTGGTCGCCTGTAAATTTAGGGGTCATCAGAAAAGCATCAGCTGTTAACCTCTCCCGATATTTCTCGGCCAATACCGTTGTACAGCAAACCCTGCAAAACAGGCTTTAACAGTACCGCTGTGTTTACTGGTTTTAATTATTGTTAACTATTCAGTGCGCTCGACAGTTTCATAAAGGTTGTTGCATCCCTAATACGGGCTGTTTTTGTTTATTAATTCACCTTTCTTCTAATGTTCAGGTCTGAGCTGCGTTGCTTTTACCTCAATATATCGTCATTCATAGTTAAGTTGTCCAGCGGCTATTTTCCAGGGTGCTCCGCCGCTAAATTTAATTTTTTTCTGGGTAAAGTTTACTCTGTGATCGCCCCAATAATTGACTAAGTGCTAACAGCTTTAGCAGAGTATTTATAGTGGCTGGCAAGCGCGTTTATCCGCTGAATTAGTTTCAAGTATTGTGTCTATCATGTTGTTTTTGCTTGTTTTAAAAAAATAAACAATACGAATTCACATATTGAGATGGCTGAGGTTCCGATGCATATGTTCTTTGTTTTTGTTGCTTGAGTTAATCTTTTATTTGAAATACATATAAAAATAAGTGGAGTAACAAATGAAAAAATTTAACTTCGTTAAGAGCATTGCGATTTCAGTATTGTTTGGCGTCGCCACAACTGCGATGGCAAAAGACCCCATTGTCATTCAAGTCAATAACACGATGAAACCTGGTGGATCAGAAGAGGCAGCTATTACCGCGTTTTCAGAATATCTGCAAAAGCATGCACCGGGTGATTTTAAGACAATTCCATTTCTCAGTGGTCAGCTCGGTGGAGAAAATGCGGTGCTGGAATTGTTGAATATTGGTCAAACGCAGATATCCCTGACAGCCAGTAACTGGCGCACTCAATACGCACCTGAATATGATCCGATCTCTATTCCTTTCCTTTTCCCAAGTAATGAATCGATCGCGGCCTATATGGAAACTGATTCAGGGAAACGTCTCGAGGAAATAGCAAAAAATAAGGGGGGCATAATTCATTTAGGTGTTCAGAATCGTGCGGCGCGTCACATGACTGCAAATAAAAGAATCGATTCACCTGATGACCTCTCTGGTTTCAAATTAAGGCTTCCGGGGGTACCCGTTTGGGTTGATGTGTGGGAGGCGATTGGTGCTCAACCTGTGATTGTCCCCGCGCCTGAAATATACCTGGCAATGTCAACCGGTCAGGTTGACGGGCATGAAAATTCACTGGCTTCACCTTACAACAGAAAGCTGGAAGAAGTGCAATCTCACCTGATCATGACCAGCCATGTCTACTCCCCATGGCATTGGGTGGCAAGTCGCGATTGGTGGAATACTTTGTCCTCTGAAGATCAAAACATTATTAAAGATGCCGTCAATGTGGCCAAGAAAGTGGGCAGTGAGACTGAAGCAACTAAAGATAAGTTTTATCTGATAGAGCTACAGAAAAAAGGCATGCAAGTCGTCTATCCGGACCGTTCACTCTTTAAAGCTAAGGCGCAACACGCAATTGCTAAGGCGATGCAGAATTTAGCGCCAGGTGTCGCTGAAGATATTAAGAAAGTTATCCAGTAAATGCCAATAAAAACTATTTAGTTGCTCTCAGGGTGAAGCCTATTCACCCTTTTTATGCGGAGGTTAAAGTGATTATTAATAATGTGTCGTCTGAGTATGGCGGAGAGTATACCGGTAGATTTATCAAAACAGCACTTACTAAAGTAGAAGACATATCGAGTAAAATCTCTGCATTTCTACTTTTAGTGTTGGTGATAATCCTGGTTTACTCCGTGATTTCCAGGGATTTTCTGCAGATATCTACACCTTGGCTAGAAGAAATAAGCACGCTTGTTTGTGTGTACATGGTTGGGTTTGGCGGGTTAGCTGCCTGGGTAGGTAAGAGGCATATAGCCGTTGATTTACTGCCAAGAGTGGTATCGGGAAAAACTAAGCTCTGCCTGAACTTTACTATTTTAGTGATAGAAATTTGCTTCCTTTCTATGGCCGCCCTGGGTTGTTGGGAAATGATGTGGAAAAGTTTTAACAATACAACGACAGCTTTGGCAATGAGCTTCTCATTCTATTACCTGGGTGTCTTCATCTGCTTCTTCGGTATGCTTTCGGTCAGTGTTTTTAGAACAATTTCAAGAATTTAGAATTAATTATAAGAGGTTGATTATGGAGCATCTTTATATTTTCGGAGGGGCCCTTATTGTCTTAATGGCTCTGGGTCTTCCGGTGGTTGTGGCGCTAGGTACCACTTGTATGCTGGTTCTGGTAGCCACATCAACAACGGGTAATATACCGGTAGAGTTAATGTCCCTTAAGTTGATGACTACGCTAAATAGTTTTCCATTACTCGCCATTCCGCTGTTTATTTTAGCTGCAAATATATTAAATACCGGTAGTGCCACAAAAAGAATTTTTGACTTTGCCAATGTCCTAGTGGGCTTCATGCGCGGAGGCTTGGGACATGCTAATGTTGTTGCCAGCATGATCTTTGCCGGTATGTCCGGAACAGCAGCTGCGGATGCCGCAGGCTTAGGTGCGCTAGAAATTAAAGCCATGCGAGAGCGGGGTTATACACTAAAATACGCGACTGGAATTACCGCTGCCTCCAGTGTTATTGGTCCGATTATTCCCCCCAGTGTCGCAATGCTTATCTACGGATGGCTGGCAGATGTCAGTGTAGGGGACTTGTTTATTGCCGGAATTGTTCCCGGTTTCATCATGGCAGCGCTGCTGATGCTTACCACGGTGTATTATTCGTATAAAACCCCGATGCCCAGGCGCTCTTTCCCTACATTTTCTGAGTTCAAAGAATCATTTTCGCAAGCTATCTTGCCATTATGCACGCCAATGATTATTGCCGGTGGCATATGGACTGGGGTGTTTTCTCCCACTGAGGCCGGGGCGGTCGCTTGTGCGTATGGCCTGTTTCTTGGCATGGTTGTTTATAGAGATGTTAAGTTTAGTGACTTATATCAGGTCTTTAAACAGTCAGTTGAGTTTAGTGCGGTCTTGTTGCTTATCATTGCGGTCTCAGGTTTTTATGGCTGGTTACTGTTACGTTTGCAAATACCGCAAGAATTGGCCGGAGCATTAGTGAGTCTTGATGTTTCTCATTTTGTGCTATTACTGTTTCTTATGGCGTTCCTGCTGATTGTCGGTTGTTTCATGTCCGTGGTGGAAAGTGTCCTGATACTGACACCGGTATTAATTCCGGCACTAAGTGCCATAGGAATAGATCCACTATTTTTTGGTGTGTTCATGGTTGTGACATTGTCAGCCGGTGTTATTACGCCTCCGTTTGGCACTGTTTTGTATGTGATGATGCCGATAACAGGAATGAAATTTGAAGAAGTCGTTAAAGCTATTATGCCGTTCTTCATACCCATAATTCTGACAATATTTATCCTGGCTATGTTTCCGAACATAGTTTCGGATTTTCCTGGATTGTTTAAATAATCGAACTTAACGGTCAGACCCTGTTGAGTTCGTCGTTAGGCGAAATTTTTAACCAAGCGCTGAACTCTTGGGAAGGTGTACTATGAAGGTCAATATTTTTGATGTATCACCAAGTTTTTACCCTTGGTTTAAGGATCTAAAAGAATCTAAGATTAAAAAAAATGAATTGATTAAATGGCTGGCAAATTCAGGCTTCCAATCCATTCATGCCGGAGATCTCTGGACCTATAAAAATGACCATAGGGATGACTTTTCGGCAGAGGTGATCAATAGCTATAGCGACGAAGTTAAGTCAATCCTATCCTTTAATATTTACTCAGTTGAAGATTATGAAAAGGCAGTAGCATTAGGTGTAAAACATCTGGTTTATAGTCTTTCAATTTCTGAATCTTACAGCCAGGCTCTGCTTAAAAGGACAGTGGATTCATCGATTAATGAACTTCTAACTATTATTTCTAAATCCGCAGTTTGCGCTGATATAAAAATCCGCGTCAATCTAGAGACATGTTTTTACTGTCCTTATGCAGGAAAAATTGATCCCTCTAAGATAGAAAATGTCTTGGATAAAATTCTCTCTGAATACAGTGATATTGAACTGTGCTTAAGTGATGAAATGGGTAGAGCCACCCCGGATCAGGTCGATAAATTATTTAAAAAATTAGCTGAGCGATATTCATCGACCTCTGTCCATTGGGCCTTTCAGGGTTTGGATTCCTACGGGATGGGAATATGCAATGTCATGGCAGCATACCGAAATGGTGTGCGTACATTTGGTGCCGCGATGGGAGGGCTAGGTGGGGGGAACTACTCTGCAGTGAATTACCTGAATACAGTTTCTGAAGACCTGATATTTATGTTTGAAAGGATGGGGGTTAGTACCAATGTTGATGTTCAAAAGCTGCTCGTTGTCGCTGACCGGGCTGCTATGCTTACAGGGATGGGCCTCAATGGGCGGGTACGATTATTGCCAAGGTCAAGAACATTTTTCTGAAAGTCTAGGAGGTTGAACTAATGCGTACAGATTTTACCACGCTTAAACTCTTTATTGCCGCCGCAGAATATGGAAATATTGCCAAGGCCGCTGAGGCTTGTAGCATAGTTCCCTCTGCAGTAAGTAAGAGAATCGCTGCTTTAGAGGACTCTATCGGTGTCCCTCTGTTCTTTAGAAAATCCAGAGGTGTCGAACTAACCCAGGCGGGAGAAGTCGCATTAAAATATGCAAAGAGCATATTCAAGCTGATTGAAAGATTTGAAGGAGAGATGAGCGAATATACGGATGGTATTCAAGGTCATATTAGGATTGCCGCCTGCCCATCATCGATAGTGCAGTTTCTGCCTGAAGATATTGCTGAGTATGTGGAAAAAAACCCCCTGGTAAAGATTGATTTGATAGAAGATGTTACCCAATCAATAATTACCAAGGTACGAGATGGGCTGGTCGACATAGGGATAACATCTGGTTTGATGCAAGTGGATGACTTAGAATTTTTACCTTATCGATTAGATAAATTGTCAGTATTAGCACCAAAAAGTCACCCTATTGCTGTGTTTGATAGCATGAGTTTCGAAGAGACCCTTAGTTACAATTATGTCGGGCTTCAGGAGGGAAGTTCTATTCGAAATATGTTGCGTCTAAAGGCCCGTGAGCTGAATAAAGATATAAATTTCAGCGTCTCTGTAATGAGCTTCTCCGGTGTTATAAATATGGTGGAAGCCGGCCTTGGAATTACCATTATTCCCGAGGGAACGATTCCTAGAGCTATGTGTGAAAATCTGAAAATTATTAAATTAAATGAAAACTGGTCCTCTAGAACTCTGGAATTGGTCACAAGAGAAGAGGCAGCACTGCCGGTCGTTTCCAGGAATTTATTTAACTATCTTTCAGAAATCGGTAACACTAAATAACAGTGAGTATCACAGGTATATATTATGAGAATAGATCATTTGGTTTTAACGGTAAAAGATGTTGATAAAACAGTAGATTTTTACACCCGATTTATGGGCTTTGAGAAAGACGTTTTCTTAGAAGGGCGTGTGGCACTTAAATTTGAGGGTGGCAAAATAAACCTGCACACCTATGGCAATGAGTTTGAGCCTAAAGCAGAAAACCCTATGCCGGGATCTGCTGATCTGTGTTTTATTGCCGATGAGAAAATTGAAGATATTATGCTGCGTTTCATCCGTGAAGGTATAAATATTATTGAAGGGCCGGTCTTTAGGACGGGTTCGCGCGGTAGGATTTACTCGTTTTACTTTAGAGATCCAGATCACAATCTAATTGAAGTATCAAATTATGCCTAGTTAGATGCTGTTTTTAGCTAGGGAACATATAGGTTCCCTAGTTACGATTTTGAATTTAGGTATTAATAGATGAGGGGTAATTAACTATTTGTTTCCCGCCTCTTATATTGAGTCCCTAAAACTTCCAACTTCCAACTTCCAACTTCCAACTTCCAACAGTCAGCACGCGCTGAGTTAGCTCAGTAATTCTTTTACGATTAACTGCAAAAGGAAGGTTTCGCGGACAATAGAGAGTCCTTGTTTTTCGCTGTGGACGAGGGTGTATTGATTGTGCGCGATCGCCCGCTGAATATCTATCCAGCCGGGGGTCATGCCATTGGCGATTTCATGGGGCTCAAAGTTGGGCGGCTGTAATTGCTCATCAATAGTGCAGCGATAACAAAATGATCGCATATGCACTATCTGCAAGTTGTCTTTATACCAGGGGCGATACTCTTCATAGCAGCCAAACTCGACAATATTGCTGATGTTTTGCGCACCGGTTTCTTCCTGCAGTTCGCGAATCAGGCCATTGATCGGCTGCTCTCCTTCATCTATACCACCACCGGGTAAACTGTAATCATCGTAGCGCTGGGTATGTAGCAGTAAAATCTGCTGGCCGCGCAGGACAATGGCACGGGCTGCATCGCGTTTGAAGCAGGGGCCGGACAGGTCTTTAATATCCGAATGGACAGTGGATTTTAACAGGCGCATGAATAGCTAAGTCTCAACGGCAAAAAGCGCACATGATACGCTTTGAACCGCTATATCAATAGCCATTTGTGTAGGTTATTTAAGGTCTATTGTCCGCTACAAACCCCTGTCGCTAACAGGGAGTTGTATCTTTAGCTTTTGCTTGTAGATAAAGTATTGCAAACCTATCAACGCCCTAGCGGTAATTGCTAACATAGCGGTAAATTATTAAGAGTCTATATTGCCTAATATCTGTTCAGTTTCGGTTTGTTATTCTTTTTAGTTATATGCTTATAAATAAATGCAGAAAAGTGGATTATTTGTTGAATAATGGTGCTACAGTATTCGCGGATGATTACTTCAGGGAGGAAAAATGACTAATTTCGCCACTATATCAGCCAGTTTCATAATGCTGTTTTTGACTGCTTTGCCCACGTCGGCGGCGCAGCACCAAGTGACAGATTTTGCCTGGCTGTACAGTACTCAGGGAGAGTTTGATGAGATCAAGGAATCCTTGGTCTTTGCTATTCAAGAGCAGGGGGCTGTCGTCAGTTACACCGCTCATGCCAGTGATATGTTAGCGCGCACGGGGAAGGCGCTGGGGATTACTGAAAATGTGTATAGCAAGGCGGAAGTAGTGTTGTTTTGCAAAGCTGAGATATCGCATAAATTAGTGGCCGCGGACCCGCACACTCTAGTGCTCTGTCCCTATCCGATCGCCATTTATACCCTTACCGCTGAGCCTGGTACTGTGTATTTGTCGATACGTAAACCGCTGCAGAATTTAGTTGCATATCAAGCCATCCAACGTTTTTTAGAAACGATTATTACCCAAGCTCTGGATTTTTAGCTGGCACTGAGCCGCCGGTAACACGCATGTATAAGAACCGATAATAAAGCATAGACCTAAGGGGTATGCGAATAAGTCCGGGATGCTCTGTAAGCTCTACTGGGGGTTAGGCAAATAGCTGTGTTGCACACGGCGCCCACATGGCAGCTGCTGGATTGATTCGTTGTTCCCACAGAAAAATAATAGTTGAGGTTTAACAGTGAGTTTTTTTAGTGACGAGCAAGAACGGCAGTTATTAACAACATTAGAGACTGAAAGTAAGCCATTACCCGGCAACGATAGACGTAAATTTTTGGCATCGGCGATGGCTCTGCTGGGAACCGCGACACTCGCCAGATCGGCCTCAGCCAATCCGGCGAACTTGCCACCGCAAGTTCCGCAGTGGAGTAAAACCTTAGGGCCTGGGGTGTTAACAAATCCCTACGGTAAGCCTTCGCGCTTTGAGAAGGAAGTGATCAGAAGAACCGTCCCCTGGTTGACCGCAGATCGAATTTCTTCAGTGAGCATGACACCACTGGCTTCACTGAGCGGTATCATTACCCCTAACAGTTTAGTGTTCGAACGGCATCACTCCGGTGTACCGGACATAGACCCCGAGCAGCACCGGCTGGTTATTCACGGCTTAGTAGAAAAACCTATCATTTTGAGCATGCATGACTTGCAGCGATTCCCCAGTGTCACTGAAATTAAATTCTTAGAGTGCGCCGCCAATGGTGGGATGGAGTGGAAGGGGCCGCAGATGAAATCGCTGCAATTTAGCCACGGAATGCTCTCATGTTGTGAGTGGACAGGGGTAAGGTTGTCGACCATCCTGGCGGAAGTTGGCATTAAACCCGAGGCCAAGTGGATATTGGCGGAGGGAGCTGACGGTGCTGGCATGGCGCGCAGTATCCCGCTGGAAAAAGCACTGGACGATACTATTATCGTCTATGCGCAAAACGGCGAGGCGCTGCGACCTGAGCAGGGTTACCCGCTGCGGCTGCTCAACCCTGGCTGGGAGGGCAATACCAGTATTAAATGGCTGAGACGCCTGAAGATCAGCGACAAGCCTTGGTACATGCGCGAGGAAACTTCTAAATACACTGACTTAATGGATGACGGCCGCGCCCGTAAATTCTCTTTTGTGCAAGAGTGTAATTCTGTGATCACATCCCCTGCACCTGAAGCTCCCTTTAAAGGGCCAGGTTGGTATCGAATCGAGGGCTTTGCCTGGTCGGGCCGCGGTAAAATAAAAGCGGTTGATATCTCCTTAGATGGTGGCAATACATGGCAGCAAACTGAGCTTACCGGGCTGGTACTCTCTAAGTCGCTGACCCGCTTTAGTATTATGCATCACTGGCTGGGCAATCCGATGTTGCTACAGAGTCGGGCCGTGGATGAAACTGGCTATGTTCAGCCGACCATCACCCAGTTGCGCGCCGAGCGCGGCACTAACTCTATCTACCACAAAAATTCTATCCATACCTGGAAGTTAGATGCAAACGGGGAGGTGTCCAATGTACAACTTAGTTAAAACTGCCAGCATAAATTATTGCAACCCGCTCAGCTTGCTACTGAGCGTACTGTTGCTGAGCTGCGCATCGCTGCAGGCAAGTGAACAGACTCCGCAGGCTATCTACAACCAAGGCGCGGCCTTTGCCATTGGTTCACCTGCCAGCGCCACAGAAATTGCCGGTTGGGACATCGATGTGCGCCCGGACGGTGTCGGTCTGCCCGAAGGTTCCGGGTCAGTCGAACAGGGAGCGCTTATCTACGAGCAAAAGTGCGCTATGTGCCACGGTGACTTCGGTGAGGGAGCGGGACGTTATCCCAAGTTAGCCGGTGGTGAGGGATCGCTGCAAGATGCGCGCCCGGAAAAAACCGTCGGTAGCTATTGGCCTTACACATCCACTTTGTGGGATTACATCCGCCGCGCTATGCCCTACTACGCACCGCAGTCACTGAAAGTCGACGAAGTGTATTCTCTGACCGCTTATGTGTTGAATCTCAATGACATACTCGATGATGATGCAGTGGTTGATCAGCAGAGCTTAATGCAGATAAAAATGCCCAATCGCGATGGCTTTTACCTGGATACGCGCCCGGATAGCCAAAATCAGCGCTGCATGCAGGACTGTTTAAAAGGCACTGACCTGAAACTGGTCAGTAGCCTGGCCGAGCCAGAGGTGAATGTAGATTAGTTGGCTTAATTCTGCTAGAAATAAAAGTCGGCAACAGCCTGGGAGAGGTTGAACTTAAAAATTATACAAAATGTAGACAACCGCCAACAATAATTATAAGTATTTAAAAATACTGCGGTAATTCACAAACAGTACTCTATTCTATATAGCTAATTATTGTATAATATCTCATTTATATATTAATTTGTTATATGAAATAACAACAATAATTAAAACAAGAGGCAATACGATGATAAGAACATTAAAACTTATGCTAAGTGCCTGCGTATTTATCAGCTTACTATTCCAGCCGCTAATGGCCGGGGAGATAGAAGAAGGTAAAAAGCTCGGCTTCGACCGCAAAAAAGGCAACTGTCTGGCCTGTCACTCAGTTGACGGTGGCTCTCTGCCCGGAAACACTGGGCCGGTACTGATCGCCATGAAGGCAAGATTTCCCGACCGGGAAACCTTAGTGGCGCAAATTAGCGATCCACGTAAAAACAACCCAAAAACTATCATGCCTCCCTTTGGCAGCCATGACATTTTGAGTGAGGTTGAAATAAATAAAATAGTGACTTGGCTGTATAGTTTATAAGCGCTGAGTTAGTCAGATAGCGATTGAATAAAAAGGCATAAATATGAAATTTTCCAGACGTAAATTTTTTACCACAATTGGTAAAGGCGCGGCCTGTTTGGCAGTGTTGAGTAGCTTGCCCAGTGTCGTGTGGGCAAAGTGGAATGGCTCTGCATTTGCCGCCACCGACTTAACTGCTGCGATAGATGCAAAGTACCCGGGACTAACCATCGAAGATAGCGATAAAGTCAGCTTAAAAGCACCCGCTATCGCCGAAAACGGTGCAGTGGTGCCCGTGTCAGTACAGAGCAGCTTAGACAATATCAGCAGTATTAGCTTGTTTGTGGTCAAGAACCCCTCTCCATTAATCTCAACTTTTAATCTGACCGAGCAAAGTGTTGCCGATGTCTCTATCCGCATTCGCATGGGCACTACCTCAGACGTGATTGCCTTAGTTGAAGCAGATGGAAAACTATACCGCGCGACATCGACCGTTAAAGTAACTATAGGCGGCTGTGGCGGCTAGTCTTTTGGAGAGAAAAAATGAAATTGAAAGTAAAAGCGAAAGCTCGTGACGGTGTTGTCAAAGTTAAAATGCTGATCAAACACCAAATGGAAACCGGACGCCGCAAAGATAAAAAAGGGGCTCTGATTCCCGCTCACCACTTGACTGAAATCATGGCAGAGTATCAGGGCAACAAAGTTTTTAGCACTGAAGTGGGCCCCGGGGTTTCCAAAGACCCGTTTCTGGCCTTCTATTTTAAAGGTGCTGCGGGCGATAGCTTAAAGATATCAGCTATAGATACTGCAGGTGAAACAGGCAGTGTGGAAGTGACCATTAAATAATCCTAGCAAGAGGATTCAAGAATGAAAAAAATAATAACAATATGTGCTCTGTTAGCAGCTTTTTCGGTTGGCAGCGCAAGTGCAAACGAGACCCAATTTGACAAGTTAGTGGCCGAGGATGGCAGCAAATTTCGCAGTTATTTTCTGAACAAATTTGCCAGTGTTGAAGTGACTGATTATGTTAATGGCGTGTATGCCATTGATGCAAAATCACGCGAGCAATGGGAGGAAATTGAAGATTTCCCCCCTTACGAGTTGTCTATTGATGAGGGACAAGAGTTATTTGAAAAGCCCTTTGCCAACGGTAAAAGCTATGCCAGTTGTTTTGCCAATGATGGCATCAACGTGCGTAAAAACTACCCTTACTACGATCTGGAGCTGTCTAAGGTAATGACCTTAGAATTGGCGATCAACCTGTGCCGCGAAGCCAATGGAGAAAAGCCGCTAGGTTATAAAAAGGGTGATATTGCATTGCTTTCAGCTTATATGGCCTACACCTCCAGAGACGAGACTTTTAATATTGGGGTGCCTAACCAGGCTGCATATGACGCTTATCTGGACGGGAAAAAGTTCTTTTACTCAAAGCGTGGTCAGCTCAACCTGGCCTGTTCTGATTGTCACTTAGTGGCTGCCGGACAAAAGTTGCGCGCGGATATCCCGAGCCCGGCACTGGGACACACTACTGGCTTTCCGGTGTATCGCTCTAAATGGGGTGGACTGGGGACACTGCACCGTCGCTATGCCGGTTGCAATAAAAATGTCCGGGCTCAGCCTTTTTCCGCTCAGGGAGAGGAGTATCGCAACTTAGAGTTTTTCCAGTCACTGATGAACCAAGGCTTAGTTCTTAATGGCCCGAGTGCGCGCAAATAGCGCCCAATATAGGAATGTCACTATGAAAAAGTTATTAGTTGTCGCTATGGCGGCGTTACTCAGTGCACCGGTTGTGGCTAGTACAGAAGTTGTTGCGCTGATCGACAAAGCGCAAAGCACACGTCTGCAAGCTGCTGCAGCAGGTTTTGAGTGGACTAAAACAGCAGGTCTGATCAAAAGCGCGCAAAAGGCATTAAAAGACGGTGATGCGGCGCTGGCACAGAAACTTGCCAGCAAAGCATTAAAGCAAGCCGAGAATAGCCTATTGCAAGCGCAATACTCAGATCAGCACTGGCAAGATCATGCGCCGCAGTAAAACTCAGTAACGCAATAAAGCTACACAGTTGGGCTGTGTGGCTTTCTGCAGCTTTTTTTCAGCCCAATTGCTTTAATGTGGATATCAATTTATGAATATCAGTCGTCGCGAATTTAGTCAGTTAATGGCCATGGCCGGAGTTGCGGGCCTGTTGCCGCGCAATGTGTTTGCCAGTAGCAGTGTCGAAAAAATGTATGATCTTCCCGCTAGCGGAGAGGTGCGACTGCTGCACATGACTGACTGCCACGCCCAGTTGCTACCTATTTATTTTCGTGAGCCCAGCGTCAACATAGGCTTGCATAATTCCTGGGGCAAGGCACCGCACTTAGTCGGAGAAGCGATGCTGAAACAGTTTAAATTAGACCCTTCCAGCGCCAACGCGCACGCCTTTAGCTATTTAAATTTTGCCAATGCCGCTGACGAGTTCGGCAAAGTGGGTGGCTTCGCCCACCTGAAAACCTTAGTCGATAAGTTGCGCGGTGAATACGGTAGCGACAAAACCTTACTGCTCGACGGCGGTGATACCTGGCAGGGATCCGGCACCTCCTATTGGACCCGCGGTAAGGACATGGTCGGTGCCTGCAATCTGCTGGGGGTTGATATCATGACCGGTCACTGGGAGTTTACTTATCAGGACTCTGAAGTGTTAGAAAACATCAAAGAGTTTAACGGCGAATTTTTAGCGCAGAATATTTTAGTCAAAGAAGACGCGCTGTTCGACGGAGCCCCCGCCTACGATGAAGATAGCGGTCACGCTTTTAAGCCTTATACCATCAAAGAATTAAATGGCCACAGGATTGCAGTGATCGGCCAGGCTTTTCCCTACACCCCTATTGCCAACCCGCAGCGCTTTATCCCCGATTGGACTTTTGGCATTCGCGAGGCGGAAATTCAAGAGCTGGTGGATAAGATTCGCAGCACTGAAAAGCCCGCGGCGGTGATACTGTTATCGCACAATGGCATGGACGTCGATCTAAAAATGGCCTCCCAAGTCACAGGTATAGATGCTATTTTTGGCGGTCATACTCACGACGGAGTCCCAGAGGCGATAGAAGTTAAAAATGCTCAGGGCATGACACTAGTCACTAATGCCGGCTCCAATGGCAAGTTTCTCGGGGTGATGGATTTAGAGATTCAGGGCGGCAAAGTCACAGGTTACAACTACAAACTGCTGCCAATTTTTTCCGCTATGCTAAAAGCGGATCCACAGATGCAGCAATATATAGATAACATGCGTCAGCCATTTTTAGACAAACTGCAGCAACCTCTAGGGACAGCGGGAAGTTTACTGTATCGCCGGGGTAACTTTAACGGCACTTTCGATCAGGTAATCTGTGACGCCTTAAGAGCGGTGAAAGACTGTCAGATCTCTTTGTCTCCTGGATTCAGGTGGGGCACTAGTGTCTTAGCCGGGCAGAGTATCACTATGGAACACGTCTTAGACCAAACCTGTATTACCTACCCAGAAACTTATGCCCGTGAGATGAGTGGTGCGCAGATCAAAGCCATTTTGGAAGATGTGGCGGACAACTTATTTAACCCTGACCCTTACTACCAGCAAGGCGGGGACATGGTACGCGTCGGCGGCTTAGATTATGTGCTGGACCCACTGGGTAGCGCCGGTAACAGAGTCACAGAAATGCAGCTAGACAATGGGCAAAAAATCGACGCCAATAAAAACTACAAAGTTGCCGGTTGGGCCACGGTCGGTAGTCAGGCGCCCGGCGCTCCTATCTGGGATGTGGTCAGTCAGTACATGCAAGATCAACAGCAAGTTGACTTTAAAAAGCTCAATACGCCGAAACTGCTGAATGTCGCCAATAACCCAGGTTTTAACTAAGTACTGATTATTAGAAGAGGCTGAAATGTTGCAATCACTACTCAAATATACTCTGTTAGTACTGGCACTGAGCCAGATGACTAATCTATCGGCAGCGCCAGTTACTAGTCAATACCAGGGTTTAGCTGTGAATGCTAATCTGGAACTCGGGGACAGTGATAAGCCGGTATTTTTGATACTACACGGTACACTAGCCTGGTATGGCATGGAGCTGCCTAAGGCGCTGCAAACTGTCTTGGCAGATGAAGGTTATCCCAGCCTGGCAATTAGCTTGAGTTATGGCGTCGATAATCGCAGCGGCTTTTACAACTGTGAACAAGGTCTCTCCAGTGGTCAGGGGGCGGCGATATCTGAGATTGATCACTGGGTAGATTATTTGCATCAGCAGGGATACAAAAATGTTGCTGTGATAGCGCACTCCAGAGGTGGCGCGCAAATGGCTGATTACAGCTTGCAGCACAGCGATAAGATCTCTCAGCTGCACTTGATTGCGCCTATGCACTGGAACATGGAAAATAGCCGCCAGCGCTATGATGCAGAGCACAGTGAATCCCTGGCGCAAGTTCTGAGCAATATTGAGCAGAACCCGCAACAGCCATTGCAGCAACAAGATGTGCTCTCATGCAAAAATACCACTGTCTCTGCAGCGGCTTTTCGCAGTTACTATAGCCCTATCCCGGAAAAGAACACTCCGGCGTTACTTTCGTCGATAAATGTTAAAACCAGTGTTTATCTAGGCTCAAATGATCCACTGACGCCGGGTTTTATGGCACAGCAGGCACTGTTTTCCGCAAATCCTCTGATCGATTTGGTGATGATAGAAGATGCTGATCACTTTTTTCGCGATTTATACGCAGATGAAATTATTGAAGATATACTAGAGAGGCTAGAGTAACATTTGGTTTTTTCTTTTTTTGACGCCTGTAAGCGGATTGTTATTATGATCAATTTTATGCACACAGGGCTAGCCAGAGTATCGATGGCGCTATCACTGCTGTTTCTGCTTGCGCTCTTGCCGCCCGCTGTTGTGCATGCTGCAGAAGAACAACACCACTCTAAATACATTAGCCTGGCTAAAGATTTACAGGCAAGTGCGGCCCAGTTACCTCAAAAAAAGGTTTTTCTGTTATATGTCTCGGCGCCCGGGTGCAGTTATTGCGAGCGCCTGGAACGGCAGATCTTAGAGCCGCTGCTGATCAGCGGCAATTATGCAAACAAACTGTTACTGCGGAAAATTAATTGGGAATCGGAGCTCGAAGTGGTGAATTTTTCCGGAGAGCCCCAGCTGCCAGTGGATTTACTGTTAGATTATAAGATTATCGCCACCCCGACTTTACTGCTGTTAGACAAAAACGGTCGACAGTTAGCTGAGCCGATAGTGGGCTATAATGGCAGCGACTACTATTGGTACTACCTGGATCTGGCGATAGAGCAATCTATCGCTGCTCTCGGTCAGGTTAATTAAACGCTACTGGCGACGCCAGAGTGCTTTTGACTGGTGCCAGCCAACAACTTTGCAGTGATAAAGCCGCCTGAGCTGATGGCCAGTGTGGCAATAATTGAAGAGATAGACAGTAAACTGATACCGCTAAGCCCCTGGCCTATAGTGCAACCTAGAGCTGTTACTCCACCAAAGCCCATCAGCGTCGCGCCAATACAGTAGCGGATGATATCTCGTTCCCGATGAAAACCCCTGAAACTGAATTTGCCGCTCAATTTGGCTAAAACAAATGCCCCCAGCAGCACCCCGGCGATCAAAGTAGTAGAAAAGTTGGCACTGGAGCCAGTGTAGGTCATTAAAAACTGCAGCCCATTGGCGACAGGAGCTACAAAAGACAAGCTTTGCGCCGGTACAGGTTCAAACTCGTCGAAGGCGATCACTCCTGTGATCAGCCAGGTCAATGGTACCAGAGCGCCTATTGCCAAACCGTAACTTAACGCAGATATGTGGCGCCGGCGAAAAGCTCGTAGCAACACCGCTGTTAGCATCGCAGCTCCCAGGCTTAGGCCAATAATGAATTGAGTTTGCGGCTCTGGCGTGAAAAGTTGCGTCAACTGCAGCGGATCACCCGCTGCACCTAGTAGATCAAAATTACCTAGGGCGTTCAGCTCTATTCTGCCCAGCGCCAATATGCCGCGCAAAGTTGCATATGCGCTGATAGCAATGATTAATAACACAAACCAGGACCTGGCACTGCCCTCGGCTGCTAAGACTAAATGTCGGCCGGTGCAACCACCGGCGAGGATCATGCCTGTGCCAAACATTAGTCCGCCCAGCACTATTGCTCCCAGTGAGTAGCTGTCGAGCAGCGGGATAATGCCCTGTAACTCTATCTGGTTACTATAAAATATCCACTGGCTGCCCATGATGGCCAAGCTTAGTGCGGCGAAAAACATGGTGGCGGCCACGCTGCTCCTATTGGCAGCCAGGTCGACAATCATCATCCGAAAACAGAAAGAGGATTTTTGTGCCAGCGCCCCAAACAGCAGGCCTATGACCAGGCCTGAGTACAACATAAGCTCTGTCGCCTCGAAATCGCTAACTAATTCGATGATTGCATCAATCATAATTTACCTTAAATTCCTGCTGTAACTGGGGATGAAATTTTCCATAAACTAGCATAGTTGTCACTATTAGTCTGTTTATAAAGCGTCGGCTAAGGCGGCTACATACCCCTGGTGTTTCTAGGTATTTTTTTTATTTACCGGCTTTCTGTCGGCGAAGACGCATTTTCAGTAAAAGCCCCCACTGCCTGTGTTGAAAAAACTGTTAAAATTTCGGGTGTTTTTTTGGAATTAACATCAGTAATTTTTTTACCTCACATCATTGGCGCTGTGTTGATGATGAGTGCCATAGGAGGCAATCTTGCAGGAGATACGTCTAAGTTTAGTGCTCTTCACCGTACTGTTGTTTAGTTGGCCGGTCATTATTCAGAGTGCCTTTTCAGTGTGGGTGATGTGGTTATACCCTTATATTATCTGGATACTAATCATTCTGCTGGCTAAGTTGGATAATAGACAGCGGCGCCGGGATGACATTGAAGGCAAAGATTAATGTACAGCTTGTTCAGTGGCTTTTCCCTGCTGGCAGTTTACTGTGTGATACTGTATTTAATTGCTCAGTGGGGCGCCTCGAAAACCCCGCTGGCAAATAAAGTTAAAGGCTCAGCGACAAATTACAGTCTCAGTCTGGCAGTGTATTGCACTTCCTGGACTTTTTATGGCAACGTCGGCCAAGCCTCCGGGCAGGGGCTAAACCATATTGCGCTGTATTTGGGCAGTACTTTAACTTTTGTATTTTTCACTCCAGTGATGAAGAGTATGGTGCGAATAAAAAATACTTACCACTCGACCAGCATCGCTGACTTTATCTCAACCCGATATGCAAAATCGCAACGATTAGCGGCAATTATCAGCACCCTATGCCTGCTGGGGATCACCCCCTATATTTCTATTCAGCTCAAATCTGTGATCAGCACTTTTGATTTGTTGCTGCACAGTACCGGTAATGGCAGTGCGGCAGCTGCCAATCAACTGGATTTGATTATTGTCTTTTTGATGGCTTTCTTCACTATTGTCTTCGGCGTGCGAAAATTAGACCCGACAGAGCGTCATCCGGGGATGATGGTGGCGCTAGCTGCAGAGGCAATCTTTAAACTGTTGGCTTTTCTGGCTGCCGCGCTGCTGATTTGTTTCGTAATATTTGACGGACCCGCGGATATTTTAGCGAAAGTCGAGTCGCAGATTAAAATTGATGCGAACTTCAGTGCCTTCACTGCCCCCCCAGCCATGTCAGCCTGGTTCGGTGCTATGTTGCTGGGTGCCATAGGTATAGTGGCACTGCCACGACAATTTCATGTCGGCATTGTCGAATGTTCCGATGAGCGCTTGTTAGATACCGCCAGGTGGCAGTTTCCTCTGTATTTGCTAATTATCAACCTGTTTGTGATGCCGATAGCGATGGCCGGTGCTCTGACTTTTAACGATAATTACCAGGTTGATTTTGTATTGCTGCAATTGCTGATTAGTGCCGACTATTCGCTGATTACCGGGCTGGTTTTTTTAGGTGGTTTTGCCGCCTCCACCGGGATGATAATGATCAGTGTCATGACCTTGTCTACAATGGCGACAAATCACATAGTAGTACCGCTGTTAGAAGTGCTTAAACCGCTGCATTTTTTACGCCGCTATCTGCTTTTTGTGCGCTGGGTCGTGGTCATCGCAATTTTGTTTTTAAGCCTGTTTTGTTATCGCACTATCGGTGAATCAGCGCTGCTAGTGAAAATAGGTTCTATCTCATTCGTCGCTGTCGCCCAGCTGATTCCGGTATTGTTAGGTGCGATGTGGTGGGAGCAGGGCAACTTAAAAGGGGCCATCAGTGGTGTGCTTGGCGGAGCGCTACTGTGGCTGTATACCTCAATGCTACCGGCGATTATCGCCAGCGGCTGGCTGTCGTCAGATATCATGGAGCAGGGGCTGTTAGGGATTTCCTGGTTGCGACCCGAGCAATTGTTTGGCCTGAGCTTGGCATCGGCAACCGCACATAGTTTCTTTTGGACGTTGTTGATTAATTGTCTGTTATACGTATTAGTGTCGCAGTGGTTTAAAGAGACTGATCTGGAAAAATTAAAGCAGGCCAGGGAGTTTATCCGTGTAGGACAAGGTGCGGTGATCCAGCAGCGGATGAAATCACAACTAGTCGCCGATATACCGCTGTTGGATAAGTATGATCACTTGCTCAGCCTGCTGAAAAATTATCTGTCACTGGAGGCCGCCACTGCCAAGCTAAACCACTATTTTTCCGACAGCAATCTAAGCCGTGAGAGCAAAGTCGATATTTTACAACTGGCGCAACTGCGCACTGGGGCAACCGGATTACTGGCGGGTATCGTTGGTATGGCCAGCGCCAATCGCTCAATCCAGAAAATAGAGCTGCTCAATAGCAATGAGCAGCAACAGCTGATGTCCTGTTATTCGAAACTATTGTCCGAGGGGCAGTTGTCACCGGATGAATTGTTGGAAAAAGTGGATTTTTACCAGGAAAAACAAACGATGCTCGAAGATCATGCCTATCAACAGCAACTGACCATCGAGAAGTTAAAGTTTGAGCAAGATCTCACTTTAACGGCTAAGCAATCGCTGAAGAAGTTAAATGATGAGTTGGAAGCCAGGGTGCTGGACCGCACCGAAGAATTGTCCCAGGCTAACCTGGAAATATCCAATGCCCTGGCGGAGTTACGCAATACTCAACAGCAGTTGGTGGAGGCCGACCGAATGGCATTTCTGGGTGGTTTAGTGGCGGGGGTTGCGCACGAAATAAATACTCCAGTGGGGACCATTTTAACCGCCATCACCAAACTTGAGGAGCAACAGCAGCAATTTGCGCTACTCTGCCAACAGCAGTCGGTCTCTAAAAAAGAGCTGCTATTATTTTTAAAGCACATCGGCTCCGCCTGTAAAATCACTATAGAGAACATTAACCGAGCCGCAGAACTGGTGGCCAATTTCAAACAAGTGGCCGTCGATCAGAGCAGCGAAGAGTGCCGACAATTTTTATTAGCTGAAAACTTAAACAGCATTGTCTTGTCACTGCAGCCGAAAATTAAAGTGACAAATATAAAAGTCTACATAGATTGCGATTCCACACTGTTAATCCGTAGTTATCCGGGGGCTTTTGCCCAAGTGATAACCTGCTTAGTCTTAAACTCAATAGTGCACGGCTTTAAACCGCTGCAACCGGGAAATATTGTAATTAGAGTCAATCAATCAGCGAATTCTCTGTATTTGTTTTACAGCGATGATGGAGTGGGGCTGAGCGCGGAGGGGAAGGAGAAACTGTTCGAACCTTTTTATACGACCATTCGTGGCTGTGGTGGCAGCGGTCTCGGTGGGCATATCATTTATAATTTGATAACCCAGACTTTAAAAGGTGATGTCAAAGTAGATAAGGGCGTCAGTCATGGTTTTAAGTTAGATATTAAATTACCAGAAGAAATAGTTGTCGGTATAGAGGAGAAAAATAATCCCGCGTAGAGGTGTTGATCAACACCGCTATTTATAGTTTTTGCCGGTGTAGCGCTGCATTATCTCAGAGAATTTACCGTTGCTTTTTAGGGACTCTAAACGCTCTGAAATTTCCTTGGCAAGATGTGCGCAGTCAGATGTTTTGGAAATAGCAAAATACACTTCTAAGGTTGAGATCACCTTTGGCAGCGCGATAATCTGCTGCGCATAGCCGTATTTACGCAGAGCATAAAGCACGTCTGTGTAGTCGGAAAGCATGTAATCAATATTACCTTTAAGCAATTTCTTAATACTGGGAAGGTAGCTGGCCTGGCCGGTGATAGTGAGATGTTTTCTGGCAAATTGATCAAAGTCATCACCAAAGCTGGCACCTAACAAAATCTCGCCATGTCTACCGATGAGGTCTTGCAATGTCTCGAATTTAAACGCCTTGGACTTTAAGACAAATACCCGGGTCTGATTCAGTAGAATCGGCTCAGTGTAATGATATATTTTTGCCCTGGTGCGGGTTTTGTAGATACCGAGAATAACATCTATACGTCCTGATTCCAGGTATTGCAGGGAGCGTTTCCAGGGCAGTATTTTGAACACAACCGGCAGCTGTAACTCCTTGCCTATCTCCTCCATTAAATCGATTGCCACCCCTGTCAGTGGATCATCGGCCGAGTCTTGGATCAGCAGTGGTATCCAGCCGGTATAGCCGGAAACGTTCAGAGCGTTACAAGTGCCCGCTGTGGCGGGCTGGGAGGCAGACAGCAAAACTGCGAGTAGTAGGGCCGGGTATTTCATGGGTTATAAAATAATTCAGTGTTATTTACGCGAAACTGCATAAATATAGCACTTTTCAGTAGCTTAAAAAACGTCCAGCTAGGTTATGCAAGATAAAACAGAATAACACCTACACTGGCACTTATTGTTAAAGTCTTGAGCATGCTTAATTTATACTTTTGCATAGCAATCAGCGAACCTGTGGCAATTAGCAGAGCGCTAAGGTCTATACTGGCCCAATTTGGGGTTATAATTGTTAAACCTGCTATTTGCAGCTCTAGTGTTTGCGCAAAAATGACCTGTAGGCTGAACCAGAGAGCCAAATTTATAATCACGCCGACAATGGCGGCGGTGATGGTCGACAGTGCCGCACTGAAGTACTGGTTACTGCGCATCGCCTCCACGTAAGGAGCACCTAAAAATATCCACAAAAAACAGGGTACAAAAGTGACCCAAGTAGTTACCAGAGCTCCTAAGCTACCCGCCAGCATTGGGTCAAGCGTTCCTGGATTGCGAAATGCCCCCATAAAACCGACAAATTGCACGACCATGATTAGCGGGCCAGGGGTGGCCTCGGCCATCGCCAGTCCGTCCAGCATCTCGCCGGGGTTTAGCCAGCCAAAAACCCCTACCGCTTGCTGCGCCACATAGGCGAGTACTGCATAGGCACCGCCAAAAGTAACGACCGCCATTTTACTGAAAAATGTGGCCTCTTCGCTATAAACGCTATCGCTACCCAAAATCAGGCTTAAGGCGAGTAGCGGTCCCAGCCAAAGTACCAAGGTGCACAGCAGCACTTTCATGGCGCGACGCAATGAAGGTTGAATATGTTGCATGGCACTGTTATCAGCAGAGCTGCACAAAGCTCTGTCCAATGCGTGGCTGGGTTGTGTTTTTACATTGTCCGTTGCTGTTTTAGCTTTGATAATTTCGAAGTTGGCCGGCGAAATTTTCCCAGAGAAAAATCCCAAAATCCCAGCAGTTATGACAATCATCGGAAAAGGCATAGAGAAGATATAGATGCCGATAAAAGAGCAGCCGGCGATGGCGGACATAAAGTGATTCTTTAATACTTTTTCTCCAATGCGTATTACAGCGACAACCACTATGGCTAACACTGCCGCTTTAATACCGTAAAATAACGCTGCCACGATACTCAGCTGCTGGTAGCCGGCGTAGAGAATACTCAGGGCTAACACCACCAGGGCACCCGGCAAGATAAACAATACTCCTGCCACGACTCCCCCTAAAGTGCGGTGCATTAGCCAGCCCAGATAAATAGCCAGTTGCTGAGCTTCAGGGCCAGGTAATAACATGCAATAGTTAAGGGCATGCAAAAAACGCTGTTCAGAAATCCATTTTTTTTCTTCCACTATTATTTTGTGCATTAATGAGATTTGACCAGCGGGGCCGCCAAAACTGAGCAAACTAATTTTTAGCCAGGTGAGTAAGGCCTGTTTAAAGCTGATGCCGTGACCTGGATGTAGATCATCGGTTTTAGCTTGCTGTGCAGTGGTGTTATGCATAGATTTTCCCAGGCAGAGCTGGGCAGCTCTGCGGTCGATTGATGATGGGTCTAAACGCTATTTTGGCGTCTCTGGTTACACTCGCTGTACAAGGCATCAAAAATTAGCAACGCCTGGGAAAAACAGTCCCAACTGCTGTTATGCATATTTGCTATTCCTCTAAGAACACTGCCTAAGCCAGCTGCCTCTGGCTCAGTGGAGTAATCCTTAGCTGCCGCGGCGCTGATAATACGGCTCATCCGTGACAATAACGGGTCAGTAATTTCAAGTTGCTCTATTAATGAAGCAAAACTGAGGGTGCAGGCGCTAGCTTGCAGATCTGGATTAATGTTGCCGATTTCAAAGCTGATTGCCTGGCACTCCCGGGCAATTTCGTCGCTGTATTGCTGATCGACCCGGTGGATAATCGCCAGTGGATTGATAAAGCGTCGGATCAACCAATAGCAGGCGATACGCTTAATACTGGGGCTCTCAAGAGTAAGCCAATGCTTAAACTGGTGTTCTTGCCAAGCCTGGATAGCTAGTGTCGGCCTATTAAGGTCTTGCCAGGCGGCAAAACCTCCGCGTAAATAGCGGGCATTTTTGCCGGCACTTTGCAGTATCGTTGTCGCAGCTTGACTGACCTGATGGCCATGCACACAGTAGAGCACAATTTCAATGTCGCTTGGTAATGTTTGCCCCCAGCTGTCTGCGTGCAGGTAATTTTGCCAACTGGCCGTGGGGATAATACTGCCGGATTGTTCAAATGCCGGCACTTTGCGAACATCTATCACTGTGGGTGCAGTCGCGGTAAAAAGTTTATTTTGTAATTCTGCAGCTTCAATAGTATTTTTAATGGGTGTCATGGCCGTTACCTTTTCAATCTGTGTTAGCTATGGCTATTTTGTGAGGTTTCAGAGAAAATGACAAAGCATGGTTTTTAATCGGGCCATTAAAATAACTCATGAGATACAAAGTAATGCAGCCTCTTCCTTCCATTAATGCACTAAGATCATTCCAGACATCAGCCCGCTGCTTGAGCTTCACCCAGGCGGCAAGAGAGCTACATGTGACTCAAGGTGCAGTGAGCCATCAAGTTAAAGCACTGGAGGAGCTATTAGGTGTAGCGCTGTTTTTGCGGGTAAAACAGAAGCTACAGTTAACCGAGCTTGGAAGGGGTTATTTGTCTTATGTCAGTGAGGCGTTGGCACTTTTGCAAAATGGTCATGAGTATTTAACGGGCAGTAAACAGTCGGGCATTTTGACGGTGAGTGTGTCGCCTAATTTTGCCAGTAAGTGGCTGGTACATCGCTTGGGCAGCTTCATCAATGCGCATCCAGACATTGAATTACGGATCAGCGCTTCAATGGGGCACGTGGATCTATTAAACAGCGATATAGATCTGGCGATTCGTCACGGAGACAACCACTGGCCGGATTTGCATGTGACTAAGTTGTGCTCTGAAACCATCTTTCCTGTGTGCAGCCCGAGCTATTTAGACCAGCACCCGAAATTACAGCAACCAACGGATCTCACTAAGCAGGTGTTACTGCATGACCGCAGCAGGCGGGACTGGCCACGCTGGTTTGCTTTTGCCGGGATGGAACTAAGTGAATTAGCCGTCGGGCCGCAATTTGATCAGACCAGCATGGTCTTAGATGCTGCAGTGGAGGGGCAGGGTGTGGCGCTGGCGCGAAGTGCACTGGCCGCCAGGGATTTATTATCTGGCCGGTTGTTGAGGCTATTTCCACAAGCTATGCCGGCGCCTTTTGGCTACTATTTAGTCTGTTCAAAAGCGGCCGCTAATCACAGCAAAGTACAACGTTTTATAGCCTGGGTATTAGAGCAAGCTGAAGAGGAAGTGAGTAAGTTGCAAGCGCATAGCTAAGATTACCTAATATCAAAACTGATTTCGAGTATTCAATGGCTGCGCTAAACCAATTACAATCTTAGTTGTCACAACAAAGAGTATGCTGCTGGTGGTTTGATAATCATTGACAAGTTATTAGAAATATCTAAAATATGTATATTCAAATTTATTATATGCATATAACTAAAGTTTATATAGAGGGTTTTGTCATGCAGTCGGCCGCGCAGCCTATCGTCCAATCATTTTTTGACGAAGCTACTTTTACATTTAGTTATGTTGTTCAGGATTCACATTCTAAAAGCTGTGCCATCATCGACTCAGTGCTCAACTTTGACTACCCATCTGGGACTACCTCGTATGAGGCTGCCAATGAGATACTGGCCTATATCTCAGTCAATGACTTACAAGTCGAATGGATACTTGAGACCCATGTGCACGCTGACCACCTCTCTGCGGCGCCCTATTTGAAAGAAAAAACTGGCGCCCGTATCGGCATTGGCAGCCACGTAAAAGAAGTACAACAAGCATTTAGTCAGGCTTTCAACAATGGCGATGATATGGATTGTCAAGGAAAGCAGTTCGGTAAGTTGTTTAGTGATGGTGAAGTGATTGAATTAGGCGGTTTAAAAGGTACAGCAATGCACACCCCTGGGCATACCCCAGCCTGTATGACTTATGTCTTTGATGATGCCGCTTTTGTTGGTGATACCTTATTTATGCCGGATTTTGGTACTGCCCGCTGTGATTTTCCCGGTGGCGACGCCGGGCAATTGTATCGCTCGATAAAAAAGATTTTCACCTTGGCCGATAGCACCCGGCTATTTATGTGCCACGACTACAAAGCCCCTGGACGTGATGAATACGCCAATGAAACGTCTGTGGCCGCAGAGCGCCAGGGTAATATTCATGTCGGCAATGGAATCAGCGAGACTGAGTTTGTGAAAATGCGCTCCGAGAGGGACAGTACTCTGGGTATGCCAAAACTGATCCTTCCGGCGGTCCAAGTGAATATTCGCGCCGGCTATATGCCCCCTGCAGAAAATAATGGCCAAACCTACTTAAAAATCCCGGTCAACTTGTTCTGAGCGTAAACTTATCTCCCACTATTATTAACTGGCTGATTTCAGTGCAAATTTGACTTCTGTTTACAGATCGGCATTAATAACTTCTGAATAAAAACAAAATCAACTTCTTTTAGGAGCACACCATGGAAATTCATCAACTGACTTCTCTTCTCAGTGTTAGCCCACAGCTAACGGCTGAAGAGCTGGAACAAGTTGTTGCGGCAGGATTTAAAACGGTAATTTGTCACCGTCCTGACCGGGAAGCTGAGGGTCAGCCGGCCAGTGATGAAATAGCAGCGGCCTGTGAAAAACTGGGTATTGCCTGGCACTATCAACCGGTGAAGCCCAGAGCTTTTACCGATGAGCAAGCACTGCAGTTTGGTCAGCTACTAGAAGAAGTAACCGGGCCTGTCTTAGCTTTTTGTCGCACTGGTACACGTTGTACCAACTTGTGGGCCCTCAGTCAGGCCGGTAAAACAGCCTTCCCGGATTTACTGCACAGTGCCAAAGAGGCCGGATACGACTTAACTAAATTAGCGGATAGATTTGACGCTCTGACAGTTACTCTCTCCGCTGCTGAACAAGCAACAGAGGCAACAGAGGCAACAGAAACAACAGAGGCAACAGAAACAACAGAAACAACAGAAACAACAGAAACAACAGAAACAACAGAAACAACAGAAACAACAGAAACAACAGAAACCAAACAGTCGAGCGCAGTAGCAGATGAGACTGCAGCAATCAGTATTGACAGTACCGCCACTCTATGCGGCAGCCACGACGTTGTCATTATTGGTGGTGGCGCCGGCGGACAGGCGGTCGCGGCCAGTTTGTTAAAACGTCAGCCGAATTTAGATATAGGCATAGTTGAGCCAAGCTCAGAACACTACTATCAACCGGGCTGGACTATGGTCGGTGGCGGTATCTTTGAAGCTGCAGACACTAGACGCGATATGCTGGATGTGATGCCAGAGAGCGCTAAATGGTACCAGACATCGGTGGCATCTTTTGTCCCAGAACAGCAGCGAGTGGTATTGGCTGATGGCGAATTACTCGGCTATAAATACTTAGTGGTGGCCCCGGGACTAAGCTTGGATTGGGGAGCAATAGAAGGGCTGGAAGAAGCGTTGGGTAGCAACGGCGTTACTTCTAACTATCGCTATGACCTGGCACCTTATACCTGGCAGCTAGTGCAGAAAACTCGCAGTGGCCGGGCTATCTTTACCCAGCCGCCGATGCCGATTAAATGTGCCGGAGCACCGCAAAAAGCCATGTATCTAGCATGTTCCGAATGGCTGGATCAGGCTTGCCTGAGCAGTATTGAGGTTGAGTTTTGCAATGCCGGTCCCGGGTTGTTCGGGGTGGCAGCTTATGTGCCGGCGCTGATGGAATACATTAAGAAATACAATATTGAACTGAGCTTTTCGCAGAATTTGATTAAGGTTGATGGCCCTAATCAACTGGCGACTTTTGTCGTGACTGATGCCGATGGCAATAAAACAGAGGTAGAAAAAGCCTTTGATATGTTGCACGTCTGTCCAGTGCAGAAAGCACCAAAATTTGTTAGTGAAAGCCCACTGGCAGACGCCGCTGGCTGGCTTGATCTAAACCCTGAGACAATGCAGCACCTGCAGTACCAGACTATTTTTGGCCTGGGAGATGTTAGTAACACCGCCAACGCCAAAACTGCAGCGGCAGTGCGTAAGCAGGCACCGGTTGTGGCAGAAAATTTACTCTCGGCGATGAACTCGAGTTCGCTGCAAGCGGTGTACGACGGCTATGGATCCTGCCCGCTAACAGTGGAGCGCGGTAAGATCGTGCTGGCTGAATTTGGCTATGGTGGCAAGCTGCTGCCCTCTTTTCCGAGCTGGTTTATTGAGGGAAAAAGGCCTTCCAGGCTCTCCTGGTTCCTGAAGGAAAAAATGCTGCCATGGATATATTGGAACTTGATGCTCAAAGGTAAAGAGTGGATGGCAGCGCCCGGGCGCAAGGGGGACTGAGTCTCTCTTTTGCCGATTGCGTCATAAGCCAGCGGGCTTGTGGCGCAGCTGTAATGACTGACAGACCGCCGTACAATACCGGTTTAAAAGTAGCGGCAAAAAATGAACATTTAAGAACTGCAAAACAGCAATAAAAATCACAGCTTAAATATTCCAGCATTAAAAATTAAAATCTTACTATAACCTCCAATCAAGCTGCGGATTTTTACATGTTTAAACACTATTTTCCCATTTTAGAATGGCGAAAAACTTACGATTGCTCTGCCTTTGGCAGTGATATGGTGGCGGCTCTGATCGTCACCGTTATGTTAATTCCGCAATCTTTAGCTTACGCACTGCTGGCGGGGCTGCCCGCCGAGGTTGGCTTGTACGCCAGTATTCTGCCACTGCTCGCCTATACCGTATTCGGTACTTCACGCGCCCTGTCTGTGGGGCCGGTGGCGGTAGTGTCGCTGATGACGGCGGCGGCCATTGGCAATCTGGGGCTGGACAGCACCGAGCAGTACATAGCTGCTGCGGTGGCGCTGGCGTTTATCTCCGGTTTGATGTTGATCTTGATGGGTATTTTTCGTCTGGGGATACTGGCAAATTTTCTCAGTCACCCGGTTATTTCCGGTTTTATCACCGCCGCGGGGATCATTATTGCCGCCAGTCAGTTGAAACATATTTTTGGTGTACAAGCCGATGGTCACAATATAGTGGAGATTTTTACGGCTTTAATACAGCAGTGGGATGCTATTCACTACCCAACTTTGGGCTTGGGGGTCTTTGCTATAACGCTGTTGTTTTGGCTGCGAAAGTCATTTAAAGCGCTACTGCTTAAACTAGGTGTCGGTCAGACTCTGGCAGAAATTATGGCCAAAACCGGGCCAGTGTTGGTGATCGTTATAACTATCACAGTGACTTGGTCGGCTGATCTGGCCCTGGCGGGGGTTAGTGTGGTGGGAGATATTCCACAGGGGCTACCCAGTATTGCACTGCCGGAGTTTTCGCTGCAGCTATGGCAGCAGTTGCTGGGCTCGGCGTTGTTGATTAGTATTATTGGCTTTGTCGAATCAGTGTCGGTGGCTCAGACACTGGCGGCAAAAAAGCGTCAGCGGATCTCTCCGGATCAAGAGCTAATAGGCTTGGGGGCTTCTAATATCGCTTCATCAGTGAGCGGCGGATTTCCTGTTACAGGAGGCTTCTCGCGCTCAGTGGTCAACTTTGATGCAGGCGCTAAAACGCCGGCTGCAGGTGCTTATACGGCGGTTGGGATCGCTCTTGCGACAGTTTTTTTAACACCGCTGATATTTTTTCTACCTAAAGCTACCCTGGCGGCGACTATTATCGTTGCGGTATTATCGCTGGTGGATTTAGGGGCGCTAAAACGTACCTGGAAATATTCGCGCAGTGATTTTTCTGCCATGTTAGTCACTATTGTACTGACATTGTCGTACGGGGTTGAGATAGGTATTATCTTTGGTGTCAGTCTCTCGGTACTCTTGTATTTATACCGTACCAGTAAGCCGCACAGCGCGGAAGTCGGGTTAGTGGCAGGGACTGAACACTTTCGTAATATCGACCGACATAAAGTTGAAACAGATGACAAAATCTTAACTTTGCGTATTGATGAGAGCTTATACTTCATCAACGCCAGATACTTGCAAGATCGGGTTTACGATTTGATCGCCAAAAACCCACAGATAGAGCATTTTGTATTGATGTGCCCCGCTGTTAACTTTATCGACGCCTCTGCTTTGGAGAGCTTAGAGTCCATCAACGCATTGCTAAAAGACAGTGCGGTAAAGTTTCATTTATCAGAAGTGAAAGGTCCGGTTATGGATAGATTACAGCGCAGCCATTTTATCGAGCAACTCAGCGGTGAAGTGTTTCTCAGCCAGTATGATGCCTGGCGCCAACTCAAGTCCATAAAGACTGAATCTGTGCAGCAGACACTGGCTAAGGCTAGCTTGTCACCACAAGAGTATCTGCGATGATAGCGTCATCTGTTAACCAGGAGCAACCTATGCAATTGCCACCACAGCAACATACCCCGTCGGCTTGGTACGGGTCTGTGTTACAAGATCAGCCACAGCAGTGGACGCTGACTTTAAGCGCCGCACAAGTGCTTGAGTTGGCTGCCGCTGCCGATGCCTGCCTGCTGCAGAGCGACGATGTCGGAAAAATCGACAAAGCTAATTTCCATTTGCCAAACTTAGCCCTCAAGCTAGAGGAAGTGCGTACAGCACTGCTCAGCGGCTTAGGTTTTATGTTGATCAAGGGTATAGATAAAGAGCAGTTTAGTACTTTACAGCTGGCCGCGATGTTTTACGGTTTTGGGGCCCACTTGGGGAATGCCCGTATGCAAAATGCCCAAGGTCACATACTGGGACATGTGCGTGATTTGAACTTGCGCAGTGATGACCCTAAAGTACGCATTTATCAAACCAGCGAGCGGCAAACTTTTCATACTGACTCAGCGGATGTGGTGGCGTTACTCTGTTTAAATAAAGCGAAAAGCGGCGGTGAATCGCTACTGGTCAGTGCCGTGACCGTCTTTAATGAAATGTCTCAGCACTACCCACAGCTGCTAACTTGTCTGTTGGATCCCATTGCCACTGATCGGCGCGGGGAAGTGCCGCCGGGTATGCCACCGTATTTTTCCATCCCGGTTTTTACCTGGTATCAGCAGCAGCTAAATGTCATTTATCAACGCCAGTACATAGATTCTGCACAGCGCTTTGCCGGGGCATTTAAACTCACTGCCCGGCATATTGAAGCGCTGGATAAATTTGATCAGCTCTGCAATGATCCCATGCTCAACTTGCGCATGCAGTTACAACCCGGGGATATGCAGTTTGTTTACAACCACTCACTGCTGCACGACCGCACTAGCTTTGAAGACTATCAACAGCCGCAGCAACGTCGACATTTGTTACGTTTGTGGCTGTCGATGCCAGGCGACAGAGAGCTGCCCGAAGTCTATGCCCAGCGCTTTGAATCTGTCAGCATAGGTGAGCGTGGCGGGATGAATTTGCCCGCTGTTAAGCCTACAGCCCCGCTGCAAGTCGACTAAAGTGAATACAACAGCTAAGTGACTAAGTGACTAAGTGACTAAGTGACTCAGACGGCTAATCAACTGGGTGTGGTATAAACTCTATTGTTGCGGTGTTGCAGTCCAGGCGATGCCAGGCGACCGAGAGCTGCCGGAAGTCTATGCCCAGCGTTTTGAATCTGTCAGCATAGGTGAGCGCGACGGGATGAATTTACCCACTGCTAAGCCTACAGCCCCGCTACAGGCCGATTAAAGTGCATACAGCCGATAAAGTGTAGGGTTAAGTGGCCAGTGATTAGGCCGGCTAACAGCAGGGTCTGGTGTAACCTCTATTGTTGAAGAGTTGCAATCCCGAGCATACTGAGTGACAGAGAGCTGCATGGAGTCTTTGCATTGCTCTCTGCCCTTCCGTTTGATTGATCGTAAGTTGCTAAATTACACAGATGCCCTGGTCACTTTGGCGGCAAAGCAGCCAGGTCTGGCGTAGTGCAGATGTAAGTATTGCACTTTGTTATCCTCTAACATATTGCCGATCATTTGCTTGAGTTCCTCACCTTCTACAACATCTGCGGTTAACATTAAATGCTCTGCATCAAAAGCGCGCACTGATATCAGTCTGCGGGTAATCATCTGCGGTATGCTGTCGACCTCGGGAGTCGCCTGGGTGGCGTTTTGGCGAACAAATATGGCATGGGATGCCTGAAAGGGAGAAGCTTCAGGAAGGTGACTGTAGTTCACTAAAATGACAGTTTCCCCAATGTCAGCATCCTCTAGACTTACCCGACAGGGGTAACTATTTTGTTCCTCAACGATAGTTTTAACGATGTTTCGCTGGTTTAGTTCACTATCGGTCAGAGAAAAAAGAGCAGTGTAAGGCGTCGACGAGAGAGCATGTATTTGAAAAGTCATAGTAAGTCCTTTGCATGTTTCAGAATAAAAAAACTAGCATAGTTTGTTAGCTGCTGCCGCTATATCCGAAACTTGCGCTAAGTCGGGGATGATTCGTCCGCAAAGTTATTGCATAATTAGTTTGTTGTTAACAAATATTATAAACCGCTGATCATTAAGTTAATTTATGTTAAAAATACAGTAACAAAGTGCTGTGATGCTCTTTGCTCAGTCTATTTAAGGTGCCTTATGAAATCGCTAGATGCAGAAAACGCTGCGGCAAGAGATAAGTTAAAAAATGATTTAGGCTTGCGCAAACTGCTGGAGCGGATGCCAAAAAGTGTCCAGGATAGTTTTAGTGAAGAGCAATTGGCTAATATTAAAATTGCCATAGCCGCCAGAACTTGGGGCAACCATGCGATTGATCTGCGCAGTACCTTTAAGTTTTTTCGCTATCGCTATTACTATGTGTTTGTCGCCGGCAGAAACCGCCGCGAGTTAAGTGCCAGAGAACGTCGCATTGGACTTCTGATTCAAGCCGTAGCGCTATCAGCTTTTTTGACTTTCAGTGCACTGCTGGGGATTTTAGTGTTGTACTTGATAAAGTCGGCCGCGGGTATCGATATTATTCCCGGTTTTTCCTTTGGCGTTTGGGGCTGGTTTAAGGGTGAGTTTTTATGATTAAGCGCCCTTGATCGAGCATTAATAATCATCGGGATTTATGCTGGGAATGCTGTTGAATGGGCTGCAGAGCTTGGGGTTGCAATAACTAGCGAATGACCTATCTCGCTAGTTATGCGCTGGCTCGATTAACTTTTTGCCGTGGACTTGGTGAATAGACTCAGCACAGCACCGCCGAGTACAGCCTTAGTGATGCTGGATTTCTGGTATAAGTGCGTGGGGATTTTGTCGGCAATTCTGGCATGCAATTGTGGCAGTCGCGACCAGTGCACGCCCTGCTTGTGGTGATGGGCTGTGTGATAACCTAAGTTTCCGGTTAAGAAATTAAACACCGGGTTTAAGTTGTTGTAGGAGGCTTCAAACTCATTTTCAGTATCTAACCCTGAGTGATGCTCATAGGTGACATAAGCGGTAAATAACAAGCTGGTGATCATTGGTAAGACAAAGAGAAAGAGTGCCGCTAACGGATTCCAAATGATCAGACCGATAATGATGGCGAAAGTTAGGGCGGTGTAGCGGATAAAAATTTTCAATTGCTTAGGGTGTTTTTTACCGACGGTATAACCTCTGGGATAAGCGGTAATCGCGACATTAAATGAGTATTCGATGACCCCCATTTTGCTACCATCCTTGCGCTTCCAGCGGCTTTCATCTTTCTCCTGATCAAGAAAGTTTAAATGGTGTCCCAAAACGTGGTGTAGACGCCACAAGTGGGTAGAGACACCTGTATGCAACGCGTAAAAGAATTCCAGGAAACGGTTGAGAGTTTTGTTGCGAAAGGTGAATAAATGCTGGTGATGGTGGTTCCAGGCGCAGATAACCCCTTTTGGGATTAACATAGCAAGATAATAAGTGAAAAATACAGTGATACTAGTGACTGTAAAAAATAGGACAAAATCGAAAACTGTTAAGCAGAGAATAATGGCAACTGGCCAGCGGTCTTCCTTAAACCTGAAAATACTCGGAGTTTGTGTTGACTGGAGACTTGCTTGCATAAAGTGCCTATAAGAAAAATGACTATAATTAGCGAGCAATAGTATTATATTGCTTTGGACTTAGCCAGTAGCTTAGCTTTAATTAGACTAAGGTAGGTGCAAATAAGTCTTATTTCTGCTCTGCGGGCTAACAAGCGCTCCGTAGTATAACAGCTAACTCGGACAGTGACGGGCCCTTGGTTAGTGTTCTGAAACAGTATCCGAATCCTGCAATCGGGTTTGGTACCGGTTGATCTAGGAACAGCAGATACGGTTTCAAGGCCTTCTCTCATGGCTTGTAGAGCATTATGACAGCGAGTGACGAGGTAATTCTCGACAGTCAGGTGACTTGGCTGTCATCGACATGGGCAGGGATATGAAATCACGATCTCGAGAGACTCGGCAAACCAGAGAGGTATAAAACTGGCTGGTGTTTACCCTGAAACCGTACCCGAGTTATTTTCATGTTGCTATATAAATGGCGCTAGCATTAGCACCAGGTAGTGCTAATGCAGAGTTTCCAGATCAGCGGCGGGAACCTCAGTTATATTTTTGAGAGGCCAGTTACCATGGGTATCATGACGTTTTCACTCTTTTACTCAATAATTTTGAGCGTATCAAAATCCCTCATTACTGCCGCAGTGTAATAGAGCTACTGCTACTTTGCTTAAGGCCCACTACGATCTTCATTTTATCCTCTGCGGCGCTATAAAATTTGTTTCTAGTAAAGAAATACGCCATATAATTTCTGATATTTCCCAGCAGCAAAATTAAATTCATTTTTACAGTTTCAAAAAGATAAAAACATTTGGCTCAAAGTGGTTATATTTTGGCATCAATTGTCGCTGTCGGACATATAAACGGCCGCAAATAGGACTTGTTTGCATGTTTATTCATGTATGTGATATACATTTGCGACAAAAAAATTAACAACGAGTTAAACCATGAGATTAAGACATAAGTTATTCATTGCTTTTTTTGCTATAGGGTTAATACCTGCTGTAGTTTTAAGCATGTCGGCACTATACATATCTACCGACTCTCTAAAATCTCAAGCCTATAACCAGCTTACTTCCATCCGCGCGATCAAGAAACAGCAGATAGAAAGTTATTTCGCCGAGCGCGAAGGTGACTTAACTATGTTGTCAGAGTCGATTTTTGACCAAGTCGCGCAGACCCCTGCCGGTAAGCTAGCGGCGATGGGTGAGGCAAATCACCACTACTTTAAAAAGTTTATTGAAACTTATGACTATTACGATCTGTTTTTAATTAGCCCTCAAGGCGATATATTTTATACCGTGGCCAAAGAAGCCGACTATCAGACTAACCTGCGCAGTGGACCGTATAAGTCCTCGGGGTTAGGAGAGCTGTTTAAACATGTGCAGGAAGAGGGCGGTTTTCACTTAAGTGACTTTAGTCCCTACGCCCCGAGTAATAATGATCCCGCTGCTTTTGTGGCTATGCCTTTAAAAGTGGCGGGTGAAGTACAGCTGATAGTGGCGTTACAGCTATCCACTGAGAAAATTGCCGCTATTATGCAACAGCGTGAAGGCATGGGTGAAACGGGTGAGAGCTATCTGGTGGGTGAAGATAAACGCATGCGCTCCGACTCCTATCTGGATCCGGTTAACCATTCAATGAAAGCTAGCTTTGCCGGTACTGTTAAAGACAATGGTGTAGATACAGCCGCCGCTGTGGCCGCCCTGGCAGGTATGACAGAAACGCAAATTATCATCGATTATAACGGTAACCCGGTATTGTCCGCTTATACCCCGGTAAAAATCCACGGCGTGCACTGGGCGCTGCTGGTGGAGATTGATGAGGCTGAAGTAATGCAGCCGGTCGGGGAGTTACGCTGGACGATTTTCATTATATTATTCGCCTCAATTGCAGTCATTTTAGGGGTGGCCTATATGATAGCGATTTCCATCACCAGGCCACTGGGCGGTGAGCCAGAGCAGATGAAGTTAATCACTGATAAGATTGCCGCGGGTGATCTGACTGAAAAGTTCAGCGACGAAATTGAGCATGGCGGGGTCTACGGCGCCATGGGTAGGATGTCGAAAGGTTTACAGCAAGTGATCGGCAGTATCGCCAATGTCAGCACTGAGTTGTCCAGTGCCGCCAGCCAAACCAGCAGTACCGCAGAGCAATCCAATGTCAGTTTGCACGAGCAGCAAGTGAATATAGAAGGTGTCTCTACCGCTATGACCGAGATGAGCGCGACTATTTTGCAAGTGGCCAACAGCGCCCGTTCCGTGGCCGATTCCACACAGCAAGTTGAAGTGATTTCGCAGACGGCACACAGCCAAGTGACGGGTACTATTAGTGTCATAGAGGAATTATCCAGCGAAATAAATTCCGCTGCCAGCGTGATAGCGCAAGTGCAGGAAAACTCACAATCTATAGGCTCGATTTTGGAAGTGATTCGCGGTATTGCCGACCAAACCAACTTGTTGGCGCTCAATGCAGCTATTGAGGCTGCCAGAGCGGGAGATCAAGGTCGCGGTTTTGCCGTAGTCGCCGATGAAGTGCGACAACTAGCGCAAAAAACTCAGAGTTCTACCTTAGATATCAGAGATATGATTGAACTGTTGCAGCAGGGAACTCAGCAGGCGGTAGAAGTGATGCAACAGAGCACCGATAAGGCCAGAGATACAGTGGCTTCGGCGAAAGATACGGCTAGCTCTATAGACACATCTTATCGGGAGATCCAATTGATTTCCGAAAACGCCATGCAAATAGCTGCTGCCGCCGATCAGCAATCGATTGCTGCAGAAGAGGTGAATAAAGCGCTGGTCGCTATCAATCAAGCGGCACAACAAAATGCTATTGGTATAGAGGAGATCACCACCACCAGTGAGCACTTGAATTCACTGGCGGTTGATCTGCAGCAGATAACCGGGAAATTTACTTTAAGTAAAAGTGCTTAATGCACAGCTACAAAGGCACTACACAGCTATTAGCTTATGAAAAGTTAATAGCTGTGCTGCAAATTAATTTTTAGAGCTTGTCAGCCGCGCTCCTTGTCGGGCTCTATTGAAAGCCCGCCCGAGGGTGTCGAAAAAGATTGGCAGTGCCACCCCGGCGATAATTAACCCGCAGGCGATTAATTTATCACTGGCTATCTGTTCATCGTAAAAAATCACTGAGCCCAATAATGCAAAGATAGGAATTAATAGTTTTAGTGGGCCCATAGTGGTAAGGGGGTAAATAGTTAGCAATTTATTCCAAATCCAATAGCCGATCACAGTAGTTGGGTACGCCTGAAACAATACCGAGGCAAAGGCGATTTGATTAAAGTCGCCGCTCAGGGCGATGAATCCGCTGCTACCGTTAGTCAGGTAGGCTAATGCGAACAGCGGTAGGGGAGCGAACAGGCTAGACCAAACCACGAAGCTAAACATTTCTTTGATGTTGGCTTTTTTAATGATCAAGGTGGCGCTGCTCAAGCTGATGGCGGCGATAATGGCGAGTATTGCACCAGTGGTTGTCACTGATCCATCTTCTATACTGAACACCATTACCAGGCCTGTAAGCGAAAGCAATAGTCCCAGCTTGCTGCTAGTGCTTAAGCGTTCTCTGAGCATTACCACACCGAGAATGACACTGATAAATGCACTGGCTTCCAGGATCACTCCGGCCATCCCCGCCGACAGTCCCTCGGCAATTGACAGTGACATCATACCCCAGACACCGACCCCGAAAATCACCCCGTAGCTGACTAAATAGCCCCAGCTTACGTCAGGTTTGCGGACAAAAAATATCAGCGGTAATGTGGCAAAGGTAAATCTTAGACCGGCAACAATGAAAGGGTCCATAGTATCAACGCCGGCTTTAATCACCGAAAAATTAAACCCCCACAGACAAGTGACAGCAATAGCGAGTAATAAGTGTAAAGGTTTCATCTTTAGCTCCCAGTTAGATTTGATTTGACTATTATGGGATTTTAAGAAAAAATAAACAGATGCAATTATTGGAAATTTTTAGGGTACAGTTTTATGAGTGCACGTTATATTGAATTGTCTGATGAGATTATCCAGCAGATATCCACAGGAAAATTAGCTCAGGGGCAGCGCATGCCTTCAATTAGAAAAATGACTAAGCAGCATAATGTCAGTATCACTACGGCCTTGAATTGTTACCATCGATTGCAGGAGCAAGGATGGTTGCACTCTGTGCCACAATCGGGCTTTTTTGTCAGCCAGCCTTTGGATAAGTCAGAGGTCCCGGTATTTCCAAAGTTTAAAGCGCAAGTGTCTAAGCCTAGAGCCGCAGCTTTGGTTCCGCCATCGCAACGGGGGCCGCTGTTCTCTGCGCAGCTTTCACCTGCGTTGATTCCGATGGCGGTACTGAATAGGGCGCTAATGCGAGGTAATTTAAAAAGCGGCGACGCGCTGTATCAGTATCCGGACCCCCAGGGCGAGGTGAGCTTGCGCAATGCATTAGCCAGTCATTTCAGTCAGCGGTATTTTCCGCTGGATAGCGATAACTTAGTTATCACCAATGGCTGTATTGATGCGGTGCGCACTGCCTTGGAAATTACTACTAAAGCTGGCGATGCGGTTGCTGTCTCCTCGCCGTGCTTTAACGGTTTGCTCTGTCTGTTAGAGAATATGGGACGCTTAGTGGTGGAAATCCCCTGTGATAATGACGGGCTGGATCTCGTACAGTTAGAACAATATCTGGCGGCTGAATCGGTAGCTGCCTGCCTGCTTAGCGCCAATTTTATTAATCCCCAGGGGATTTGCCTGAGTGTAAAGCAAAAGAAAAAAATTGCTGAACTGGCTACGCAATACCGTATCCCTGTGATTGAAGATGATGTGTTTTTAGAGCTGAGTTACAGCAAGGTGGCACCGCTGCCGATTAAAAATTGGGATAGCGCTGGTTGGGTAATCTGGTGCGGCTCAGTGTCAAAAACCTTAGCGGCAGGTTACAGGTTGGGCTGGTGTGATCCGGGCCGCTATTTTCAACGCTATTTGGCGCACCGCGATGCGCTGTCGATCAGCGTTAATCAGCTGGCGCAAAATGCGGTCAGTGAATTTGTCACTTCCGGGCAATATATTAAACATTTAAGACGCCTGAGAATGGCTTTAGCGGCGCGCGCTTACAGTTATCACCAGTTGTTACGTGAGCATTTACCTGCTGCAGCCAGAATCAGTGCCGCGGAGGGAGGTTTGGTCATTTGGGTGCAAATTAGCGGCTTAGATAGCAAGCTATTGTTAGCTAAATGCAAAAGCCAAGGTATTCATTTTCGTATCGGCAGCGAGTTTAGCAGTTTGAATTTATACGGGGATTGTTTTCGGCTGAATATTGGCTGGGCGGTGTGCGCTGATAGTGCTGATCCGGGATGGCAGCAGTTGCGGCAACAGTTAACGGTGCTTTGTGCACTGGTAAAAGAAGCGACTTTTCAGACGGCAGAATAAAAGAAAACCCCGAGGATTTGCATCGTCGGGGTTATTTTAGCGGCTAAAAATTATTTATTTTTTAGCGGCATTTCTCTCTTTTTCTGCTGTGATAACGCCTTCAGCAACAGAGTTCGGGCAAGGTAGGTAGTGTGCGAATTCCATTGAGAACTGACCGCGGCCAGAAGTCATAGTACGCAGGCTGCCAATGTAGCCGAACATCTCTGAAAGTGGTACGTCTGCTTTGATGCGAACACCAGTGACGCCAGCTTCCTGGTTTTTGATCATGCCGCGACGACGGTTAAGATCGCCGATTACATCACCAACGTGATCGTCTGGAGTGAACACGTCAACCGCCATGATAGGCTCGATTAGCTGTGGAGAAGCCTTTGGGATTGACTGACGGAAAGCGCCTTTGGCAGCGATTTCGAAGGCAATTGCCGAGGAGTCAACTGCGTGGAATCCACCGTCGTACACTTCGATTTCAACGTCAAGTACAGGGAAACCAGCAAGAGTACCAGTGTCCATCATGCTCTTGAAGCCCTTCTCGATTGCAGGGAAGAATTCCTTAGGAACGTTACCGCCGACAACAGATGAAGTGAATACGAAACCAGTTCCAGGCTCGCCCGGCTTGATTTTGTAGTCGATCTTACCGTATTGTCCAGAACCACCAGATTGCTTCTTGTGTGTGTAAGAATCGTCGATTTCGGTAGTGATTGTCTCGCGGTAGGCAACCTGTGGCTGGCCTACTTCAAGTTCAACACCATAAGTACGCTTAAGGATATCAACTTTGATATCTAAGTGAAGCTCACCCATACCAGAGAGGATTGTTTCACCTGAATCTTGGTCAGTTTCAACTTTAAAGGTTGGATCTTCAGCAACCATTTTACCGATAGCAATACCCATTTTCTCAGTTGAACCTTTATCTTTAGGTGTTACAGAGATAGAGATTACTGGTGTAGGGAAGACCATTGCTTCAAGGATGATTGGGTCTTTTGGATCACAAAGTGTGTGACCGGTTTGGACGTTAGTTTTCATACCAACAATCGCGATAATGTCACCGGCTTGTGCTGAGCTTAACTCTTTGCGCTCATCTGCTTGCATTTCACACATACGGCCAATACGCTCAGTTTTACCTGTCGCAGCATTGAGGATAGTATCACCCTTCTTCAGCGTACCAGAGTAAATACGAACAAAGGTAAGGGCACCAAAACGGTCATCTGAAATTTTAAAGGCTAGTGCTTTAAAAGATTCTTCAGTCGAAACTAGTGCAAATTTACCAGTGGGCTCGCCTTCTTCATCAGTTAGCGGCTGTGGATCAACTTCATCTGGGCTTGGCAAGTAATCAACAACAGCGTCAAGTACGTTTTGCACGCCTTTGTTTTTGAATGCAGAACCACAGTAAGTAGGGAAGAAGTCCATGGTGCGAGTACCTTTACGGATACAACGCTTTATGTCTTCCATTGAAGGCTCTTCACCTTCCATGTAGGCTTCCATAACGTCATCGTCTTGCTCAACGGCAGTTTCGATTAACTTTTCACGCCATTCTTCTACCAGATCAACCATGTCCGCAGGAACATCAGTGATTTCGAAGTTTTCCGGAAGACCGGAATCATCCCAGATGAAAGCTTTACGGGTCAACAGATCAACAACACCAACAAAATCATCTTCGATGCCTATAGGCAGAACCATGACCAGTGGATTGGCGGCTAGTACGTCTTGTGTTTGCTTAACGACGCGTAGGAAATCAGCACCGATACGGTCTAATTTGTTAACGAAGATAATACGAGAAACTTCTGACTCGTTGGCATAGCGCCAGTTAGTTTCTGACTGAGGCTCAACACCACCAGAACCACAGAAAACACCGATGCCGCCATCAAGAACTTTCAGAGAGCGGTAAACTTCTACAGTGAAGTCAACGTGACCTGGAGTATCGATAACGTTTAGACGGTGATCTTTCCAGAAGCAAGTAACAGCGGCAGACTGGATAGTTATTCCGCGCTCAGCTTCCTGTTCCATGAAGTCAGTCGTTGACTCGCCATCGTGAACTTCACCCGTTTTGTGGATTTGGCCAGTCAGCTTCAAGATACGTTCTGTGGTGGTAGTTTTGCCCGCGTCTACGTGGGCGAAAATACCAATGTTTCTGTATAGGGATAAGTCAGACATTGTTTTACTCGTCGAATTATTAGGATAAAGATAGAATCCTCTGCGCTAATTATTTAGAGCATCGTCTTCATGTTGTTAGAGAATAAATAGCGCTGCATTATACAGGATAAATGATGTGTTTGTGGAGCTAATAAATCAATTATTTTTTTGTGTTTAAAATCAGCATATTGCAATGGAATTTGGCGGTCATTTAGGGGCGTTTTTAACGCTTTAAAATAATAATGGTTGATTGATAGTTGTACAGAGAATAAAAAAATATATTGATATAAGGTAACTTCCTAAACAGCACTGAGCAATTGTGCGGTACAGAGCAGGCCGGTTTCCAAGTATCGGCTTTAGTTTTTAGGCATTAACCACGCCTGTCAATTGCGCTGATATTTGCTATATTAGCGGGCTAAATTAATGATTGGATTAGAAGCATGATTGCCACTGGCACCTTATACATAATCTCAGCGCCTTCAGGTGCTGGAAAAACCAGTTTAGTCAAGGCTGTGTTAGCTGGGGATAACCAAGTGCGAGTCTCTGTCTCCGACACTACCCGTGCAAAGCGCGAAGGTGAGAGCGATGGGGTTGATTACAATTTCGTGACTATGGCTACCTTTGATCGACAGATTGAAGAGAATGTATATTTGGAATATGCCGATGTCTTTACCAATAAATACGGTACATCAAAAAACTGGGTTGATGCTCAGTTGGCAGCGGGTGTCGATGTGATATTGGAAATCGACTGGCAGGGTGCACAGCAAGTGCGCAACTTTGTTAAAGATGCGATTTCGATTTTCATTTTGCCTCCCTCGCAGCTGGAATTGCGCTCAAGATTACAAGGTAGGGGGACTGATGAGCAGGCTGTGGTTGATCATCGCATGGAAAATTCGGTTGGCGAGATTGAGCACTATACTGAATTTGATTACCTGGTCATCAACGATAACTTCGATGTCGCACTGCAAGAATTGTTGTGTATTTTTAAAGCTAAGCGTTTGCGCCTGGCCCAACAGCAGTTACGGCATCAACAATTGCTGATCGATCTACTGGTAAAATAACAGCAAATCTGTTTTTTTACTATTGAAGTATGGGCGGGCTTTCTGTATTATGCTGCGTCCATTTGAGTGTCTGTGATACTAATATTTAAATTTGAGGTTTGCCATGGCTCGTGTAACAGTTGAAGATTGCTTAGAAAATGTAGAAAACCGTTTTGAGTTGGTGATGGTTGCGGCTAAGCGTGCACGGCAACTGGCTACAGGCGGAAAAGAGCCGTTTGTCGAGAAAGAGAACGATAAGGAAACTGTTATTGCCTTGCGCGAAATTGCAGAGGGCCATATCGACGCCACAATTCTTAATGATATAGGTCTTTAGGAACTATCCTAGAGCACTAGAATGGGGCATTATAACTGTATACCTTAATATATTGAATACAGGATAATTAATGCCCACAATCGACGCACTCTCCGATCGACTTGTTGATTATTTGGATCCGCAAATGGTCCATCAAGTGCGCCGCGCCTATTTTTACGCTGAGCAAGCCCACGAGGGTCAGTGGCGTAAATCAGGTGAACCTTATGTTACCCATCCCCTAGCTGTATCCAGCATTCTCGCCACTATGCACATGGACCACCAAAGTTTAATGGCGGCGATGTTGCACGATGTTATCGAAGACACTGAAGTTGACTTTAGCGGAATTGAAGGCCAATTCGGCACCGCTGTCGCCACCATTGTTGAAGGGGTCTCAAAGCTTACCCATTTAGAAGTAGAAACTAAAGCAGAAGCGCAAGCGGAAAACTTCCAAAAAATGGTCATGGCCATGGCGGAAGATATCCGGGTGATCTTAGTCAAATTGGCTGACCGATTACACAACATGCGTACTTTAGGGGCAATGCCCGGCCATAAACGCCGCCGTATAGCTAAGGAAACCTTGGATATTTATGCGCCGATAGCGGCTCGCCTGGGGATGCGTAATATCCAAATCGAGCTGCAAGAACTCTCTTTCTTTTCTTACTACCCGATGCGCGCCAGCAGGATTCGCCAGGCGGTGATCAAGGCGCGCGGCCAGCGCAAAGATCTGATCACAGAAATCGAGACTTCTATCCAGGCCAGGTTACTACAGGAAAATCTCAAAGGCATAGTATTTGGTCGCGAGAAGCATCTTTACAGTATCTATTTAAAAATGAAATCGCAGCGCAAGCAATTCGTCGACATTATGGACGTATTTGCCTTTCGCATTGTCACTGAGACAGTGGATGAGTGTTACCGGGTGCTGGGATCGATACATAATTTATACAAACCGGTGCACGGTCGTTTTAAAGATTATATTGCTATCCCCAAAGGCAACGGCTACCAATCTCTGCACACAGAATTATTCGGCGCCAAGGACATCACCATAGAAGTGCAGATTCGCACTCGTGAGATGGATGCTGTGGCCATGCAGGGAATTGCTGAACACAGCTACTATAAAGGCAATGGCAGTTCCGATATTGCGGTGAGTTCTTTTAATCGCGCCCGTAAGTGGGTGCAAGATATGTTAGAAATGCAAAAGCGTGCCGGAGACTCAATGGAGTTTATCGACAACGTTAAAAAGGATTTATTCCCCGACGAAGTCTATGTATTTACCCCCAAAGGACGTATCTATGAATTGCCGCCGGGGGCAACAGCAGTTGATTTTGCCTATGCGATACATACTGACGTCGGAAACTCTTGCATCTCCTGTCGGGTTAATCGTCGCTTAGTACCACTTTCAGAGCCTTTAGAGAGTGGCCAAACCGTCGAGATCATCAGAACACCCAGTGCTAAACCAAACATGGCCTGGCTCAATTTTGTGGTCACAGGAAAAGCCCGCTCAAGTATCCGTCACTTTTTAAAGAATCAGCAGCGAGATGAGTCGGTGCAGATGGGCAGGCGTCTGCTGAATCAGTTCCTCAGTCAGTTCGGTATTAATACCGATCAAGTTGAGGCGGCTAAGATGGAGAATTTGCTGCTTGAAGCTAATCTTAAATCTGTCGATGAGCTGTTACAAGATATAGGTGTAGGCAATCGGATGGCTTATGTAGTGGCCAGGAAGCTGAAACCGGACACTGGAGCACTGGAAACAAAATTATCGCAAAAAACCTTGGCCATTGAAGGCACGGAAGGTGTTGTTATCCAATACGCAAAATGCTGTCAGCCTATTCCCGGGGACAGTATTGTCGGATATATCAGCAGTGGGCGGGGTTTTGTAGTACACCGCAGCAACTGCAAAAATATTAAGTCGATGAAAGATGATCCGGAAAAATGTATCTATCTGGAGTGGTCGGATGACCTGGAAGACGAGTTTTCGGTCGGCTTGCGTCTCGAAGTGGCTTCGGAGCGCGGCATAGTGGCTCATCTGGCGACCACGGCAGCGGCCAACGGTGCCAATATTCTAAAAATTGATTTAGGCGAAAAGGAGGGGCTGCTGTACTCGGTTAATATGGAGCTGGGAGTGAGAGGGCGAATTCATTTAGCCAGGACGATAAAAAAATTACGTGCCCTGCGAACTGTTAATCGAGTTGTGAGAATTTAATTTACTGCTATTCTTGTTGTATCAGGGCTTTATTAGAGTTGTGTTGGTCGCAGAGTTATTTTGCTTGCCAGCCAATGAATGTATTAATAACAAATACGAAATGCTGTTTTAGAGCTTTGAGCTTAGATAGAACATATATATAGTAGCCGGGAGACCATAAAGGTCTCAACAGAGTATAAAGCCCCTGACAATGGATGTTATGAGCTTAGTGTTGCGGGCTAACTAAGTATATTTATGACTATTAGCCCTGTTATTCATTGTCAAATCACAGGGAATATACGCTTTATAAGATGCGTTAATCTTTTGAGTAATGCCTAATATTCAAAGAGAGGTGGATCAAGTGGCCGTTGGAGTTCACAGATTGGATAATGTCACTGGCAGCGTTGAAGCTGTCCGTATCGTTTTACTGCATGATAATGAAGGGAAAGTCTTAGTACTATTACCTGCATCTCATTTACTAAATTTAACCGTATTATGGCGGGAGTCTTCACGACACCTGCAGCCAATTCGGGCGGAAGATATCGTCAAATTTTTCCAGCAGGATGCACTCAGTAGGACTGAAGGGCAGCGTAAATTGTTCTCCCTGCCAGTGTACTTAGACAAAGCTTGCATAGATATGAAATCACTGCCGGTGATCGAGCCGCACTCGGGGCTTAGCTTTGACGTCCCCAGGCTGTGGTTGGCCGGTTCAGCATCGGTTATTGAAGTGGGTATCAGTCCTGAGGAAATTCTTCGTCAGCAGCCCCAAGGCACGGATGAAGAGGTTATTATTAAAGCGGTAGAGCGCTTCACTGCACTGCGCATCAAGCAGCGTATGGAAGATACTTTGGGCTTGCCGAGTTTGCCTCCCACCGCGCAAAAAATTACTGAGCTTCGAGCCGATCCCCTGGCCGGGGTCGATCGACTAGTACCAATTGTTAAAGTAGATCCGTCACTGGCGGCGCAAGTAATGAGTTGGGCGGCATCGCCATACTACGCGACCCCCGGTGAGTTACAATCTATAGAAGATGCTGTAATCAGAGTGCTAGGCTATGATTTAGTGGTGAATTTAGCCCTGGGTGTGTCTATGGGTAAAACCTTGACCATACCTGAAGACACGCCAAGGGGACATACCCCCTACTGGATCCAAGCCCTGTACACGGCAACTTTAGCCGAACGCTTGTGTCGAAAAATGGTTGCAGAAGAAGTGCCGAAACCTGGTATGGTGTATTTGACCGGTCTTATCCATAACTTTGGCTACGCGGCGCTGGCACATTTATTTCCACCGCACTTTGCCTTACTCTCGCGGTACTTGGAAGTTAATCCGCATATGGGGATCGAGCAAATCGAACGGCATGTTTTAAATGTCACCCGCGAACAAGTTGCGGCCTGGCTGTTCGACTGCTGGTCGCTCCCCAAAGAGGTTTGTGTGGGGGTCAGGTACTTAAATTCACCCATGCACATTAAATCCAATGCCCATGCACAATTAGTGCACCTAGCTAGCAGGTCACTGCGTTCGGCTGGGTACGCCGATGGTCCGATAGAGGCCCTGGATCCGCTGGTATTAGAGTCTTTAGGTTTGACTGAATCGGTCGTGGTTCGAGAGCGGGAGCTAATGCTCGATAAGAGCGATGAACTATTAGAATTGGTGAAAATGTTAGAAGTTCAGCAGCAGCGTCAGCAAAGAAAAATGGCAGTTGAAAGCCGATAAGTCTGAGCAGAAAAACTGCTGCCACTTAGTCAAAGGGCAGCAGAGTATCAATATAAGTCAGCTGGGGATGTAGCATCTGTGGCGCAACGAGCCGCTCTGTTGCTTGCAGAGAAGGCGGCGCACTTGTCGGGCTATGCCCTAGTGAATACTGGCTTCCAGCTCTTCCAATTCCTCTAGCTTCTCCATCCACAGTGTTTCAGCCTCATCTAACTTGGCTTTACTCGAAGCCTGGTCACTGAGCAGTATTTTTAATTGTTTTTTATTTTCAGCAGTGTACATATCGGCGTCTGCCAGAGAGTCCTCTAAATCGGAAAGCTGCTGCTGATAGATGTCAATCTGCTTTTCCAGGTTGCCAATACTATTTTTTAGTGGTCTGAGCTTAGTGCGTCTCTCTGCGGCGAGGCGCTTCTGCTCTTTTTTCTCGTCGGCACTTTGTGAGCGGTTTTCTCTACCGACCATTTTTGTCGGTGACAAGTTGCGTCGCTGTTCGGTCAGCCAGTTTTGATAGTCGCTTAAGTCGCCGCTAAATTCACGGACTTCACCGTTGGCAACCAGTAAAAATTCATCCACCGTATTGCGTAATAAATGACGATCGTGGGAAACCAGAATTACCGCCCCTTCGAACTCCTGCATGGCCATCGTTAAGGCGTAGCGAACTTCTAAATCAAGGTGGTTAGTCGGCTCATCCAGCAATAACAGGTTAGGTTTTTGCCAGGCAATTAATGCCAGTGCCACCCGGGCTTTTTCACCGCCGGAGAACTGCTTCACTGGTGCAAAGGCGTCGTCGCCAAAGAAACCAAAAGAGCCAAGAAAATTGCGTACTTGTTGGTCGGTAGCTGTAGGGGATAGGCGCATGATGTGCACCAGTGGCGATGCCTCCAGATCCAAAGCTTCCAGTTGATGCTGGGAAAAATACCCCACTCGCAAGTGCTCGCCAGTGCTGCGCTCGCCGCTGAGCCGTTCAAGGTCGCCCACTAACGTTTTAATTAAGGTCGACTTACCGGCTCCGTTAGGACCCAGCAAGGCGATTCGAGAGCCGGGAGCGAGGACAATAGATACTTGTTTTAAGATACAGCTATCAGGGTAACCGCAATCGGCCTTGCGCAGTGACAGCAGTGGATTAGATACTTTTTCATTACACTGGAAGCTAAAGGTGAAAGGGCTGTCAATGTGTGCGGCCGAGATGGTCTCCATGCGCTCTAGCTCTTTGACTCGACTCTGCGCCTGTTTGGCTTTGGAGGCTTTAGCTTTAAAGCGTCGTACAAATTGTTCAATCTCGGCGATGCGCTGCTGCTGTTTCTCGTACTGCACTTGCTGCTGTGCCAGACGCTCTGCTTTAGCGAGCTCAAATGCGCTGTATTGGCCTTTGTAGATATCCAATTTAGCGCGGTGCATATGTACTATATGATCAACCACTTGATCCAGAAAGTCGCGATCGTGAGATATCAATAGTAAAGTGCCAGGATAATTATTTAGCCACTGTTCCAGCCAAAGTGTCGCGTCTAAATCTAAGTGGTTGGTTGGCTCATCCAGCAGTAGTATATCGGAGCGACACATTAACGCTTTGGCTAAGTTTAGACGAATTCGCCAGCCGCCGGACAAATCACTGACGTCGCGCGCGGCGTCATCACTGGCAAAACCCAAACCGTTAAGTAATTGCTGGGCGCGGGCCTCTGCGGTATAGCCATCGATATTATCTAGCTGGGCGTGTAATTCACCGATGCGTCCGGCCTGGTGCTCAGCTTCAGCCGTTTGTAATTGCCCCTGGACATGGCGAAGTGCAGTATCGCCATCCAGTACATAATCCAAAACCGAGCGCTTAGCTGCTTGCACTTCCTGGGCCATATGGGCAATCGTCTGATTACCGGAGATTTTTAACTCACCGCCATCCAAGTGTAATTCACCCAGTAACAGTTTAAATAAGCTGGTTTTTCCTACACCGTTGGCACCGATAATGCCGACTTTCCAGCCTGAGTGTAAGGTTAAGTTTGCGTTATTTAACAGTTGCTGTGGACCGCGAAGTAAACTAAGTTCTAATAATTGAATCATATATGGCCGGCAGGTGGATATTGATAGATAATTTCAGCCGGCGATTTTATCACACTACAGGCAAAATAGACTAAATTTGATGATGAGTATCTATGGATATTGACAACAAACTATGGCAGTTCGCTGTCACTTTTTATGCACAGCCGGGAGTGGCCGTAGAACTGTTAGCATTGCAAAATGAGCATGGAGTTTCCATCAATCAACTGCTATTGGCGTTTTGGTTAGCCAGTGTTAACAGACCTCTGACTGAATTGCCTGCTGTTGAAGATAAAGCCGCCCAGTGGCAGCAGCAAGTTACAGCACCGCTGCGACAGATCCGTTATTGGCTCAAGCGGCAGCAAAATGATGCACAAATAAAGTCAGCCACTGCCGATTGTTATCAACAGCTGCTAAAAGCTGAGCTGGCGACTGAACAAGTAGAGCTGGCATTGTTATTTACCCATAGCGACCACTATAGCGCAACCATGCAATCCAGTGTCGGGGTCAGGCAGTTGGGCTGGGATAATATTAATTTTTATATTGAGAGCCGTCCTCAAAGTAGTCTTTGTAATCAGAGCAATGCAGCACATAGAAGTAGTTTGTTGCAGGGGCTATTAAATAAATTTTGCCTTATGTTATCTAAAGTAGAAGAATAAAATGATTCTTATCGATCCCCGACATGGCTCTCTATAGGTAAATTCAGCCTTGTTTTTGAACAGCTAGGTTTGCAACAGCGAGTGCGCATTGAGCGTCCTCGAGCGCCCTATCTATTATAAACAGAATTTTCTGGGTAAAATTCCCGCGCTGAAACTGCAAACTGGATTATTATTGCATGACTAATGGGTTATTCGTGACTATCCTGATAACAGTCAATTAAAAGCAATCGACGATATTGCCCTGGCTTGTTTGCTCGGCTATTTGCATTTCAGGTTTACTGAATTCGCCAGGCCAGACAAGTGCCAAATTTAGCGCAGTGGTTTGAAAGAGTTAATCTCACTGCGGTAATGATGAATACTTAGCCTGCAGATTAAAGTGTCTTTGTGTTGTATCTAAGTGACTATTGCTCAGTTCAATCTGTACAGTTTGAAACCGGTGCAAAATATCTTTTTATGAAATGTTCTCAGGTAAAGTGTTGCAAGAGTATATAGGCAGCGAATTCGTGGATTTAGGTAGAACTTTCCTGTTTAATGTTGTCCTAAATACCACGTTATATTCAGGCACTTAATACGATTATTAAATAGACTCTGTATTTTTTTGCTCTAAAGTACAAAAATAATTAAGGAATTTACCATGAAAAAAACACTTATAGCTTTAGCGCTTAGCGCTGCGTTATCTGCTCCTGCTTTTGCGGCAACTCTGGACACTGAAGAACAAAAGCTCAGTTATAGTTTCGGTTTGATGATTGCCAAACAGATCAAATCTGGCTTTGGTAATTTGGACATCAAAGCATTTAATGCCGCGATGAAAGACGTTTTTGCCGATGCTGATCCGCAGCTTAGCGAGGCGGAAGTTGAAGCTGTGCTGAACAAGTTTCAACAGCAACAAGCTGCCAAGCAACAAGTGGAAGCAGCCGAACTTGCTGCCGCCAATAAAGCTGCAGCAGAAGAAAAAGCCAAAGTTAATATGCAAATTGGTAAAAAGTTCTTAGCTGAAAACGCCAAGCGAGAAGGGGTTACTACCACTGAAAGTGGTTTGCAAATAGAAATAATTGCAGCGGGTACAGGTAGTGCGCCAACTCTTGAAGACACTGTTGTAGTGCATTATAAAGGTTCGACTATTGATGAGAATGTGTTTGACAGCTCCTATAAAAGAGACAAGCCAGCAACTTTTCCATTGTCCAGAGTGATTAAAGGTTGGACTGAAGGTTTACAACTTATAAAGGAAGGTGGCAAAGCTAAGTTGTACATTCCATCTGAGTTAGCTTATGGACTACAGGGAGCAGGCGCAGATATCGGACCAGGGGAAACATTGATTTTCGAAGTAGAACTGATAGAAATTGTTAAGAACGAAGCTAATAAATAACTGATTATTAGTTCGCGTAAACAGCGCTGGTGAGTTTTTAGAGCAAGGTACTGCTGTGCAGTCACCTTGCTTTTTATCACTCAAGTGAAAATAAGCGTTTTAGTTTTGTTGGAATTCGTTTAAAACGCCATTACTGCCTAAGGCTAAGTAAGACCCTGATCTACTGAAAGCTACCGACAGCACACTGACACTGTTTGGGCCATAGGCATCTTTTTTATGGGTTCGCCAATAGCCGAGCATTTCACCGTTTTGTGGATCCCACATTTGTACCGCACCTGAGGCGGAGCCTGTGAGTAATTTGCTAGCATCTGTTGAAAAACGCGCGCTTAAATAACTGATTCGCCTTTGTTTAAAAGGTTCATTGCCACTGATGTAGGAAATAATATCTCCGCTGGCAACATCCCAGACTACCCCGCGATCCAAACTGCTGGCGCTGAAAGCGGTTTTGCCATCGCTGCTGATGGCCACGGTATCAATAATATTGTCGAGTTTTAATTGCTGCAGCATCAGCCCGGATTTTATGTCCCAGATGGTCGTAATATAATCATCGGAACCGGTAATAGCCGTTTTTCCATCTCTACTGAGAGCCACAGTGCGAACTCGGCCGCCATGGCGTAAAGTACGGACAATGCCGCCGTTTAATATGTCAAAGAACACTGCAGTGTGATTAGCCAGACCGAGCAGGGCATAATTACCTCTGCGAGTCAGGGCTATATCTAATATCTCCCCGGGAGAGTTCCAAAACCATTCCGCTCTACCAGTCGCTGTGTGCCACAACACTAAATCTTGCTGGTTAGCGGTTACCGCAAACTCGCCCTCTGGGGAAAATGCGGTTTGAGCGACGATAGTGCGAGTCCCTTTTTTGTGGTTCCAATCGTACAGCCTGGCACCGGTTTCTATATCCCAGAGGCTGCCTCCCTCTCCTTGGGCACCGATAGCGGCAAGTTGGCCGTTCTCGGAGATGGTGGCGCTGAACAGGCCAATGGTGGCGTAGTTTTGCCAGTCAACCGGCGGCTCCCCTGAACTGCAGGCTGCTAAGGTCAGGGCGAGTATAGCAGTGGTCAATGTTTTTATCGGTTGTAGCTGCATCGTTATCCTTTGGCAACCATAGCTTCACTATGGGTCAAATGTAATAGCTCTATCATTCTATCTTCAAGGGTAAAACGATTTTCCAGAGCTTCACCTAACTGGGATAACTGTTCGGCAAATTCACGAATTTCCTGAACACAGGGGTCGTTCATTTTAGAGAATTTATCATTAAAATCCAAGGCTTTATCGGTGCTCGATTGGATCATCGGGAACAGTTTTTGCGCCTCTTCCAAAGAGCCGTCATCAAATTCACTGCCCTCGCGTAATAACTGCTCATATATCTCGAAATGCCCGGAAGACAAATAATCCATCAATAAATCACAGAACAAGCTTAAATGTTCATTTAAACCATGGGTAATACTCTGTGAAGGTAGTGAAACGAAGTGAGAGATTAATACTTGTCGTCCACCTAGCCAAGCATCGATGATTTCGCTGACGCCGCCCCATCTTTCTTGCGCCCCTTTGCATTTTTCTAACATAATCAATTTCCTTTGATGGCAGATGCATCCACTTAACGGCGGAGCAAACGTTATAAAAAGTACTCTTATCCTAAGATGTACTGATGCTAGATCGCAGCAAAAGCCACAGTGTGCATTGAAGATAAGACCGCTCTAAAGATGTGAAGACAACGATCGTGTGATGATTTACATCTCTGTGAGAGCCGTATCGCAAGGTGCAGTTGTGTGCTGCTATTCCTACATATTACTCAATACTAATCCGAAGCCTATTAGAGGTGCAATAGCCTTAGCTAAAGAATCTACCTCAAGTTTAAAAATAGTAGTTTTAAGTGAAATATACTTGTGTCTCTGTCAAAATTGCAGCTACACTTAAAATCGTACTTTTTATTTAAATATATTTATATCAATTAGATATGATGAGACTTAGCTTTGTGTCGGAAAATGACGATACTTGTGCAAGATGCGAATAAGTCCGGTGAGTTAGCTGTTAAACTAATAGCAACTTTTGAGCCCGCAGAGAACCAGCCGGGATCCGGGCAGTTATCGCTTAGAGAAGATGAAACTACTTAAAATTTATACTATTAACTGTTCGAAATCAGAAAATTTTTAGATATTAATCCGGTTTGCGCTTAAAGTAATTGGATTGTCAGTAATAAGCTTAGGAGTTTGTGGGAATGTTGGTCAGATCATTTTTAATGTTATTTTTGAGTTTGTGCATACCTTTTGCCGCCGCGGCAGGTGATGATGATGATGACTTTGTCGGCTACGTAGAGCTAAAGCCTTTCGTCGCTAATTTCGGTGAATCTACACAACTGCATTTTGTGAAATGTGAAATCACTATTCAGGCGGGGTCTGCGGCTACTCAAACGGCGCTTGAAGACCATATTTATGCTATCCGCAACGATATTCTATTTTTACTGATGGCACAAAGTGAAGAGAGTATGAACTCAGTCGCCGCACAAAAAATCCTGGCTAAAAAAGCTATCTTACTGGTTAAACAAAGATTGTTAGAGGAAGAGGGCGAGGAGATGGTCACTGACTTGTTCTTTGTCAGTTTCGTCGCCCAGTAGTACTGAAGTTATTTAAATGATCTGTTGAACAGCTCACAATCACTGTAAGCTGTTTCGCTACTCGCTACTCGCTACTCGCTACTCGCTACTCGCTACTCGCTACTCGCTACTCGCTACTCGCTACTCGCTACTCGCTACTCGCTACTCAGCTTTTAACCCGCTCAAGGCTGTCTACTCGCACCTCACACCTCACCCCTAAGCATTCATATACTCTTCTAAGAACTGGTCAAAATCGACCGAATCGCTCTGCTCCATTTCCTGTTGCTGCAAAATAGACTGGCTCACTGTGTTAGCAAGATCAGTGTTTACTTTTTCATCGAGTGTCGATGAAAGTAAATCTTCACGATGCTGTCGGCTTACATGCAGTGCCCAATCGGTAAACTGCAGCCCGCTTTCGCGCAGTGACGCTAAGATAATGGCGGAGGGCGTTAAGCTGCTGTCCGCGATTTTAGCGCGCTGCTTGTTAACACTGTCAAAGTAATTTGTGCCGCCTTTGACGCTGTCGATAGCCACTGCCACTTTTTGCACTTGATCTAAAATCTGGCTGCCAAGCTCATTCAGGGATTGTTCTCCCTGAGCAATGCTCAGTTTAAGTCCAGGTTCCCGACCTTTGTTGACAACCAAATTGTTATTGTGGCTGATGCGGTCACATTCTTCAGGACAAATTTCACGATTTTCCTGTAACAGGCACGTTAACAAAAAAGCATCCATAAATTGTGCCTGGCAGTTGTCAATGCCCACCGCTAACAGTGGGTTGATATCAGTGTTGCGCACTTCTATGTATTCAACGCCCCGGTCGATCAGCGCATCGACAGGCTTCTCTCCCGGTGCAGCTACTCGCTTTGGCCTGATATCGCTGTAGTATTCATTTTCAATTTGCAAAACATTGGCATTTAACTGGCGATAGCTGCCATTGACTTTAACTCCCAGCTCCGCGTAGGGGGGGAAGGGGGTTTTAATCGCCGAGCGCAATGAGTTGGCATAACTGTCCAGATAATTAAAACAGATATCTAAACTTTCCTGAGCTTTATTGGAGTAACCAAAATCGCTCATGCGCAGCGAGGTGGCGTAGGGAAGGTATAAAGTGTGACCATTCATAGTTTGCAGTTGATGCTCTGAATCGGTCATAAACGAGTCCGAGAGCGCGGGCGAAGCGCCAAACAAGTACAACAGTAACCAAGACTGGCGACGAAAGTTGCGGATCAGCGAGAAATATCCGTCGGAACGATAGTCTTGTAGTGATTTCTGGTTGCCTTCCATCAGTTGCAGCACTTGCCACAAATCATCAGAAAGCGAGAAATTATAGTGAATGCCGGCAATGCTCTGCATCATTTTTCCATAGCGGCTGGCGAGGCCGACACGGTAGATATGCTTCATTTTACCGCTGTTGGAACTGCCGTATTCACCGATACGGATGTCATCAGGCCCTTCTAAATAGCAGGGCATACTGGCATTCCAGATGATTTCTTCACCTAACTGCCGGTAGGTATAGCGGTGTAAGTCAGTGAGATAATTGATCGCATCTAATGAGTTTTTATACACAGGGGTAATAAACTCAAGTAATGACTCTGAGTAATCAGTGGTAATGACGCCATTAGTCAGCGCCGACCCCAGGCCGTGAGGATGATCAGATTGAGACAACCTACCTTTAGGGGTAACCCTCAAGCCTTCTTTCTCTATACCGTGCATGACTTCGGTTAAAAGATGTTGTTGGCCAGCGGCTGAAAGCTTTTCCAGCTTTGATTCGAGAACTGATTGCAAAGCGAAATCCTACAATAGGTGGTTTGGCCCTCGATTATAAACCAACAACTGAGGGTCTAGGCAATAGCTAAAATTGATTAGGGCGAAAAAATGCATAAAAGCGGTAAAAAAATGATGGTTTTAAAGCACAGATGGCTTTATTCGAATGCTTAAAGAGGTGGACAACAGGCATAAATGTTACCCACCCCTGTCTAATAGCTACATTCCCAAGCCGAAGCGAAGTCCGGCAAAGGCCAGCATACCCACCACGATAGTGGTCAGTAAATCTTTACGTATTAAAGCGGTGATGATAGCAATGGCCGAGGCGATCAGCCAGGGGTTGAATGGGCTCAGCCATAGCTCTCCCTTAGGCATAGTGATATTGGGGGCGATGATCGCCATTAGTACTACCGGTGGCACAAACTCAAGCGCGCGATTTAACCAGGGCGGGAACTTAACTTTGCCTGCCATGGCAAAGAGTATATAGCGGACACTGAAAGTGACGGCAAACATACCACCAATCAAATAGACCTCATTCATTCTGACACCTGCAATTGTTTCTTTTTACGGTTTTCTAACATCATTAATGATAACCCCACTGCAATCCCTGAAAAGGCGGACAACAGTAAACCCAGCTTGTGCGGCAAATCGTGACTGGCTACGGCCAGTACTGCAGCAACCAGCACGGCGACTAACATAGGTTTAGTTTTTAAATAGGGAATAACCATACCGAGAAAAGTAACCGACATAGCAAAATCCAAGCCCCAGTTCTGCATTTGCGGGAAAATGTTGCCCAAGGTTAGGCCTATATAAGTACAAAATACCCAATTGCTGTACATGGCCAAAAATGAGCCCAGATAAAACCAGTGCGCTTGCTGCAGGTTGCCCTGCTGTTGATAGCGGTTATTGACGGCGGCAAAAGTTTCATCGGTTAAACCAAAAGCCATTAAGGCTCGCCAGTAGTGGGGTAAGTGCCGGACTTTAGCGACTAAGTTAGCGGAGTATAAAATATGCCGAAAGTTAACAATAAAAGTCGTGGCGATAATAATCGGGATACTGGCGCCCGCTGCCAACAGCCCGAGAGCGATAAATTGACTGGCACCGGCAAACACGATAAGTGACATGGCGATAGCGCCCAGGGCAGATAGTCCGTTGGGCTCCGCCAAAGTGCCAAAGATGATGCCAAAGGGTGCTGCCCCGACCAGCAATGGCACAGTGGCACTGGCCCCGGCCATGAATTCACTGAAGCGTCTGCTCTCAGGTTGTTCGGCTGAGGAGTATTGGGTACTCATATGTTTAGCTCCATATAGATGTCTGAGCGCTCATAGTTAGAGCTCCCGTTAGGGTGCTGTGTTTGTTTAAAACCCATATGTTGGTATAACGTCAGGGCTCTGGGCAGCAAGCTAGATGTTTCCAGATAGACTAAATTAGCTTGTAATTGCCGCGATTTTGCCAGTGCAGTGAGCAGCATTCTCCTGCCGATGCCAAATCCCTGAAACTGTTCATCCACCGCCATTTTAGAAATTTCATAAACACCTTGCTCGTGACAGGCTAAGGCGATACAGCCGACCAGTTGATTGTTTAATTTAGCGAACCAGATATAGCCGCCGCGAGCCAGGTAGTAACTTTCCGGAGTATCTAATGCCTGATGATCTAGCTGGTTTAGCTTGGCCGAGAAATACTTTTCTAACCAGGCAAAATTAAGCCGGTAGAAATCCTCTCTGTAGTCGCTGCTCCAGGGTATTATTTCAACCTGCTGTTGATCTACTACAGTGGTCAGGGCGTCCAACACTGGGTTAATTAACCCCCTTTTGTTGTAGGCCTGCTCAAACTCATCTAATGCCTGCAAAATCGGCAGCTGTTGACTGGCAATGATGGAGTCTAAGTAGAGGCGCATCTGCACTAGAATAGGTTCAATTTTTTGTGATAACAGTAGCGCTTTGTCATCCAGAGTTAGAAAATAGCGGCGTTCATCACTGGGATCTAAAGTTTTATAGAGCAGTCGCTCGTTGATCATCTTGCCGGCAATCTTGCTGATCGCCGGGTGGCTGACATTTAATTGCTCTGCCGCCTGGGTCACAGACAGTGGGCCCTGCTGCAGTAACAGAGTGAACAGTGGATAGTAAGACGGGTGCAGATCAATGCCCTGCTCCTGATAGATACTGGCCACATCTTTATACATACGGTCGGATAAACGTTTAAAGCGACTGCCCAGTGACAGGCAGCCCAATTTTTTCATGTGGTCCAAAATATTACCTATCGAGAATAAAAAAACATATCCTAAACCATTTACGTAACTAGTTACATAAAAATGACACAAATAGCCTGGTCAGATAGCAATTTTGTTCAATAAATAGCGGTTGCTAATCTATAAGCTGGTTTTAATCACCGCTGGCTGGGCACAATAGCGCTCTGATTCAGCGAGCCGTCAGCAGAGACAGAGCCGTAAACATATGGCCGCAGCGACTGTTTTAAGAAAAATAAAAGAGGATAACCGTGTTTTCAATTATTACATCTATGGCAGTTTTTGCCTTAATCGGGGCCGTATCTCCTGGGCCTGTAAATATTATGGCCACCAGTTCCAGTGTCAATTTTGGTTTTAAGCGGACCTTGCCGCATGTGCTTGGCGCCTCATTGTCTTACGCTGCGATTGTGTTTTTGGTCGGTATTGGCTTAAACCAGTTATTGAGTGAACATCCACAAATCACCGATCTGCTTAAATATATAGGTGCGACATTCCTGTTATATATGTCCTATAAAATAGCCACAGCAGCAGCTGATGACAGTGAAAACATCACCCATAAGCGAGCGCCAACAATACTCGAAGGAGGCTTGGCCCAAGGTTTAAATCCTAAAGCCTGGCTAGTGTCGATGTCCGGTGTCAGTATCTTCGTTACCCCCAATGATCCCGCCAGTTTGTATGTGATTATTTTCAGCTTACTGTCTTTTATCATCTGTTTGTTCGGGGTGGGTACCTGGGCAGTAGCAGGGAGTTTAATCAGTGACATGTTGTCAGAAAAGCGCCATCAAGTTACTTTTAATCGGATAATGGGGTTACTATTGAGCCTGACCGTGGTTTCCATATTTTTATAGGGTGCCAGTTATACACTAAAGTAGTGACAGCTAGCCGTTAACATATAGCGCCACGACCACCCTGCAGGGAATAGGAAATATTAGAGAGTTAAAATGCCCAAAGAGATAGTCCACAGCTTGTGTAAAAGCGCCTCCTTAGATTTTGTGGAAATGCGCAGTGCCAATCACTCTAACAGTTGCTATAGCACTCACAGCCATGATGAATTCTCATTTGGGGTGGTGGATTATGGCAGTGCCAAATATAAAAATTTGCAGCACAGCTACCAAATTCAAGCGGGGGTAACTGTCACTATTAACCCCTCAGAGGCCCACTCGTGCAACCCGGATCAGGGGAAATGGTCCTATAGAATGCTGTTTATCAACAGCAACTGGATGGCCGATTTACAACGTCAGATGTTTGCCCACAAGCACCGCGATTATCTTCCCTTCAAACAGCATTTACAGACAGAGTTGCAAAGTTATCAGCAGTTCGCAAAGTTGTATGACTGTTTACTGACCGAGAATAATCCGCTAATGGCAGAGGGCAGCTTGATTGACTACTGTCAGCATCTATTTAACCCGAGCCCCGACAGTACCCCACTGGATGCAACCACTGTCAGTCGGGTACAAGAATTGATTATGGATCAGCTGGACAGTCATTTAGCACTGACTGATTTTTGCCAGCTTATCGATATGAGCCCGTTCCATTTAATCCGCAGTTTTAAACACCAATACGGTCAGAGTCCACACGCCTATCAATTGGATCAGCGGATCAAGAGGGCGCGGTTGCTGCTGAAACAGGGAGGTAGTTTAGCCAGCACAGCCAGCGCACTGGGATTTGCCGATCAAAGCCATTTTCAACGTAATTTCAAGAAGCGCACGGCGCTAACGCCAAGGCAATATCAACAGTTTTTTGTTTAATTGCTAAGCTATTATTCTCAAAAGGTTATCTACAGTGGTCGATTATTGATCGTATTGTTGTAGCTCCCGTATCACCTGGCCTGTAGAAGGTTATCAGAAGCTTGTGCATACTCTATCCAAGTAGTTGTCCACATATATTGTTAATAGCTATTAGGAATCAGGCTGTTATCAACAACTGTTAATAGATATTCGACTTTTTACAAAAAACCTCTGCTGTTTAGATTCTGCCTGGGGAAAACTCACTAAAAAATCGCCGTATTCAGTGTTTGCCGATAAAGTTATCCGAGTATTGGTGCAATACTGATCAACTTAGCGCAAGCCAGTAGTAATGGGCTCTGTAGAGAGTTACTGATACCTTGTGCCGAACTTCTTCAACCGCTTATCCACAAAAATTGTGGGTGGATTTAAATAATGGGTTGTGCTGGTCGAATGTTGAACAGTTTTATGCCAGTAAGCCGCTTAGCAGACAGCGACTGTTGAAATCGCTGCTTTTTGCTGCCAGGGATTATTCAGGGTCTATCAGCTATAAGCGTCAGCGTTGTCTCTGATTTGCTGGAAACTCATTTGATTGTGGAGGGTGCCATTGCGATAGACTAATTGCAGCTGTGATTGCTCTCGCTGGGCAAATAATACTTCAGGGGAAATTCTAACCGTCTGCCCATTCTGTAAATCTAACAGGCCTTTTTTAGAGCGCTTGCCGTGGTCAGTGACCGGGTCTTTATAGACATCGCGCCACTGGCCATTAACTTTGACCGCGCTGTTTTTCATGGCAAATTTTTGGGTATCGCGATTTAACTGTTGCAACAGTCCTCCACCCATGCCAAAAGCTATGTTCTCGGTGCTCCAGCGCTTGGCGGTCATGGTCTCTAAAATGCGGCTAATGGAGGAGAGATTAACTCCATCACCTTGAATCAGTCGCACTTTGTCATTCAGTACTTTATAGCCTTTACCGTTCTCAGTGTAGCCGAATTTTTCCGCCAGAGTTTCCAGTAATATCGGCAGTATGTCTTCTGGATCACCACTGTCGGGGCGAATCACTAATGTTCCTGAGCGAGAGGTGACACTGGCGTGTAGCTGCTCTCCCCACAAATTATTCACAGCATTAAAAATATCGTAAGAATCAGAGACGCAGGCAACCAGTCCCTCGGGAAACTGCTCTAGTACGTTGCGATATGCCTCGAGTTCCTGATCGCGGCCCCAGCTGGTGATGGTACTGTGCTCGGTAGCGGGAATAGAGAAGCCGCAGATCCCGGCTTCGTAGTAGTCCCTGGCAAAGCGTACTGCTGAGAGTGTGTCCGTGCCTGAGAAATTCACTAAGTGGGCAGCGCCCCCGATACAGGCTGACTCTTCACTGGAGACACCGCGGGCACCAAAATCGTGCAGTTTGAACGCTAATCCATCCAGTGAATCACAAGTCGCCTGCATGTAGCGTTTGATCACTTTTTTACATTCAAAAGACAGGGTGGCCACTGTGGTGGGATACCAGACGGCTCTTAACAGTGAAGTTTCTAAATAGCTGGTGAGCCAATAAAACCTCGCATCAGTGTTAACCACAGTTACTAAAACATTTTGCGTGTGGATAACTTTGCCCTCGGGCAGTGCCCGAATCTCCAGCGGAAAGTAACCGAGTTCAATTAGCTCGCGCCAACCATCTTCATTAAACGGCACACCGTGTGCTGCCGTCAGTTCTTTGGCTTCGGCAAAATCATCCCAGTTGGGGAAAAATTGGTTTAATTCCAGCAGCGCTTTTTGCAGGCCAAAAAACAGCGTGCTATCAAACAGACCACCGCGGCTCTCTATATAGGAGAACACTTGTTCAGTGCCAGCGGGATATTGTTTGTAATGAGAAAGTTTGTAGGAATCAGTATCGAGTATTAAGTTCTTTTTCATGGGACAGGCTCAAAATAAAACGGCAAGTTAGTGGCTAGCTTTATAACATCGCTTGGCTGTATAGAATCTTAGCTTGGTTTCAATGCTCTTGAATTGCTTAATTGAGACCTGGCTCTGTTCGACATTCTATACTGTAACTACAGAGGACAGAAGTGAAAAATGGCCGAATAGAACAGTCTTTGGCAACTGTTTTTAGCCAGAGTAACCGCGTCAAACAATCGACAGATAGCCCGAAATAGCGACTATCTGTGATTTTAACTGCCCGGGAGGGACTGGCCCGATCAGCTGGCTTTAAGCAATGTATAGCAGTCGGCCAGCGTTAACTTGCCCCTGACTAAATTGCCTATGCCAGTGAAGGTGATAGTGGCTATAAGCGGTAAGCTCCACCACAACATCGGATGAGCGCTGACTGGTAGATCAAAAAACCTGACGCTCATGATTGCCAGCAACAGTTCGGCGACCACTGCGGCGATAGAGCCGCAGGTTATTCCCAGCAGACAAAACTCCAGTATATCTAACTGTCGGGTCTGTCTCTCGGATGCACCCAAGGTTTGCAACAGTGCCCCTTCGTAGCGCCGCTGCGCCAGCTCCTGCTGCAAAATAGTCAGTAACATCAACATCCCGGAGATTATCGTCAGTAACATCACTAAAGTAGCGCTGTCGGCTAATTTGGCGATTATGCTCTGTGCCTGTTTAAATATTTTATCAATATCAATCAGGGTAATAGTGGGGAAGGCGCGCACTAATAAAGTACTTTTTTGCCGTTGCTGCTCGGGGATATTAAAGCTGGTGATATAAGTCAGTGGATACTGCTCTAACAGCTTAGGGGTATAGATTAGAAAAAAGTTCGGTTTAAAAGACTCCCAGTTAACTTGTCGTATGCTGGTAATAGGGGCCTCTAATAATTGCCCGCCTATAGTCAGCCCGAGAACATCACCCACTTCTAAGCCTAAGTTTTCGCTCAGCCGAGATTCGATAGACACCCCGGCGATATCCGGATTCCAGGTTCCGGCAATGACCGAGTTCTGATCGCTCAACTGTTGTTGCCAGGTGAGATTCAGCTCCCGGTGCAGGGCATGGGTTTGCGCCTGTTCCTTGCTCAGCGCACTGCCAATGCTCTGCTGATTGATCGCAATGATCCGGCCGCGCACGATTGGATAGAGTTTGGCCGCTAGTTGCTGAGTACTCATCCAGCTTTGTAGCCGGTCTTTTTCCCAGGGTTGGATATTGATGGCAAAGTGATTGGGGCTGTCTTTGGGGATCTGCCCCTGCCACTGTTCGATCAAATCGTTGCGGACAAAGAATAGCACCGCCATGATCGCCAGCAGCACTGAAAATACCCCGGCCTGCAGCCGGTGCCAGTGACGCTGTTGTCGCAGTCGCAGTTTGAGTAGTGGTGTTAAGGCGATCCGACCCTGCAACCTTTTTACTAAGGCGACGATGATGTGCTGGGCCAAAAAGCCCGCTATCCAGCCCAAGCTTAATAGCAAACCCGTGATGACTAAGGCCAATAGCACAGAGCCCATGTATAAACTGATCGCTACTAAGAGCAACAGGGCGCAGCTTAAATAGTGCCAGCGGCTCCCGGTAACACTGCTGTCTTTACGCAGCATCTGCAAAATAGAAATTTTTCCCAGTGGCAGTAGTGTCGGCAGGCCCAGGATAAACAAGATGGCAAGGGCCAGCAGCGGACTAGTAATAATAGAGGCAATGCTTAAATCGGATATATGCGGAATAAACTCACTCATTTGCACCGCGATCAACTGATGCAAAAACAGGCCGATGCCAGTCCCCAGAAGTGCCGCGATCAACCAGCCACTGACCAGTTGCATGCTGTAAATGATCAATAATTGCCTGGGAGTCATACCTAAGCTGAGCAGCAGTGCTGAACGGGTGCGCTGATCACTGCTGTAGCGCTGTAAACTGAGCAGTATCGCCACCGCTCCCAGTAACAGCGATAACAGCGCACTGAGCTTGAGGTAGCGGCTGGCGTTGGAGACCGAGTTGTTATTCAGTTGCCGGTCGTCTCTGGCGTTAATTAACCGCTGACCTTTGACTAAAGTGCTTTTCCACTGCTGTTGCAGAGCGATGATTTGCGGTTGCTCGCCACTGACCAGCAGCCTGAAATTGGCCCGACTGCCAGGCGCTAAAATTCCCGTGGCTTCGAGCTGATCGCTACGCATAATAATCTGTGGGTTAAAGTTGGCAAACCCCGTGCCCCGGTCCGGGCTGTCGATCAGTATACGGCTGAGTTTAAATTCGCTGTAACCCAAAAACAGGCTGTCGCCAAGGTTTAAGCCCAAACGGCTCAACAAGCTTTTGTCTGCCCAAACGGTGTCTTTTTCGGGAATCCCAGAGTGTTCGGGCGGCTCAGTTTTGATCACCCCCAGTAGCGGATAGGGGCTGCTGACGGCGCGCACAGTACTGAGCACATTGTTTTCATTGCCCTCTGCCATACTGATAAATTGAGTGACTCTGGTGGCTTGTAGTCCCGCAGCCAGCGCCTGTTGATATTTATCTTCCGCTATCCGCTGCTGGCTGCGCAGTACCAGATCTGCACCCATTATTTCGGCGCTCTGCTGGGTCAAACTGCTGTACAGCCGATCGCTGGTGGTGGTCAGTAAAGTGACTAAAGTGGTCATCATAAACAGCGACAACATGAGTGTTAACCAGTCGGACCTGCGCCATTGACTGCGAATTTGCCTGCTTGCCAGTCGCCATACCGGGCTCATTTAATGACCTCGGTCAGTTGCCCTTCGAGAAGATTAAACATTCGGTCACAGCGCGAGGCCAGATGCACATCATGGGTAATCAAAATTAAGGTCGCCTGGGTTTTAGCGCTGAAATCAAACAGCAACTCAATAATGTTGTCACCGGTTTTAGTATCTAAATTACCGGTAGGCTCATCGGCAAATAACAAACTCGGCGCCGTGACAAAGGCTCGGGCAATCGCCACTCGCTGCTGTTCACCACCGGATAACTGCGCGGGAAAGTGACTGATTCTGGGGGCGAGTCCGACGGCTTCTAACCAGTGTTTTGCCTGTTGCTCGCTGTCTGCATGGCCTTGAATATCCAGTGGCAATTGAGTATTTTCCAGGGCGCTGAGCTCAGGTAATAAGTGAAAGGACTGGAATACAAAGCTGATGTTTTTTGACCGCCACTGTGCTTTTTGCTGCTGCTGCATACTGTTTAAATCGACCCCGGCCAGGCTGACAGTGCCGTCGGTGGGGGTGTCCAGGCAGGCGAGCAGTGATAAAAGTGTAGATTTACCTGTACCTGACGGGCCGATAATGGCTACACTCTCACCTTTATGGATCTGTAAATTCAGGTCCTTAAACAGTGATATTTCGCCGTCAGTACTGGAAAATGATTTAGATAAACGCTGCGCATCAATCGCCAAAGGGGTCGTCAACTGCATGAAAATAATCCGCTTATTAATATTGTTAGTGTTATTTGCTACTCAGAGTGTCTCTGCAAAAACCTTGCTGGTATTAGGTGATAGCTTATCGGCAGCCTACAACATGCAACAGCAGCAGGGCTGGGTGGCGCTAATGGCTGACCGCATCAAACAAAACTATCCCGATGTGGCTGTTATTAACGCCAGTATCAGCGGCGAGACCACCAGTGGCGGACTCACACGTTTACCAGAACTCATTGATAGACACCAGCCTGATTATATAGTTCTTGAATTGGCGGCAAATGATGGCTTACGTGGCACTTCGTTGAAAATTATTAAGCAAAACATTCAACAGCTTATTAGCTTAGCTAAGCAGGCCGAGGCAAAGGTGACTTTAGTCGGGGTGCGCTTGCCCTCCAACTACGGTCCCAGATATACCGAGAAATTCTTTAATATATTTGAGCAATTAGCCGAACTTGAACAAGTGTACAGAGTGCCATTTCTGATGCAAAATGTAGCGCTGAATCCAGAGCTGATGCAGGCTGACAGGTTACACCCTAATGCCGCTGCACAAACTATTATCCTGGAGAATGTCTGGGGAAGTATTGCACAGATGTTGGGGGAGAAATAGACTAGTTGGAAGTTGGAAGTTGGAAGTTGGAAGTTGGAAGTCGGAAGTCGGAAGTCGGAAGTAGGTAGACGTAAAAAAAGCAGCCGGGGCTGCTTTTTTTGTGGCGCGCCGTATTTAAGGTGCGCTTTTGATCATGTGTTCGATTGCAGCTTGTAGCTCGTCATCGCTACAATCACCACACAATCCCTTTGCCGGCATCGCATTGATACCAGAGATAGCAGTGGCAAGCAGTGCTTCTATGCCTCTGGCGTTGCGGTCAGTCCATTCTGAAGTACCGAACTTCGGAGCGCCTGATACGCCAGCGGCGTGGCACAGAGCACATTTTGTGTCGTAAACTTCTACGCCGGTTCTGGCAGGACCACTTGCTGCAACTGCGGTAACCGCACCGCCACAAGAGTCATCACCTTCTACACAGACTTGGCCAACAGGCTTGATTCGCTCAATTAACTTGTCTTGTGATGTGGCATGGGTATTAAAAGATAAAAGTAAGCTTAAACCTAAAACACTAGCGATAGATGCTATTTTTAAAGTTAAATTCACTGGGGTGGCCTCGTTAGTCATAGTATATGGATTGTCCATCACAGAAGTATTTTTATAAAACAACTGTCTAGCAATCTCAGTATTTAGTTTCAGGCAAGTATACAAGTAAAAGTGCGTGACGAAAATGCAGTTTTGTCCTCTGTGCTATTAAAGATAGCTGTTTTTCACTATTTTTGACCCATTCTGGGTTTATTCGTATAAATTCACCGACAAAGCCGAGTTGCCAGATTGTAAATGCAGCCAATTATAGGGTTTATTTCCCGGCAGTCGCTTAGATGCATAGACAGTACGCCAGCACATAGGTAATATACTGCTCCGCGACATGCATGACTTAGTCGTTACAGTGCGCCTGTAGCTCAGCTGGATAGAGTAGTAGGTTCCGATCCTATTGGTCGGGGGTTCGAATCCCTCCAGGCGTACCACTTCTTATAGTCCAACTCTTTGTTTCTTAAAGAATTAGTGCCATAATCAAGCCCCGAACGGTATCACAATTGGTAACACAACCAGTGAGTACACCGTGCCAGTTCTTATACACCAAGTTGGGCCACTCTCAGTGACAATCCGTTATCTTTGGCAAAAGACCCCTGTCTCGCCTTTTTATTACAGACGTAGAATTCCGACCGATGTCGCTCGCCAGCTAGGCAAGACCATGAGCGTCAAAGCGTTAAAGACCCGAGACAAACTGTTAGCCGCTAAACAGATCACTGTACTGACCCGTATTGACGATGACTTGTGGTATCGGCTGCGAAACGGTATTACACCTGAAGGTTCACTTGAAGAAGCACAGGCACTGTTAGCCCGCTTTGACCTCGAAGCTAAGCCCATATCCCAGCAACGGGAGAATGAGATTAATATCGATCATTTCTTTGATACCCTCAGCGCTAAAGCCCCAAACGATGAACACCCTATAGATGTATTAGCTGACCATGAGCTAAGGGCGTTAGCTATCCTTAATGACAGAGATCAATTCACTCTGACAGATGCTAAGCGTCTATACCTTAAGAAGCGTAATGGGATTGATAAAACCGCCAAAAACCGCAAGCTACGCAACGTGACAAATGCTGCCTTTGCTCCGGTGTTGGAATTACTTGGCGACAGAGAGATTACCAAGTACAAACGGGTCGATATTTCTACTGTAATAGAAGCAGGACTAGCGAAAGGGTTAAAGACAGCCACTCTTAAACGTCAACTGGGCATAGTACGTGCGGCGATCAACGATCTGATCAGAGAATACGAGCTGCATAGCATGCACAACCCATTCAAAGAGTTTGATATCCCGAATCTACTGGAAGACGCAAACGACCGCGCCTCTTTAGACATACAGCAGATAGCCAGTTTACGTGAGTTCATCTCCAGTACCGAAGGTAGCACGGCAGATATCATCGGAATGTTATTGGATACAGGCTCCAGGTTATCTGACCTACTGGGACTGAAGATCACAGATGTGCAACTGGATGCTGACATCCCCCATATTATATTCCACAAAAACTCTTTTCGTCGGCTCAAGACCAAAGCCTCAGTGCGTAAAGTGCCTTTGGTAGGTGCTGCGCTGTTCTGCGCTAAAAGGGCAGTGGCTAGTGCTACTACTTTGTTTGTGTTCGACAGGTATGTAGTAGTAGCAGAAGAGCGCATCAGAAACGAAGGTGCATCAGCGACTGTGAATAAAGCCTTGGGCCGTTTAGGCTGTTTGACCTGTCACTGCATGCGTCACACGATGCGTACTAGACTACGTAATGCTGATGTACCTGCAGTAAGGGCTGAAGAGCTACAAGGTTGGAGCCGCGTGTCCATTGCTGATCAGTACGGAGAACAAACTGCCCTCAGGAACCTACAAGCGGATCTGTTGAATACGCTTTAGTGGTGTTGTGGGTGGTTTCCATTGATAGAGTCAGGAGAGTTAGCTGTTATCAGATTGGGTAGTTGGTTTAGGCCAGGAGCGATTTACAGGCTTGTAAACAGATAAAGGGCATCAAGCAGGCGGGGGGGGCGGCGGGGGGGGGGGGGGGGGGGCGGGGGGGGGGGGGGGGG
>JABSQZ010000019.1:84514-128521 GCA_013215505.1 Oceanospirillaceae bacterium
CCCCCCCCCCCCCGCGAGAATAACAGCTGTTCCCACCCATGCTAGTTTGCTCATCCTTTGCTCATCTCTTGGCAATAACTTGTTCACTGAAGTATAGGATAGTCATCAGGACTTCGCAGGCGTGTTGCATTGAAAATATTCTAAGGCATGTAGAGAGCGGGGAGAGTGTTACCGATAGATATACTTACAGCTTCCAATTGAGAGGTTTGTCGCCTGTGATGTCCATAGCTGATTAGTACGGAGAGCATACTGCACTCAGGAGGCTACTGGCAGATCCGTGAAGACGCTTTAGTGTTGCTTTCTTCTTGCTTTAATAGATATAAATTAACCAAGATACTACTATGGCTATTGTTGATACTACCCAAGCCTTTCTTTAATAGGACGTTCTATGACTCAGGCACAATATAATATCGATAAAGAAAGAACTGCCGTTCGCCAACAATTACACGCTGAATCTAGTTTCTTGATGAAGATACTAAGAGGCCATTATCTGATCGAACAGAAGCTAAATGACCTACTTGATATTGCCGTTTTATACCCTGATGTACTTAATGCAAGTAATGCACCCCAGATTAATTTCCACACAAAATGCTTTTTAGTTAAAGCATTAATACCTGAAGTATCCATTGCTCCATGGCTATGGCCCTCTATACATAAGTTAAATAGGGCTAGGAATAAAATGGCACATGGTCTTGAGTCGGAAAAATTAGATGCGAGCATAGCTATATTTATCAAGTCTCACAGGGACAATGACCCAGTATACGTGGATTTGATTAAGAGAAGAGGGGCGCTTTCCGTTGAGGAAGAATGTGAAGCATTGATTGAGTATATCTACGCATTTTTAACGTTATATCTTCAAAAGTATAAGTTACATGTTGCAAAGAATGAATCTCGTGATTTCTCTTGGACAGAGTAACCTACCAGTCTCCACAGGTTAGCGGTTGATGCCCCGCTCATAGCATTAGAATATGGTTTTTGGGTTAAGAGGTCTGTAGGTTTTCTTGGGATTAATATAGTAGGAGTTCTTACAGCCATCACATACAAACGAACCGTCAGGGCTTTTCTTGTCTTGTAGGAACTGTATTGATTTTATCTGGATACAACTCGGACATGCATATCGCAGAGGAGACTCTTTGGATTTAAATACTAAACCTTCTCCTTCAGTTACCACCACTTCGTAGGCAGCGAGCATAGACTCCCATTTTTCTACATCTGCGAGGCTTTGTTTTAATGCATGGTTCTCCTCTTGGAGCGTAAATAGAGTTTCTCGGATATTGAAAAAAGCCTCTTGGGCGTCATTTACTTGTTTAACAGCGCTATTGATTTTATCGATCACTTCGGACTCAGTACTTACCTTCCGCAAATATCGAAATGCATCTGAGGTTAGCTTTAGTCCCTCAATCGCAGTTTTTATCATAACTAAGTCAGTCATTGCCATACTACACCCTCCGTGGTTATTAATGGCGTACATTAAGCTACAGGCTAAATAGATTTGTCAACTGATCCATTGATAACACTGGCTGTGCGACTACCCCTCAACTTGGATCATACCACGCTTAAAATGTAACTCCTTGTGATCCCTATGTAGTGTATCGCGCTTGGTAGCACTAAGAGATCTTTAGATTTGAGCCAAAAGCCTGTAATCACGTGAAGTTGATTTCTTGTTGTATCGTGGCGAGATGGGTATTGAGGAAACCTTAGAGATGCGAGCTGGGTAACAAAGCTGCGCCTACGCCATTGAGCTTATAGAATCATCGAACTAGGCGTTCGGCACATTGAGATAGAGACACTACTGCATAGATGGGACTGTTTTTGGCAAAAATATGTCAGCCCCTATAACGGTATTACCTCGCCTGAACTTCCCCCCATAGGGGTGTCGATTTCCCTGTGATTTTAGCGATAGTCCCCCTCATAAAAGCCCAAAACCCACTCAGTATAAATTCCTTTAAAATCAACTACTTCTCTAAACGTTGCATCCTAGGAATACCAGCGTCAAAATCCGGCATGATTTATGGTGTCAATAGGGTATACCTCTATGATAGGTATCAGATCAACCAATATAGACTCTCAATAGGGTTGTATTTGTGGTTATGATATGAAACTATCGCTGAGTCTAAACTCTAATGATAGGTGTTTGTAATGAAAGTATACGGTTATGCGCGGGTTAGTACTGAAGGTCAGGATTTGACTATTCAACGTGATGCTCTATTCAAAGCAGGTTGTGATCATGTCCGCGAAGAGAAAGTCTCTGGTCAGGCTTCAACAGGTGATCGCAGGGAGTTATCTACGTTACTGGAGTTTCTCCGTGAAGGGGATTGCCTGGTCGTTACCCGTATAGATCGACTGGCACGTAACGTTAAGAATCTACAGGAGATTGTTCACCTACTCAAAGACAAAGGTGTATCACTGCGGGCTACAGAGCAGCATGTGGATACCAGTACAGCAGCCGGTAAAGCATTTTTTGACATGCTCGGTGTGTTTGCTGAGTTCGAAACTAACATCAGGAAAGAGCGTCAGGCAGAGGGGATCGCCAAGGCTAAGTCCCAGGGTATCTACAAAGGCCGTAAACCTACAGCCCGTGAAAAGTCCGAACAAGTACTACAATTGGCAGCTGATGGACTTAAAAGGCAACAGATAGCTGATCAGGCTGGGATTAGCATTGCTAGTGTCTACCGAATTCTGAAGGCTAGTAGTTAGGCATGTGCTCTTATAACCCGTAGTCGTTGGCTTTGCGAGTACCGATGAGTGTGCGTGGGCAGTTGGGTATGAGCCACTTGTTGATCGAAAACGGTCAATAAGTTGGTGAGGGCTAACATGAAAAGTCTAAAGGTTACATCCTAGAAACACACAAACATCTCCTGATCGATACCTAATCAACACCGGCGCGATTCAATTACAGCTTGTAGTAATTAATAGCGGCTACTAACGTGAAAAGTCTAAACGTTGCATCCTAGGACCACACAAACATTTCCTGACCGATACCTAATCAACACCTGACCTGACCTGATTCACTGAGAGCAGTTGATAAATCGAATTTGTTACGCCTAGGAATACAACCATCAATCGTTCGACTTAAAACCATCAAATCCACTTTTATACCTACAGCTCCGAGCTTGATGCTGCACTCCTGTATTCCACTTCCTGTCTCTCTCCATCCATTTCGGGGGGGAAGAGACTACTATTTATACACAACCACATGGTGAACTCACTGACTACCCAAAAACGATATTTGACCCGTAGAGCAATTACACAGCGCATAGGACTGACAGAAAGCTCTGTTCGTACTATAAGCGATATAACCCGTGCACTGAGGAGTGTCGCTGAGATTGACTACAGCAGACCTATGGTTATCCGTAGAGCTGTCGAAGTGTATGCTGAGTACTTACTTGAGCTACACAACAAAGGCCTACTGCACACTGAGATTGCAGATGTAGATGCTCTGCAAGGGCAGAGGGGGCGTAGAGCAACCCAGTCTAGCCGCTCGGCTACTGCCTGTAATCAATACGAAGGGGGGATATAGAGATACTACTTTAAGGCTAAACAATGATATTCCCTTGCCTATGAATCTACCCATATCCCCCTCTAGATAAAGCCTCAATGGCACCAACACTCCCCCTGATTTCCCCACACACTTAATAACGAGAATAATAATACTTATGCATACACCAACCGAATGCCCTCACTGGGACGGATGCTCTGCGCCCGTTTGCCCACTAAACCGAACAGGTAAGCATCTTAGAGATGAGCCTATTTGCTATTACGCAATTGAGCTTGTTAAGCCTGGAGCTGACCAAAGGTTCGCTGACAATGATGAGACATGGCTACTGAAGGCTATAGCCCCGAATTTAGATTGGCTACAGAAGCAGTCTAGAGATATCAAGAAACGCCTGGCTAAGTCTGCCAGAACTCCTTCCAGAATGACCCGTAAGCAATCAACCAATGAGACCTGATATGAACATTAAATTACTCCTAGTCGACCAAAGCAACAACTGTAATCTGCTAGATCAAAGCAATGGGAGTTGCTCAGACACATCTACTGACAAGTGTGGATTAACGACCGAAGAATACAGCTGTAGCCTTGCATTAGGCATGCTGAAAGACCTTCTGTGTGAGGCACAGTTACTGAGACGGTGGATACCATAGCCTCTATCTACTGGTTGTCAGTTAATCTACAAAAAAGAGTTGATTTCTATTTTTGTTCCCGTAGTGAAGGATATCTATAGATAGACCATGGATCGCTAAAGCTATACCTAAGAATACCCAGTGTATGCCCTCCATAATCCATAAATCTCAGCAGAATGAGCCTGAAAGAACTCTGCGTAGCCAATATGTATGTGAGGTACGAACATGCATAAAAGAATAAAGATCAACAGCGTTGCAGTTACTAAAAAGAAAAAGGGTTTTTAAATCTAGGGTAATAACCTAGGGAATCCTACAGTTCTACCTCACAGAATATCTTACAGCTCTATCCCACAGAGTATCCCTCAACCCCTCTCTCACAATAACAATCTACACATACATCTACTGTAGGCCTTACCGGTCAATCCTAGATTGTTCCTGAGCTCGCTCCGATAGGGGCATTACAATAAATCACAATAATAACTAATATGAAAAATACAACAAAACAACTCACTGAGGCTTGCTCTTCAGTGCTTTCTAAACAGGATCGTACAAGCTACATTCCTATTGATTACTCTCTAATGTCTACCGGTCAATTAAGCAGTTTATCTCGGCAGATCACTGTAGATATAACTACAGACTGTTTCGAGACTATACGTTCACCAACACCTTCCAAGATTGCCAAGTTATACAGTAATGTAGATGTCCTGGTGTCTAACCTATTCGTTCTGTATATGGCCAGACATGTTAACGAACTTAGGGACTCTTCAGGCTATCTGGCCATAGATCGTAAACGTATAAACTACTCGTCAATTCCTAGAAGGTACAAGCCCATAGCCATCTCGTTTGATTACCTGATAGACAAGACTGTTGACCAGTTGATTAAGCGAGGGTTAGTTCATCAGATTACTGGCTACAAGCCTAAAGATAAGAAGAGCAGAGGTGTTAAAACAAGGATTAAAGCTACAGGCTGGCTGATGGATAGGTTTAAAGATATCTACAAGTCTAGCCAGTTGAGCGGCAGAGGTAGAGCCCTTGTGATACGTAATCCGGAAGCTGATGTTATCCGGTTAAAAGACAATAATAAAAAGCTCATAGACTATCGCGAGACGGTAGAGACTGAAGCCATGCGTCAACGACTGGTTGCTTTCAATAGCTACCTGCAAGACTCCCCCAGGATCAGCTTGAATGGTAAACCTATAGTCGCGGGGTTATCCCTGTACAGAGTGTTCAGTAATGGATCTTTCGAACAGGGAGGTAGATTCTACGGTGGAATCTGGCAGTCTATACCATCAGAGCTTCGCTGTGGAATCACTATAGATGCCGAATCGACAGTCGAATTAGATTACTCAACGTTGAATCTTACGGTGCTGTACCACAAAGAATTACAGCAAGATGTTCCTGAAGGGGACCTCTACTGCCTGGCTGAATACGGTATAGGTGAAAAAGGTAATCCTGTGGCACGTAAGGCGTCAAAGCTAGCGGCCCTAATCATGCTTAATGCAGGATCTAGAGTAAAAGCACACTATGCGCTGACCGAGAAGTTATGCACCATGCGATCTAAAGGGGACGATGTACCTTGGAATGCTAAGGACATAATCAATGCCTTTGTAGATAAGCATCCACAGCTTGAACCGTACTTCTTTACCGGCCACGGCTTAGAGATGCAGCGTATGGACTCAGCGATTGCGGATCGAATTCTGGCGATATGTGTAGACCGGGATATCCCTGTTTTGCCTATACATGACTCTTACATTGTTAAACGTTCAGATGAAGATACTCTGCTTGGTATAATGATGTCGGAGTATTTGGCAGTCACGGGGTTTAAGCCAATTGTCCATGTAGCATAACTACTAGACAAGACCGATTCTAATAATGAAATCAATGCGCTGCTAGCTAGATGGATGCGGCTTATACCCGGCTCTCAGGCTTTATTAGCCTTGTTTATGGCTTCTCTATACCATCGGTAAAGACAGAATATCAGAGCCAACAGAGTGCTTGAGGAGGGGTTTGAATCTGCAAAGAATCCCTAGCTAACTCTACTGTGATCACGGGTGATGTGCTCGCTGTGTTCCAGCTAGTGACTGATGTTACATGAACTAAGTTGGGTGCTACGTCTAGCTCTTTGTGGTTCTTGGCTGGGTGGCGGAGTAGGTACTGTGTTCAAGTGTTTGGGCGTACCCACTCAATTCTTTGTTCGCCATCATATAACTCACCTACACCGACAAGGTTTATCGTGTATAGACCGTAACCATAGTTGCCTGTTATCTCATATGCGTAGAAGTTAGCCCATTCACAGTGTTCGTCAAAAGCTTCTGGTCTGATTGCGTAATTAATGCCTCCTCGGTGTGCGACACTAGGGTATGCAACTGCATCCACGTACTTCTTTAGCTTAGTTGGGTCTAACAAATACTCTATTAACGCACTGGTGATTTTATACTCATTGTCTTTCGAAGCGGGCTTAGAGAATGCTTCTGCAAAAAACGCATCCACTAACAGAGCTCTTGTTGCATCTTCCCTGTTCAATTCTCCAAAGGAACTATAGATAGTCTCTCTAGTTTTGTTATCTTTAAACAATGACCGGTCGTATCTCCGTATATGATCAAGTTCACCCACAGCAGTAAACGTTGCTTTATACGGTGCCAGGATCTTTGCTTTTCCTACGTAAACAACCTCACCGATCTCTGGAGCTAGTTCAGATACCACAGTTTGTATATCAGAAGCTCCATAAAGCACTGTAGTACCTGGACTGTGACACCTACCATAACTCTTTGACTTCTCCTTTGGACAGTAGCTGTACTCCCCTGGGGTATCCAAGCTGACTGGCGAGATGCGACCTCGGTAGAACACTGCGTTATCGGCTACAGGGTTTACCCAATAGGGAACCTTGTGAATCAGCGAAGTAACAATCTTTGTTAGCTCCTCTCTGCTGCACCTCAATGACATACAACCATTTAGTTGTTCTACTATAGCTAGAACATCATCCAGTTTGCTGTACTTATTAATTATAGCGTCATCCATGCCTACTACATCCAATAGAAAGAAAGTCTAATACTTACATGTTGTTATGTAACGGGCAAGTATGATTCTGAGTGGGAGTAGTGTTTATCTGTGCTGTTACCACTTTACCTATTACTTATCCATCCCAATTGTTTATGCAGTTGGTTCACCCCCGATTTGCTGGATACCTAGTTGAAGAGTATGAGCTCCTTGATTAGTCCATTGCTGAACACCGAGTCATAGAACATCGGTACTTCAATTCAGGCTGGAAGTAGCTACAGTACCTAGACAGTCAGCTGGTGGACGGTGTATTGGTTGAAGTAACAGCTGAAGGCATTCCAGTCCTACCAGCGCACGACGGCTCTATAGTTGCTACTAAGTGCGGCTTCTGGTTAAAGGAGCGTGTTGAGCCAGCTTACCGTGAACTTATGGGGTTTGATGTTGTTTATAATTGGGAGTCAATGCTGGACATGGATGAGTATTTAGATGAAGAGAAGGAAGGCTACTGACGGTTATCTGAAGGTTTTCACTACCAACCCTAGTAACTGTTTCGCTTGGAAAGGGAGTTAACTGCTTTATCGATTTCACAGGCTAGGTTGGATTAATCAAGTCTGAAAGAGAAAACCGATCACGCGCTTTGTGAAATTTAAGCGCGGAGACCGGCCAATTTGCTTTTTGGGCTTTGCTGTAAACTGGGATGATTATGTTCCGTAAAGATCATAATCGGATTATTCGCATTGCCTTTTATTTGTCAACTTACTACTGATCTTACTTTCTAGCATTCTCATTTGCATTCTGGTTGCCGCCGTGGCCGTTATCCTTATCGTTGTTGCCGTGCGCATTTACATTGTCTGTCTTATGGCCTTTACCAGCACTTGGAGAATCCGGGTCATTTGGGTTATCAGCCATAACACCCGCACTCATGCCAATAGCTAATACCGCTGCAGCCACTATTGCGAAAAACTTTTTCATTATGTATCTCCATGCTCCCTTTTGGATCCTGGTTACACGATGAGAGCTGGCGTGTAGCAGATAGAGTAAGTATTTCGATTTGGCTATATCGTTGTTGGTGGCTATTCGATAATGCGCCAATACAGTTTCAGGAACTGTTTCATTTGTCTGTTTTCAGACAGTGCAGGCTATAACATCACGTATAACCTGATTAGTAAATGAACATTGTCAAATTGCGTCTCAATATGCATGAAGTGGCTGGCCCAGAGTGACTTGATGCACCTGTAATCAAGGGCGAAAAGTGACTAAAATTAATGCCTTAGATACTCGACACCGTAGGCTATTTATCAACGTGGGACTATGACCTATTTTGATGGCTACCCGTAGTTGAAGAGGCCTCAGAAAACTGCAGAGAATGATTCAGGATTACCTGGGCAGTAATGTATGCCTTGAACTGGTATAGAATGCTTCTTCAAGCTCCAGATATCACAGGAGATATCTACCAAGGGCTTTGTCCCTACGACTTTACTGAAGATGGATTCGAATATGACCTGTTCAGACCGTTCTTTAAAGGCGCAACACTTAAAGCTATCAACTGTAAAACCCCTAAGGCTGCCATGGGGGTAATAAACATGTCGATCCGTGATCTGCCTGAAGATCAACGCAAGAGGGTTAGCGGTAAGAGAGTGCTGGCAATGATCCAGAAAAAACACGCACCGATTGCTGATAAGTTCGGTAGCGGCTTCGGGCTAGGCCTTCAATACGCTGACTCACAACTCGCTTCCTCCATACTGAGTCAGTGCATGCACGATGGTATCCCAGCTCTACCCGTCCATGATTCCTTTATCGTACCTGTAGAACATGATGGTTACATTCAGGAGTTGATGGGTAACGCCTTTAGAGAGCGCTACGGATGTAACATCGCTGTAGAGTAAAGTAGTTTGATGGGGGGATATAGAGGTATAACACTCTAGTGGTAGTGCTAGTATTACTAGGTCGCTAAGTGTATCTACATCCCCCCTTACTAGGTACTACAGGTCCTATACAAACTAGGTTTTCAGAATACGGTGCTGTGGTGATGTATATTTCTTCGCCAGGCATGACATAGGCAGGATGAATAGCAACTCCCCTCCATTCAACTTCTGTGTCAGTACTTATTGTTTAAAAGAAGTGAGTTAAAGAGGATGAACATAAGTGATGATAATCGAGTAGTTTTCTTCAACTAAAGAAACGGCTAAAGGTTACTAGCTTTATTTATATTGAAATGCTTAATGGTAAGTTAATTTTTAGGTAACTATTTCAATAATATTATTAATAGTAAGTTAAGTTTTAAGCTACGTCTCTGTTCTATATATATTAATATAATTAATGTTGAGTTAAGGCTGATATACAATTGTTCTTCTCTGGTTTTATTAACTGTATATTACTTCTTGGCGCATTACTCGGAGTGAAAAGCCTTAACGTTTTTTATTAAATGACTTGCTGGATCTAATTGTAAATTGTAGTAATAAATGAAGTATACAATCTACTTTTTATGGTATTTTCTGAATTAGAACTTATTTATTTCAGGATTAACTATTATGTTGTTGCGGTCTGCCATTAAACGGGTATTAAACCTTAGAATTATTCTACTATTATCAGTACCCGCTTATGCTGCTGATTTTACAATTGTTGATGGTCAAACAGAAACCACGACCCAAACGTTAACAGCTAATGAGAATGGCGTTATTGAAGCTGGCGGCACACTGACAACAGCTGGCGCTGGCATATCTGCTTCAGGCACAAATGTTACCATCAGCAATAGTGGTATCATTAAATCAACTGGCAATAAAGGTATTGAATCAAACGGGACTAATAGCGTTATCAGTAATAGCGGCGCAATTACAGCAGCTCAGGACGGTATTTATTCACAGGGCGCTGATGCCATCATCACTAATAGCGGCACGATTGCAGCAGATTTTATCGGTATTGCTTCAATTGGCAGTAGTGCCGATGTCATCATCACTAATAGCGGCACTATTACCGCAAATGAAGGTATTTATTCAGATGGCGCTGATGCCGTTATCACTAATAGCGGCACGATTACAGGAAATACTGTCGGTATTCGCGCAGACGGCGATGATGTCGTTATCAACAATAGCGGGAAGATTACAGTAACGGGAGGCGGCGCGCTTGCTGTCCGAGGTGATGCTAGTGATAGTACCTTAAATCTATTAGCTGGCTCACAAATCATTGGTGCGATTGATTTAGGTGATAATGGTGGTGATAACGATACTGTTAATATCTATGGGGGTAGCGTTTCGGCTAATTTAACCTTCATCAATGTTGAAAATATTAATCTCTTGACCGCTTCAGGCTTTGTTAATGGCAATAACGTAGTGACGGTTGACCCAACCGTTGAAGCGGCTCGCTCATCAGCCTTATCAGGTATTACCTCATCCATTCATAACACGGTCAATCAACGGGCCTTGCACAAAAAACCTGTTAAACCCATACAATTGGTTGCAGCAACTGTGTCATCGGATATGTTTATTCAACAGCGTACACCAATAGCATGGGCTCAGACTTTTGGTGGCAGTACTAATAGAGATGCTGAAGCAGGGACACTGGCCTATGACTCAACTCACGTGGGTCTTGCCTTGGGTTACGAGTGGTATACTGATCAAATGCGTGTGGGCCTTTTTGGCGGTGTGGTCCACTCTAAAATTGATACAGATACGGCATCTTCACAAACCGATGCTGATAGCTTTTATGTCGGAGGATATAGCTTATTTGATATAGGCTCAGTGACTTTTTCGACATCTATACTCGCCGGTTATGCTGACAATAATAACGAGCGCTTAGTGATCGATAATGTTGAGGGACTTGAAGTGGCGAAGTCTGACTTTTCGAGCGTATTTATTAGCCCGTCCCTTAGCTTAAGTACGGCCTACAAGCTCAGCGATAATATAGAGTTTAGGCCATCCGCCACGATTAACTACTCTATGGCATGGTTAGATAGTTACCAGGAACAAGGCACTACTAATTCAAATATCAAGGTCGATAATCGTACCTTACGTGTATTAACAACAAAAGCACAATTGGCAGCCGCCTACCAACTGAATAATAATAGTGAGGTTGAGTTTAGATTGGGTATGAGCTCAAGGCACAGTAATGACGATGATACGCAGGTCAATCTAGCCGGTAATCAGTTTAGTTATGCTAATGCCGGTGATGAAAATGTTAATAACCGCTTTGCCGGTATAAACTTTCGCATGGCCGAGCAAGATAACTTAGCCCTTTTAGTTGATCTGGAGTTCGGTGACAGTAACAAAGAGAATTACCTTAATGGCCAAATCAGTTTGGAATATAGTTTTTGAGTTAGGCCGGAGCTAAAGCATTAAAGATAATACTAAGGGGAGTATACCTTGCACCAGAACCACATACACACATCAGAAAGAACTATGTGTGTAACAGAGGTGTAGCTTAAAGCTGGATATCAGGGGGATATAGAGATATAACGCTCTAGGAGTAGTGCTAGTATTCCTAGGTAGTGAAGTGTTTCTATATCCCCTCTTTCAGGAGGTCACAGAAATACTTTAAATTAATAGAGTAAGTGGTGACCTATGGGGCTGGAATAGTTAATCCAAGTAGAAGTAAAACTGTAGTAACGAAAAACTATTACAGAGGCCTTGCGGCAGTTGATCGAATCCGTCCTGTTTCATATTACAGTTCTGAGATCGATTAACTGCCTATCAGAGCGCTAATGGATGCTGCGCTTATTTATCATAAGTGCTTGCCACCATGTTTATCATCGTTGTCGCCGTGGCCATTTCCACCACTATTATTACCAGGGCCTTTGTTAGGGTTATCGCCACCATTACCACCACCGCTATTATTCCCTGAGCCTTTGTTAGGATTGCCACCGTGGGCGTTAGTATTGTCAGCGTTATTGTGACCGTTATCGGCGTTATCCCCATTTGGATTACCGGCCATAGTACCGGCGCTCAAACCTATAGCGAGTACAGCAGCTGAGACTATTGCGAAAAGCTTTTTCATAATATTTCTCCGTGCTCCCTTTGGCTTGTGCACTGCACGATGAGAGCTGTCGTGTAGCAGATAGAGTAAGTATTTTGACTGGAACGGTCTGCATCTGTAAGCAGATCCAAGTTTGTATAAGTGCAGTTATAAAACTGCTTTTATTAGACAGGCTAATTACCTTAGAGAACATGACAACATAAATACTCTGTCCGGTAAATGAACAATATCAAAGTGTGTCTCAAAATGAGACGGTTTCTAGGTATGGGGTTAGCTATGGTATTCATTATCTACCATTAAAAGGTAATAAATCTAATGCTATAAAGCACAACTTGAGCAACAAGACATCTGGGGTAGGAATAGATCCTATTTAATAAATGCATCCATAGAGCTGTACCGTTTAACGTGAGCACTTCAGTTCTGTTAAACCATTAAAGGCATTGTGGGTGTGCACATGTGTTATGAAATTGAGAATGCACGGACTGAGTGCTTTAGCTGTTGTGGGAGCTGGTGGCTTTGGCGTACAACTAACGATGCCTAAGAGTGCTAGCATTAGGCGTATTGTAGGTAGTCAAAATAGGGATCGGGTTCGAATCCCTCGTATCAATAACGGACTGTCAACTTCGGCAGCGGTATCACAATTGGTATCACAAAGTTGTTGTTGGTGATTTTTGGTTATGATAATATTGTTATAATTCAGCTGTTTAAGCGGCCTAAAATTACCATGTGAGTCCCTCCAGGCGTACCACTTTCACTTCCCTATACACCCCCATAGTTCTCCCAAGCCTTGTAAACAAAAGCTTTTATTCGTAATATGATCTCAGCGGTTCCCATGCATTTCACACAAATCCTGTGCAAAGTGGGGGCTTTATTGGGGGCCTTTTACATTTTTCTGTTTTTTCACCCATAAAAAGGCCCCCAATTTAAAATTTCCATGGGAGGTAGGCTAATGTCACTAAACGATCGGGAAATTAAAAGTGCTAAAGCACGTGAGAAAGACTACAAGCTTTCAGATGAGAAAGGGTTATACCTTCTTGTCACCAAAGCTGGTGGAAAGCTCTTTCGTTTAAAGTACCGCTACCAAGGCAAAGAGAAGAAACTCTCTATTGGCTCCTACCCTGATATCAGTTTAAAAGTAGCTCGCGGAATACGCGATGATGCCCGGACAAAGTTAGCTGATGGCATCGACCCCTCCCTATTTAAGAAAATCTTGAAAGAGACTCAACGAAGCAATCTGGAAAATAGCTTTGAAGTGGTGGCTTTGGAATGGTTTTCGATAAAGCAAAAAGATAAAGCTACAGGCACTAAAGAACGCGTCAACAACATATTTAATCGTTATCTCTTCCCCATGCTTGGCCCTTTAGCTATCAACGAAATTCCTACCTCTACTATATTAGCAACCCTTAAAGCTATAGAAAAAAGAGGAGCGCTTGAAACCACCCGTCGAGCCAGACAGCTTGTTAGTCAAATCTACCGATACGCAATTGCCACAGGTCGAGCGGACAGGGATCCCATCCCAGATCTAAAAGGTGCATTTGAGCCCCAGCGGGTTGAGCACCATTCAGCGATGACTGAGCCTAAAGACGTCGGGCATCTTATGGTTGCGATAGACAATTTTCGAGGCACATTAGTTGTACAAACGGCTATGAAGCTATCCGCACTGTTCTTTTGCCGCCCTGGAGAAATACGCCACTTAAAATGGGAAAGTATAAATTCAGAAGAACTGCGCATTGAAATAATATCTGACAAGACTAAGCAACCTCACATCATCCCCTTAAGCCGGCAGGCAATTACTTTATTAGATGAGCTTCACCCTTTGACGGGCAGGAGTGAGTATATTTTGCCTTCGGCTAGAGGCAGAAGCCGCCCAATGTCAGAAAACGCAGTTAGAACGGCGTTAAGGACTATGGGCTATGACAACGACACAATGACAGCTCACGGCTTTAGAGCTATGGCTAGAACGCTACTGGATGAAGTACTTGAATACCGGATTGAATGGATAGAGCAACAACTGGCCCATGCTGTAAAGGATCCTAACGGAAGGGCGTATAACCGCACTAAGCATTTAAAGCAACGTACTGAAATGATGCAACGCTGGGCTGACTACCTGGACGAATTAAGAGAACAAGCATTAGCCAAAAACGTTGTTACAGGCAATTTCAGCCGAGCTTAACCACCAGCTCTTACTAGTTTCTCCAGCCTAGGGTAGCTCCCGAATCAGCGGTATCCTCACCGCTTGGCTGGTGGATTTAACGAGGGTTAGCATTAGGGAATGTTATGAGCATAGTAAAAATAACGTCTACAAAAGACCTTCCTAGCTGGTTCAAGATTCAAAACTATTCGAGCTTATCTCTGGAAACCGAAATTGTTTTGTACAGACAAATAGTTTCAAGAGTCGCAATTTTAAGATCCTTGAATCTTGGGCGGGAGATGAATATTCACGATAAGCTAGAGTGGAAATTTATCCAACAATTTGGAGCTGTCACAGGTGAGAAAATCGAAAAATTGTATAGGGCCGAGAGTAATAAGCTTGGATTGAAAGAGTTTAAAAAAGATTTTAAGGATGATCCCGCTCTCAATTTAAGAAAAGGGGCTAGTGTAACCCCTTTAACAGCTAGACATATAGCCAGAATGATGATGGGAATGATGGCCTCAAAAGCAGAAGAAACTGGGGATCCCTTTGATGCTTTCGATTTGCGCGACCACAAATATCACATTGAACAAGGAAGTGAGAATACAGTTAACATCACTATTAATCTTAGATATAGAGATCGTAAAATCCTCTCCGAGTTAGAAGATTTGCTGCCTATTTACAGAAAATCTTTGGGCTCAGCTCCACCTAAAAAGAGCCCTCAGAAGAAAACCCCTCTTAAAATATTAAATAACAAAGTGATTCCTTTATTGGATTTATTGATTTGGGCTAAGAACAATAATTCAGAAATATCCTATACAGTATTGGCCGTCACTTTGTTTCCAGATGGCACCAAAGGTGAGGAAGAATTAAGAAAAACTATAGTCCCATTCACGCTAGCGATGACTGAAAACACATTTGTAGATGAATGGGAGGCCGATTTAGAGCCTTCGTTGGACGGATAATGTTGAGTATTTTATCTATCAACAGTTGTCGTATGGCATAGAATAATTAATTTTCTTGCGCAGCTTTTTTTAATATCTTTATCGGAGTCGAAATTTATAGTTTCTTCCGCGACTATTCTTTTTTTTTCGTCCCTTCAAGCAAGTTAAAATTTTAAGCAATATCCCCCTGTCTTCCAACGAATACACAGGGGTTTCACATGAATAGAATTATCAGGCGTCCAGAAGTTGAGCATTTAACCGGTATCGGCAGGTCTGCAATTTATCGAGGGATGCAAGATGGAAGCTTCCCAAAAAATATAAGCCTGGGAGGTAAAGCTGTAGGTTGGAAAGAAAGTGATATCCAAGGATGGATAACAAAGCAGATTGAAGCTGCTGGCATGGAGGCTTAACGATGAATAAGCACTTACCAGCCGCTCCGACAGCGACCAGCAAGATAAAATGCCTTCCGAAGAAGATTGTATCACTCAAGCATTCAATAACAAGATCGCTTATCGAGCCTGAAGCCCTTGGGTTATACGGTGATACCTGCCTCCATAGCACTATAAGCACCTTATGGAATACGCATGGTATAGCCTTTGACCGCAAGTCAGAGAAATACGGCGTTCACGGCGTCCAATTTACTCGCTACACCCTTCAAGAAAGCAGTAGAGATAAAGCCCACCAGCTTATAGTTCATTATGAAGGGAGGCTAGCCAATGCGTAATCAACCATCCCTCATCAAGTTGCGGCAAGTAGGTTTTGAATTCAGAGTAGATAGCCGCGTTATTCCCGATCTGTTAAATAACCAGCATAAGAATGTTCTAGCGCTATTATTACGTTATCAATCTGACTTTGAAGAGTTTGGTACTTTCGCGTTTCAAACGCGGAAGTCTGGAGGCAGAGAAACAAAGTTTGTTCTGCTAAATAGATCCCAATCTGAATTACTACTAACCTATTCTTCGAACACACCTGAATCAAGGCGGTTAAAAATAGGCCTTATTAAGGCTTTCGATAAAGCTAGGAACACACTCGAGGCAAGTGGCAACTACATACCATTTTATCACGCTGCGCATGAGAGTTTACAAACAGTCATCGATGAATCAGGCAGTAGTACACCTGCAGCAATTCATCATATGAACCTTGAAAAGCTGATAAACAAAACCTTTGGCTTACACCCTGGTACCCGAAAAGAGCAACCAATAGAGATCAGGCTAATGATTGGTTCTGCTATGGCCTTAGCATCTAGGGTATATAAGCAAGCACTTGCTAACGGGCAAGACCACAAGATAGCTTATCACTCGGTTAAAACTCAGCTTGAGGGGCATATATCACAGCTCACAAGTCCCAAAGTGCTGAAGGGAGGTCTACAATGAAAAGAGCCTTCCTATTGCTTCGCAGAATTTTGAGCTGTAGTATTAATCGTATCGAGCTAGTCACTCGGTATTGCTGGTGGATTAGTCATCCTCAAGCCTTTTCTAAGCTAGGGAAATCAAACTCCCTAAATTCTCAATCTATCAGCACCCCGCTGGTGGACGTTGTTATATTTGGGGGCATGGGTCGGGAGCCAAAGAAAACGCCCCCACTGCGCCTTCCTAGCTTGGCGCGGACTTGCGGCTACCCGATCCACCCTACTTTAAGTAAAGCTAGGGAAAACGTTATGCCTTATTCACCGTATCTTTTGATAGGCACTCATCTACTACTTGCAGCAGTTAACCTCCTTCGATACGGAGGGTTATCTAATGCTTACTGATAATTACACTGCTTTTGCGCACCTTCTCACTCAAACAGCCGAAAAAGTCCCTCAGGAGCTGTTGCCTAGCCTGGTTAGTCATTCATTAGATGCTTTGGATGAGTTTATCTTGGTATCAGCCTGCCTAAACAAGATGGCCTCATATACCAACTTTGATGAGATGCCAGACGGCGCGAGAATGTTAAGTACCGTTAACTGCGCTATTGCAGACTTAGGGCATGCTATAGGTTCACTAAACCGATACTGCGAAAACATTGACGCTATACAGAAAAACAAACTACGCCCCAAAAATCCTATTACCCCTATACAGGGTAAAAACACCCCCCAAATAGGGGTAAAGAGTAACGTGGGAGGCTGTAAATGATTACCAGCATTCTCTCCAGACTTACAAAAGTCGTTACTCGCTCAAACGATAGGTGGATGGCTTGCTGTCCAGCACACGATGATAGCTCCCCCAGCTTATCTGTTACTCAATCTAGTGATGGAAAGATACTCTTGCATTGCTTTGCCGGCTGCTCAATAGAGGAGATTACAGGCGCCTTAGGTTTAAGCCTAAACAAACTATTCCCTGATAACGGGTTTACCCATAGGGATTACCGTCATCAGCTCAAACAAAGCCAATATAAAGAAATACTTTCCAATGAGCAGTTGATAGTTGCTTTAGCTGAAGCAGAAATTAAGCGTAACCACCGGCTAAACTCAGAGAATGTCGCCAGGCATTTATTAGCGCTTTCCAGAATCAAGAAATTGGAGGTGCTTATCTATGTCTAATATTCGAAAACTAACCCCTATCATTGAAGAGATCGATAGTTTGCCTGATATTGGAGTTACATCCAGATTAGCATTGGCCGTTGGATCCGAGGGTTATGATGCGTCGCAATCTTGGCTTGTGAAAGGTCTTATACCTGGTGACTCATCAATTGGCTTATATGGCCCAAGTGGAAGTTTTAAAAGCTTTCTCGCGTTATCGCTGTGTTGCCATATATCGATAGGTAAAGAATGGGATGGCCGCAAGGTGACACAAGGTAATGTACTGTATGTTGTGGGGGAGGGTGGTATAGGTGTTCCACGTAGAATCAGAGGCTGGGAAAAACACTTTAATAATGGTGAACCATTAACTGGTATGTATCGAGTTAAAGGCCCTGTATTCCCCGCAACGCGTGAGGCCGTGTTTGACGTGATTAATGATTGCCAGTACATAGAGAATCAAACTGGTCAGCCGGTTAAGCTGGTGGTGTTTGATACTTTAGCTCGCTGCTTTGGTGGTAACGATGAAAACTCAGCTAAAGATATGGGGGCTTTTATCCAAGGCTGTGATGCTATTAAACAAGGCACTGGCGCAACTGTGATGGTAGTTCACCATTCAGGTAAGAATGAAGAGGCCGGCGCCCGTGGTTCTTCTGCTCTTAGAGGTGCGCTAGATGTCGAATTGATGGTTAAGCGTGATGGTAAAGAAACAGCTCTCACTCTCTCCTGTATGAAGATGAAAGACGCGGAAGCACCAGATACCTTCGCCTATGATCTAAAATCACTGACTACTCACTTTGATGAGGATGGGGACCCAGTAACGACTCTGGTACTGATACCAGAAGGCAGAGAGGCAACCACCAGCGAGAACAAGCCTAATGCTGGTAATGTATCAGGGAATCATCAGGCTGTATGGCAAGCAGTAAGAAGTCGCAGAAAGGTGGGGGAGTCTGTATCACAACAGGTTGTGAGAGGTGATTTAAAAGCACAAGGGATTGATACTAAAAACCTCGCGCGCTGGATAGCAAAATTGGTCGATGATGGACAGCTAATTAAGGAGGGAGATTTGTTATTTATGCCTGACTCTTGCCTATGAAAAGTGAGGCATGAAGTGAGGAAAAAGTGAGTCGACTCTAAAAAGTGAGTCGCCTCACTCACTTTTGGTGTATATACAAGAAAAGTGAGTGAGCCGTATGTTTTTTTCCCTAGATCGCCCGTATTTACTGGTCTCTTGTTCGCCTCACTTGCCTTTCTCAAAAATAAAAGTGAGGCGTAGAAAAGTGAGGCATAAAGTGAGGCGCTATTGCTAGAAAGTTAAGTAATAATTGATTCTGATTTTTCCCAATCATCATAGAGTTTTGAGGTGTTTTTTCCAGAAAAATCTAATCCATCAAACGGGCTTATATAATCTTCGTTTTCTGAAGATACTAATACTTTTAAGGAGATGTTTTGTTTAAATAACAACCTAAAGCGCACTTCAATCTCAGCAATTTTATGTCTAGTCTCCTCTAATTTACTATCATCATCCGATATTTTTTCAAAAATTAAGTAGGCCTCATCTGGATATGTTTCTTCTATTATATTTAAAAATGTTTCTATTGCACCCTCTTTGTCGCAAAAATAATCAGCACTCCGCTTAGCTTCACCAACAAAGAATTTTCCGTCATACACACCAATAAGATCAATTTCATTTTTGTTTTTATCCCTATAATCATATTTAAGCAATACTTCTGGGGCGTAAAAGAAAGAATCGTTTCTGCTAGATTTTTGTATTTCATTAAGCCCCCATATCACAGGTAGGGCGTGATTTACGTATACAGTCTTATGTATAAACTTGTTCAATAGATACATCCAAGAAAATTCTGTCCCTATAAGCATGTCATGCTTATATGAACATATATCACACCAGTTCTTTGCTTGTAGAGTATCAACCGATTTCAAATTTTTATGTCCACATTTATCGCAAGCCCAAATGTAAACTGGACTAATAACTTCCTTGCGGATCAATAACTCAAAAGAATCTTTGAAACTCGCGGCTATAAATTTTTTAGCATCATTTATAGAGCTTAACCGAAGTTCCTTCATTATATGGGCTTTTGTAATCTCATTTCCTAAGCTAAAATTTTTTATTTTGTCATATTTAAAGATATAATCGTAACTACCGTCTTGCTTAATAATATGATCATATACATCACGCCAAAGTTTATTTGTCAAAATTTTAGCAGCTTCACCAAGGCTGCCGAACACTGAAACTACACCAATAAAGTTCTTCCCCTTATCGGAATGAGTGATGTATTCAATATTGGTTTTAAATACACCGCATCTCATATCATTTTTCGGATAATTTTTCTTACCAATTATCAGAAAGTTTATGATATCAATATCACCTGGTAATGTGAGTTTTATCGATAACGCTGAATTATCATCGATTCGACCAAAGGAAGCATTGCTCTTACCGACCAGAAAAGTAGGTAATTTATTTTTACTTACCCTTAAACAACGCGGTCCGAAAATCCCTGATACATACGCCCTTCTTGGCAATAGCCAGCTATCTACAACATTGTTATATGCAGATAAATTATTATGTCTATCTATAGAGCACTCTACAAAAAACTCACCAGCAGCATGCGATTTGTATATTGCAGGAATATACTTTAAATGCTCGGGCCCATTGGTGACGGTGTCGGAAATATCTTCTGTTACAGTGAAGCTGACTTTATCAGTGATAAATCTATACATGTCTTCTAGTTGCTGCTTAGTTGGAGCAACTATTTTGTCATGTTCATGTGCAACTGAAATGATGTTATGGGTATATAACCGAAGGCCTTCGCTAATTTCAATCAATTTGTTGTTTGTTACAGATTTTGATCGAAGCACTGCTTTATTGTGATTACTACCAGTGAAATTTAATTTGTTTAGGTATTCACCTAAGGCCTTTAAAAAATTATTATCAGAAAGTTGCTCTGCAGATAGAATTAAAGAACAAGCTGAATCATGCCTATCTGAATAAAACTTCCTTGAATTCCAAAAACAGATTCGATCTTCGACACTTGAGCCAACAAAAATTGCAAACGAATCGCTAATCCCATCTGCTCTGGTAGAGCCAATAGATTCTGTATGAATTGAAGCCAACCTAGAAATTGAAATAGCCTCTCTTCTTGCTAATTTTCCAATAATTTCAATGGTAGAATTCACTGTATACGTGCCGACACAATTGTATTCAAGAGTATTTTGAGCGGTCAAACAAATAGTTCCAAACAGATCTCGAACTTCATGCAAAACAGTGCCCATAGAATACTGGTTACCAAAATTATCAGTTATAAAACGATCACCTACAGCTGGTGAGTTTTGGCTAATAATATTTACCTTTTCTACAAGGTGAACAGGTCTTCGATGCGTAAAAACTAACGGGCTATGGATTGTGGATATAGAGCTTACAGGATTGCAGTAGTGCTCAATTTTGACAGCTAAATATTTTCCCTCCCTTCCAAAATCATGCTCAATAAGATGCGCAGGTGAATTAGACTTCTCTATATTTTTGACTAATGTCTCTTTTAATGGAATGAAACTATAAACAATGTCTGCATCATAAAAATCAAGCCAATCTAAAAACTTTTGATCTATGATGTCTCCATCCGATGTAGGAATAACAAGAAACTTGGCTCCCCCCCAGCAAGTATATGAATATTTGAAAATCGCATCTAGTACTGCGTGGTTCTCGTTATTTTCTTCATTCGAGGTTATGAACGCTATTTTAATCGGACGGTTATAACCTGTTACTTTAACGCTATTCTCTAATCGTTCTGGGCGTTTGAAGGGCATGAAATTATGATCCTATATTCCTTTATTTAAACCATTAGACTCACATTATTGCCAGTAAACTTAACGACTTTCTGTGCTAATTTACTACCAACTCATTGTTATGGCTTTGCGTTCATTTATGCCCATATTACCCGTTTACTCTTTATAAAAATAGGCAGTGTGTCTAGTAGTATCTTCTTTCAATACAAAGGCTTAATGCTGCTGATAAATGATCACCAAAGAACCCAATAATTTTCCGGCAACCGCGAGTTTTAAATGGTCATGATTGCAGCGAAATAGCCAGTAACCGCGGGCCTGTCATGCACTTGGCTGTGCCCATGTAGCCAGGTTGCCCGACAGAAATCAAAGGAAGATATCCCTAACCACCTAACATTCAGCTTTAATTTAAACTATGCGGATTTGCATAGTTAACTCCTCAGATCTGAGGAGTTAACAGGCTGTTACTGGTGGACTTGCCAAGTTTCATTTTTATTCTCTGTCCATATAAAAATCTTTTTAAGGGTTGGTGTCCGCTATTAGCATAGGCTCCAGAGATTTATCCCCCCCTACCGGCCGATTATCATAGAGTAATTATCCGTTGGACAGAGCAGAAATGAGGTCTAACAGCAGCAGCTGAAAGTTAAGGGATAGGGGGATCAGATCCTTTGGGCTTATAGGTTAAGCGGACACTGCCACCTAATAAGATTTTCTATGGTCGAAATTAAAAAATAAAACGATCTCAATTCTGATCCCTCAGATCTTCGGAGTTAAAATGTGGAAGTAGTTACAATCTGTTGGGCTTAACCAGTCCATCTATGTGCTGGTAATTCGATGTATAGAAAGAGCGATCTGATAGCCAGCTTAGAGTAGGTATACCCCCGGCCCATTTTCCCTGTGCCAATGAAAGCAATTTTCATCATTAGATTCATCAATGGAAAAATGCCTAATAGCCTGGTAAAGGCTATTAGGCAGGGGTACGTGCAGCTATTTTGAACGGTTTAGCTGTTCGGTTAATAGCCTAAGCTAAGCGCTATAGCGTTAACGTTAGCACGCTCTTCGTCGACCCACTTCATAAGTTTGTCGCCCGATTCGCAGCGCCAGATTACAGACAGATCGTCTAGTTTTTTACGCATTTCCTTGTTATCACCTAAGGCGCAGACAGCACTGGCTAATTTGCTTATTACCATTGGTGGTGTTCCCTTAGGAACAAAGAAGCCTTTCATTTGGAAAGCATTGAGATCTACTCCCTGCTCAGTTGCAGTGGGTACATCAGGCATGCTGCTTAAACGATTGGGGCCAAATACCGCTAATACACGTAGATCACCAGAGCGGTGTAGACCTAATACTCCTGGAGGGGGATCGATCATACCTGCAGAGTGTCCACCTAAGACCGATGCTTTTTTCTTGGCACCGCCTCCGGCATTAATCAGCTTTAAATCAACATCTAGTGCCTGCTCAGTTTTGATTGCAACGAAGTGTGCCAAGGTACCCACACCCATCGACAGACCTATTTCACCAGGGGCTTTTTTAGCTGCTGATTGATAGTCGCTGAGATTCTTGTAGGGGCTGTCACCTTTTACTGCCAAGGTCAGTGGCATAAATCCGATACTCACTGCTGGCAGATAGTCAGCGTTAGCATAATTACCTAAACCAACGGCTTGAGCAATTAGCGTGTTGGTCTGTAGTGTCCCTATGGTATAACCGTCCGGCTTGGCATCAATAGCAGCCTGGGTACCGACGGCACCACCGGCACCTTTGATGTTAACGATAATAGAAGTTTGTCCTAACGTTTTTTCCAAGTAAGGAAGAATAGTACGGAAAACGACATCAGTTGTCCCGCCTGGTCCAAACGGAATAATAATTCTTACGGTTTTGTCTTCAGGGTATTCCGCATGAGCATTGGTGGCCAGTATCCCCAGTGAAAATGCCAGAATGGATGCGCCGATTAGGGTTTTCTTGATTGGTCTCATTTGTAAACCTCATCTTTTTATTGTTTTCTATGAATGTATTTGTCTCTATGGCCGGAAAACCCAACAACATTGATATTCGTTTAACCTGCCAATAGACATTACTATAAGTCGTTCAGGCTATGAAAAAAAATTCCATTTCAATGTGGGTGAATTCCATAAAGGAATACCTAGAAATTTGCACGATCTTGAAGTTCTTTCATCCCTTTAACCAGAAAGCTCATAAAAGTCTGGATTAACCTGGATTGCTCTCCGTGTGGTAACAGCATCGCATATTCTAAGTTTATTGCCGGATTAAAGGGGCGTATGGCCAGGCGGGACTCGAAAGCCGAGGCTATCAGCGGGTGCACTATTGATATACCGGCACCGGCCGCCACTAACTGACATACAAGTAAGGAGGTTTGAGAGTGTATTTTCAAGTTGCGTTTGACCCCCATTTCGCTAAACAGCAGATCGACGCGATGACGCAGTAGTGTCTCAGTGTCGACAGATATATAGGACTTGCCTTGCAAGTCTAATGCTGAAATTTCTTGTAAACGTGCCAGCTCATGGCCTACTGGCAAGATACAAACAGCTTCAGCATTCGCCAGATGCACCACTTTCAGGCGCTGGGTTTCCGCTGGCATAGTGATGAGGCCGATGTCGTAATGACCGATGGTCACTAATTCTTCAATTTGCTCTCTGGGTTTGATATCCACCGAACACTGCACCCCCGGATACATCTCTGTGAATCGCCGCAGTACCGAGGGAATAAGGCCGTGACCCAATGCGGGCATTGCGCCTATTTTTAGAGCTCCGGCCTTGAGGGCACCCGTATCCTTTGACTTATTCTTGATAGCATCGACAGTATTTAAGACCAGTTCAATATCGGCATACATCATTTTTCCTTCAGGAGTCATGATTAAGCGACCATGGCGCCGGTCAAAAATTTTGATATTGAGCTCATCTTCGAGTTGGCCAAGCAGTTTGCTGACAGCTGACTGGGTCAGGCTTAGATACTCCGCCGCCTCACTGGTCGTTCCGGTACGCACTATTGCGCGCAAGGCTTCAAATTGTCTTAATTTCATAGAAATTGGTATTCCTTTTTGGAATTCTCTGTGTAGATATTATCATTTTAAATCATACCGTTTCAGGTATACAGTAGCTCCATGTACAAATCAAATAGATCTTGATGAGGTTTTTTTATGCGCAAAAATAATATCAAACGTATTTGGGCCGAAGGCGGAGTGGTGCTCAATTGCTTCCTGTCTATTGCGGATGCCTACAGTGCCGAGCTAATGGCTCACCAAGGTTTTGACTGCTTGACCGTCGATCTGCAGCACGGTCTTCAGGATATGGGAGATGCAGCTTTACAATTTCAGGCAATTTCAACCACGGATACCGTACCAGTCGCTCGTGTCCCCTGGTTGGAGCCGGTCTCCATCATGAAAACGCTGGATTTGGGTGCCTCAGCGCTGATATGTCCGTTGGTTAACAACCGCAAGGACGCCGAGACTCTGGTCCAATATGCCAAATATCCTCCTCTAGGGGAGCGCAGTTTCGGCCCTCACAGGCAGATGCTGTATGCCGGTGCCGATTACCCACAACATGCAAATGATGAAAGCGTGCTGATTGCGATGATCGAAACCCGCGAAGCTTTAGATAACCTTGAGGAGATCGCCTCTACCCCCGGCATTGATGCTCTGTATATTGGGCCCGCTGACCTTTCCTTGAATTTGGGCTTTCCACCAGGTTTCGAGCCAGATCAGCCGGAGATGGTGGCAGCCTTCGATGCAGTGCTTAAAGCGGCCCGCGATGCAGGTATCATCGCCGGCATTCACTGTGGCAGCACCGCATTCGCCAATCGAATGATTGATCGTGGTTTTCGTCTAGTGACCGTGCTCAATGATGGCAAGTTGATGGCTCAGGCTTCACAACAGGTTATCCAGAACATTCAGAGGACAGCCAAGTGACCATTATTGAGCCGATCTATAAGCAGTCGGTGGACGCGCCTATTCGGCGTATTGAGGTCATCGAATTTAATTACCCGGTAGCTGATGTCGCTCGGGGCAAGAACAGTGCTAAACCGGTTTATCAACCGGGTCAGAGCAGCTCGACCAGCAGTTTTGCACTGCGTATTGAGGCGTGGGACGGTCGGCTTGGTGAGTATGTCCCCCATATGGGTGGGCGTAAGGCTGTGCTGGCGCAAGTGTTGCAATTGGCGCCTACCTTGGTCGGCATGCTCTCCAGTGAGCGTCCGAAGTTTTTCGAACGCGGCAAGAGGCAACTGCAAACGCTTGGTTTCCTGGGTGTCGGTCCATTGGATATCTGTCTTTGGGACCTAAGTGCCAAGCAGCTCAATACTTCAGTGCAGCAGTTAGTCGGTAGCTACCGCGATCGCCTGCCTGTATATGCCAGCCTGATTCACTGTGATGTAGATGGCGGACTGGCCACGCAAGATGACTTAGTTGCGGCAGGTCGTTATATGGTTGATCAGGGCTTTAAGGGCTTTAAGTTTCGCGGTTGGTCCCATGGCTGTGTGGATGCTCATCGCTCGGCAGTATTTAGCATGGCGGAAAATGTCAATAACTCAAAGATAAAATTGATGCTCGACCCAGGCGGAGATCTGGTGACTTTCGCAGATGCACTCAGCGTCGGCAGGGCCTGTGATGAGGCTGGATTTTTTTGGCTCGAAGACCCGCTGCGTGATACCGGTAAATCTATGGCCGGTAATCGACGCCTGCGAGAAAAGCTAAAGACTTCACTGTTGGTGACAGAGCATGTGCGTGGGCTTGAAGCCAAAGCAGACTGGGTTGTCTCAGGTGCAACTGATTTTCTTCGCGCCGACCCGGAACTCGACTTAGGCATTACCGGCGCTCTCAAAATTGCCAGTCTTGGGGAAGCTTTCGGTATGGATGTTGAAATACATGGATCGGGCCCAGCTCACCGGATCTGCATGGCCGCTATTCGCAATACCAATTTTTATGAAATGGGTTTGTTAACTCCCAATGGCACCAATATCAACGCCCCGCCGGTATATAGCTGTGGCTACGACGACCACGTATCAGGACTGGGAGCAGATGGCTGTATTTCTCCCGCTAAAGGTCTGGGCTTGGGCGTCTCATATGACTGGGAATTTATTCGGCGCAACGCTTGTAACAGCTACCTATTTGAAGAGTAATTACGACTAAACAATAACAATTAATGAGAGCATCCCTATGTCTCAAGTCAATAAGAATAGTACCTACGACCGAACAGTCGGGTTATGCCTGCTGGTATTTTGTGCTCTGCTGTACTGGAATACCTTCAGTTTTAAAACTCGGCTGTTTGTCGAGCTAAATACCACCTTCTGGCCCCGAACTATACTGGCCATTCTTGCCATTATCGGCCTCATTTTGGTGATCCGCGGCAAACTCACGGATGAAGTGCGCGAACCTATTTCATGGAAGTCGCTATTAACGGCTGGGGTGGGACTATTTTATGTCGTACTGATCCCCGTACTTGGGTTTATCCCCCTGACGATAGTGTTTCTGACCCTCAGTTTTAGCGTTATTAAGCAAGATTTTAGTCGCCAGACTCTGGTTAAGGGAGTGATTATTGCGGTGCTGGCGACGGTTGTGATTCACACACTGTTTGGCCAGGTTATGAAAGTACAGTTGCCAGGCGGCTTTTGGGAGTAATGCAATGGATATTTTAGATTCGATTCTTGGTGGTTTGGAATTAATCGCCGACCCATCAACAGCGGCATTAATGGTATTTGGTACCCTCTGTGGCATTGTCGTCGGAATTATACCCGGCCTGAGTGCCACCATGGCCATCGCACTGCTGATACCTTTCACCTTCACTATGGATCCGGTGGTGGCGATGGCGCTGCTGGTGGTGGTCTACGTCGGCGGAATTTCTGGCGGGGCATTAACCGCCATTTTAATTCGGATGCCCGGTACGCCTTCATCAGTAGCCACCGTGCTCGATGGTTATCCAATGACACAGAACGGTCAGGCCGGAAAAGCGATTGGCAATGCCGTGGTGGCTTCCTTTGTCGGTACTGTGGTCAGTGGCTGTTTCTTGATGGCTTTCGCTCCTACCCTGGCCAGATTCGCTGTGCAGTTCTTCTACTCTGAATACGTCGCGGTCTGCTTGTTTGCGCTGGCTGCAGTGGTCTCCGTCTCTGGAAAATCATTACTCCGCGGCTTGGTAACCATGACCTTGGGGATGCTGGCGGCTACCTTCGGCATGTCCGAAGTTGATGGTTTACCCCGATTTACCTTCGGTATCTCCGAGTTCAATGCAGGTTTTAGTTTGATCCCTGCGCTAATCGGTTTCTTCGCAATCTCGCAGATTATGAAGGAGTCAATGGCTGACAATAGAGATCGACTTAAGCCCGGGGCAATGGTGATTGGTCGGATGCTTCCCTCGTTTTCTGACATTTACTCTAACATTGGAAACTACATACGCTCTAGTCTGATCGGCACCCTTATCGGTGTACTGCCTGCGATGGGAGGGGCTCCAGCCGCGCTGATCTCCTATGCCCAAGCTAAGAATGCCTCTAAGACCCCCGAGCGTTTTGGCAAAGGGGCCGTTGAGGGCATTATCGCCTCTGAAACGGCTAACAATGCGACGATTGGCGGGGCGTTGATCATCGCCCTGACACTGGGAATTCCAGGTGACCCTGCGACAGCTATTTTAATTGGCGGGTTGATGATCCATGGCCTGCAACCTGGACCGCAATTATTCACTCAAACACCTGAAGTGGTTTACGCCATCTACCTTGCGGTGTTCTTCGGTTCCATCGTGATGATGATCGCGATGCTGACCTTGAGTCGCTATTTATGTCGACTGGTCGACCTTCCCAAGGAGTATTTCCTACCGATTTTGTTCATCGTGGCGGCTACCGGTGTCTACTCCATGAATAATCGCATGTTTGATGTTGGCGTGATGGTTGGCTTCGGTGTGTTAGGTTACTTGTTCGAGCGGATGCGCTACCCACTGGCTCCCTTTGTGCTCGGCATGTTACTGGGTCCGATAATCGAAGATAACTTCCGCCGTCTAGTCGAGGTGGATGGACATGCATGGGGGCTCTTTACCCGACCTATCTCCTTAGCCTTCTTAATCGCAGCGGCTTTATTTCTGGCCTTCTCGATATGGAAACACCACCAAGATCAGCAAAAGTCGCGAGACTCTGAGGATGCGCAACTAGAGACTAATGTTGCCAAAGCAGAGAAAACTCTGTAATGCAGGAACTCCAATCCCAGACTCAGGCCAGCGACCTGCAGGGTCCGACTATCGCGGCCTTGTGTGCAGTCATTGCCATCATCGCCGCGCTGATAAGCCGCATCGTTGGAGATGATACCGCAACACAGATCGGGATCGGTGCGCTGCTATTGGCGGTTGGTTTGCAGGCGATGCAGCTGGCATTAATGCCGCGTATCCTGACTCTGCTGGCAGCCGTAGGTAGCGCAGTGGCGTTTATCATCGGTAAGTTGGAACCACAGCAGCTCAATGCTGCGCTTTTTATCGGGGCATTTATTTGCGCCTCGGGCATGCTACGAGCAACCGCCAGTCAATCGCCGGCGATCCGCGAAAGTGGCAAGTTTCTGGTGGCCCTGCCTCGAAGAATGCGCTTTTTTCTGCTTTCAATCGGCGCCAGCCTGTTGACGGTAGTGTTGTTGATAGGTGCCCTGCAGCTACTGGCGGGGCTGATAAGTGCCTCTGACAACGGCCAGCGCAGTGCCTCAAGAGAAGGGGCTGTGATCGCTGTGTTGCGCGGATTTCCAATCACGCCAATCATTTCCCCGATCGCTATTCCATTTATCGTCTTATCGTCCACTATCAGTGATCTGCAATGGAATGATATTGCCGTCACTGCGATCTGTATTGGGCTTTTTCTGTGGTTTTTTTCAGCCTTTCTGGAAGTATTGGCTGCCCGGCGCGCTACCGACACAGATAAGGTTAATCAGCGGGTTGCCATTCCGACCATGTCATTATTACGCTCCTCGGCGGCGATCGTCCTGTTGGTGTTATTGATCGTTGTGCTCTCACTGGTTTCAGGACAGCCGTTATCCAATGCCGCTCTGCTGGTCATTCCATTATTCTCCATTGCATGGAAACTAGGTCTGCGGCGCAAGGTAAAAGAAAACCAGCCGCTGTTTCCTGAACTCGCCAAAGCGGTGCTGAGTTCACGCAACGAAGCCGCTCTGATTTCGTCTTCAATCGTCCTTGGCACATTACTGGTCATGCTGGTGCCTGAAGGAGCGGTGCTCTCGCTGCTACAGTTCATCTCCATACCAGGGATACTGGTACCCACAGCGACCGTGGCGCTGTTTGTATTAATGGGACAGCTTGGTGTGCAGCCCGCGCTCAGCTTTCTGATTTTCTTGCCGTTGATTAACCCCCTGTTGGAGTCTGGGATTCCCCAGGATGCATTAATCTGCGCTGTTATGTCGGGTTGGGCAATCAATTCTGCGACATCACCATTTTCAGTTCCGGTCAATATACTTGCCCGTGCTGCCAACCTTTCTCCCTTTAAGGTGGCTTGGCAGTTGAATTGGCCCTACGCCCTGTTTAGTCCCCTAGTGGCGGGTGGCTCTATTATCTTCGCACAATTAATATGAGGTATAACAATGTCTGATCCCTTTTCAAATGAGGCCGCAATAGAGTTGGCGGCACGTAAACTGTATGTAGCAACCGAGGAGCGTAACTCCTGCTCGCCGGTCAGGGATGAGCTTCCCGAGCTGGATCTAAACGCAGCCTATGCGGTGCAGGAACTCAACACTATCAAGGCACTTGAAAGTGGGCGTCGATTGGTCGGTCGTAAGATTGGCCTGACCTCTAAGGCCGTTCAAGCGCAGCTGGGTGTCGATCAACCTGATTTCGGCATGCTGTTTGCCGATATGGCCATGGCTGATGGTGAGGTGATAAGCATGGATTTGGTGCTGCAGCCAAAAATCGAGGCGGAAGTAGCTTTTATCCTCAGCCGCGATCTGTTGATGGACGAGCCTACAACTGCGGATGTTATCAGCGCCATTGATTACGTCCTTCCGGCACTTGAGATCGTCGGTTCGCGAATAAAGGACTGGGATATCAACATCGTCGATACCATCGCCGATAACGCTTCATCTGGGCTGTTTGTGCTCGGCAATGAAAAGCGCTCATTAACTGATTTTGATAGCCGGTTATGTGGCATGAGCATGGAAGTGCAAGGTGAAGTCGTCTCGACGGGGGCGGGCGCTGCGTGTCTCGGCAACCCTATTAACGCAGTGACTTGGCTGGCCCGTGAAATGGCACTGCGCAACCGCCACTTGCGAGCCGGAGACATCATCCTGTCGGGCGCGTTGGGACCTATGGTGCAGGTTCAGCCAGGGCAAACCTACACCGCCAGAATTTCTGGATTAGGTAGCGTTCGCGCCTCTTTTTCCGATGTTTGAAACCCAATCAATATGAAGAGTACAGCTGTTATGAGCAAAAAAAAGGTAGCCATCATCGGCTCAGGTAACATTGGCACGGACCTGATGATTAAGGTTATTCGCAAGTCAGAGACGCTGGAGATGGGCGCGATGGTTGGTATCGATCCAGAGTCTGAAGGTCTGGCGCGGGCGCGGCGCCTCGGTGTTGTCACCACTCATTTAGGATTGGAGGGGCTGCGACAATTATCTATTTATCCCGAGATTGATATTGTCTTTGACGCTACATCAGCCAAGGCTCATGTAGAACATGACCGTGTGCTGCAACAGGACGGTAAACAGGTAGTGGACCTTACGCCGGCGGCGCTGGGCCCCTTTGTGATCCCCCCAGTTAATCTTGAAAGCCACCTGGATGCCAAAAACATCAACATGGTCACCTGCGGTGGGCAGGCGACCATTCCTATTGTCGCCGCAATCAGTCGAGTAGCATCAGTACCTTACGCGGAAATTGTCGCTTCCATCGCGTCGCGTTCTGCAGGTCCCGGTACCCGCGCAAATATCGATGAATTTACTGAAACCACTTCGCGGGCCATTGAAACCGTTGGTGGTGCTCAAAGAGGCAAGGCAATTATAATTCTCAATCCAGCTGAGCCACCGATGGTGATGCGGGACACTGTTTACGCTCTGGCAGAAACCAATGATCGACAGGCAATTCGAGACTCAATTGCCGCGATGGTGGAGGAAGTTCGCAGTTATGTACCTGGATATCGCCTCAAGCAGGAAGTGCAGTTTGAAGATGTTGGTTTAGATAAGGCGATTCGCCTCCCAGGGAGTGATCAGTTGGCGACCGGGCTTAAGGTCACTGTGTTTCTCGAGGTTGAAGGCGCTGGGCACTACCTGCCCGCTTACGCTGGCAACTTAGATATTATGACATCAGCAGCGCTTAAGGCGGCGGAGAGAATAGTGGCGTTGCGGACAGGGGAGCAAGAGTAATGAATCAGAAAAAAATCTATATTCAGGATGTAACTTTGCGTGACGGGATGCACCCTATGGGTCATCAATACACGGTGCAACAAATGGTATCCATTGCCAAGGCCCTGGACGAGGCCAAGGTTGATGCCATCGAAGTCGCCCACGGTGATGGTCTGGCCGGCTCCAGTTTTAATTACGGCTTCGGGCTGCATACCGATGTGGAATGGATCTCGGCGGTGTCTGAGGTTCTTGAACACGCGGTATTGACGACTCTGCTGATTCCTGGCATTGGCACCATCGAAGATTTACAGCGGGCATATGCAGCAGGAGTTCGCTCGGTACGCGTGGCTACTCACTGTACCGAGGCGGATATTTCCAGGCAGCATATCGAACACGCCCGCAACATGGGTATGGATGTTAGCGGTTTTCTGATGATGGCGCATATGAATGACCATCAGTCGCTGGTCGAACAGGCCAAGTTAATGGAGTCTTATGGTGCGCACTGTGTTTATGTGACCGACTCTGGGGGCGCGCTGACCATGAACGGCGTCCGAGACCGCATTCGCAGTATGCGTGATGCTCTTGATCCGACAACCGGGGTGGGTATTCATGCGCACCATAATCTGTCCCTGGGAGTAGCCAACTCAATCGTCGCAATCGAAGAGGGAGCGACTCGGGTTGACGCCTCACTGGCCGGAATGGGAGCGGGTGCTGGTAATGCTCCGTTAGAGGTATTCATCGCTGCAGCCGATCGCATGGGTTGGGACACCGGCTGTGATTTGTTCAAGTTAATGGATGCGGCGGAAGATTTAGTGCGACCCTTGCAAGACCGGCCGGTACGTGTTGACCGGGAAAGTCTGTCTCTGGGTTATGCGGGAGTGTACTCGAGTTTTCTGCGCCACGCTGAAAAAGCCTCGCAGACCTACGGTGTTGATGTCCGGGACATACTGATGGAACTGGGGGCTCGACGCATGGTGGGAGGGCAGGAGGACATGATTGTAGATGTTGCCCTGGATATTCAAAAGAGCCAGGAGGCCTGAAAATGAATAATTTAATGATTGAACAACTGTCCAGGAATCTGGATATAGCAGCGACTGAATGTGTCGCTATCGCGCAGCTTAGTCTTGAGCATAACTTTGATGAACAGCAAGCCTATATCATTCAAAATGCGTTAATTCAGCATCGAGTCGAGCGAGGCGATAGCATAACCGGTGTAAAAATGGGCTTTACCAGCCGTGAAAAAGCCGAACAGATGGGAGTGTTCGACCGCATTCTGGGGCGTCTGACCCAGAGCATGGCTATAGCTGACGGACAAGTGATCGATCCCAACCGCTTTATCCACCCGAGGATAGAGCCAGAGATCGCTTTTCGCTTGTCGCGCTCTCTGTCGAGTAACTGTGATCTGAGTGAGGTGATGATGGCAGTAGATGGAATAGCTCCAGCACTGGAAATTATTGATTCTCGTTACAAAAACTTTAAATTTTCACTGGCAGATGTACTGGCCGACAACTGTTCATCATCTGGCTACATCATCGGTCAGTTTGTTGAGTTGCCAGCTAATATTGCCAATCTCGGGATGGTGATGTCAGTGAATGGTGTTCCTCACAGCTGCGCCTCCTCAGCGGCAATCATGGGCCATCCTGGGCGCAGTATCATTGATGCGGTGCGCTTGGCTCTGGCGAACGGGCATTCGTTGCAGGCTGGACAAGTATTACTTGCGGGTGCGGCGACCCCGGCGATCCCACTGGAGCCTGGCATGCATGTCAGTCTTGAAATAGAGTCTCTAGGATCGGTGAGTGTGACGACCTCTGCCGCTAAATAAAACCAACTTAAGCGCAGCCGTAATAGTGCGGCTGCCTATTGTTAGCGGTAATGGGGCGATGCGCCCCTGAGGAGTAATTTATGCCGATTATAAACGTATTGATGCTGGAGGGGCGCTCAATCGAGCAAAAGCAGGCACTTATCGCCAAAGTCACCGATGCTGTCTGCGAAACGATTGATGTGCCCAGTGCGGCCGTTAGAGTGATTATTCAGGACATACCACCGACTCAATGGGGAGTGGGTGGTGAGCCCAAACAGCGAAATAGCCCCAGCTGCTCAACGCAGGCTCCGAACGTGTAAGGATGGTTCGCAATAGCGATTGTCGCAGAGGAAAAACATCATGAACAAAGAACAAAAAATTGGCCTGATCGGCGCCGGTCTTATGGGTAGGGGGATTGGCAAAACGCTACTTGAAAAAGGCTTTGAACTTTCTGTTGTTGCCCACCGAAACCGAGAAGGTATTGAGGATTTGGTCGAACGAGGGGCATCGGAATTTTCAAACTGCAGGGAGCTTGCGGCTGCATCTGATGTGATTATAACTTGCCTGCCGAGTATGGCTGCTGTTCATTCTGTGTTTGAAGGGCCAGACGGAATTATTGATAACGGGACCGCCGGATTAGTTATTATTGATACGACGACCAGCGACCCGGTGGTAACCCGCAACCTTCAGATAAAGGCAAAATCGAAAGGTATTCTGCTTGTTGATGCGCCGCTTCTCGGCGGCCCTAAAATGACATGGGAAGGTACAATCAGTATTGTTGTAGGTGGGGAAGATACGGCGATTGAAGCGGCGCGAGGCATCCTCGAAGGATTCGCTAAAAACTTGTTTTTCACAGGTGGTCCGGGTACCGGGCATACGGTAAAGTTGATTAATAATGCTGTGACACTCACTAATTCGGCGATCCTTTATGAAACATTCACCGTTGCACAAAAAATGGGCGTCAATCTGGATACGCTTTACCAGGCGATGGATGCAAGCATGGCATCCAGTAAGCGACTACACGCCATCGCTCCAGCCCTGATCGCTGACGAGCATCCAAAATCATTCGCCTTGGATACGGCAACCAAAGATCTGGTTCTCTATTCAGAAGTCGCTGGCGCTTCGGGCGTACCGGTATTGCTCGGTGAGGCTGCCAAGACACAATATCGACTTGCTCAGTCCTTGGGCTTTGGCGACCAAAGCGTGACCCGGATCGCTACCGCCCTAGCCGATATTGGCGGGACGTCATTCGGCGAAAAATAGTATAAGCGAAAGCCCATCAGATATTGGACCGGGAAACCGCATTTCCGGTCATTGTCAGAGTTGATTAGACAGTGTTGGATCTGTTCATTGCAGCGGAGGTATCGGCCACTAACGAAGTAATCCAATTAAACCCACTGTTGATACCAGAGCGGGAATATCCGTTGAGAGTAAATATATGATTCGTGACATGACACAGCTTTTGGTGCTGCCGCAGAATGTTGCGGTAGCTTAAGCGTGATGGTAAAGAAACCGCGCCCACTCTCTCCTATTTGAAGATGAAAGACGCGGAAGCACCTGATACCTTTGCCTATGATTTTCAGACATTAACAACTCACTTTGATGAAGATGGTGATCCTGTATCTACTCTTGTACTTATACAGGAAGGTAGGCAAGCCACCAGCAGCGAAAACAAACCAAGTGCTAATAACCATCAGGCAATCTGGCAATCAGTGGGGAGCCCCAGGGCAATTGGTGAATCGGTGACCGTTCAGGTTGTTAGGGATGATTTAAAAGCGCAGGGGTTTGACAAAACTGCGCTTAAAAACTTCGGTAGGTGGGTTAATAAGCTGGTGGAAGATGGTCAGTTGATATGTATTTTATTTGCTCAAGCTTCCCTAATAGTTTTTCGCATAGTGCGTTTGTTAGTAATAGTAGAAGTTAGTCCTGGATTGGTTTAGCTTTTTATAGTCGACGTAGTGGCAGTTTTATTTGGTGTATGGATGAAGAATCATTTTTTCCCCTTTTTAGTCTGGTTTAAATATCTTACCTTCAGTGATGTAAAAGCGGATTTTATTGCCGGTTTGACCGGTGCTGTGATTGTTTTGCCGCAGGGAGTCGCCTTTGCCACAATCGCCGGATTGCCGCCGGAGTATGGCCTGTATACCGCGATGGTTACGCCTGTAATAGCGGCGCTGTTCGGATCATCAAAGCATTTAATATCAGGGCCAACCACCGCTATCTCAATTGTTGTTTTCTCATCGATAAGTGGCTATGCCGAACCCGGGAGTGAGCAGTTTATTGCCATGACATTGACACTGACTTTAATGGCGGGGGTCTATCAATTGGCTTTTGGTCTGGCGAGGCTGGGGAAGCTGGTCGATTTTGTATCGCACACAGTGGTGATTGGCTTTACTGCCGGTGCCGCGATATTGATAGCAACCAGTCAAGTGCAACACATCACCGCAATTGACGCAGAAAATGGTCAGTCATTTATTCAGAGCTGGATAGCCACTTTAAGTCATCTGCAAGATCTGAACTGGTCGGTTTTGAGTGTAGGTCTGGGTACTTTGGCGGTCGCTATACTGATCAAACAATACTGGCCCAAGCTACCTAACTTGTTAGTCGCTATGGTTGCAGGCAGCCTGCTGGCGCTGACTATTGGCAGCGATTCCGGAATCGCCTTAGTGGGCGCAATACCTGCGGGATTACCACCTCTGTCGATGCCCGACTTATCTTTGCATACTCTGCAGCAACTGGCACCTGAAGCATTCGCTATCGCATTGCTGGGGTTAATTGAAGCGGTTTCTATCAGTCGAGCTATCGCCATTAAATCCCATCAACGTATCTATCCGAACCAAGAGTTTATTGGCCAGGGTCTGTCAAACATAGTGGGCAGTTTTTTCTCTTGCTACGCAGGGTCAGGCTCATTTACCCGCTCAGGGGTTAATTTTGCAGCAGGGGCAAAATCAGGATTGTCGGCTATTTTCGCCGCTATATTATTAATCTTTATTGTACTGCTAGTTGCGCCGCTGACCGCATATTTACCGGTCGCTGCGATGGGCGGCGTAATACTAATAGTCGCTTACAATTTAGTCGATTTTACCCATATAAAAAAGATTCTGAGTACCAGCAAAGCTGAGTCTTCGGTATTGCTGATAACTTTCTTCTCGACCTTGTTTCTGGAACTGGAATTCGCCATTTATCTAGGGGTGATGATGTCAATTATTTTATTTCTGGCTAAGACATCCACCCCAGAAATTACAGAAATGTCGCTTAATATTGAACAGCACCGCTTTGTTGAAGCAACTATCCACCCTGGATATCAGTGCCCGCAGTTACGGGTACTGCGGATAGATATGTCGATTTACTTTGGTTCAGTTAACCATATCCAAAACAGAATAGAGAGCATCTTCAGCCAGCCGGGTGTCAGCCGAGTGCTGATTATTTGTGGAGGGATAAACTTTATCGATTTAAGTGGTACTGATTTACTGATCAGCTTAGATAAAAAGCTTCAAGCAAAAGGCGGCGGCTTATACTTTTTTGCGATGAAACCACTGGTAAAACAGCGCGCCGTTAAATTAGGCTTAATTCCGGCGATCGCTAAGGAGCGCTTTTACGATAGCAAGCGCAAGGCGATTGAAGATATCTTTCCGCATTTACAACCCAATATATGTGAGAATTGTCAGCAGCACGTGTTTAAAGAGTGCTCTAAATACGATTAGTGCACCTTGCTTGTTTTAAATCTGTTGTCCGGGCATATTTTCAGGAATTACTAGAGATCCGCTTCATCAGTCCAATGCAGTGCCTGCAAGATTTCAGAGACCTTAAAATGCTTGACTTGATCACTGCAAAAAGCATCGCTCCAACCTGACCAGTCGCCGTTAGAGACCACTGCTACTCTGGCTATCGGCACCTGGCAGTTTTTATAGAAGCGCTCTACACACCAGCTTGAAAACTCCTCAATGACGCTGAGTTGGTGGTCAAAATACAACAGCACTCTTAGTTTATAGAGAGGGAGATACGCTCTATATGCCAGATACTTCTCATTGAATAAGTGAGGTAAAAAATGAGGGCAAAGTGAGGTGTTTTTCAAAAGTGAGGAATTATAGCGCTCCTCACTCACTTTTGGTCCCTATACAAGAAAAGTGAGGAGTTGGTACCTTTTTTTGACCGGATACTCCGTAACCACTGGCGCTCACTGCTCCTCACTTATCTTCTCAGAGAACAAAAGTGAGGAGTAGAAAAGTGAGGAGCTATTGTGGAAACTACCGTACTTTTCCTACTCTAGTTATTCATAATATTTGTTTTTAAAAGCAGGTGAAGCTACTAGCTATGAACGACTCCACCTTGTCTGTTAAATTTCGGTTTGCTCAGCTAACTCTAGAGCATCATCCAAATCGATGCCTAGATACCGAACTGTACTTTCTAGCTTGGTATGCCCAAGGAGTAATTGAACAGCACGTAAGTTTTTTGTTCTTTTATAAATAAGTGCTGCTTTTGTTCGCCGCATTGAATGGGTGCCGTAAGCGGTAGTATCGAGACCTATACTCCTAACCCAATTCTTGACGATACGTGAATATTGCCTGGAAGAGATATGTTTCTTTTTGTTCGAACAGCTCGGAAACAAATAATCGTTTGTGTGACTTCCTGAAACTAACACCCATTCGATAACCGATTGCTGTGTGCGGGGCATTATTTCAAACCTAACAGGAATTTGAGTTTTCTGCTGTAGCACTATCGCACGGGATTGTATTACGGAGCCAAGAAAAATATCTCGTACTTTTAGGCTAATAAAATCACATGACCGTAATTTACTATCAATAGCGAGATCGAACATTGCCAGTTCACGATATCGTTTATTGAGTTGTAACCTTATTCTGATTTCCCATATTTCTCGCAGTTTCAGTGGTTTTTTTTGCCCCACCAGTTTGCCTTTGTTCCATGGGATTTTCGAAGAATAATTGTGTATTGTAGACATGATAGCCTCCATTTATGGTGATGGAAGCTCAAGTTTTACTGGGAAGCTTTTTGAATACAAGACAGCAGTTAGGAAATGGACTAGTAGCAAAATCTGATGGCTACCTAGTGACGAAATTATTTAGGTTAGCTGTAGGATAAAGAGGATTTTCGTGACACCGGCCATGTCTGCAAATGACACATTGCAGACATTGCAGGCATTTTTAATACGAGGAATTATAACTATAAGATGCTTGGATTAAACTCTCTATTCTAAATAAAACATACCGTGCCTACCTTTGCTATTGTCGGAGTAACTCTACAATGGCGGTCTTTTTAATCTCAAGTATACGTCCTTCTTTTTCCATTATTTTCAGAATACGTGTTAACTCAGGGATAAGCGCTTTGTTTTTCTTACGAACATAGTGATAAAGCTTAAGATTAACTATTGCAGGCTCTATTGGGTAGATATTAGCAAGGCCAAGTTTTTTTGAAGTAAGCAAGCCCTCGATTCGAGTACTAACGACAACTTCTGTACGCCCTCTATCAAGCATTTTGAAAACCAGATCATTAGTTGGAGCAGGAGATACATTCATGCCTTGAGTCCCAGCCTCAGCGAATTTGGCACCAATTCTTAATCCTATAGAAAAGTACTTTAAGTCATCCCAAGAATCAATTTTCAGTCCCTTAGTTTTTGAAAAAACCATCCCTTCGATTGCATTTATTGGAACTGGCACTCGAATTAGATTTAGGTATAGATTCTCTAATCCAATTATTCTATGAATATCTCCATCCAATAAACCAGAGTTCGCATTCAAAAGTGCTCTTTCCGAAGGCAATACCTCAGTTGATATATGAATATTCAAGCGGCCATAAGCTTCTTTAAGTATCGTTTCTGAAATATCAGCGGAATAATCGAGTGGGCCCGATTTTGCAAACACTAAACTTTCTGCGTAGCTAGAACCACAGAAAACGAAATACAGGCTAGCTGTGAAAAAATAGAGAAATTTCATTTATTAGCTCCAAGTACAACGAGTATCATTAATCAGTGTATGTATATTAATACATAACTAATCAACTGATAAGCTTCTACTAAGAAATACCTAACAGATAGTCTCTATAAATTGAGAAGTACCACAATAGTTTATTGGTAAAACGCTTGAATAAGAAAAACACTATTTTTAATATGCTGATTCTGACTCATGTATTTTAACCAAGAATGTCTGCAATTGGCCGACAGCCGTCCTATAGGGCCAACGTCCATGAGTGCAAGCTGGCTTGTTAGTCATCACAGGACTGAATCGTAATCATACGCAATTTTGAGTCTACGTACTCATAGTGAATTGAATAGCTGCCATACTCAAAGCGAACCCAATCCTTTACCTCACCCATAAAGTCAGAACTACCCTTAGATATTCGCTTACCAGTATTACTTGAATATTGGAGGGCCTCAGATTTAGACTCAAATTTCTTCAGGCTATTGTCATCACCATCAAATGGATTGAAGGTATTTATATCTACTTGTTCTATGAAAAGAGTCTTGAAGAGCTGACTCTCATTAAAAATAAACTCTAAGCCTAAATCAGGTATTTTCGCATGGTACTCATCAGGGAAACCTTCATGGGTACGGTCATACTCATATATTACCGACACATCATAGGTCTCGAAAAGATCGCATAAAACTTCATTCCTGAGATCAATACCAAGCAGGTCGAGATATTTCATGTTCGTTACCTAGATTATGAAAAAGCGGATAGCGATACCGCGTAATATCTAAATTTTGTTTTGGAACAATGTCCGGTTTTGGCCGATACCGACTAACAGCAATCATTAATTAAGAGCTGATAAACCATAGGAACTGATGTAAATCGGAAGTTCGAAAAGGTTTTAAACAACTTTCTATTATGCTGATGTTGCACTTAGAATACGTCTCGTACCATCTTGATCTTCTGCCTCATAATACATTCGGCAACGGCCATCATTGAGATTAATGACACAAGGTTCAGAGAGCATGCGGGAGTCCAGCGACCTATCAAGGTCCAAAACCGGCCCTGCATCTTTGATAAAGTTCAGCCCATCTAGTGAAGAGGCGCTAAATATCCCACCACGAATTTTGTCGCTCCAGCCTGAATAGTACATACGATAGCTACTATCTGCCAAGCGAATTATCTCTGGTGCGTAGACCGCGTATGATTCACGTTCCTGACTCTCTTGAGCAATACGAATACCGGGCTCTATCTCAAATTTCAGTCCATCTTTAGAAACGGCGCTAATTATATGGTTATGTGCACCTAGCCCCGTCCGCATAGGGAAAGAGTAATGATGAAAGTATAATCTGTATTCCAACTCCTCCAGTTTTTCAGAAGATCCTACATGTATGCATCTCGGTGAACCAAACGACCATTCAGAGTGTGCTATCCGAACTCCCTCTTCTGGTGCCCATTGTAGTCCGTCCGTCGATACTGCGCTGAGGATTGATGTCGGTCTATCACATTCACTAGCCTCAAAATACATTCGCCATCGTCCATCGGGTAATGGTATTACATCAGGACAGAGTACCCGATGCGTGGCGTTGGGTCCGTGAACATCAATTCTGATACCAGGCTCTTTCGACCAATTAAGTCCGTCTTTCGAAACAGCGCTAAGAATGTAACCATATGATGCCTCTATCGTACGGCCAGGACCATGACCCGTATAATACATACGAAAACCTCCTTCCGGCAACCGCACAACATTGGGGGTCAAAATACTCATTGAGTCGAGTGGAGTGTCGGGTTCTATGGAAACTTCTGGATCCTTTACCCATGCCAACCCAGGATCAGAATTAATGCAATGAACAGCTCCAATCCCTACATAATCAGTGCTCATGACGAGCCTCCTTCCATTCAATCTCGAATTGCGTTTTTCATGTACTAAATGTCCGGAATTGGCCGATACCGTCAATTGACAACCACAGTATAATGGTACAGTGTTAAGTCCTTCTGTTAATGGAATTTTTCCTAGAACATGTATAAATATTATAAGTACCTACTGATTGCATCGGCACCTTTTTTTGCATGGACCGCATTTGAAATGTATGGGCTAACAGTATTTGGACCTCAAATGCTGTTCTATTCTATCTTACATACAATGCCAATTCTGATTGTCATTGTTTTCCTATCAGCAATGTTCTATCTGGTACTGTTCATCCTAAATATACACTCCAAACTGTTCTCCAATATAAAATGGCTTGAAGAATCTCATTTGATGGCATTAATATTGATGCAATTTTTACACGTGACTCTTTTAGTTAGTTACGATTTTTGGGCTTATTCGATTTTACGTATACCGATATGTATAGCTGGGTTAATCATGCTGTTTTATGGTAGTTACAAAATTAAAATGAATGCATTTAAGTCTAACAAAATCACGGGCCTAAGCAGTGGCACAAATCAGCAGTTATAAGTAGCTGTCACGCTCATGATGCCTAGTAAAATGACCGCTTATGGCCGATACCGTCAATTGCCACTCACCGTTTCAACGCTATCAAATCAGCCAGAATTGGCGCAGGACTGGACACATCGCAGACATTTCGTAAATTTGGTTTAAGGTCTTAAACACACCTTTATCAAGTCCGTATGCTGAATTATTAAAGCCCTTGGCACGACTGCTTGATTACTATTGTCACTTCATTGAGGAAAGCATCATTGTTGTCTAACCGACGTTCCATAAATGGACACGGGCATGATTGCATGTAACTATATGAAATATTTAACGTATGCTCAGGTTCAAAATTCTCTGTGACTAACACCCTTAAATTATCTTTTCTGAAAAGGTATGTTGGAGTTTGTGCCCCCTCATATTGGTGAGAGGTAAACTCATCTAGTCCCTCAATATTACTTGCCGCATGCTCTAAACAAGCAGAAGTAATATTCCTATTCATAGGTAGCTGCTTCTGATCGTGGAACCCAATTTCACCACACGCTGATATCAGTAAAGTTAGAATCAAAAAATGCAGCTTTATCATGTGCTCAATTTTCCTGTTTTTAGCTTAATTTAGTAACACTAGTAAGTCCCTATCATTCTGGGCACTTTAAATATTATTAAATGAAAATGACAACTAAGTGGCAAAGTACGATCATGGACCTAGTGCAAGCTCATTAAAATGGCTGCTATTGGCCGATACCGTCGATTACGAATCATAGTTACACTTTTTCTTTTGCAGCTTTCTTGTTACTTCAGAGTGCTATATACATAATGTATCATTCAGAATTCAAATAAGACTCTAGCTCTTTACCAGATAAGTCTTTGACTGAATCATCTATCATCTCTAAAGCTATATAACTTAGCCTAGACTCAATAAATATCCTTTCTTCATACGATAATAATCTACAAAGCTTTCTTTCAGCCAATGTAACAATGGCTTTGTGCCAATTGACGGTTAATTTATCCATTATCACCTTAGGCATTTAACGCCGCAATAACTGTCGCAGTTTCTCTGCGCAAGAGCCGAAGCCTCGAAGTTGATTAAATTGTAGTGTGCTTTAGTCTATTCCTCATGACCGCTTTTGGCCGTTACCGACTGTAGCCAACCATAAGTGAAATTATGGCTAACCTCAGGACCTGACACACATAGCTGCCGTTGTAGCGGACCTGGTAAAAGGCATTTTGATAACTTAATCGCTGTTCCTCTAAACAATATTTAGTAACACAGCGCCTAAAACCCCGACTATTACAAAAGCAACAGTTGTAAAGGTTTTAAAATTATAATCTGTGAAATATGCAAGCATAAACACACTAGATATGAATACAATCGAACCTAGAGATACATTTCTAATGCTGGGGCCTCCTGCTTCTACTGTAATAGGACCATACATCAATTCTGCTAATATCGGTAATCCTGAAAATCCTATATAAAAAGCTGAAATCATGACTCCGAGCAAGTTATAACTTTTATATTTCAAACAAGTAATAAATATAACAATATAAAACATAGATACTATAGATATTATTTTCTTTTGATCTCCTCCCCATGTTAGGAAAAAATATACTTCACTTGGGTAATTTAGTGAAATGACAGTAATTATAGATATACTGCAAAAAACAATGATATTCTTGAATATATTTAATTTCATTTATTTCACCAGATTAGGTATGTTGTTTTGATTATTACTATTAAACATACCTATAAAAGATTGATCTATACCGCTCCACTAACGGCTTATTGATGGTCGCCAACCAGATCCGAGTACAACTATAAATAATTCAACAGAATGTGTTAAACCTAGTGGTTCATCCCCGAAATAAACCACTTTATCACTAACTAGTATGTACTTAGAACAGTAGTCACTTCAAAGAGTTATTAAACGTTAATCGTTGATGAATGACAAGGGAAGATCCCAGGGCAATACAAACTTAGAAAATGTCTCCTTTTGGCCCAGACTGTGTAAAAACACAAAATCCTGTGTATTGGCGTCATTTTCCCGGATACATCAACTTCTAGAGCTTTGC
>JABSQZ010000020.1 GCA_013215505.1 Oceanospirillaceae bacterium
GGATCGGCTCTTCTACAATGGCATTGCGGAAGGGGTTGTGTGTCTGGTCGAATTCGAAGTGTGGCGACCTGGCTTCATGAGCATTGGGGGCGGGTGGGATAATCGCGTGAAAATGCAGACCGGCAGCCATGGCGATATTGGTACCCCACACGTGTGGAACCAAACGCACATGATGTATTTCAGCCAGGGTAATAATTTTTCTCACTTCCGTTAAGCCACCGACTCCACAGACGTCCGGTTGAATAATGTCAACGCTCTGTTGCTTGAGTGCTTCATTGATGCCCCAGCGGCTGTGCCAGGTCTCGCCGCCAGCGACTGGGATAGGTTGGCGGTTACGCATTTCTCTGTAGCAGTTTAGCGCCTCGGGAATAACCGGCTCTTCGAACCAATCGATATCGTATTGCGCCGCCTGCTGGCCCACTTTAATGGCATCAGGCAAGTCATAACCGTGATTGGCATCGATCATTAAACTGATTTTGGGGCCTATTGCCTGCCGCACTGCGGCGATAGCGGCAATATCCAATTCTATGCCAAAACCAATCTTGATTTTTAAGGCTTTAAATCCCTGCGCCACATAGGCGCTAGTCTCTGCGATTAAAGACTCTATCCGGTCTTTGCCAACCATGCGAAAGCCGCCGGTGGCGTAGGCGGGTATCTCTTTGCGATAGGCACCGCCAAGTAATTGATAGATAGGTTTGTCGTAATATTTACCCGATAAGTCCCAGAGTGCAACATCTATACCGCTGATGGCGGTAAGGGTAGCGCCGCGCTGTCCCTGATCACGAAACTGGCTGTACAGCTCATTCCATATTGGCTCAATGTCTAATGCCTGCTTGCCTATTAACAGAGGGGTCATCATCTTGACGATGGCGACATTGATATCGGCGGGCCCCAGGCACTCACCCCAGCCCACTAAGCCGTTATCGCAGACAATTTCAACCAGCATGTGGCGCCTGTTGTAGAAGGTAGAAAATGCCGATTGAAAGGGCTGGTCTAAGTCGTGGTGCAGAATGTGAGTATGGACCGCGGTAATTATCATTGATGGCTTCTCATAATAGAAAGTTGATGGGCGTTTGATTGCAATCAAACGCCAGTGTTTCTCGATGGACAGCTAGCTGTACTTACTCACAACAGCTTTTAGCATTTCCAGTTCTTCACCGGTTAAATCAGTTAGCGGTGAGCGAACCGGACCCGGGTCACGACCAATGGCGGTAAGTCCCGCTTTAACAATAGAGACTGGGTAGCCGTTGGCGCGATCTCTGATCTTGGCAAATGGATAGAAGAAATCCTTCAGTACTGTTTCCATATAGGCGTTGTCTTTATTGCGCATCGCCTGGAAAAATTGCAGCGCCATTTCAGGGACAAAGTTAAAAACAGCAGATGAATAAGTAGTAACCCCCATGGCGTCGTATGCTTGTGCAAACATTTCATGTGTTGGCATGCCGCCGATGTAGACCAATCTGTCACCCAGTAGTGAAGTGATCTCACGTACTGTGTTGATATCGCCAGTGCCGTCTTTAAAGCCGATTAAGTTAGGGCAGGCCTCTGCTAAGCGTTGTACCGTTGCAGCTTTTACCACTGAGTTTGCGCGGTTGTAGATAATCACACCGATATCAATGCTGTCACACACCGCTTTAATGTGGTTGAACAGCCCCTCTTGTGTCGCGCCAATCAAGTAGTGGGGGAGCAATAACAGGCCATCGGCACCTTTAGCTTGCGTCGCCTGAGCAATTTCAATCGCCATGCGGGTGCCATATCCGCAACCGGTGAGGATAGGGACATCGCCTGCTACTTCTTTAGCGGCTTCTACAATGATGGGGATTTCCTTGGGCGAAAGCGAAAACAACTCTCCGGTACCGCCGGCGGCAAATAAGCCTGCAGCATCGAATTGCGTCTGCCAGGAGATGTGATCTTGATAGGCTTTTTTGTCAAAATCAAAAGTATTCTTGTCAAAATGAGTGACCGGGAAAGACAGCAGCCCAGAGCTGATTTTTTGTTTTAGATCGGAATAATGCATTCTAAAGTCCATAGCGAAGAGTGGGATGTAAGTGTTATTACCAACAATGCTATAGTTATAATATATCTACACCAATAATGTCAATAGTCATATGATGACTGGCTGTGCCTGCTAACTCTGTTTTCTTTGCACTAGTCTTGCAAGTGCCCGGTAGCGTTTGGATCCACCGTTTAAATGTGATTTCATGGCCTTACGTGCACGTTCCGGATCTCTGTCTGCGATAGCGTCAATGATTTCTTTATGTTCGTCATCAAGTCTTGAGTCAATGTCCGATACAGGCTCTATTCCCGCCTCCTGCTGCAGTCGGGCACGGGGTATGGTTTTCTTTCCCAGCAAGGTTAGAAAGTCTACAAAGTGTTGATTGTTAGTGGCTTTTGCAATAGCGACATGCAGTTCGAAATCTTCTTGCTCAGTGTTCTGTTGCAGCTCTTTTTTGTCCTTAAAGGCATAATAACACTCAAATATATCCATTTCCTGGGCGGGGGAACAGCGTATTGCAGCGAGCCCTGCGGCCTCTATTTCAACGGCTGCTCGCAGCTCAAGAGCCTCAATAGTGTCTGAAATTTTATGCGAGTTTTGCAGCAGTAAATTGAGTTTTCCACTGTTTTTCGGTGGTTCAGTGATGAATACCCCAACGCCGTGTCTGGGTTCTACCAGGCCTGCTGCCTTAAGACTGGCAATAGCTTCGCGAATCACGGTACGACTGACACCCAGCTGAGCGATGAGTTGTTTCTCGGTGCCAAGTTTGTCGCCGCTCTTTAGTTCCCCAGACTCAATCTGCAGTTTAATTTGAGAAAATAGCTTGTGAGTTAGGTTTTCTCTGGGTTTTTTTGTATTCTTTTTGGTCATTAGCATGTTCCATGGTAAGAAATCGTTATTTTACTACTGAAATGTAAAACAAAATAATAAGAGATATTATGACTTGTCTATTGATCATATGATTTCTATGTGTAATCCTATCTGTCTTCCGATCATCACTTTACGTAGTCGGATCACACAAAGCAACTCGAGGATAATAAAAATGATAAATGCACTCTCTAAAAAAATTATTGCCACTGCAATTCTTGCAGCTAGTGTTGCGCTGATTAGCGCACCAGTATCAGCCGGCGATTGGAAAGGCTGGAATATCCACGGTAAAGATTACCCAGTGGGTATAGGCATGGAAAAATTCATTGAGCTGGCATCCGCTAAAACCGATGGCCGTGTAGGCGGTAAAGTATTCCATGGCGGCGTACTGGGAAGCCAGGGCGATGCTATTTCGCAAATGCAGTTGGGCGGAATTGAATTTGCAGGATTCAATCTGGGGCCACTAGGCAACGCAGTACCAGAGTTAAATGTATTGTCTCTGCCTTTTATCTTTAAGGATATGGAGCATATGCACCGTGTAATGGACGGTGAAACCGGCGATATTTTGAGTGCGGCAATGCGTAAGTCTGGCATTATGGCGCTGTCTTGGTACGATTCTGGTGCTCGCTCTTTTTATAACAACAAAGGCGTTGTTATCAACAAGCCTGCGGATCTCAAAGGTTTGAAATTTCGTGTAATGGGCAACCCTTTATATGTCGATATGGTAGAAGCACTGGGTGGCAATGGTATTCCTATGGCTTACTCTGAAGTTTATTCATCACTTAAAACCGGTGTGATAGACGGTGCAGAGAACAACTGGCCTTCTTTCGAGTCAAGTGCTCACTATGAAGTGGCAGGTAACTACTCACTTTCTCAACACTTGATCTTACCAGAGTGCATTTGTGTCAGTGTTAGTGCTTTTGATGCGCTGTCTGACGAAGATCAGAAAAGCGTCAAGGAAGCGGCGGTAGCATCCGCTGTACTGCAGCGTTCTGAGTGGGCCAAACGGGTTGAAGTGTCTAAAGCAGCAGTGCTTAAATCGGGTGTTAAGTTCAATGAAATCGCCGATAAGTCTGCTTTCCAAGCATTGATGGCGCCGGTCTATGAAGGTGCAGTTAAGAAAAATCCAATCCTTAAAGAGCTAATCGCGGGCATTAAAGCAGTCGATTAAAGCTTAAGAAATGCTACTGGCTAGCCTCTGGTCCAGTAGTGCCTGAATCCGTCGCTTCAGAATTGATAGCCAGTGTAGATATTGGTTTTGCGTTGGAATTGAAAATCTTAGCTGCACCCATAGGTTCAGCGGGTGTTTTTTGAACCGCCGTATAATCAAGAGCTTGTGCTAAGTGCTGCATTGAAATCACGGATTCAGGCAAAGATTAAAAGGTAGCATAGCTTAAAACAGTGGGGCTTTGGCAAAGTAGTAATATTGCGCTCTGTCCCACATATAAGAACAAATATAAGAGTTAGTCATGGAAAAACAGAAAATTTTACATCCCTCTGTGGAGCGATGTTTAGATACCCTGGCCGCCGTAGGGACCTTGGTGTCAGCGCTGTCTCTGATTGTGCTTGTCTCTACTTTTGGCTGGTTAGTTTACGGCCGCTACATACTAAACGATTCCCCCACTTGGGTTGAGCAGTTAGCACTGTTAATGATGATTACTATTACCTTTATGTCTTCGGCGACAGGTATTCGCGAACGTACCCACCTTGCGGTAGATATTATACCTATGCTCTGTGGTCCCAGAGTCAAAATAGTATTGAGATTAATATGCGATCTGATTCTGTGTGGATTCGGTGTTCTTATGGCTCTCAAGGCCAATGAATTGTTGCAGTTTACCTGGAGCCGGGAAATCCCTCTGTTGTCCGTCCCCGAGGGAGTGCGTTATATCCCGGTAATTATTAGCGGTGTATTAGTGGCGCTCTTTTCTGCGACTAATGTGCTTAGTGGCGCCATCTCATTGTTTACCTATTCAGATGCAGTTTTGCATAAAGACAGATCTGAACCTAAAAATAAGGCCGAGGAATAGTTGTATGGGTTTATTAATTTTACTGGGCTGTTTTGGCTTAATGTTAGTCATAGGCATGCCCGTTGCCTATGCACTAGGCATCGCGGCACTGTCCTCATTCGTCTATGAAGGGATCCCACTGCTCATAGGTTTTCAGCGTATTGTCTCTGGTGTTTCGGTATTTTCATTGCTGGCTATTCCGTTTTTTATCTTTGCCGGCGAGCTAATGTTGCACGGTGGTATTGCCGCCAGATTAGTCAGTTTAGCATCCTCAGCGGTCGGCTGGGCGAAGGGCGGGTTGGGGCAAGTTAACGTTTTTTCCAGCATGTTATTCGGCGGTATATCAGGGTCTGCGGTCGCCGATGTCTCGGCGCTGGGATCACTGCTAATTCCAGTGATGAAAGAAAAAGGTTACAGCGCCGAGTATGCGGTGAATGTCACAGTGACCTCTTCAGTGGCCGGGATAATGATTCCCCCCAGTCACAATATGATTCTGTTTGTAGTGGCTGCCGGCGGTGGTATCTCGGTATCCAGTTTGTTTATGGCAGGGCTTATTCCCGGCATTTTAATGTGCTTGTGTCTGGGCTTCGCCGCCAGATGGGTGGCAATTCGCAACAACTATCCGACTGAGAAATTTCCGGGTTGGAGTGTGGTGCTGTACGCTGCAATTACCGCTTTCCCAGGTTTGTTTACCGCGGTGATCATCGTGGGTGGCGCTCTTTCCGGTGTCTTTACGGTAACAGAATCCGGCGCTATCGGTTGTATCTACGCCATAGTGGTCTGTCTTTTGGTGTATCGTTCACTGTCCTGGCAGGGCTTTATTACCGCGGTTAAAAATGCGGTACGCACCACAGGCATGGTAATGATTTTAGTCGCCTGTGCCTCGGCTTTCGGTTATATGTTAGTGCTTTATGATGTGCCGACTGAACTGACCAATTTTCTCCACGCTATCTCTGATAACCCTATCATTATATTGCTAATGATGAATCTTATGTTGTTGCTGTTGGGTATGATCATGGACATGAGCGCGCTGATCCTTATCTGTACACCTATCTTTTTACCCGTGGCGGCGGGCTTAGGTATGGATCCGATCCAGTTTGGTGTCATGCTGATGATGAACTTAGGCTTGGGGCTGTGTACACCACCTGTCGGTAGTTGCCTGTTTGTCGGCTGCGCCATTGGAGGGGTGCCAATACAAAATGCAGTACGTACTATCTGGCCTTTTTACTTAGCAATATTACTGACGCTAATGTTAATTACTTTTGTGCCTTCGGTGTCAATGTTCCTGCCTAATCTGTTAAACGATTAAAAGAACAGCTTAATAGAAAAATGTTTGGGCATTTATCTTGGTTTTCACTCTCCGGCAATTGCTGATATGTAGTTGTTGGGGGAGTTTTTAGTTATTTGGAGTTATGATGAAACGTATACTACTTACTGGTGTCGCCGGTAATTTAGGAAAAATTGTTCGCGTAAAGCTGGCCGGTTGGGCGGATGTTATGAGGCTTTCTGATTTGAATGAGATCACTGATGCCAGTGCCACCGAAGAGGTTCAGTGCTGTGATTTAGGGGATAGGGAAGCGGTCATGAAATTGGTTGAGGGCTGTGATGGCATCATCCATTTAGGGGGTATTTCCACAGAAAATACCTTTGACTCAATTCTTAATGGCAACATTGTCGGCACCTACAATTTGTACGAAGCAGCCCGTAAACACGGTGTTAAACGTATACTGTTTGCCAGCTCTAACCACACTATTGGTTTCCATGAGCGCGAAACACAGCTGGATGCAGATTCAACAATGCGTCCAGACAGTCTTTACGGTGTCTCAAAGTGTTACGGTGAAATGTTGGCCAGTCTCTATTATGATAAATTTGGCATAGAAACAGCTCGTGTTCGCATCGGCTCCTGCTTTGAAAAGCCATTAGACAGACGCATGCTGGCGACTTGGTTGAGCGCCGATGACTTTGTCTCTCTGATCAAGCGTATCTTCGAGTGTGATCGCTTAGGTTGCCCTGTGATCTATGCTGCTTCTGCCAATGCAGAGCAGTGGTGGGATAACAGTAAAGTGAGCTACATAGGCTGGCAGCCAAAAGACAGCTCTGAAAAATTTGCGCAACAAGAATACCTGCAAAAGCGCGCTGTGAATGCAAATGATCCGGCTGTTCGCTATCAAGGTGGTGGCTTTGCAAGTGCTGGACACTTTGAAGATTAATAGCCAGAAAACAAACTTGTTCAGTTAAATTCTGCAGCCAGTTAGCTGTTTTCAAGGGGCTCTTTTGTTTATCTGGCCCCTTTAGCCGCTAGTGACAATTATCGGCTAAAGGGTCTGTCGCGTTTTCATATACTTAGTAGTTTGTCGGATATCGGCATACATAAGATGCCTTTCATGTTGTCGGGTCGGGGGCGAGTAGACCGCATAATCCTATGTTGTGTACGCACTTTAGTTTCTTTAAATTTATAGCGGTTTTTGTTAAAGCGTGCGTCAGGAGCTGGAATTTCGGGAGCTGAAATTGAGTCAAGATCGCTAGAATGACTTCTTGAAATAATATGTAATTCCACCCTTACTTCTGGTATTCGCCTCTCTTTGAAGCTTCGAGCATTTTTTTAATCTGTCCTTGCATGCGAAGATAGTGCAGACCTGCATTGAACCGTTCCAATAACACAATGCTTTTCTGTTTATTTTTTTTATTGAAAAGTAGTCGATAAAATGAAACTCTTAAGGAATCTGGATGGGCGACGATTTTATCTCTTTGGGCTATTGATAAAGTTTTGTTAATAGCGTCAACGCCCGCAGCATAATTCAACGCCAGCATATCGATGCGATTAAAAAATAACTTTTTAATATTCTGCTCATTAGTCGCGACATAATCGACTTGTAGGTAACCTTCATCATAAGCTTTTTGTAATTTTACAGGTATGATCTCACCTATCAAAAGGCCGAGTTTCAACCCTTTGAGCTCCTCTGGATTTTTCCAATTAAATGTTGTTCCCTGGCGAATCCAAAGAACGAAAGTCCCCGAATATAAAGGATCACTCGCATAATGTGTGTCTATCCAGTTTTCATACCCTCCCCAGGCAGAAACTGCATCAAATTTGCCAGCAGTGGATGTATGCAAAATTCTTTTCCAGGGCTGAAAAACAAAGGTTACTTCTATTCCGACGGCTCTAAAAGCTTCCTGCACAATATGGTTGCCAACCCCAAAATGTTTCAGAGTCAGTGAATGATAGGGTTGCCACTCTCCAGTACCGATAACAATGCTATCAACCTTGAGCGTATCTTGACTGGCCTGAGAGAAATTTGGCTGAACAAATAGTGACAGAATGAATGTAAAAAACACCAAAAAAACTCTAGTCTTTTTCATATATCATCTCAATATTTGAAGGGTAATAGACTTGGTTTAAATTTACCCTCATTTCAATCCCTTGAATGAAATTTTCAGATCCAGAGGCATTAAATCGCGGATTAAACCCTAGTTGACAGGAGCTAGCGACACAAAGAAAACAAGATTAAAAATAGCATGTTTTGTTTAAATCCGAAATCTAAGAAATCTCAAATAACCGGGTTAGGGAATTTTCTGAACCAAAGACCGGTAACTGAATCGGTAGATCTGTTGAGTGTCGTTCAATTCAGTGAAAGGCAGCTTAGCTATGAGCAAGGCTGCCATTTTTCCATTGTTGATCGCTATACTTAACTATTAAAGAAGCACTCCAGTTTCTCAAATATTTCATGGCTGGCTGCATGCTCTGTTATAGCAAGCACATCAATCAGTTTGTTGGTCTGTAATATCACTTGTTCGAGGCGTTTGTCCTCATCGACTAATAGCCAGATTTTACTGAATTTCTTGTCGGCCATCGGCATACATAAAATGCCTTCCATATTGTAGGACCGGCGGGCAAACAGGCCGCATACATGCGACATTGTACCGGGATGGTTTCTTACCTTTAGCTCTAAAACAGCGCGCTTACTCATAATAGTGATCCTGTCATTTTGGTTAATAGCTTAACTTGCCTGTACTTTTGCATGCGCTTAGCAAGCTTGCTGTTCAATTAAGTCTTTGTTGGCTGCCCCTGGGGGAACCATGGGAAATACCATCTCATTCTCATCGATGGGTACGTTGATCAGTACCACACCCGGTGTGTTTAAGGCCTGCTGCAAAGTGGCCTGCGGGTCCGCGGCAGTGGCCAGATCAAAGCCACTTGCTCCCATCGCTTGTGCGACTGCTGCATAGTTGACCGCGTTACGGTTATTGATGGCGCTGAGGTTGCCTTTAAAAAATAAGGTTTGCTGTTGGCGTACTAATCCGAGACTGCGGTTGTTGAGCAATACAATTTTTAAATTCAGGTTGTGCTCGACAGCGGTGTCCAGTTCCTGGATGTTGATCAGAATGCTGCCATCACCGCTAAACAGCAATGACATGCGCTCGGGTTCTGCCAGTGCCGAACCTATGGCTGCCGGTAAGCCATAGCCCATAGTGCCTAAACCCCCCGAGCTGCTCCACTGACGGGGGCGATTGAAAGGGTAGACTTGAGCGGTCCACATCTGGTGTTGGCCAACATCGGTGTGTACATTGGTGTTTTCTCCGGCTATTTCTGCCACTTGTTGCAACAGACAATAAGGGTTTGAAAGCCGGCCGTGCGCCGGGGTGATGATGGCGTGTTTAGCTTTTAAGTATTGAATCCGCGCATGCCATTCAATGCGGTTGTCCGAGGGCATCAATTGCAACAGCTCTCTCAGGGTCGAGCCAATATCGGCATTAACGGCAAAGGTAGGGATTTTAAGTTTGCCTATTTCGCTCTTGTCGATATCGATGTGAATAACACTGGCTTGAGGGCAAAACTCACTGATTTTACCGGTAGCTCGGTCATCGAATCTGACTCCGGCGCCTATTAACAAATCGCACTCTTCTAAGGCGATGCTGGTGGCTTTAGTGCCATGCATGCCCAGCATACCCATGTTTAGCGGATGACTATGAGGGAATACGCTCAGGGCTAAAAAGGTGGTGACCGCCGGGATATCTAATTGCTCGGCCAGTTGCACTAACTGTTCGCTGGCATCGGCGTTGATGACTCCGGCGCCGACCATCAACATCGGCCGCTGTGCAGACTCGATCATTTGTTTTATCTGTTTTATATCGGCACTGGAGGGCTGGGCTAATGGTGCGGCTGTCCCCGGTTCTGGCCACTGCTGAATGTCGATCATCTGATTTTGTATATCTTTGGGAATGTCTATTGCCACAGGACCGGGACGTCCGGACAAGGCGATACTGAAGGCCTCGGGGATCACTTCTAACAGCTCTTCGATAGAGTGCACTAAGTAGTTGTGTTTAGTGATTGGCAGCATCAGACCGAAAGTGTCTATTTCCTGAAAGGCATCAGTGCCGAGCATAGCCGAGGGGACTTGGCCGGTGATGGCAACCACCGGAATTGAGTCCAGCTTGGCGTCGGCAATAGCAGTAATCAAGTTAGTGGCGGCGGGACCTGAACTGGCAAAGCAAACTGCGGCCTTACCAGTAACTCTGGCAATCCCCTGGGCAATAAAGCCTGCGGACTGCTCGTGTCTGACTAATACGTGTTTTATATCACTATCGAGCAGCGCATCATACATAGGCAAGTTTGCGCCACCTGGCATGCCCGCTATTTGTGTTATTCCCTGTCTCTCTAACAACTTGATGATTAATTGTGCGCCACTGATTTTCATAACTGCCTCTCGCTATAGGTTATTTGGGGCAAAAAAAAACCCCCTTCGGCTTTCGCCGAAGGGGGTTTAATTGTCTGCTAAACCCGCTACGACGAAACGTTAACCACGACTAGGACCACGACAGAGACGACGTGTAGTAGTTGAGTGATTAAAGCCTGGATAGCGAATTTCATTATATGTTTGGGTATCTGTAAATTTGGATTTCCAAGAAATTAACAAACAATAGCCACTGGGTCAACAGCGGAATTGAAATTTATTGTGCTGAGTGGGAATTTTAGACTATTTTCTCAAGGAAATCTTTGTGGTAAAGAGCGCCGCTTAACCAACAGATACCAGTGGCTGATAGATTATTTGTAGGTGATGGCAGAGTAGTAGCAGAAATAGGGATTACTGTAGTGATGAAATAGATTGTTTGGATTTATAATGCTTATAATCAAATGGTTATATTTGGCATGCAATGTCTTTTGGTGTTTTATGAAACCAATATTGAGACAGTAAAAGCCATCAATAGTTGATGACAGAACTCAGTGTAAATTGTTATAAATGAGTAGCGGAAACAAGCGGGACTATTATTTAGCTGTGTTACTGGCAAATGTTTTAATCAAAAGGATTTAACTATGCAACAGATCTTAATTTATTCGGACAGTCTAACCTGGGGAATCATTCCCGACAGTCGTAAGCGATTGTCCTTTGACAAGAGGTGGCCTGGGGTTTTTGAGGATAAACTAAAAGCTGCAGGCAATAACATCAGAGTATTGGAAAATTGCCTCAATGGTCGGCGCACCGTCTGGAGTGACCCCTACAAAGAGGGCCGGGATGGATCAGAAGGGTTCGCTCAAGTGTTAGAGATGCACGCCCCCCTTAGCTTAGTGATTTTGATGCTGGGCACTAATGATTTTCAATGTACACACAACAACACTGCCTGGATGTCGGGACAGGGCATGGCCAAGTTGATCAACATTATCCGCACCGCGCCTATAGAACCGGGCATGCCAGTACCAGAGATTTTAGTGGTAGCACCACCGAGCATGTTGACGCCCAAAGGTGCGCTGGTCAGAAAGTTTTCTGGTGCACAAAATCGCAGTGTCGGTCTCAGCCAGGAGCTAGAACATATTGCCGAAATGCATCACTGCCATTTTTTTGATACGGCCGCAGTTACAGCGGCAAGCACTGTCGATGGTATTCATTTAGATGAGTCACAACATTGTGTATTAGGGGCAGCAGTTGCCGACGCCGTAGTGGCTTTTAACATTTTAAAAAATTAATCAGCGTGATTATCTTAGCTTGGTTTAAAGGAAATTAAATGGCGCTAACAAATGGGATCAATCATCTAGGCCTAACAGTAAAAGATTTATCGAAAAGCAGGGCTTTTTTTGTAGAATTATTGGGCTGGAAAGAATCAGGGTTTGATAGTAGTTATCCGCGTACTGCAGTCTCGGATGGGTTGATTAAACTCACTTTATGGCAAGTGCAAAACCCCGGCGAAGTAGCGGCTTTTGATCGGCGCAAAAACTTGGGATTGCATCACCTGGCGTTGGAAATCGACACTGAGGAAAAACTCCAGCAGTTGTACCAAAAAGCACGGGTCTATCCTGGGGTAGACATAGAATTTGCCCCTGAGAATTTAGCTGGTGGTCCCCGTAAGCATATGATGTGCTCGGAGCCTGGTGGGCTGCGTATAGAGTTTATCTGGCCAGCCAATGTCTAAATCAAGGATCGACGGGGAAATGTATGTTAAGTCGTAGAAAGTTTAACCGCAATGTAGCAGGCTTAGCTGCAGGCTTACTGTCTTGTACAACATTATCAGCGCATAGCCGCCTTGCATCCAAAGAGTGGTTCATGCCAGAAGAGCAGGCTAGCCATTTGCTGACCTGGATGGGGTTTATCGCCAATGAAGATATTTGGCACCCTTCGCAAATAACTGCTGTGCAGAAAAATTTGCTGTTAATCGCCAATACTATCGCTAAATACGAATCGGTAAATATGCTGGTTAGGGCACAAGATTATTCACTGGCCATCGCTATGTTGGCTGATTTTCCAAAGCGCAAGTATCCAATCAATTTTATTGAATGTGAATTTGATGATTTATGGTTACGCGATAGCGGCCCGATCTTTTTAATTAACGGCAGTGGTGAACATGCGGCTATCGACTTCAACTTTAACGGTTGGGGCAACAAACAACAGCATCCAAAGGATGCAAAAGTTGCTGAGTTTATAGCGGCACAAGCAGCCGCTAAAAGAATTGTTTCCAGTATTGTCATGGAGGGCGGTTGTTTTGAATTGGACGGTGCTGGCACCGCAATAATGACCGAGAGCTGTATTCTTAATGACAACCGTAACCCCGGAATATCTAAGCAACAGATTGAAAACGAGTTAAAGCAGTTACTTAACTTGCGCAAAATAATCTGGCTCAAAGGGGTTAAAGGTGCCGATATCACCGATGCTCACACCGACTTTTACGCGCGCTTCGCCTACCCTGGAGTGGTAGTGATTAGCCGGGATAACGATAGCAGCTCGCCCGACTACCAACAGACTCGTGACAATATTGAGTATCTGAAAACGGTGACGGATGCCAGTGGCAGGTCACTGGAATTGGTTATCATGGATGCCCCTGAAACTATCAATGGCCAGTATGGCGAGTCAGATTTTGCCGCCGGCTATTTAGGTTATTATCTGTGTAATCAAGCTATTATCATGCAAAAATTTGGTGATAAAGAAGCAGACAATGCCGCGTGGGAAACTATGCAAGATCTGTTTCCCAACTATCATATTGAGCAGATAGCAGTAGATGCTATTGCCAGTGGCGGTGGCACTATTCACTGCGCGACACAGCAGCAACCCCTGAGAGTTAAAATATAGTAAGCCTCTAGAGGTTTGCTAATATCTAAAAAACTTGATTATAAATAAAGATTTAGTCTTATAAGCTAATTTTTTTGCAACTAATTATGGAGCAATAATGAAACGTACTGGTCACAGATACATAGATGTAGCGACAAACACTACCTTGGATACTTGGTTTCCCAGAGATAACCAACGCATTGTCAGATCTTGCCTGGCACAACAGACCGGTTTAATTAAAAGCGACTTTATTGAAATAGAAATTGTCGATTTGAGTATTGCTGCGACTACCACTGAAGAGGCCTATCTGAGGCTGCACTTACTCTCCGAATGTGCGGTATTACCTAACGAGCTTAATCTTGACGGGATCTTTGCATTGCTACCTAACATCGCCTGGACCTCGGCGGGGCCTGTACTGCCTAAAGATGTTGACCAGTTGCGTGGCTTAATTGCAGAGCATGCCCATCATTTACGTGTGACATCTATCGATAAATTTCCACGGATGACCGATTACGTGATTCCGGAGGGAGTACGCATTGGCGATGCCGACCGGGTCAGATTAGGGGCGCATTTGGCACCAGGTACTACGGTGATGCACGAAGGCTTTGTTAACTTTAATGCCGGGACAATGGGCGACTGTATGGTTGAAGGGCGAGTAACTCCAGGAGTGATCGTCGGGAAAAACTCCGATGTGGGCGCTGGTTCTTCGATTATGGGCACTTTATCTGGTGGCGGTAAACAAGTGAACTCTATCGGCCAGCGCAGCTTATTAGGCGCCAATGCCGGTATTGGTATCTCGCTGGGGGATGAATGTATCGTTGAAGCTGGGCTATATTTAACAGCGGGCACTAAAGTGAAAACCCCGGATGGTGAAATCGTCGCTGCACGTGCTCTCTCCGGCCGCTCAGGTTTGCTGTTCCGTCGCAATAGTATCAGTGGCACGGTGGAAGTACTGCCGACAGACTCATCTGTCTGGGGCGGATTAAACAACGCTTTACACAACAATGATTAACCTTTAGCACAGTTAAAACCCTCTGGAACAGGCAGCGAGATGCTGCCTGTTCGGCTCTCTTATCCCTTAAGGGGGCATGTCTTAAGCCAACTAATCTATACAGTGGACAAAAGCCGACTAACCCAGTCAATCATGGCACTAACCCAATCCACCCCCCACACACAGAGTTTGCGGCCCAACAAATATGCTACTCAAGAGCGCCATCCGTAACAGAGTTCTCAACCCTCTAACCAGCCCACCAGAATTTTTCATGAGTTACCTGAATAAGTTAGGTATCAATTTGTATAAATGATGCATAACAATTTAGAGTATTGCGGCAATCAGATCTGTGATTAAGTGACCTAAAACTGAATTATTTAATAGTATTGAAACCCTTTGAAATTGCAAAATTTTGCTGCTGTGGTTGGAGTAGACCAGGCTTTTAGCCGATAGTTTTAGAGTAACGTCTAATCTCATTTATGGGGGTGAATTCAATCCCGAGCGACTTTGGTGTAACGCCCTATCAGGCTCTTGCTAAAGCAGCAATGCAACAGTCATTATCAGGCTATTTGCATGCCTAACTCTTCCATGAGGGCACTGCCTAAGTTGGTCGCTAGGATAAAGGTGTTAATTAGCAAATGTTCACTATACTAAAACCACATTTAGCGATAAAACTATTAACGGAGAAGGAAATGTCGGACACACTTTTTAACAAGTACGGTGGATTCGAAACGTTTAGCACAATAGCATCTAACTTTTATAAAAAAGTATTAGATTCAGAGAAAATTGAGCACTATTTTCGCGATATTGATATAAATCGATTGATATCTCATCAGACAAATTTCTTAGCCAAAGCGTTAGGCGGTCCTGATAAATATAAGGGAAGAGATCTAGCACTTGCCCATGCGAATATGAATATCTCTTCAGAGGATTTTAACGAAGTCGTAGAATTACTTGAAGAGGCATTGGAAGAAGCCGGTGTAGAGGAAGCAGATATTCTGACAATATTATCTGCTATCGGTGGCTTGAAAGAACAAATCGTAATGCTGTAGACCCTTCAAGGCATAATCAGGAAATCATTCATAGATGAAAGAAGTCTTAACAGAGCTACTTTGTAACCTTGATACTGGCGTAGGAATCTGTGAGCTTGATAGCCTGTGTTTGGTAGAATACAACGATACACTAGCTAATTGGTTATCTGTTGATGAAGCGAAATTTTGTCTGCCGAACTATTTTTCGGATGAAATAATAAAACGCATTAATAAAGCGATTAAGAAAAATCGTAAACTGCGCTTTAACCACACTATTACCAGCAACTCTCGAAATGAAAACGTCGACTTCAATGTTAAGCTTACGCAACTTTCAGACGGTAATACTTACTTGCTGTTGCAAGGGGTTGTCAATAATGCAGACATAGAATTGCAAAGAATAATGAAAGATCACGACTCATTGAATGAAACGATTAAACGACAGCTTAAAAGGGAAAAACTAAAGGCAGAAGCTGCAAATAAATCAAAAAGTGAGTTCCTAGCGACAATGAGCCACGAAATCCGCACGCCAATGAATGGCGTATTAGGGATGCTCGGATTATTATTGACAACTGAATTAAACAAAGATCAGCTGCATAAAATGGGGTTGGCAAGAACAAGTGCAGAATCACTGCTGACGATAATAAACGATATATTGGATTTTTCTAAAATTGAAGCGGGACAAATGGAACTGGAGGTTCTTGAATTCAATTTAACAGATATGCTGGGCGATTTTGCTGAAACTATGGCACTAAGAGCTGAAGCAAAAGGTATTGAAGTTGTATTGGACACTGTTGATATCGATCATTCTTTGGTCATGGGGGATCCCGGTCGTATACGTCAAGTATTGACCAACATAGTAGGCAATGCCATCAAATTTACTGAGTCTGGTGAAATTGTCATTCGTGCCAAAACAATTGTTTGCGATGACATTAATATTAGCTTTCACTGTGCGATCCAAGACACGGGTATAGGTATTCCCAACGATAGAATTGCTGCGCTGTTCGATCCGTTTGTACAAGTAGATAAGTCAACGACTCGAAAATATGGTGGCACGGGACTGGGTCTGTCAATTACTAAAAAGCTGTGTAAATTATTGGGCGGAAACATAAGCGCCGGTAGTGAATTAGGGCTGGGAAGTTGTTTTTCGATAGACATCAATTTGCAGGTAAGTTCCAAATCTCAGCCTGTACATCCACTACTTGATGTTAATAATTTACGGATTTTGATAGTCGCCGACAATGACAGTTGCAGAGCATCATTAAGTCGACAATTGGGACATTGGAATATAGACGTTACTGAAGTCAAAACTGCTGTTCAAGCGTTACAATTTTGCCGAGAAAAAGTCAAAGTTGCAAAAAATAATGCCGCTGTTTTTGATTGCGTATTTATAGATATGCAAATGCCAGAAATGGATGGATTCGAGCTAGCCAAGCTGATACGACAAGACAGCTCTTTTACTATAGCCAAGCTCTTTGCTATGGTGCCGCTGTCAAATAATCAAACAAAACAGCAATTACTCAAATTTGGCTTTGACGGTTTGTTTGCAAAGCCGATAACAACCAAGAGCCTTTTTGCTGCATTCGATATTGCATTAAATAGAGATACGCTGGAATATGCCAAACATAGCTTCCAGCCTTCTACCAGTACGGGTTATTTAAATAGTATTGACAGCGCCGAACCTAACAAAAGTTCAGATGATTTCCCTGAGAATACACGTATATTACTTGTCGAAGACAATACCACCAATCAAGTTGTAGTATTGGGTATTTTAAAGCGTTTTGGTTTGACCGCTGATGTAACCTGCGATGGTATAGAAGCACTAAGCGCACTGTCTTCAGCGCCCGACGACTGCCCCTATCAGTTAATATTGATGGACTGTCAAATGCCGGAAATGGATGGCTATGAAGCGACTCAAAACATCCGCTCAGGTCAGGCTGGAGAAAACAATACAGAGATAGCAATTATTGCTTTGACCGCCAATGCTATGCAAGGCGATAGGGAAAAGTGCCTTAAAGCTGGAATGGATGATTATCTGACGAAACCCATTGATCCTGAAAGTTTACTGACAAAGCTTCAACAATGGTTATTAGCTGTTTCAAACAGCGACCAGTTAATGGATGTTCAGCCTAAATACCTGTTTAAAAAAGAAAATATACAAACGTAGAAAAGTAAAAGTGAAAATAAACGGGACTGTGTGGGGCAGGGAATCTGCATTAAAAACAGTAATGGGCAACACTAAAATACTGAAAGCCATTATAAAAAGCTTTGTTGTGGATATGCCTGCCAGAATTGAGGCATTAGGTGCGGCAATAAACCGCAAAGATATTAAACAAAGGTGTCGTCTCGCCCATTGAATTAGAGGGTTTTATGCCAATATTAGTGGCTTGTATTTACTATGTTTGGCAAGTGCATTGGAACAGGCGTCGCTAATCGATAACATTGATTGGTTTGAATTTTTTACACTGATATCTCAGCGGCACCCCCTTCATTACACCTACAACTAGAGCAGTTTGTAGCTGAGCAATAAATACGGCAGCAGCGGCAGTCTTGTCGCAGGGCATTTACGTCGACTCGCTCGGTATTAGTCAAGTTTTAACCTGACATTTACCTTCAAAAGAATAATTTACAGCCCCTTCCAATCAGAAATTCCTAGTTATTACCCATCCAACGAGCTTGTCGAATTTAGACTGCTATTGGCCCGTGAACTGCCTCATGCCCCACGACAATGCCATTGCACGGATCTATTTAAGCAGAAGATAAGTTTGCTATTGGTGAACTCGAAAAAGGAAGTATTTGAGAAAAACACTTAAAAAATCACCAATTTCGATTCGGTTTTTTGATAATTTTCTTTATAAATAAATCATCTGAGTTAATTGTCTGGCCGAGTTAATTACCTGGCTCATGAAGAGTTTGTTACCTAACGATGCTGGTAGAGCGGGTAACCAAAATGCGGATTGGTGCAGCGCGCCAGTGCCTCTTTGCGAAGGCCAGCGATTTTGAATACAACTTTTGATACTTCTCCCGGCTTACCTAAGGTGATGCGGGAATTACCTTTAATGCATCGCCAGTGATCAGTCGCTCTGCAGTTTATTATCAGCCTATAGTGTTTTGACGCTCAATAAAATGGCCGCCAAAATCATAAAACTACCGCCGCTGCGTTCTATCCACGCCCTGGCAGATCCCTTAAATTTTTCTGTCACCCAGCTTGCCATTTTGCCATAAGCAGACAGGAAAGAGCCGTCGATGACTATGTAGGTCGCCGACAGGATCAGGAACTGGGGCCAAAAGGGCTGATTGGCTTGGATAAACTGAGGAAACAGCGCAGCAAAAAAGACCACGGCTTTAGGGTTGGCGGCTGATGTAATAAAACCCTGCAACCACAGTGTTTTCAGAGTCGCTGACTTGCCCTCATTTAGCAGTGCACCAGAGCCTGGGGAAGCTTTGAGGATCATCCTTATGCCCAGCCAGATCAAATAACACACGCCCAACCATTTGATCACCAATAGCGCCTGACCGGATGCCGCTATGATCGCCGCTAATCCCAACCCGGAAGCTAACATCTGCAGAGCATTTGCACTGAGATCCCCCGCCGCGGTAGCCAGTGAGCGGCCAAACCCGTGACTGGCGCTGTTTGACAGCATCAATAACTGGCTTGGGCCCGGTGTACTCATTAAAGCCAGCACAGTGGCGACATAGATCAACCATATTTGTAGGGTCATGTGCAGATACTCCTTCTCGCTATGAATGTATGCCAATTTGCTGCCAGCGCTATTGCTAGTGCTGTTTCGTTCGGCGAATATCAATTGTAGTTTCGGCTATCCGCTACAGTTTCTATTACCTGTTAAGTGTTGCAGTTTAAAGAGTATAAGTTGTAACATCTGTCGACAAAAACTCATTTAATGTCTCTAATATGCCAATGCTGTCAAAGATCACAGTTGCAAGCCTCGCCTCCGACTATCCGGCTGGCCATCTTATTGCTGAACATGCACACCCTACCAAGCAGATCATCTATGCGATTGAAGGAGTGATGCGCGTAGAAGCAGAGCAGGGACTGTGGGTTGTTCCCCCAGGACGGGGTCTGTGGATGCCTGAGCGTGTATTGCACCAGATACACTGTGTTGGTGCAGTAAAGCTTCGCACCCTTTACCTCAGTGGACAAGATGCAGCCTTTACTGACTCCATTCAGGTTTTTGATGTTTCCGACTTGATGCGCGAAGTTGTGATTCGACTAACGGAGCAAGTTTCATCGCTAGTGGCAGAGCATTTAACGGCAATTCTTATCGATGAGCTTAGCCGTGCAGACTCTGCAGCACTTTTTTTACCCACAGCGAAAGATGCCCGTGTTTCCCGCATGGGGGCTGCTTGGCTTGCCAACCCAGCAGATCAGGCAACATTGCAAGACTGGGCAAATATACTCGGATACTCTCCCAGAACTCTTATCCGCCGTGTTAAAAAAGAAACAGGCATGTCATTTAGAGAATATCGACGACAAGCACGCATTCTTGCAGCCCTGGAGCTGCTGTCGGCAGGGAACTCCGTCACTAATACCGCTTTAGATGTGGGTTTTGAAAGCCCCAGTGCCTTTATCCAATCCTTCAAGGCGGTCATGGGAAAAACCCCTGGGCACATATTTGACTGATCTGCAAAGGCTTAGTTGCAGAGAGAAGTTTGAAAACCTTGGTTACTTGATTTGAATTGGGCTTTGAATGTAACTCTCAGACTGGGTTTTCAAAATACACATGCTTTTTAAGACTATATATTGTCACTTCTTTAGCTATTTCCTGTTCAAAAAAAAGGCCTTGCAGTTTTAAACCTGATTTTTCCATTACCTTTAGTGATGCTTTATTTTCTGAAACAGCTCCGGCCATAATGCAATTTACTGATAATTCGTTAAAACCCTTAAATATTAGAGCTTTAGATCCTTCAGTTGCATAGCCTTTGCCCCAGGACGATTGTATGAATCTATAGCCTAATTCAACATCATCTGGGTCGGAAATATCAGGGTTAAAATAAGAGGCGTTTTTTATAGGCCTGAATAAAAACCAGCCAATAAATTGATGGGTAGATTTTTCCTCTACCGCCCAAAATCCGTAGCCGTCGTATTCTTCATAATAGGAATAAACGGCTTGTATGAAGGTCCTGATTTTTTCGCGATTGACCTCAATACCTGGGAAAAAACGTACTACTTCAGGATCGCTATCTAACTCAAATAAATTATTTTCATCTGCATCGGTGAATTGACGCAGGATGAGTCGATCTGTTTCTAAGAATATTTTCATTTATTCCTCTGTGATTGATGCTCAGTATGAATGTGACTTACTGGTATATTTGCCGGTGCCTTAGGATATGTGGTCGATTAGTTGTATAAATTAATAACTGCTTTACTCCGCTTTTATAATTTTAATTATACATAATTAATTCATAGGTTTGTATGAACATAATCACTCTATAAATACTCTAGATGTAAGCGTGATATAGCTGTTGATAGCTTTGTTTTACAGAGGAATTAGTTTTGTTTACATAGAGCTCCAAAGCTTCACTTTCAGCTATTAGTTCTTCCACTAAACCCCAGAGTTTTGGAGCAAATTCTTTGATATATTTCATTTTAGCCCTTACTTTTTCACTTGTTGTCACTGTGTCACTCAGGCTTCCCGTTATAGGGTGATTTAGTAAAGGTTAGATACCGTCGAAGATTGCTGCGAATTTCGCCTGCTCAGTGGAGCGATTTCCAAATTTTTTCCATAAATTAATATATTCGATTTTTTGATCATTGGGCAATAGAGAAAATAGTCTGCGCGCAGCCCTGGTTTCATCTTCGAACTTTGAAGTTTGCTCTGCATCGTACAGCCATGTGTCACCGGCATCTATTTCCACCAGGTCATGGATTAACAGCAGCTTGGTAACCTTAAACATATCTAAATCGCTGGCTACATGCTATTCAAGAATAAGTGCCATGAGGGCTACATTCCATGAATGTTAAACTGAGTTTTCCTGCCTTTGAGTGAATTTAATTTCAATATATTACACCCTGATAAAAAACTTAATTCACACTGCTCTTTTTGCAGGAGCTGACTCAATTTCCTGTTTAAATTTTCTCCTTTGATCCCAGGCGAGTATGCTGGAAAAAAAGATAATGACTAATCCCCAGTAGTAAAAGTAATCGCTACTACTGGAAAGCTTTACAAATGTTGGCGATAAGCACATTAACAATGCTCCCACAGAAAATGCCATCTCCAGATAAGCTTTAGTCCGGCCAATGGTCTGCTCGGTACAAATTTGTAATACTCTGCTATCAATAGTGATACGGCACATCCAGACACAGAACCCGAGAGCTGCATGCAATATTGCAAGGGGAATTATCGAACTCATTGCAGAAAAAATGACAGTAATTAGGCCAATTAATACCGCGAGTATGTAGACCATATTGGCGGCTGCTAATTTCTTTAGGCCAAGGCTTAACAACATTGCTGCTAACATGCCGCCCACTGGCCAAGCTGCATCCACAAAGCCAAAAGCATCACTGCCAAGGGCTAAATCATCGCGAATAAACGAGGAGAGAATGGCGTTGGATAACTGGCCAATCGGTAGGGCGATGGCTGCGATTAACGCTAAGATTAACAATTGAGGGCTGTTGCGAAAGAAAGCTAATCCACTGCTGAAATCAGTAAAAAAACTATTTGCGCCGACAACAGTATTGTTTACAGAAACGTATTTAATACTTATTACTGTAAAAATCAGCACAACCGAAGACCCAGCAGCAAAATAGAAGCCAGCAGCGGGTGATTGTTGGTCGATTATGAATCCAGTGAGCAGTGTACCTGCTGCGGTGGCCAATAAGTGTAACCCCCGAAAGCGGGCAACTGCACTTGCCAATTTATCTTTGTTGACATTGGCGTGTATCAAACCATCATGTGATCCCTGATAGATCAGGCGAAAAAAAGTGACAATTATCACGGCAATGAAAAACCAAAATACCGGCAATTGATGGTTTTCTGATAGAGCTAAACCCAATACAAGCAGCGTCATAGCGAGTGCGAAGTGGGTAATTATGGTCAAATATTTGCGGTTGTACCTGTCGACTATAATGCCAATGATGGGGCCTGCCAGTATGCTGGTCAACATAGCCGTAATGAAAACTTGTCCAACTGCAGCAATATCATCGCTGACAATTAATGTTGTCCAGCCTATGCACACTAAATAGGAACCCCGGGCCAGACCTGCGAAACACTCCATAAAATATAAAAATCTTAAATTGTGTTGCTGCATGATGTAAACACTCTTATCTGGTCCCTGATGAGAATCTGAAAGTATCATACTGTATGTTTAATTTACATAAATATTGTTAATGGTAAAAAGCAGAAAAGGGATAGGCCCTTTACAATGAGAAAATTAGTTGTGATTTACAACTTTAGGTGCAGCGGAATTGTTCGCTTGCTCTTTAAACCCTCATAATATTCTGAGCTATAATTTATTGATCCAGTACCCATAATTTTTATTTAGGTTGATGTGATGTTTAAAAACACTGCTGAAAAGATACTATTTTGGATTAAAAAATCGATAATAACACTCGTTGCATTGAGTCTCTTCAACGCTCCGTTATACGCCTTAGAAATTAAACTTCCGGTGACTTCGAAATACTTGAGTAGAGACAATTTCAATATTGGTCTGCTGAAACTGTTACTGAGTAAAATCCCCGGAGAACACAAAATATCCTCTACCGTCCTGCAATACACCCAAGCCAGGGTTGTGAAGGAGTTGAAAAAAGGAGAAAGTATCAATTTATATTGGATGGGCACTTCGCCCGAATTGGAGCGCGACTTACTGCCGGTGTATTTTCCTATCTATCGTGGGCTATTGGGGCATAGGGTTTTAATCATACATAAAAACGATAAAAGTAGCTTTGATCATATCACCTCACTAGATGACCTTAGCAACTATGTCGGAGTACAGGGAATTGGCTGGTCAGACATAAAAATTCTTGAACACGCAAAATTAAAGCAAAAACAAGCAGTGTATGAAAACATTTTTAGTTTGATGAATCGCGGCCGTTATGACTATTTTTCACGAGGTATCAACGAGGCATACAGAGAAGTGGCGTCCAGACAAAGTGCAATGCCTAATTTGTACATTGATGAAAACATATTATTGGTATATCCATTTGCGTTTTATCTGTTTACCAATCCTGAAAATGAAGAGTTAGCAAGATTATTAACTCAAGCTTTTAACCAGGCATACGATGACGGTAGTTTTCTGGATTATTTCTACAAGCACTCTGAAACGTTAGAAACATTTAAATTAATGAATATAAAAAAAAGAGTCCGCTACGATATTGCTAACCCTTTCCTGACTTCCCGCACTAAAGCGATAGCTGCCAGGTATTGGCATTAGCCATCAACGAATCTCTAGGTCGGCATATGAGGTAACTTAGGTGTAATCAGAGAAATTAAAATTCTCCAACTCGCGCGCATGGATTTCAATCTGAGACATGTATTGTTGCTGATAACCCTTGGCTATGGATAGGGGTGATCAAGAGGTCATTCTTGACCGCTGGGTTGTCATTAACAGAGAATTTGAAAACCATCCCGAAACTGAATATTAGTTAATCTAATCGATTAACAGAATGATTTTTAATCGGTTTTAGTTATAATTCACTGATCAATTCACTCCTCTTTAAGTGCGAAAAATGAAAATCAGGGATTTATGATGTTTAGGATTATTAAAGCTGTGTGCAGCTTATTGTTGTTAACGACCCTCAATCTGAATGCGGCGCCGAATGTTATTGAGGCCCCGCAAGCCTTAAAACAATGGCGGGGCTGGGTGGTACATCAATATCCTGAGCTCAACTGCAGTCAGGGGCCAGAAAACATCAGGCGTAATTGTCACTGGCACTCGGCATTAAATGTAGAGGTTAGTACTGGCCAGATTACTTTTTCGCAACAGCATATTCTTGAGAAACAGGGCTGGATTGAGTTACCCGGCGACACAGATTCCTGGCCCAGCGTGGTGCGTGTTAATGGTTACCCTGAAAATATTATGCGCCACAATCAACAACCGGCGCTCTATTTAGCCCCAGGTGAACACTTGATTGAAGGGAGTATCTCGATAAGCGAGGTACCGCTGTCACTTAAACTTCCCAGCTCCAGTACTTTTGTCAATTTAACCATCGATGGCAAAGAAATAAGCCAGGCCAGTGTTGATAATCAATCCCTGTTACTCAATCAAGTTAAAGTCAAAGTAGCCAAAGCCAGTGATAGCCTGAATGTGCAAGTGTATCGATTGCTCCGCGATGGCTATCCGCTGTGGCTGGAGAGCAAAATTGAGGTAAATGTATCGGGCGAGAGACGCATTGAAACTTTGGGCAGAGTACTACCGGCAGGTTTTGAGTTAACCGATATTCGATCAAAACTGCCACTGCGCATCGATGCTCAAGGCAATATGCAAGTACAGCTAGATGCAGGTCGCCATGTGATTCATCTACAGGCGCGGCTGGTGGATAGTGTTGAGCAATTTAAGGTTGAAGCTCACAAAAATTGGCCGGATCAAGAGCTGTGGAGTTTTGCTCCCAATCGCAGCTATCGAATTGTCGATTTGCAAGGTACGCCAATAGATGGCGGGCAAACCAATATGCCAGATCGCTGGAAAGCCTTCAGCAGCTATTTGTTAACACCAGAACAGGGATTGACCTTGATTGAGAAAAGCCGAGGCGATGTTAACCCGGACCAGCACCAACTGCGTTTAGATCGACAATTATGGCTGAGTTTTAAGGGTGATAATTTCACCTCACAAGAGCAGATTTCAGGGTCTATGGGTTACCTGGATCGACTCAGTGCCGGTGCCAACTACAGCGCCGGGCGCATTAGTATTAACCGATCTCCTGTATTGCTAACTACCGTCGAAGGTGATCAGGGGGTAGAAGTATTACCAGGGCCAATCAACATAGATTCGGTCGGCATAGTGCAGGGGCACGATATCGCCATTAACCCCTGGTCGAGTGAGCTCAACGACGCTACGCTACAAGTGAACTTGCCTCCTGGCTATCGAATGTTTGCAGTGAGCGGGGCGGATAGCGTCTCTAACGATTATCTGTCGAGCTGGAACTTGTGGGAAATTTTTATTGTTATCTTATTCGTGGTAGTGCTGTGTAAACAGTATGGTTTAGCGGCGGGAGCGGTGGGGCTATTGTATGCTCTGACTATCAATAATATTGAGGGCGCGCCAGGTATCATTTTATTACTGCTGATCATAGGTTTACACTTTGTCGTCAATGTACTGGCGCAGAATAAAATCCGCGCAGTACTGACGCGTATTTATCAGTTGGGGCTAGTATTACTGTTGTTGAGCTTCTTGCCTTTTGCGATAGAGCAAGCGCGGCTGGCAATCTATCCACAACTGGAAAAACCTTATTTGATGGATAGTTCAGATTACCGCGATGATCAACAGATTTCCTATGAGATGCAACAAGATCAAATAGAGATGCCCTCCGCTTTGCAGGAGAGTAAGAAAATAGTACGGGAAAAAATTCGGACAATGAAACAACAGGCCGCATCCGGGTCAATGCTGCCAGCGCCCGCTCCTAGGTATCAAAAGCGCTATCAGGAAGGCGAGGTGGTGCAAACTGGACCGGGTATGCCGAGTTGGCGTTGGAATAGAGTCGATATTAGTGTCAGTGGGCCTGTAGTGGTAGGGCAGAGCATTCAATTGATTATCACGCCCCCCTGGGTCAACCGCACTTTAAATCTACTGCGTATTATTTTGTTTGTCCTACTGGCCTATTTACTCTGGCGTCGACACAGCTTTAATGACCCGAGTACCGGTAGTGTAGATAAAGACTCTAAAACTGAAGAGCAGCCAAATGCATCCTCTGGTCCAGCCGCCAGTGCTAGCATTCTGTTAGTTGCTGCCTTAGTGATTTATTCCGGGATTAATTCCAGCAATCTGTTGGCTGCTGATTTTCCTCCGCAGCAGCTGTTACAAGAGTACTATCAGCGGCTAAATGAAGCGCCTCAGTGCCATCCCAATTGTGTGGCGATTAATCGACTGAATATCCAAGCCAGCGAATCTGAACTGGTGTTGGATATGCACGTCGCCACCCTGGCTAAGGTTCCCTTGCGCCTACCCCTGTCGGTGGTGGACACCCGCAGTGTACAGGTCACCGTCAATGGTGAAGCGGCCAATTTTCTCAGTCACTATCGTGGGCGTGCCTACTTGTTATTAGGCAAGGGCTTGCATCGAGTGCAGCTGCGTCTGGGCGCGACAGATTTAAGCCAATTGCAATTACAGTTTGATAATATCCCGCAACTGACCCGTTATACAGGAGAGGGTTGGCAAGTATCAGGGATCCATAAACAAGCGGTTCCCAGTGGCCGTATCTCACTGCGAAAATTAAAAAAACAGCCAGTGACAGAGACTGAGAAACGTTTGACCGCCAACCCAATCCAATCGCTGGTTAAAGTGACCAGGGTATTATCTCTGGATGTAGATTGGAGCTTGACTACGACTGTCAGCCGGGTTGCGCCTAGTCGAGGTGCGATTAATCTAGCGGTTGAGTTACTGCCAGGTGAGTCAGTGACCACTGCCGGGGTGAAAGTGAAAAACAACAAAGTTCTGGTAGATTTAGGGCAAAACAGCACCAGTACCAGCTGGCGCTCAGACTTGCAAAAATCTTCACCTGTCACTTTGATTGCCACTGATTCTCAGGATTACTTCGAAGTGTGGCAGTTAAACCCTTCTCTTAAATGGCATGTCAGCCATCGGGGGATAAAACCGATAAAATCTAATGCTGCAAATTTGATCTGGCAGCCTGTGGCTGGGGATCAACTAACCATTTCACTGCAAAAGCCTGAACCACTGGCGGGTGTGAGTTATTCTATTGACGGGGTAACAATGGGCTATCAACCGGGCAAACGTCTGGCTAACACTGTTTTAGAATTAGATTTTAGAGCCAGTAAAGGCAGTGATTACCCGCTGCAATTACCGAAACAGGCGGATATCAGTAGTATTCGTTTAAATGGCAACAGCATTATTTATGTGCAAGAGGAGGGAGCAGTGATCTTGCCGATCCCCCCGGGCAAGAGTCGCTTTGTTGTTGAGTTCAGCCAGGGCGATGAGTTGCAGTTAGTCACTCATACACCGGTACTTGCCATCCCCGGCGCCACTAACATTAAGATTGAAACTAGTATGCCGGGAAACCGTTGGGTTCTTGCCGTCAGCGGTCCGTTGATTGGTCCGGCTATCTTGTTTTGGGGCGTTTTATTAATGATATTAGCAATAGGTTTTATACTTGGGCGCCAGGCCTGGTCACCACTGAAAAGCTGGGAGTGGATGCTGATGGGTTCAGGTATAGCGACTAGTTTCTGGCCGATAACACTGTTAGTGGTGCTCTGGTTTGCAGCGCTGGCCAAGCGCAGCTCGCTTGTAAATACGCAAACCAGTGCCAGAAAATTTAATCTGCTGCAAGTGGCTATTGCGCTGCTGACTTTTGTCATGTTATTGGCGCTAGTGGGCAGTGTCGCCAACAGCTTAATGTTTGGCTCCCCGGATATGCAAGTGACAGGCAATGGCTCTTATGCGACCAGTTTAAATTGGTACCAGGATGCTATTAGCAACAACCTGCCAGAAACCACTGTCATCAGTGTACCTATGTGGAGCTATCAAGTGTTGATGCTGTTGTGGTCGATCTGGCTGTCGATGTCACTGATCCGATGGTTGAAGTGGGGCTGGAACAACTACAGCAATGACGGTTTGTGGAAAGCCCTGCCAAAAGCTGCCAAAAAAGATCAGCGCGAAGCGAAGAAAGCGCAGCGAGCGAAAGAAAAGAAACAAGATGATCCCTGGTAGCGATAAACCAGCTAACCGTTGGCTGTCACAATTAGTGAGCGCTGAGCTGCAGTAATAAATGATTACCGGGGGATATAAAAAAGCAAAAAAAAGCGCCATTGCGGCGCTTTTTTTATGTCTGCTAGTTATTCCCCAGCGTCTTGGTGCAGCGAATCTAATTGATCGGCAAACCAGATTTTACGGGTAAATCTTGGGTTTTTAGATGACATATCAATCTTGTATGGATTTGCTTCTTTGGTCAGTGGTAGCTCAAGTATTTTGCCCAGTTCTTGCGCCAGCCATTTTTCAATTTTAAGTACCACCATCTTCTTGCGCAGACGACCTTGCACATCGCGATTTAAGATAGTTGGCAAAGTATTTAAGGTGAGTATCTCATCGACGGCATTGTTGGCCATGCGCTCGCGACCTTCATCGGAGGCATAGAAGTGGGAAACGGCAAAAATCATTCGTTCAGGTTGTAACTGCTGTAAAAACTGGCAAGATTTTACCACCGTTGAACCCGTGCGGACCATGTCATCAAAGAGTACGATACTGCAGCCTTCCAAGTCTTCAAAAGTGTCTTCACTCTCTTTGTGCAAGGTAATACTGACCTTGTGCTCAGAAGTACGCTCTTTATCCAATAAGATAAATTTGGCGTTGCTCAGGCCTAAAGTGACGAACATTTCTTTTACAAAATCTCTGGCGCCTTTATCAGGGGCACAGAGGACTAATCCCTCTCCCTTAGGGCCATAATTGATAATGTTGGAATTAAGTAAGTAGTGGGCGTAAATTTCGTAGGGGATCAAGTTATGGAAATTGCCTTCGAACACTTGGCTAAAGATGCTCTGCACTGAAGAGGAGTGATTGTGTACAGTGAGCACCCTATCAACACCTGATAATTTGAGCATTTGCGCGTAGAGTTTAGAGGTAAAAGGCTGGCCATCGAACTTCTTTAAATCTGTCTCGCTACGCGGCTGTGCTGTATCACCTAAATCGGTATGTGCTCCTCGGTCCTGTGCGCTGAAAAACAGATCGGGTTCAAGCAGTATGACACTTGTAGCACCGTTCTCTTTGGCAGCTCTGGCGATGAAAAAATTGTGCATTGCCAATTCTTGACGGGTTTTTACTAAGCTGCTAGTGCTGACAATAACAACAGTTTTACCTGCTAAAACATTACCTATAGAGCTAAAGTCCAGCTCGTCAGAGATAAATCGTGGGCAAAATTCGGTATTGGTGAAAGCTTTCATACCGATTAAATCTGCTATGTCTTGGTTTTGGCCCATGGCATAAGCGACATCGATTGCAAATGGATTATCTGAGGAGTTACCGACAATGACAATATCATTAGAAGGGTTTGATACAGGGGGCATAGTTTTAACTCTTAAAGGGTTTTAACTTAGGTTCTCAAACAACTGAGATTTCAGGGGCAGGATTATAGCATTAGTTGCCCTGAGAATTTGAGCTATTAATACCTATATTTGCAAAGGTGATTCCCCACAACATAGATGCTGTAAATATCTTACTGTTAGAAACGTATAGCTTGTACACATAATCATATCTTCAACGATTCCTGAGCCCCAATCGGTTTTTTGTGAGCAGCACTAATGGCATAAATATCCCATTTTAATTCATGCATAAAACGGTCAATGTTGGTCACTTTGCCTTGCCGGTGGCAATATTATTCCTTTTATATCAATGGCAAAAAGGGTATCAAAGCTTTTTATGCAGGCTAGATTTCTTAGAGGTAACCCTTGGAATCCTCTGTGAGCCCGGGCTGTCGTGGGTTTATCAATCCCTTTTTAGCGCAAAGGCATAAACATTAGTAAAGGTGGCTCACTTATTGCTCAGAACAGTAGCGAACTAAAGTCATTGAATATGGAGATACTATGCAAATCAACACATTGTTTGCAACTAACACTCAGCTAACTAATGGCACTAAAGTGGCAGATACTGACAACCTATTTGCTCGCTTGAATAGCGATTTTAAAACAGAAATCACCGATGCCATGCGCCGTGGTGCCGGTAACGATTTTGTTTTAAAACTCTCTGAAAATCGGCAGCGGTTTGTAGAACTGGCGATGATGGCACAACAGCAAGAGCCAGTGGATAGCAAAAAATTTATCAAAAGCTTAAGCTTTGAAGACCGCCAGGTATTGCAAAAAGTTCACTCTTTGGGTGTTTCTATTACTGATTCGAATGTCGATAAAATGTCGGGAGAGGGAGCCGATAATCTACTGTTAATCCCGGGCAAAGGGTTGGATGCCAACAATGATGCAATTACCGAAATCGGCACTGCTAAATCATTTAAATTTCCCAATTCTAATACCCCTGCCGATGTAGCCGCCGCCTGGAATAAATCGTTGGAGGGCAGCAGCCCTGAAGATAGATTAATGGCCACGGCAAGCATCATGACAATGATGTTCTCCGCTAATGTCAGGGTAGATGCCGATGGGAATTTTTTAGGGGTAAATGAGCCTGGGTCACCTGAATATGTTAATCCTATGGCTGACCCAAACTTCTCCTATAAAGATTGGGCGAAAGGCCAGCTAGAATACAATGAGGCATTCAAGCATAAAATCCCCAGTAATGTGTACGAGAGGGATGTTAAGTTTTTAAGCAGCTTTCTGCTGAATTTAAATAACGATATTGCTTAAACACAGATGAAGGTGAGTAGCAGTCGTTAATCAAATATCGGCTGCGATTATTCCCTTTAATTTAATGAAAAAATAGTATATTGAGTAACTTAGATGTATTAGAACATGCTCTTTAGGCTACATGTTTTTGTGCTAAAGCAGGGCTTAAAGATCAAAACTATCATTAAATGATAAATCTTGAAAAAGATAAAAGTGAGCATGTTTTTACAGCAGGTGTAGGATGCCTTTTAATTTTCTATTAACTGGAATTCTTTTGGGACACGTAATAACTCAAAGCTAATCCGCACGTCATCAAAAAACAGCCGAATTCCCTCGCAATAGCCAAAGGCATCCCCCAATTTGCTAAAGTCTATTGCTGGCAAGATCGCAATCAGGCCCAATTCAATAAAAGCACCGTGGGTAATTATCAATGCTTTTTCGCCGGGGCTAATTCTGCTGGCTATATTCAACCAGAGTTCTGACTGCAATTGAGCGAATGTTTGACAATGCTTGTTTAGTGCTGCTATTTCAGAGACATCGGCAATACCGCTAGGCCAATTGATTTGCTCTAAGACTATGCGGGGTAAATATCCCAATCCGGCTTGTTTTTCATCGATATTACAGCCCATAGCTTCGGCCGTCTCTATCGCTCGGGGAATATCGCTAGTGACGACTAAATTAAAAGTTTCAGTGTGGGTAGCGACTAACTGGGCTAAGGCAATCCCCTGGGCGTTTAAGTGCGCTCCGGGCTTTTCTCTCATACTGTGGCGACGAATGTCCAAAGTACGACAGTGATTAAATTTGCGCTCTGTAACTAGAGGTGTATCGGACTTATCCGTATGTTCCATAGCTACACCTTAAGCCAATGGACTTTGGTTGTGAAACTGGCATCCGCCATTAAGTCTAATACCCTGAAACCAATGGTTGCACCGTCGAGCTGGTGGCCTGCCCAAAAGTCCTGTTCACTATGCTCTGCCAGCTCCTGCTTATGGGTAGCGTGGGCAAAAGTTGAAGGGGTAGTATATTGACTATAGCGCTGGCTTTGGTCAGTCTCATCATTGTGAGTATGACCGGCGATCACAAGTCTAAGGTTATTATGCTGTAGCAACAGTTGCTGTAATTCCCCGGCATTTTGCAGTTGACAGCTCGCCAGAGGACAGACAGTAAAAGTGGGATGATGCAAAGCCATTAACACTGGCCGGTCTGGGTTGTGGCTCAGGTAGCTGTCTATATCATGCAATTGCTGCGCAGATAACAGCCCGTGAGACTGACCGGCAACTTGAGAGTCCAGGAAAATAAAACCCCAATTGGCAACTTCAGCCGAAGGTGTAATATTGATATTGGCACTTTGTAGATGGGTTGACATCAGTTGTGGGTCGTCATGATTACCGGCTGTGACATAGACAGGCACTGGTAATTGGGCGAGTATTTTGGCTAGCCTCTGATAAGTAGCTGCTGCGCCATCTTCGCTTAAGTCACCGCTGGCGATAACCATATCCACTTTGGGTTCTAGTTGATTAATCTCGGCTATCACAGCCTCCAGGGACGCAGCGGTATCAACCTGGTAATACTTATCCCCGGGCTGCGGTAAAAGGTGAATATCGGTGATTTGTACTACTCTTAATGCCTGCATAACACCTCTGAATTAAGGAGGGAGATGTAAAAAATACAGTAACTCCCGTGCGAACTGAGGCAGGTGTACTGGTTGTTCACATCCTGCCAATTATTGAATGTTGTCAGTTTGCACTAGATGCCTAATAGAATGCAATTACTTCAATTTATTGGTTAAATACATTTTGATACCAGGCCAGCTACCGTTGATAATACTAAACAACACAGAATCCCTAACCCGGCCATCAGGCATGATCATATGATTACATAGAATTCCCTCTTGCTTGGCCCCCAGGTTTAATATGGCGTCGCGTGATTTTTTGTTCAGATAATCGGTTAAAAACTCTACCCGGTTGAAGTGTAATTCATCGAAGGCGTAGCTGAGCATCAGCAACTTGGCCTGGGTGTTTGTTCTAGTGCGCTGTGCAGACTTGGCTAAAAAGGTGTAGCCAATCTCAACTTTTTTGTGGCTGAAGTCTGCTTTCATAAAGCGGCTGGAGCCGACAATTTTGTTGCTCTGATTATCGATAGTGACAAAAGTAATGCCATCCCCTGTAGCGTATAGATCTAATGCCTTATCGATAAAAGCATCAATGTTATCCGGATGGGGGACTAAAGTTACCTGTAAGTTCCAGAGCTCACCATCTCTTATTGCCTCACATAATCCCTGTCTGTGCTCTCTCGTTAATGGTTCTAGTCGAACTAAATTACTTTCTAATACAATTTTGTCAAAGGTCATGATAATTCCCGTTGTTGGTGATTAACGGGATAAAAATACATCAATTAGCCAGGGACTAAAGACCCACTTTATTAAAATGTAACCACCCAATTTAGACTTCTGTTACTGATACCAAGAAAGCACTGCAAATAGAATAAATGTATCTACTTTAGTGTAGACTGTTGGCTACTCTACTGCGCTGAATACGGTACTTGATTAACAAAACACCATTCATTGGCTCTGCCAGTATTCTATTCGCTGTTAATAACAGCCTGTTTAAACATCATAGTATCGGGCGCATCTCATTTTTTATAACCAATTTTGAGGCAGTAATGGACGTTTCTCTCTACCCAAAAATAAAACCTTATCATACTGAAATGTTTAAAGTCAGTGACTTGCACACAATCTATTTTGAGCAGTGCGGTAATCCTGAAGGCCAACCGGTTGTGTTTTTACACGGTGGTCCAGGGGGTGGAATATCCGCCAATGCGGCGCGCTTTTTTGATCCGGATAAATACCGGATCGTATTAATTGATCAGCGTGGCTGTGGCCGGTCAACGCCTTTTTCTGAGCTTGAAGACAATAATACCTGGGCCTTAGTTAACGATATCCAGAAAATCAAGAATCATCTGAATATTGAGACCTGGGCGGTATTTGGTGGCAGCTGGGGGTCAACACTTTCACTTGCTTACGCGCAAACGCATCCTGAGTCTGTCGATGCACTGTTTTTACGTGGCATCTTTATGTTGCGCAAAAAAGAGCTGCAATGGTTTTACCAGGAAGGGGCGTCACATATCTTTCCGGATGCCTGGGAAGGATACAAAAATGCCATTCCCGAAGATGAACGCGATGACTTTATCAGCGCCTACCATAAGCGTTTGACCAGTGCAGATGCCAGTGTCAGAGCCGCTGCCGCGAATGCCTGGTCGGTGTGGGAAGCCTCAACGTCACAGTTAATTCAGGATCCGAAAGCTATTGCAGATGCGGGCGAAGATGCTTTTGCTGATGCATTTGCCCGTATTGAGTGTCACTATTTTATCAATAAAGGCTTTATGGAAAATGAGAGCCAGCTACTTGATAACGTCGACAAAATCAGAGATATCCCGACGATTATCGTACAGGGCAGATACGATGTGGTTTGCCCTATGCAAAGCTCATGGGATTTACACAAGGCATGGCCAGAAGCTAACTATGTAGTCGTTGCCGATGCCGGACACGCAATGAGTGAGACTGGTATCCGCTCTGCACTCATTAACGCCACTGATAACTTTGTACGCAACGGTAAAGTATAAAGTGGATTGATAAAAATCCTTTCAGATATTTAAGCCTCGACCTTAAGGTTGGGGCTTTTTATTGTTTGTAGCATTATTTTATAGTTATGTTATTGAACTATAGTAATTTTTATTATAATGCTTACTAAGTTACATTTATTTAATGCAGCTTAGTGCAAGGTTAAAGATGCAAGTACCGGTGATAGAGACTTCAAGGTTACGCTTGAGAGGTTGAACTCTGGAAGACGCCCAGCCGTTGGCCGAACTGAATGCGAATGCAGAGTTCATAAAATACTTAGGTGAGGGAAAGCCTATTACAGCGTAACAGAGCTGGCAGGTATTAACGATGGTCGCTGGCCACTGGCTGTTGCGCGGCTATGGCTTCTGTCTGGTAGGGCTCAAAGAGACTGCAGAGTTTATTGGCAGGGTAGGCTGGTGGCAACCACTGGATTGGCCGGGAATAGAATTGGGCTTGGGGATTTCGCTTAAGTTTTGGGCGACAGGTCTTGCACAGGAGGCGGCCATAGCAGCACTGCAATGGGGTATGGATAATCTCAAAACCGAGTCTATCTGCAGCTTGATTCACCCGCATAACAGTGTCTGAATTAAGCTGGCGATAAAACTGGGACAAAGCTATAGCCACAATCTACAAGTGACAGACAAAGAAATACAAGTTTATAAGATCAGTCGTAGTCAATTCTTAGGTAGCCGAAATGTTGCCAACAATTTATAAGCGGCTTCTCAACCATAAAAGTATTTCCCCAGTAGCTAGCAGCCATCAGGGGGGCATTAACTATGCCTGAGTACACTTGAGCAATGATCAATGTTCAGTTATTAATCAGTGACTTCCAACTTCCAACTTCCAACTTACGACTTATGACTAGTCTCGTCTGCCGGGTGGTGGACACCATCATAAACAGTTGTTTTCTCAATTTTCATCGCGTTAATCCCCTCTAAACAAGCGACATTGAAAGCGTATTGGCTGGGATTTGATCTTCGCTGGTGATGGGTATAAATACCGCAATTGTCGCAAAAAAAGTGCTTCGCTGTTTTAGTATTAAATTGATACAGCTTTAATGACTCTGCCCCTTTAATTATTTTGATTCCAGAGAGCGGTACTGAAGCTGCAATTGCACCGCGACGGCGACACAGAGAGCAATCGCATCTGCGCACATCCACTAAACCATCCGCTAATGAGAGTTGTAACTGTACATTGCCACAATGGCAACTTGCCAGGTGTTTGGGTTGTATTTTTACACCATCTACTTCAGTCAAATGAATAGTCATGACATCTCCTGTAATTGGATGACTTAGGCCGAGGGAAGTGACTGCTAAACCTTACTCAACAATAAGTTAATAATTTTAAGCCGGCCCAATCGGGTTAGCTGCAAAATATCTTAAAGGGGTGCCGGGAATAAGGCTAATATAAATATTCAATAGATTGTGTAGGTAAGAGTATGTTGATGGGGTTAGTTAAAAAGGGCTAAATGTAACAATATTAGCCCTGTAGGGGAGGTAGGCAATAACAGTGGAATACCAGAATCTGGGGTTCTTGCTTAACCTCGGCTCGCTGCAACTGTATTTCGCGACATCTTTAAACGAATCAAGGTGTGGATGATCAAGGTTGCTATAACGATGCTGCCCCCTTGCAGCGCAGCTGTATTTGGCGCGATTTCCAAAAAGATCCAAACCCACAGCGGGCCTATTACCGTTTCGAGCAACATTAACATGCCCACTTCAGCGGCGGGAATGCGTTTGGGACCCAAGGTGATCAAGATAAAGGCAATAGGTACTATCACCAGGCAGAGCATCAGAGTCCAGATCCACTGGCTGCCGTGCAGCATGATAGAGTCAGAATTAAATAACGCAAACAGCGCCATTATCAGGCCGCCGCCGATTAGTGAGGGCACCATAGAATGTTTGGTTTCGGCCCGGTCATTGACAAATTTACTGGACAGGGCCAGCCCACAGGCCAGTGCCAGTAAATCACCTTTTAAGTTGGGGCCATGCCAGGAGTCAATTAATACCCAGGCAATGCCAAACATGGAGATGACAATAGCAGCCCAAGTGACCAGTGGCGATTTCTCCCCGAGCAGTGCCCAGGAGAGAAAAGCAGCAAACAGAGGCTGTACACTGATAATCACTAAAACATTGGCAACAGACGTTGAGTTGATTGCCATCACAAAGCAGATAGAGCTGATGCCAAATAAAACGGTAGAGCGAATGTAGCGCCAGTCACTGCGAAAAAGAGCTTCGTCCGGCGATTTTAACTTGCAGCCAATGGCGACAATAATACTCAGCAGTATGCCGCGCCAAAATAACAAATCGGCACTCTCGCTATCGATCAAACGGATAAACAGCGCGTCGAAACTGAGAAAAACAACCCCAATTGCGGTCAGGGAAAATCCTTTAAAATATTCCGTGTTCAATGAAAACCTCTAAAAATCTAAGTATAAAAACAGTCTATTGTAGCGAAATTTAGATACAGGCTAGGCCTGTATTAACCACAAAGCAGACTTAAAACGCAACCGGGTTTCTAAAACGTGTGTCTAAACCAGATCCCATAAGCTGATAGATCCAGCCGCTATCCCCGATGAAACCTACTGGTATCAATGTCGATAAAGATCTGGTTCTATCTGCTTTTTTGCATTCCCCTATAGCTTAAGGGCAGGGCATGTGATTAGGCAGAGACTTTGTGTGAGCGAAAACTGCTCTTAGCTGTCGAACATTTGGCGCATGTACTTTATACAATATTCAATGAACAGCGCAATCGATAATGATTGGGGGAGGTAAATATGACAATTAATCTGAACGAGTACGATGCCAAACAAGTAGTGGCCAATGATCGAAAACACGTATGGCATCACTTATCTCAGCATAAAGTTTATGAAGATTCCGATCCTATGGTTATCGTTAAAGGCGCTGGTATGCGCGTTTGGGATGCCAGTGGCAATGAGTATTTAGATGCAGTATCTGGTGCGGTGTGGACTGTTAACGTCGGCTATGGCCGCACAGAAATCGCCGATGCTGTGCGCGAGCAACTAGTGACTATGAACTATTTTGCCCAGACAGCTGGCAATGTAGTGGCAGCGCAATACGCCGCCAAATTGATTGAAAAGATGCCGGGATTGTCACGGGTTTACTATTCCAACTCAGGCTCTGAAGCAAACGAGAAGGCCTTTAAAATTGTCAGGCAGATAGCGGCAAAGAAATACGGCGGTAAAAAATACAAAATTTTATATCGCGATCGCGATTACCATGGAACAACGATTACCGCTTTAAGTGCTACCGGGCAGTTTGAGCGCAAGAATCAATACGGGCCATTTACTCCTGGGTTTATCGAAGTGCCGCACTGCTGTGAATATCGCTCGCAGTGGGGAGAGGTCGATGACTACGGTCTGCGCGCTGCTAACGAGATTGAAAAAGTTATTTTGCGTGAGGGTGCCGACACAGTGGGTGCTTTGTGCCTGGAGCCTATTACTGCCGGCGGGGGAGTGATCGAGCCACCCGAGGGTTACTGGCAACGAGTACAGGAAATCTGCAAAAAGTACGATATCTTGCTGCACATCGATGAAGTAGTTTGTGGCTTGGGCCGTACCGGTACTTGGTTTGGCTATCAGCACTACGGCGTTAAGCCCGACATAGTGACTATGGCCAAAGGGGTTGCCTCCGGATACGCCGCTATTTCATGCACCGTCACTACCGAAGCGGTATTTGATCACTTCAAAGAAGATGATGATGCGCGTATGGGTTACTTTCGTGATATATCCACTTTTGGTGGTTGTACTGCAGGGCCCGCAGCGGCCCTGGCTAATATGAAAATTATTGAAGATGAGAATTTATTAGAGAATGTAAAAGTTCAGGGGGAATACCTGATTGGCCGTCTGCGTGAACTGATGGATAAATACCAGGTGATAGGCGATGTCCGCGGTAAAGGATTGTTTGTTGGCTTTGAGATGGTTAAAGACCGGCAGACTAAAGAGCCGGTGGATGAGAGTTTGGCGATGCAAATTGGCGCTCACTGCATGAAAAATGGAGTGATTATCGGTCGTACCAATCGCTCATTTAAGGATTACAACAATGTTGTTTGTCTGAGCCCTGCGCTGATAGCCACCCGTGTTGAATTAGACATCATTGTTGATGCACTGGACAATGCGTTGGCCGAACTGGCACCTAATCAACAACCGGTCGTTGAAACGGAAGAAGAAATGCAGGAGGTGGAAGTAGCTGCAAACTAATTGCTATAAAAATGATTTAGTTTGTTAGTAACGAAGGAGCATATGTATGGGTGATTCTGACTCTATATAGATGCTCTAAAGAGAGCCAAATCTGCCATCGCCAGGTTTGGCTTTGTCGTTTTTGGCTATTTACAAATATAATCAAATCGTAGTATTAATGAGATGCATTAATTCTACAGAAAATATAAAACTTAGTTCGTATGTCCTCTAGTTGAGCCCCTGTGCATGTATAATAATTCCCTGGCACATCAGTATTTGTATAAAGTTATGCTGTCCAGTGGCAATTTCTAAAAAAGGTATTTTTAATGTTTCAACTATTCCATTTGAGCCAAGGAAAGGGTGCAAGTCTACAACAGCAACTTCGTGAACAGATCGCCGGCGCCATATTAAATGGAAATATACCACTGCAAAAACCTCTCCCCTCCAGCCGCAAGCTGGCACAACAGTTGAAGGTTGCGCGCAACACAGTAGTGATCGCCTACGAGCATTTGTTAGATGATGGTTATATTGTGGCAAAAGAGCGCTGTGGCTATTTCGTCAATCCCGATATTTTAAATGGCAACGTAAAACTCGACCTGCTTGATCCTAATTCAGAAGCTGAGATCAGCGGAAATGCTCCCGATTGGCAGCAGCGGTTTAAACTAAACCCCAGTAGCCAAACTAACGTGGTAAAACCTAAAGATTGGCAGAAATACGATTATCCGTTTATCTACGGTCAGTTCGATAACAGTATGTTTCCCACGGTTAACTGGCGTGAGTGTTGTAAAGATGCAGTTAGCGGACCGGCGATAAGCGAGTGGGCGGCAGACAGATTTGATAAAGATGATCCACTGTTAATAGAGCAGATACGCACCCGTTTATTGCCGCGTCGAGGCGTTTGGGCCAGTGCCGATGAAATTTTAGTGACAGTAGGGGCGCAGCAGGCGCTGTATATGCTAGTCAAACTGCTGATGGATAAAAATAGCACCATTGGCCTGGAGGAACCGGGGTATGTGGATATCCGAAATATCGCCAGTATAAATCCGGCGAAGATAAAATCGATACCTGTGGATGCCGATGGTATGCTGGTCGGTGAGGTATTGTCCGGCTGCGACTTAGTCTATACCACTCCCAGTCATCAGTGCCCAAGCACTGTGACTATGCCCTTAGAGCGACGCTATCAATTGTTGCAGCAAGCCAGCGATGAAGATTTTATTATCGTTGAAGATGACTACGAAAGTGAAACAAACTTTAATTCTAATCCAATCCCTGCGCTGAAAAGCTTAGACAAGAATGACCGGGTCATCTATGTCGGCAGCTTATCTAAAACCTTGGCTCCGGGGCTGCGCTTTGGCTATATCGTCGGCCCCGCAGAGTTTATTAGAGAGGCGCGGGCGCTGCGGCGTTTGATGTTGCGTCACCCTGCAGCAAACAATCAGAGATCTGTGGCGCTGTTTTTAGAACGAGGTTATCACGATTCATTAATTATGAACATCATGCGCAATTACCAAACCCGCTGGCGCGCTATGGATCAGGCGCTGACTAAGTACTTACCTGAGTCCCACGATCAACCGACATTTGGTGGGTCCTGTTATTGGGTAAAAGGTCCAGCGAACCTGGATGCCGGGAAACTGCAACAATTGGCGCGCGAGCACAGTATTTTGATCGAGGCAGGTGAGATTCACTTCTTGCAGCAACCGGCGGCAAAAAATTATTTCCGTTTAGGTTTTTCCTCTATCGCCACCGATAAAATAGAGCCGGGAATTAAAAAGCTGGCTGAGATAATTCGCTCGATTGTCTAGCAATTCTGTGTAGCTAAGCACAAATTATTTTTATCAAATATACCAGGGGCTTTAAGCCCCTTTTTTGTTTTCCTGTATGTAATTGTTTTTTAGTGATTTTTCTTAGATTCTGACTGGCTTAACTTAGAGTCTAAATCTGGTTCTACTGCCCCAGCGTGGCTGCTACTAATATCGACTGTAAGATATTTGACTGTAGCTCTGACATCTGGTCAGAAAATATAAGAAGGAAGGCTAATATGGCACGTATGACTCCCAGCGAAGCATTTGTAGAAACCTTGGTTGCCAATAAAGTGAGCGACTGTTTTGGAATAATGGGTTCAGCATTTATGGATGCTATGGACATTTTTACCCCGGCAGGTATTCGTTTAATTCCGGTTGTACACGAGCAGGGAGCCGGGCATATGGCCGATGGTTACTCCAGGGTCTCAGGTCGTCACGGGGTGTGTATTGCGCAAAATGGCCCGGGTATTACCAACTTTGTTACCGCTATCGCCGCCGCTTACTGGGCACATTCCCCAGTGGTTTGCATTACCCCGGAAACAGGCACCAACAGTCAGGGGTTGGGAGGCTTTCAGGAAGCGGAGCAGCTACCGTTCTTTGAAACTATTACCGCCTACCAGGTAAGTGTGGTTAACAATAGCCGCATGGCCGAGCTGACTGCACGCTGTTTCGACAGAGCAATGTTAGAAAATGCACCGACTCAGCTGAATATTCCAAGAGATAATTTTTACGGAGATATCGACTGCGAAATCCCTAAGCCAATTCGCATTGAGCGCTCAGCAGGGGGTGCCCAGGCACTTAAAGATGCAGCGGCACTCTTAGCCAGCGCTGAGTTCCCAGTGATGGTTTCCGGTGGTGGTGTTGTGATGGGAGATGCCTTTGAAGAGGCAGTTGCTATTGCCGAGGCACTAGATATGCCGGTAGTGAACAGCTATCTGCACAATGACTCGTTCCCGGCGTCGCACCGTCTCTGGACCGGTCCACTGGGCTACCAGGGATCTAAAGCGGCAATGAAACTGATTGCTAAAGCCGATGTTATCTTGGCCCTGGGCACGCGTTTAGGCCCCTTCGGTACTTTGCCACAACACGGTATGGACTACTGGCCAAAAGATGCAAAAATTATTCAGGTCGATTGTGATCCTAAGATGTTGGGTCTGGTTAAAAACATCGATGTGGGTATCAGTGGTGATGCTAAAGCGGCAGCACTGGCGCTGATGGAATTGCTTAAAGATCATTCTCCTAAGTGTTTGCAAAACCGCGAGGCGCGCCTGAAGGTTATCAACGAGGAAAAATCGGCCTGGGAAGCGGAACTCAGCGACTGGACTCATGAAAAAGATGCCTATTCACTGGAAATGATTGAAGAGCAAAAAGCCGAGCAGGGCAGCTTCATGCACCCACGCCAGGTATTGCGTGAACTGGAAAAAGCCATGCCGGCCGATGTGATGGTCTCTACCGATATTGGTAACATTAACTCAGTCGCCAACAGTTATCTGCGTTTCGATCGTCCAAGATCATTTTTTGCCCCTATGTCTTTCGGTAACTGCGGCTATGCGCTACCGACTATTATCGGTGCGAAAGTAGCCGCTCCTGAACGTCCGGCAATTGCCTACGCGGGTGACGGCGCCTGGGGTATGTCTATGGTAGAAATCATGACTTGTGTGCGTGAAAGTATCCCAGTCACAGCGGTAGTGTTCCACAACCGTCAGTGGGGAGCAGAGAAGAAGAACCAGGTAGATTTCTATAACCGTCGCTTTGTCGCAGGTGAGCTAGAAAACCAGAGCTTCGCTGGAATTGCTCAGTCAATGGGCGCCCATGGTGTTGTAGTCGATAAACTCGAAGATGTTGGCCCGGCACTGAAAGAGGCAGTTAGGCTACAGATGGAAGAGGGAATCACTACGGTACTGGAAGTTATGTGTACCAGAGAACTGGGTGACCCGTTCCGTCGCGATGCTCTATCTAAGCCAGTGCGTCACTTAGACAAGTACAAAGACTTCGTTTAAGCACTGCACTTAACCAACCTGAGTTGCACTTTGGCAACTCAGGTTTTTGTATTTTTGATAATGAACATGCAAATACGCCCGCTATTAAATGCCTGGACTTATTCGCATGTTCCCTGTTGGAGTCACTAACAGATGAAAGCACTGAATAATATATTCCGTCGCGCCGCTGCCGATGCCAGGCACATTGTCTTAGCGGAAGGGGAGGATCCACGCATAATCAGCGCCGGTGTGCAAAGCGTGGCTAAGGGCATAGCGACAATTACTTTACTGGGTAATGCGTCGCGCATTGCCCGCGAAGCGCAACGGCTCAATCTTAGTTTGGCTGGCATCAATGTTATTGACCCCCAATCTGCTGCTAATAAAACGCAGTATAGTCAGGTTCTCTACCAGCTTAGAAAAAATAAAGGCATGACAGAGAAAGATGCCAGCGAATTGACTGATCATCCACTCTATTATGCGCAGTTAATGGTGCATCTGGGAGAAGCCGACGGATCAGTAGCTGGGGCTGTGTACACCACCAGTGACACAGTGCGCACAGCGATTCAAATCATTGGCAAAGCCGAGGGCGCCGCCATGGTATCGAGCTTCTTTTTGATGATGCTGTGTCAGCCGTTTCATGAGATGCAGGGCGGCGTGATATTTTCTGATTGCGCTTTAATCATTGAACCCGATCATCAGCAATTAGCTGAAATCGCCCTCAGTGCTGCCGCCAGTGCCGAAAAACTGCTGGCAGAACCTGCCCGGGTGTCTATGCTGTCCTTTTCAACCAACGGCAGTGCTAAGCATCCGGCGGTGGATAAAGTGGTAGCGGCAACGGCACTGGTCAAAGCACGGCGACCAGAGTTGATGGTAGATGGCGATGTACAACTGGATGCGGCAATTGTTCCGGATATAGCCGAGCGCAAAGTCGCAAATTCAGAAGTAAAAGGTAGAGCCAATGTGTTAGTTTTCCCGTCGTTGGAGGCGGGGAATATCGGCTATAAATTGGCGGAGCGAATCGGCAAGGCTGAAGCTATAGGCCCTATTCTACAAGGGCTTAAGAAACCAGCAAATGACCTGTCTCGTGGTTGCAGTGCCAATGATGTGCTGAACGTGATCGCTATTACGGTGGTACAGGGGCAGTGATGGGCGAGCGTCACCCTGTTAGCGAGTGCCGATGATCTATTCTCAATACTCCTCTTGCAGTGCCGGGGCACTAAAGAATCAGAGCGTTTCCTCAGCCGCGCTGCTAAAAGCAGTACAGCGCGGTCTGTTTTTTTACAATGATAGCGCCCTTTAGAGGCTGCATAACTGTATTTCACTGATTATCAGATAACCACATCAGTCTGAGTTATTAGTTGCTCTAACACTTGCGCAAATATAGCAACGCCCCGGTCAAACAGCTGGCGGCTATCTGGCCCACCGATGGCGATTCTTAAAGCATTACCTCGCAACTGACTATTTAGACTAGTAAATACATCCGCGGTTCGCACTTTAACATTCTGCGCCAGTAATAAGCCGCACAATTGATGCATGTTGATGTTATCCGGTAACTCCAGCCACAGATTTAAACCGCCACAACGGGCACTTAGATCGTACTGCTCAAACATCTGTGTAAGCGCCTGCTGCCGGTATCTTAGTTCTTGTTCCAGTTTCTGTTGGTTTTGCTGATAATTGTCGTTTTGGATAAAGCGACAGGCGAGCTCGAAGTTCATGGTTGACACCATCCAGCACTGACTGTGGATGTGCTGATTTAACTTCGCCTGTAGCGCTCCTGGCGCCAACATATAGCCGATGCGCAAACCGCCGGCAAAATATTTGGATAAACTGGATAAATAAATAAATCGGTCAGGCGCCTGCTGTTGGAAAGGTTGCCTCCAGTATTCGCTAAGACAGTAATTGACGTCATCCTCAATGATATAAAATTGATATTTTTGACTTAAGGCCAGTAGTTGATGCAGCAGTTGATGACTGTATTGAATATTGGTCGGGTTTTGCATGTTTGGCGTGATATATAAGACTTTTACGCTGTTCTCTCGACAAATGTGCTCAAGTATTCCTAAGTCTAGCCCTTCACTGGTTAGAGGAATTCCCTGAGTTTCCAGGCCAGAAGCCTGCGCCGCTTTATAAAACCCTGGATAGCACAATTGTTCGTGTACGACTAAGTCACCAGGTTGAGTCAAAACCTGCAGGACAGTATAAATTCCCTGCTGAGCACCTTGTGTGAAGATCAGTTCTCTAGGATTGGTTTCAATACCTTTAGCATTTAACCACTGACCAAACACCTTTTTGTGTCTGCTTATGCCCTCTGCAGAATAGGCCATCATTTGCAACAGTGCCTGAGAGTCACTGGCCAGTTCTCGCATAGCCTGGGCCAAGATATTTTGCTGCCCGAGCATCGGTTGCATACTGGCGGAAAAATCAATGCATTGATTTTCTTGGCGCACCAACAATTGCGAATTTACAAATGTCCCGGCGCCCAATTTGGCGACTACTACACCTCTTTTCTCAGCGAGGGCATAAGCGCGGGTAACAGTACCGTGTGTCACTTTGATTTGATCTGCCAACCAGCGCTGTGCGGGGAGTTTCTGCTGATGTACAAGCTCACCAGTGCTTATCGCCGTTTCAATGTAACTGGCCAATACTTTGTATTTAGGCTGAGTTTGACAATCTGCGATAAAAGCTTGTTGATCTATTTTCCAAATTGTACCCATAACAATAAAACCATTGCTCAATTGGTGGAGTTGTGACAAATTATGCATGCATACACTGTTATAAATTGTATGCCTACAATTTATATAAATCAAGAGGAAATTAACTTGAACAGCGCACTGATCGATCTGGCTCCCACTTTGGCTTTGTTTTGCATGGTGACAACCCTGACTCCTGGGCCCAACAATATTTTATTGGCTCACTCTGGTGCTCACTTTGGTATCAGGAGAACCTTGCCCCATGTATTAGGCATTCGCTTTGGCATGACCGCCCTACACTTAACGATACTGTTTGGTTTAGGCGAGTTATTTAAAACCTGGCCCAACTTACAGCAACTATTGAGTCTGCTCGCCTGTAGCTACATCATTTATATTGCGATTAAAATTGCCTGTAACAAAGCGCCAGACGGCAGTTCAAAAGGCGATCCTATGAGCTTTCTACAAGCTGCCTGTTTCCAGTTGATCAACCCAAAATCCTGGGCAATGCTACTGACAGCTAGCTCTGTTTTTACCCTGGAAAATGAATTGTTCTGGCCCTCAGCGATTCTAGGGCTGGTGTTATTTAATCTGGCAACTTTACCAGGCACTTTTATGTGGATCACTATCGGCAAGCTGGTAGCAAAGAAATTAGTCGAGCCAAAATTTAATCAACGCTTTAACTGGAGCATGAGCTTTTTGCTGTTACTGACATTGCCTATGCTGTTTTTGTCGTAGCAGTAGGAGATAAGTTTAGAGTAGCTAATCAAGTTCTCAGTTTAACCTATTAGCGTTATCTGGCGCGGCATCCAGTACCGTGAAAACGGTAACTACTATCTTTAAGAGGTCATTAGCATGTTGGAATCTTTGAAAATGTTCACCCAGTATAAAGGCTGGGCAACCGAAACCAGTTACAGTGCCCTGGAGCAAGTGGCGGATGCTGAGTTACATAAACAGCGGCGGACTAATTTTAAAACTATAATCTCCACCTTGAATCATATCTATGTCGTTGATGATATTTTTAAAGCGCATCTGAGGGGCACTCAACATCAGTATCAACAGAGAAATACTGAACAGCAGTTCTCCTTTAAAGAGTTATGGGATAAACAGCGGCAGATGGATGTATGGTATTTAGACTATGTAAATGCCTTAGGCGGTAAAGATTGTGCGCAGAGAATTAGCTTTGAATATGTGGGTGGGGGCGAAGGTAATATGAGCGTCGCTGAAATCATCTTGCACATAGTCAATCACAATACTTACCATCGCGGTTTTGTCAGTGACATGATGTATCAGATACCGGCTAAGCCAACGGCCAATGATCTGACCGTATTTTTGCGGGATCATTATAAGCCAATCTGACCTAGGGCCCAGAGGCTAATAACTGAGCCTGAATCCGCAGTGGCATTCAGGCTGATTTGATAATCCTTAATCCTTAATCCTTAATCCTTAATCCTTAATCTTTAATCTTTAATCCTTAATCTTTAATCTTTAATCTTTAATCTTTAAACTCTAATGCGATCTCAACAAACCTCTGTTCCAGCTTTAAAAATACATCGATTATGGTCGGGTCAAAATGACTGCCATTACCTTCAATGATAATAGATTTTGCTTTGTCATGGCTAAAAGCTGGTTTGTATACCCGTTTGGTAATCAGTGCATCATAGACATCTGCCAATGCCATCAGGCGACCTGATAGGGGGATTTTCTCTTCCCTGAGGCCATTTGGATAGCCGCTACCATCCCACTTTTCATGATGGGTAAGGCTGATATCCCGGGCGACAGACAGAAATGAGGTACCGCCTGAATCGCCTTTGGCTCGCTCCAGCGCGTCGGCACCTATCTGCGGGTGCTGTTTCATAATAGAAAATTCTTCATCCGTTAACTTGCCGGGTTTTAGTAAAATGCTATCGGGTATTCCCACTTTGCCAATATCGTGTAATGGTGCCGACTTGAACAGCAATTCTATGCTGTAGTCATCCAGTTCAGCAGCGTATTTGGGGTTTTTCCTCAACTCCAGCGCCAGTGCTTTAACATAATTTTGGGTGCGCATTATATGCCCGCCGGTCTCGTTATCGCGGGTTTCTGCCAGTGTCGCTAAGCTGAGAATACAGATATCGCGGGTCAGGTTTATCTCGCGACTCTGCTCGGTCAGTGCCGAGATCATCACATTAGTATGCTGGGCTATAAGGCCAAACTCATCGTTGCTGATAACCGCGACCTGAGAGGATAAATCACCACGAGTGACTTGCGTTAAGACGCAGTTTTGGGTGCTGATAAACGCTTTTAAATTTCTTGAGTAAGACAGAATAATCAGCAATACGTAGGCCATCATCACACAGATGACAAATATTACTTCCCCGAGGATATAAGCTTTGGCCATTTTCAGGTCAATGCCTGGGTCTCTGTTTATCAACCAATGCAAATCCTTGTTGATGACTAATACCACCACAAAGACAATTGATAACAGGCAGATGGTGGCGAACCAGCTAAATTTTTTGGTCAGCGGATAGGGGTTGTTATCCGGTGTTAAGTGTCGATTAGATTTTTTCAGCGCTGTACCTATGTTGAATTCTCTAAACAGTGATAAATCACAGCTGATAAAAAATCCCAAAATGATGATACCCAGCAGGACTTTTATTTCACTTTCCAGTGGGAAGTTATGTACTACTTTGTTATAGCCTGCCAAAGCCAGGGCAATGCCGGTAAATAATACTAAATCCAATATAAACTGATGTTTAGCTTGTTTTTTTAATTCCACATTACTCAGCTTCTGCTCCAGGGAGAACCTTGCCAGCAATGCCAGACAAAACATGATTAAGATAGGGGCAAGTAGGGCAGTTAAGCTTAGGGACTCTATAAATGGACAGACGTTAATGCCGTATACCGCGAATATTAGGGCGGCAAGTGCGTAGTGACCAGTGCTTCTGATTAATGTTGAATTCATGGTGTCTCAGTAGATAATTAATGGCGATCAGAGGTTTTACAAGCAAGCTAAATGCCTCTATATTTTACCCAAATAACATGGGATAGGCATTAAGAATAAGTGGGGTAATTAGTTGGAAGTTGGAAGTGGGAAGTGGGAAGTGGGAAGTTGGAAGTTGGAAGTTGGAAGTTGGAAGTTGGAAGTTGGAAGTTGGAAGTTGGAAGTTGTGGGGGGCGTTGGGGTTTTTGAGAATGTTGCTGTTGGGCTCTAGCTACTCTGTATTTATCAGTGGGATAGGAATCTGTTAAGTTATATGAACATAATATAAATTACTTTCATTTCTGTTGCTTTAGATATACTCTAACTCGGTCATGGATGATAAACACAATAGACTTCATAAAAATGAGAATAAAGTAAGTGCAAATTGTTGGCGCACTCGTTGTCCCTCAACTGATTGAAATCCAGCGTAACTCTGAAATGATGTAGCTATTTTTTTCTTTTATATTAAGGATAGGATGAATTAAAAATGAGAAATTTCACGTGTATTTCTGTCGCTTTGCTTCTTGCATTGCCCGCTGTCGCTATGGCTGATGATTATATGATAAATCAGAACATTAACATTTTAGATTTAGGAGACATCACACAGTCAAGAGGTGGCAGTAACATACAGGCACTTAACAACGCAGAACTTAATTCAACCTCTGGAAAGGTCGAGCAGAAAGCTGTATTTACCAATTTCAATGCTATACAAACTAAGGGGGCTGAAAATTTACAAGCTATCAACAGGGTAGTATTAGATGATACTGGACATGGCACTAGAATCGTTCAGGAAGTGGAAGCCGATGTCATAAGATTGACACAAGAAGGCGGCAATGATAATCAGCAAGCTGCTAACTATGCAGAATTTGCAGGCGATGCTCATTTTGTGTCTATTGCTCAGACTGTCAGTGCTGATGATGTTTACATGAAGCAAATTGGCGGTAATGATAACTTGCAAAGTCTGAATAGTATCAAATTGCTGAGATGAAACCGTTTATAATTTTACTTATCTCATTTATAGCACAGTTATCATGGGGGGAGGGGAACTCAACATTCCCCAAAATCCCCCTCCCTGATAAATCATACAGTGCTAGAAACATGATCTCTCAAGCTAAAGTGACTAGGTCGGAGACTAAGACTGACGGCTATAAAGTAACAGGTCCTGATGGAAAAGAGTTTTTTGTTGATGATATAGACCATCCCACTAAAGCTTTTTACGGTGTTTATATCGATTTTGATAATGACGATATTTTACAATCTCAGATAGATATTGAAATAAATATCGATATTGACAGTATAAATTTCTTTGGATTATAGGGTTTGTTATGAAATATCAGGTCTTTGTTTTGTGTTTTATTTTTTTTATTGAAGGCTGTAGTAATACACAAGTCGCATTTCAAAATGTCAGTTCAGTGCCTGTTAAATCAACCACGAGTTTAAGCAATGTTTTAGCTTGTACCAAAGAAAAAATAGCGACGCACAACCAAAATACCGCCTACCTTATTATCGTAAGAGAGATGGTTGACGGCACTGTCAGAGAGAGAAGTACCAGTGATGGGCCGCTTGGCGATGCAGGAGTGCATCAGTTACAAGGCGCATTGGTTAGCTTATTAACCACTGAAAAAGCGATAATTGTTGATAATCAGCCATCAATGTTTTCAAAGTACAATAGAGGATCCATTGGCTTAAATAAGTTCGGAGTACCCAAGAATGGGGCGCAACTTGCCTATAAAGAATCGATGTTAAATTATGTTAATGCCATAAGAACAGGTAAGGGCATCCGATCTGCAGAGTCTATTGTTATTTTAACGGTATCGGGCGCTTTTACGCGGATAGACTCCGCCAACCTAGCTAATGATGGATACGGTTTAACTTTCGGGGCTAATGGTAGCGGTGGTAAAGGAGATCTTGAATTTGGCACATCTGTGTCTAAGAAAGTCATTTCTTTAAGTATAAATTTAATCAGACCTATGCTTAATACCGTTATCAAGTCCCAATCATTCGATCTTGAATTTTCTAATTCATCCAAAAAATATAATCTTAAAGGGACTGTAGGAGAAGTTGATTTAGGTTTAGCGCTTTCCAATACAAGTATAGAAAGTATGCACAGTGCCCAGCAAACTTTAATCGATGCCTCAGCTATCTGGCTGGTTGAAAGTCTTTTTTCTGGGGCTACGACATCGTGTTTAACTGCAGAAATAGTATAGCTGATGGTAGAGAGTTTTCTGCAGATAGCGGCACAAAGCTATTTCAACTAGCAGACGGTTTATGAAGTAGCTCGCTGCTCAATAACTTTTAGAGTGCTGCGCTGATCAGTAGAAAGCCAACTTACACTCCTCTTCGCTGCAACATCTGCAAAATCTGGGTAAAGATTGAATTTTCCATTTTATCCGGGATCTGCAAGGCTAAGCTGTGACGATAGTAAGGGCTCAAGTCCAGTCCAAAGCCCAGGGCATAGAGTTCGATATCAGCGCTGTTCTCCAACATAGTGGCCACCTGGCGCAAGTGGTTGTCCAGATAGTTGTTAGTATTAGTCTGATGGGTGGCGCTCTCCATCGGGCAGCCATCGGATAAGACGATTAATATGCGTCGCTGTTCTGGTCTTGCCTGCATACGCTTTGCCGCCCACAGCAGTGCTTCTCCATCGACCCCCTCGCGAAATAAATCAGCCTTTAACATTGCCCCTAAGCCCCGCTTAGCCCGTTGCAGTTTTGTGTCGGCATCTTTGTAAATAATGTGGCGGGTTTCACATAAACGGCCGGGGTTTTCTGGACGCATTTGCCGCATCCACTGTTTGTAGCTTTTACCTCCCTGCCAGGATTTAGTGGTAAAACCTAACACTTCGGTACTGGCTCCCGCCATTTCCAGAGCTTTAGTTAAAATGTAGATAAGCGTAGAAATAGCGTGAATGTGCTCTTTCATCGAGCCTGAATTATCCATCAACAGTGTCACCAGGCAATTACCGCTGGGCAGCTGCCGCTGGCTGCGAAATATATTGCGGTAGCCTGGAGTAGTGACAATGGTATTTAATTTACGACCATCTATGTAGCCCTGTTCGAGTGAAAACTCCCAGCCGCTATCTTGCTCTCCAGGGAGGATCGCCGCCAGTTCACGGGCTAATCGAGGGATATTAATCGCTTGGTTTTTCAGTAATTTTGCCTGTGTTTTACTGAAATCATCTAGCTGCGAGTTTAAAACCAGCTGCTCGGCTTTAACAATTTGGTCATTGTTGCGGGTAAATATTTGATAGTTGTTCAGCTGCTCGATTATCTGTCGCACAGCAGTGCTATCAGGTCTTTTTCCCGCCACTGAAATCTCGCTGTTGTCATCGGTTTCAGGTTCCAGAAATAAGCTGAAACTTGCCCCAGAATTATTAGCAGCGCTCTCGCTTTGTTCGGTATCAGCATCGCTATCGTCAATCAGACTATCCATCACTTCAACAATGACTAACGCATGGCGGGCAAAGACAGCTTGATCGCGGGTGTTCTTACGCATTCCCATCAGGGCACCGCCTATGTGCCTGGCGATCATCATGCGCATCGACTCGATTAAATCTTCGCTCTGGTGATTCATTGGTAAACTGGTAAGGCGGCACCAGACAACCTGAGCGACAGTGAATACCATTAAGCCCATTTGGTTTTCGACCGTGTCAGAGGCGCAAAATTGGCGGCACCACTGACGAAATCGATGCTCGAGATTGTTTCGGGTTCCAGGCTGTAAATCGCTGACCAGTGATTCAGTGCGCAATTGTTCTAATAGTTCAAACACCAGCTGGCCAATGTTACTCTTTGGCATTAATTGCTGGTGCAGTTGTGCATCACTGTGTTTGAGTCGCAGAGCAATGGCATCTGCGGCACCGCGAAAAGATTGATAGTTATCTCGGGTTAAATCAGGGCGCAAATGCGGCGCTCGTATCTGCGCCGATTGGCCATTAACTTCTGGACGCTGACCGCGAAATTGAAAACTACTACAGCCGCTATTGGCGCGAACAGTCGCGCTGCAGAGCTTTTCTACATGTTGCTGTAGTTTCTCTATGCGCATGTCCGGGTTGTCGATAGGCGCCTTGTCGGTATTTTGCAGAGTATCAGTGACGGCCATCAGCCATCACCTGATTTGCTCTGCTAGCCCAGGATTCAGTCAGTTCCATATCGAAACAGCGCTGGAAAAACTCGGCGATAATTGCTCGCTCGGCCTCGTCGCACTTGTTTAGAAAAGAAAGTCGAAAGGCCACTGCTGGATCATCAAAGATATCAATATTCTCAGCCCAGGAGATCACGGTCCGCGGTGACATCAAGGTTGAGATATCACCAGCTGCAAAACTATTGCGGGTCATTTTCGCCACTTCCAGCATCGACATGATCAGTGAGTCCGGGATAGCGTTGGCGAAATTTTTGCACTTGCCGCGGATAATCTGCAGCTCATCCTCAGCCGGTAAATAACTTAAATTTGTCACTATATCCCAGCGATCCATCTGCGCCTGGTTGACCATCTGGGTACCGTGATAAAGGCCGTTGCTGTTACCTAAACCTATAGTGTTAGCTGTGGCGAAAAGCCTAAATTGTGAATGTGGGGTGATGACTTCATTTTGATCGAGCAACGTAAACTTGCCGTCGCGCTCCAGTAATCGCTGAATGACAAACATGACTTCAGGACGCCCGGCATCAAACTCATCAAAGATTAGCGCGGTGGGGCGGCGCAGCGCCCAAGGTAGTATTCCCTCCTGAAATTCAGTGATCTGCTTGCCATCGCGGATCACTATCGTATCTTTACCCACCAGATCCAGACGGCTGATGTGTCCGTCTAAATTGATGCGCACACAGGGCCAGTTGAGACGCGCCGCTATTTGTTCTATGTGGGTCGACTTACCAGTGCCGTGTAGTCCCTGCACCATCACTCGACGATTTCGGCTGAAACCAGCCAGGATAGCCAAGGTTACTTCTGGATTAAATACATAATTCGGGTCAATTTCCGGCACGTGCTCATCGGCATAACTGTATGCCGGTACCTTTAGTCGGGAATTAATTGAAAAAACCTCACAGACCGATAGCATTAAGTCTGGTTGATCTATTTGAATGTCTGACATGTACGCTTCCATGATGAGAATTACTAGCTTAAACAATTATATAAGCAGTTTCTGCAAGTACCAGAACCAGTGGTAGAGAATCGATATGGCCAAGGGCATTCATCTCTGGATCTACACTTTGTTAAAAATTGGCCTTTGCTTCAAGGGTCGCAAATTTCTAAGCTATAGTCGGTAATGGGAACTGTATAGAAATTATTTAAATTCTAATCGCTTTAAAGGGTACAGTTTAAGTTTGAGCGACAATGGCTGTCAATAAGCAGGTCGTAAAACAGTTTTTTATATAGTTTTTAATATATTAGCTGGTAATGATGAGAACCTGCCGACACCTTTAAATCATTTATTAGTGTTATCAAGTATAACATTAACAAAGAATTAATATTGCTTTCATGGACTTACTCGAACAATTACAGTGTTAAAACCCTGCGACCAGTTACATGCTATATTTTATATATGAGTATGATATAACCTTATAACCAAAAATAATGATAATAAAATGTTCTAGCCTTAAACATTAATCTGATAGCGCGAAGCCCGTTTATGGCTTTGCATTATTGGCGTTAATCTTAGTGATAGACACAGCTTGGACCACCAAAATGACAAGCCAAGAAAAGATCATAGCGATAGATTCTGGTCTTCCAGAGTTTGAAAATAGAGATAAACAGCAAATTAAATATACCACTTGTTATATGTGTGCCTGCCGCTGCGGCATTAAGGTGACAGTGGAAGATAACAAAGTACGCTTTATTCAGGGCAACCCCAATCATCCGGTTAATAAAGGGGTGCTCTGTGCTAAAGGCAATGCGGGAATAATGAAACAGTATTCCCCGGCAAAGTTGAGCTCACCATTGCTGCGCAAACCAGGCACTGAGCGTGGAGCGGGGGAGTTTGAAGAAATCTCCTGGGACCGAGCACTGGGTATCCTGGAAAAACGCCTGGCAAAGATACGCGCCACAGATCCAAAAAAGTTGGCATATTTCACTGGGCGGGATCAAATGCAGGCGCTGACTGGCATGTGGGCCAGCCAATTTGGCACTATTAACTGGGCGGCTCACGGCGGCTTTTGTTCTGTGAATATGGCCGCTGGCGGCCTCTACACTATGGGTCACGCCTTTTGGGAATTTGGCGATCCGGACTGGGAAAACACTAAGTATTTCATGATGTGGGGAGTGGCTGAAGATCACAGCTCCAATCCACTTAAATTAGGGCTTAAACGCTTAAAAGAGCGCGGCGCTAAGTTCGTTTCGGTCAATCCGGTGCGCACTGGGTATCAGGCAATTGCCGATGAGTGGATAGCTATACGTCCAGGTACTGACGGCATTTTTGCACTGTCTATGATCCATGTACTGTTAAAAAACCAGCTGGTCGATGAAGAGTTTTTAATCCGCTACACCAATGCCCCACAATTGGTGGTTACCACCCCTGGAAAAATGGGAGACGGGTTGTTTTACCGCGGTGCTGTTAATAGTGACGGCACTGAAGGTGTACCTCAGGTTTGGGATCAGCAGAGTAAAACTTGTGTCGATGGCACTAGAGCGGATTGTAGCCCGGCGCTGTTTGCCGAGTTTACCACGGATGATGGCACGCCAGTGCGAACTGCCATGAGCATACTGCTGGAAAAGTATCTGGACGATCAGTACTCACCTGAAGTGGCTGCCAAAGAATGTGGAGTCAGTGCCGCAGATATTGAACGTATTGCACTGGAAATGGCCCATGTCGCCTTTAAAGAAACCATAACATTAGATATTGAGTGGACAGATTGGGCTGGACGCAAGCAGACTCAGTTTATCGGTCGTCCGGTTTCTATGCACGCGATGCGTGGCATCTCGGCTCATTCCAACGGTTTCCAAACTTGTCGGGCACTGCATTTATTGCAGATCGTACTTGGGACTATCGATTGCCCCGGCGGACACTTGGCCAAGCCTCCTTTTCCCAAGCATATACCCCCCGGGATTAAGCCGGCTAAAACCAACATACCCAATACCCCGCTAAAGTCTCCACCGCTGGGCTTCCCCACTTGCCCGGAAGATCTGGTGATCGATGATGCTGGCCAGCCGTTGCGCATTGACAAAGCCTACAGCTGGGATGCACCTATTTCCTGCCACGGTATGATGCACATGGTGATTAGTAATGCAGTCAAAGGCGACCCTTACAAAATAGATACGCTGATGTTGTTTATGGCCAATATGGCCTGGAACTCCAGCATGAATACCGCGCAGACCCTGGAAATGCTCTGTGCCAAAGAAGATGATGGCGAATATAAAATACCTTTTATTGTCTGCTCCGATGCCTTTAATTCTGAGATGGTGGCCTACTCTGATTTGGTGTTGCCCGATACCACTTACCTGGAGCGCTATGACACTATTTCTATGCTCGATCGGCCTATCTCTGAACCTCATGCCGCCTGCGACTCAGTGCGCACACCGGTGATTGAAGTAGACCGGAATGTACTGTCATGGCAAGAAGTAATGATCGAGATGGCCGGCCGCTTGAAATTTCCGGCCTTCACTACTGCTACAGGTGATAGGCGCTATAAAGATTACAAAGACTTCATCATAAATTTTGAAAAAGAGCCGGGTATAGGTTTTCTGGCGGGTTATCGTGGAGTCGATGGCACTAAGTCACTGCGCGGCGAGCCAAACCCAAGACAGTGGGAGGCCTATGAGGAAAACCAGGGGTTCTTCGAATTTCCCCTGGAGCCGAATCAACGCTACATGCGCCACGCTAATAAAGACTATCTCGAGTTGGCCAAAGAAGCAGGCTGGGTAGGCTCCACAGAGCAGATTGTGATTGAAATTTACTCGGAAAAACTGCAGAAATTTCGCCTCGCCGGCCAGGGTTTATACGATGGGCCTATGCCCACCGAGGAGCATCACAAAGAGCGCCTGGTGAAGTACTTCGATCCTCTGCCCATTTACTACATGCCGTTGGAAGAGCAGCGCATCGATAGAGATGAATACCCCTTTCATGCGGTGAATCAGCGGCCGATGTTTATGTACCACAGCTGGGATAGCCAGAACTCTTGGCTGCGGCAAATAATGAATCAAAATTACCTGTACATGAACAGGTTAGCCGGGGAAAGACTGGGGATTGAGGATCTTTCCTGGGTTTGGGTCGAATCGCACAATGGCAAAATTCGCGCGCAGATCAAGCTGATGGAGGGCACTAACGAGCATACTGTCTGGACCTGGAATGCAATCGCCAAGCGCGGCGGTGCCTGGGGTCTGTCAGAAGACGCCAACGAGGCTACCGATGCCTTTTTGATGAACCATTTGATCTCTGAATTACTCCCGGCAAAGGGCGATTCAGCAGACAAAATAACTAATTCAGATCCGATCACCGGACAGGCTGCCTGGTACGATTTAAGAGTGAAAATAACCCCGGTTACCGATGGAGAGACCGGCTCCTGGCCACAGTTTAGTGCCCTTAAACCTCAGCCAAATGCACCCCAGTCCCCGAAAATGCTCAGTTATGCGACCCATAAGAATGTCAATATCGTCAGGCGTTGGGCGGATATACTGTTCACCGGTGAAAAACACAGCAGTAAAAAAACACAGACTGAAAAAGTCACCAATAAATCGATCATCAATAGTCAGTCACCGGGGGATAAATAATGAAACTAGGATTAGTTGTTGACCTGGATACTTGTGTCGGTTGTCACGGTTGTGCCACTGCCTGCAAACAGTGGAATACCTCGGGCACGATTGGCCCGCTGTCGGATAAAGACCCCTATGGCAAAGACCCCAACGGGGCCTGGTTAAACCGCATTCGCACTTATGAAGTGGGTGATACCCCCAACAGCAAAACAGTGCATATGCCGATGTCCTGCATGCATTGTGAAGAGGCGGCCTGCGTCACGGTCTGCCCAACAGGTGCCTCCTACAAGCGAGCTGAAGATGGCATAGTGCTGGTAGACCAAGATAAATGCATGGGTTGTAATTTGTGTGCCTGGGCCTGCCCTTACGGTGCCCGGGAACTAGACCCTGCTGAGGGCACGATGAAAAAGTGTACATTGTGTGTCGATCGAATTTACGATGAAAAGTTACCGGAAGACGAACGGCAACCGGCCTGTGTCTTAACCTGTCCGACTAAATCGCGTGTTTTCGGTGATTTTGATGATCCGAACTCGCAAGTCAGTCAACTAGTGCGCGAGCGCGGTGGCAAGCAATTAATGCCGGAGTTAGGTTACAACCCGGTTAATACTTATCTGCCACCACGCAACAAACCGGCCGTTGAAGTCTATAAAGTGACGTCGATAAAACAGGGTGTCAAAGCCTGGGTCAATAAAATGATTTCGCGCTAGCACCATAGCGTTGTATTTAATAACAAGAAAATTTACAGCGGGCACAGCTTAGTGTCAGCTGATTGGAGAATGATATGCATCCCGCTTTTTCGGTGCTAGTTTTTACCGTGCTCTCAGGGGCCGGTTACGGGTTAATTTTATTAATGGTATTAGGGCATTTAATAGGCCTGGGAGAACTGCAAGATCGCAACTTATTGCTTAGTGGCGGTGTACTGTCACTGCTGTTGATATCCATTGGGTTACTGGCTTCAACTTTGCACTTAGCCAACCCGAAAAATGCCTGGCGGGCCTTTAGCCGTTTTAAGACCTCCTGGCTGTCAAGGGAGGCGGTATTTGCGATACTGTTTTATCCTTTTGTCATCCTCTATTTGGCCGGTATTTGGTTTATGGGTGCAGAGCTCAGCGTTATCTTTGCTGCGGCGGGAATGATTAGCGCAGTACTGGCGCTAGTCACATTATTTTGTACCAGTATGATCTACGCCAGTTTGAAAACCATTCGTCAGTGGAACAGTGCCCTTACTCCGGTTAATTATTTAGTTCTGGGGATTATGTCCGGCTCACTGTTACTGTTGGCCGTACAATCTATAGTGACCGGCAGTGTTTCGGCGCAACTTCAACAGTCAGCCATTGCGCTGCTGGTGCTTGGAGCAGCCGTTAAAGTCATCTATTTCTTTTGGATTGGTAAGCCTTCAGGCAGCACCATTAAAACCGCGACTGGTTTCACTCAAGCCAGTGTGCGATTGTTAGATCAGGGGCACAGCTCTAACGGTTTCTTAAATAATGAGTTTGGCTACACTGTGGCAGCCAATAAGTTGTTGCGAATCCGGCTGCTGATGCTGGCAGTGGCCTTTGTTTTACCCCTTTTGTTACTACTAACAGCCAATAGCCTATTGTTATTGGCCGCCGCACTGATTACTTTGGCCGGCTTGCTGGCCGAGCGCTGGCTGTTCTTTGCCGAAGCCAGACATGTGGTGAGGTTGTTTCACGGCGATCAAACCGTCTAAGTTAAGATTTAACTGCAAAGTGTAAAGTTAGGTTAAGTGCTTGTGTAAGGGAGCTTTAGACTCTATATTTTAGAAAATCTATTTCGAGAATATAGCCATGCAAATGCCCCCCCAAAGTCAGGCAAAGTCCTCTGCGATAAGTAAACTGCTCCCCAGTTTACTGATCAGTTGCGTTTTTGTAACTAGCGCAATGGCCAGCCCCAGTGTTTTAAAAAACGACCCCAAACGGCCCGTCGGCAAAATAAGTGCTGATCTGAAGATCAGCGCGGATCAATTTGTCAGCTGTTTTTCCCATGTTAACCCCACCCCAGGTGGCGATCGTCCTGAGTCAGGGGAGAGGGTGCACGCCAACAAGAAAGTCTTGCTTAGCTGTCTGCAGCAACACAATTCACATATCACTAATGACTCTCTGGATAGAGTGATGGATAAATATCGCCCCGGCGGCAGAGCCGCTCAGGTCCCCAGAAGTTAGGGAGTCTGCAATTCATCTGGCAGCTGAATCAGCGGCTAAAAATTGATCCATAACATACTAAGAGAGCAACTATGAGTCACAACCAAGACATCCAAAAAAAACCTTTTAGCCATGCATCGGGCCGGATGCTCTCCTGTGCATTTGGCGTGGCCGCTGCAACCCTATTGTCACTGTCATCAACTAACTTAAGCGCCCATAGCAAAGACACTAATACCTTGTATGAGTGGCAACCGGACAGTTCAATTCTCACGCAACTGATCAACGCCATTATTACCCCGGTTTCTGCCAGTGCTCTGATCTCTATTCAAGGGGATTATCGGGTGATCGCCTCGGATGCTCTCCCTGGACACGAAACCGGGGCTTTCCCGAACCGTAACAATCCAAACAGTATCAAGAGCAAAAATTTAACCTACAAAGTACCTGCCAACCCCAAACTCAAAGGGAAAACAACTCCGCTGGGTATGTCTCCCTTTGGAGTGGCACTCAATGGGGTACCCTTTGATCCCAATGCCGCAGAGTTCTGGCAAAATAATCGTCGCTCTGGATGGCAGTATGAAGCGCTCGGCGGCGGGGTCAATTTAGGCTTAGATAAGAGCAGTGCACACGTCCAGCCTGATGGGACTTATCACTACCATGGCATTCCCTATCTGCTATTAGTCGATCGCTCATCCCAGCAGTTGTTGGGCTATGCCGCCGATGGCTTTCCAATTTACTCTCCCTGGGGTTATACGGATGCTATGGATAGCAGCTCGGCGGTGGTCGAACTGAAAAGCGCTTACAGTATTAAAAGCGGCAGTCGCTCCTCTGGCCCTAAAGGTAGCTACGACGGAACATTTGTTGAAGATTATCAATATCAGGCGGGGTCGGGGCAGCTGGACAGTTGTAATGGACGTAGCGGGGTGACGGCTGAATATCCCCAAGGGACATATTATTACGTGATCAGCGCACAATTCCCTTTTATACCGCGCTGTTTTAAGGGTACTCCGGATAGCAGTTTTGAGCGCAAGCGCGGGGCCAATAATGGTGCTCAGCAGCGAGCGGATCAGGGTAACAGACAGCCACCAGGTCAGGCTGGTAGAAAGCCGCCTGCACAGGCAATAGCCGCTTGTAAAGATAAGTCAGAAGGTGCGAAAGTGAGCTTTAATGTAAACAACCGACAGCTTAGTGGCACTTGTCGCAGCCGAAACGGCCAGTTATTTGCTGTACCGCAACGTTAATTTAACGCAATTCAAAATTACTCACTAACAGCTCAGGGGCTATTAGTGAGTGACCCCAAATAATTACCCTTCTACTATTTTTCCTGTCGCATAGGCATAAACGCTGTCAGATGAACCATCTTTGTTTAACAAATGGATAGGGTAGCGCATGGTTTTGTTGCCTACTTCCATTCCCGGGCTGCCAATTGGCATACCAGGCACAGCCAGCCCCAATGCTCCTTCAGGCGGGTTTGCTAAAAAGGATTCAATCGCCGCGTTGGGAATGTGCCCTTCAAACACAAAACCGTCATCTGTCACCGCAGTGTGGCAAGAGCGGTGCTGCAAACTGAGGTTGTATTTATCTTTGATCGCAGTGATATCACCGGTGTTGTTAACACTGGCGACAAAAGAAGATGACAACTGCTCAACCCAACCTTTGCAACAGCCACAGTTAGGGTCTTTATGTACCAACATATGGGTTTTCCCAGCGGCCACTGCTACTGTAGTGACCGGGTTGCTAGCTGTTGATTCTGAAGTGTTTTGCGAGTAGCCAGTCCCCGCGATAGCAATAGTTAAAACACTGGCAGAAGCAAGGGCGAGAGTGGTTTTTTTAAATTTGATCATAGTGGTAATTCCATATTCGACACAGGGCTAGTGTCGTTGGTATTCAAATAAAAGTGATTTGAGCTGACTTTATTTTGGAACATGCTAGCAAGCCCGATACGCCTCTGGCTTACAGAACTTATCGGTGTGTTCCTATATGGATTAATTCTAATTCAGCCAAGTGCAATACGTTAAATGCAGTCTGGGGTAGTTATATAAATGCAGGAAGGGGGCTTCTGATCGAAATGCATAGCGGTTGATCGCTGAGGCAATACTGCCTTTAAGTTGCGAGACTGCAAAGAGAAAAATAAAGAAGACTAAGGCAAGCAGGCTTAAGCTTAGACCTAGACTCGCTTCAAGCAGACATCCACTTAGAGTATTGCAGTGGCTGACAGCGGCCATCTGGGAAACTGTGGAAGTTTCAATATGGCTAGGATCAACAGTGGCATGTGGTGACGATTTTGCCATAGAACAATTTAACAGCGCACAGCCGAGCACTATCAACACTAATAAAAGTGCCAGCTGACTGCGGTGAAATCTGAGCTGTTGCAAAACCATTAAAGAATCTTAACCTTATTGATGAAAATTATTGTCACTGTTACTGAGAAACACATTGGGCACTAGCAGATGATAATAGTTCAGTAATATTATGCAACACTTAAAAAGCCTGCAAAAATTTCTTTCACTTGACAATACTCAATAAAAGTTTAACCTGACGCTCCGAATATTGGGTTCCCTCACCCCATTAATAAAGGAAATGCGATCGACAGCGATTTGGCTGTTGGGCATTCCACAAAAAGGATAGAAGATGAATCTCACTACTAATCAGGCTTCACGCCTGATGTTAATTGTTGCCGCTTTCCATATAATTGTCATTGCGACAAGTAATTACCTGGTACAGCTACCGTTCGAACTGTTTGGTTTTCATACCACCTGGGGCGCATTTAGCTTTCCCTTTATATTTTTGGCCACAGATTTAACCGTACGTTTGTTTGGTGCAAAAATGGCCAGACAGATAATACTCGGGGTAATGTTCCCGGCTTTACTGATCTCTTATATTGCCTCAGTGGTTATGGTCAAAGGCAGCTATGTGGGCATGGAAGGATTCAACGAGTTTAATACTTTTGTTGCACGTATTGCCCTGGCCAGTTTTGTCGCCTATATGTTTGGTCAGTTCTTAGATATTCAGGTGTTTGCCCGATTGCGCAAGATGAAAAACTGGTGGGTGGCGCCAGCAGCTTCCACTGTGGTCGGCAATTTGGTTGATACGCTGTTGTTTTTCTCCATCGCATTTTACGCCAGTGTCGATCCCTTTATGGCCGCGAACTGGTTGGAAATCGCCTGGGTCGATTACGCATTTAAACTGGTGATCAGCTTAGCGGTATTTTTGCCATTGTACGGCCTGTTACTGAAGTTCTTAGAGACTAAACTACTCAATATGACCGGTGATAAACTGAGCAGCCAGAGTATTTAACGGCTAGCTCATTGCTGAACTTTGCTCTAGTCAAGGTTCAGCAGCTTCAAACACACGGGTGTCGGTGCAAAAATTTCATCTACCCGTGCCAAAGTGCCATTTTTAGCATCTCTCTTAAAGCTCACAATGTTGTCGCTGTTCTGGTTGGCCACTAATAAATACCGACCACTTGCCGCTATAGTAAACCCTCTTGGAAATTTACCACCACTGGATTGAAAGCCGATTAGATTCAACTGCTGTTGCTGTTGATCAAAAGCGTAGATGACAATGCTGTCGTGCCCTCGATTGGAGCCGTACAAGAATTTTCCATCCGGGGACAGATGAAGATCTCCGGGATAATTAACGCCGCGGTAATCTTGTGGCACTGTGTTGATAGTTTGCAGCACTGTCAATTCGCCGTTAGCTGCATCATATGAGAGCAGCGTCACCTGAGAGATTAGTTCGCTGATCAGGAAAGCGAACTTGCCGTTGGGGTGGAACACTAAATGCCTGGGGCCCGATCCAACTTGCAGCTGCACAGAAGCCAGTTTCTGTAACGGCTGAGTTTCGCACTGCAATCGATAACTGAAAATTTGATCGCTGCCTAAATCCGCTGCAAAGGCGTATTTGTTGTCCGGGCTTAGCACTATGCTGTGGGCGTGCGCTGCTTCCTGACGCTCTTGGTTAGGGCCGCTGCCCCAATGTTGCACAATAGCGCTGGCAGGTGACAAACTACCGTCCTCTGCCACCGGGTAGGCACAGACATTACCAGTGACATAATTAGCCAGCAGGGCAGTGCTGCCGGTTGCGTCAATGCTTAGATAACAGGCTGCGCTGCCGTTGGCTTGTTGGCTGTTGATGTAACTGAGCTCACCGCTGTTGAGGTCAATCTGATACGCGCTTATCCCGCCAGTTTCATGTTGTTCTATTTCACTGACCGCAAACAACCTTTGTCTGACCTGATCGATACACAGATATGAAGGGTTTTCAATGATCAGCGGTTCGCTGCTACAACTTAGTGCTCCAGTGTCTAAATCTAGAGTGTAAAGATGAATTCCCGAGCCATTAGCTGTTTCAAGGTGGGGGGCTAAACGGGTATAAGTGCCGACATAAAGATGTTGCTGGTTACGCATAGTGACTTCTATAGGTGAACGTTTTATTGAGCAGAAGCTGATAGTTAATGCCTCTATCTTGTTGATAATATTCTGTTTATATTGTGTGGCTGTAACTAGTATAAATTTTTATCGGCTAGGGAACAGGTTATTGAAATCAGCCAGCTTTAAGTTACTATATCCCCTGGCACAAGCCGCTCCAGTCGCAATACAACACTAGTGCTGGATCTACAGTTACGCAATTAGACTTTAGTTTAATTAACAACTCTGACCAGGGACTTAGTATTGATAAACTGGCCACTACTGTGATCTAGCCTGTTGACCAGGCAAGTTTTGACACTGTCAGCGTGGCTACTAATGGTTTTCGCGACCCCATTAGCTAGCCAGATTGCCTGGAAGACAGCATAGATAAGTGTTTAAACTTAAGTAAAATCAAATATATAACATTATAATTCGGCGTTGGGATGGATGGTTTTTTTAGCCCTGGAGCAACAGTAAATCCAGCTATAACCTGAGTATTGTGAGATAAAAATATGTCAGACATGTTAGTGAAGTTGTATCAGTTGCCCGAGACTGGAGTGTTCAGCAAGCTTGCTGAAGCGGGAGTGGAAATACGCCCAGCAATGGCACCGGAAAAGCGTTTAGTGTGCTCCTGGATAGCAGCAGAGTTTGGTGAGCAATGGGCCAGTGAAGCGGAAGTCGCCTTTGCTCGTCAGCCCTGCTCCATCGTTTTGGCAATTCAGGACCAGCAACTATTGGGATTTGGTTGTTACGATGCGACTTGTAAGGGCTTTTTTGGTCCAACCGGCGTCGCGCAGGAGCGCCGCGGACAGGGGATTGGTGAAGGCCTGCTGTTTATCTGTTTACAGAATATGCGTGCCCAGGGCTACGGTTATGCTGTGATAGGTGGAGCTGGGCCCAAAGAGTTTTACCGGGCCAAGGTTGCGGCGGTGGAAATTGCAGATTCCGTGCCGGGTATTTATCGGGGACTGTTGCAAGTATAGTGCGCCGTGCATTGGCTGAATGCTCTGCTATAAGTTAGCTGCAGCTCGAAGCAATTTCAAATGTTTTTTGCAGTGCATCAAACCCCCTTCATACTTAATCCAGGTGATCTTGCCATCGCCGTTACTGTCAGTTCCCTGGATTAAAATGTCCGCAAAATCATTCAGTTGCGATGATAGTGAGGCGGCTGTAGCCACCGAAGTGGTGGAGTTGATCTGTTTCGTCAGCCTGAGCATGGTTACTGCGAGTGCCAGAGTGTTTTTTGCACTAGTGGCAATGTGCAGCGAGTGGACTTTTATCGCGGGCACTGCATCGGTAGCGGCCGCAGCCAGATTTACACGATCTACAATATCGGTGGTTGCCCTGATAAGACCGACATTCAGTCCGGGGCCGGTACCTCTACCATCCAGGGCGTGTCGGACATGGCGGCTATGAGTTTTCATCCACTCTAAGTTAGCACTGTGCTGCAAGGCTAAAGATGTGTGTTGCTGGATCACTTCTGCCTCTTTGATGGCTGTGTCTAACAGAGCTATACCTGCGGTGGCCGTTGCCTGGCTGCTGATCTGCTCCAGATAGACAATTGCTGAAGTGGCGGCTATTAAAGACGCAGAGTTAAGCAGAAAAAGTGCTATAAGCGCAGTGCGGATGATAGTCATTTTCAACTCCCTATTGGATAGCCTATTATCAAATATTGCGCTGCTTTGTAAATCGGACTTATTCTAGCTTTAATGATTATCGTCATTGTTTAGCCAAGATTTATCTCCAAACTATCAATGATTTATTATTGCTTGCTAAAAAATTGAACCCTTCCTAACAACTCCAGTCAATACTAGCTACAATAACGCCTTTATAGCGATTTGATTTTAAAGCTATAGTACAAAAAACCAGCTAAATATTGGGGAAATAATAATTATGTATCTAAGAGGGGTTAAAACCTTAATCGCAAGTGTTGCCATTATAGGCTCATTCAATGCGTTCGCCGCCAGCGATGTACAAAGTACCGCACTGGATAATATCGATGGCTTTATCGCTGAGCAGAATGTCGATAAATCAGCCAGTAGTTGGAAATTGAAACTGAATAAGCCGCCAATGCAAGCCTTTACTCAAGGGCGTCAGTACATCTGGAAATTGCAGACTAATGTGGGTGAAATCGAGATAGCCTTAAAGCCAGACACCGCGCCAATGCATGTCTCCAGCACTATCTATTTAACCCGTTTAGGCTTTTATGACAACATAGTATTTCATAGAGTGATTAAAGGTTTTATGGCCCAAGGTGGTGATCCAACCGGTACCGGACGCAGTGGTCCCGGTTACCATTACAATGGAGAGTTCAGTCCGGCGGTTAAACACAACAAGCCCGGTTTGTTATCAATGGCCAATGCCGGCCCTGGCACTGATGGCAGCCAGTTCTTTTTAACTTTCATCCCGACGAATTGGCTAGATGGTAAACACACCATCTTCGGTGAAGTGGTCAAAGGTATGGATGTAGTGAAGACCTTAGAAGAGCATGGCAGCAAGTCAGGGCGAACTTCTAAAATGCTAGAGATAGTGACTGCGACTATTGAAGTAAGATAAGCAGCTTAACGGTTAGGTTTCAGCTAAGCTGAAGTCATAACCGCTGAAAAATTCCCCTCGATGTGAACAGCAAATTGACAGCCATTCTCATTGGGGGAACATGCAAATACGTTCAGTATTTTCTCTGCGGATACAGCATCTAGTATGATGCTCGGGCCGAATAATATTTAGTCCGACTCTTGTAACTCACAGGGCAGCCCGGCCGCTTTCCATTCCGGAAATCCTTGTTCCAGCCTTAACGCCTCTATGCCATTTTCTCTGAGGGAATTAACCATCTCATAAGAATACAGGCAGTAGGGTCCGCGGCAGTATGCGACGACTATTTTATGGGTGGGTAAATGTTTAACTTTCTCGTCAATGTCATGCGGCTGTATATTGAGTGCACCGCGGATATGGCCCTGTAAGAACTCTTTGTTGGGGCGAACATCAAGAATTAACAAATCCCGATCATTAAATTTATCCGCCAGCTGTTCGCTGGTGATGGTATTTTCATTCAAGGAATTAGAAGTGATTTTTGTCAGCAGTCGGTCTACTTCGGCTAAATGGGTTTCAGCCGTTTTACGCAAACTAGCGATTAACAGTACGACGTCATCTCCGGCTATTTTATAAAGGCGCTTTTTGCCGGCTTTTCTCATGACCACCAGGCCATTATTTTTCAGTATCAGTAGATGCCGGGAGGTGTTAGCCAAGGTTAAACCTACTAACTGACTTAACTCATCCACACTGCACTCAGCCTGGGCTAAATAGTCGAGCATCTCAACGCGTTGGGGTGAACCCAGTGAATGAGCGATAATGGCAAGTTGTTCAAAAAGCTGTTTTTTAATGAGACTCATAACTCATTCATACCTAATTCAATCAATTGATTGAATGTTAGGGCAATCCTCTGATAGATACAAATCAATTCACTGATTTGTACCTGATTGATCTAAGGTTTTGTTTTGAAGAGATTACTTTTTCAGAGCATTTTGTCAACAGCTAGGGCTCTATATTGGACTGGGGGCTTCGGCCTTAAATATCTTAGCCGTGTTTTCTGGATAAGCAGAAAACGACTGATGATTTAACCCTTAAAGTAGGATTTGATCAGATTAGCATTGGGTTTTTGAGTGTATATATGCCCAGGGATTAGATCGCTTTGGCGCAACAATTAGCGCCACATGTTTCTACTTTCAATGGTTATGCATAGTCAGCGTAGTCCCTACAGAATAATGATATCTGTGTAGATAAACATAAGGTTTTTAGTTGTCATAAATCTAACATTCAATCGATTGATTGAATGTTAGATTGAATCTTGCTATTCTTAGATCACTTATAGATTTGGAGAAATTTATGTCGCAAAGTTTTGTTAAAACTAAAACCAGCAGTTATGTGGTTAATCCTGGGGCAGGCAATATTCAGCTGGGGATACAGCGAAATATTCGCCAATTCAGCCTCCATTTGCTGCAAATATTCTTAGTGGGGCTAACCATAGGTATGACTCGGATAGTGGTTCCCGCACTAGCGGAATCTGAATTCGGGCTGGCCGACCAGGCTTTCTTTTTATTGGCTTCATTTGTAGTGGTATTCGGAGTAGTCAAAGCGCTGATGAACTTGTTTGCCGGAAAGCTCAGTGAGACCTATGGTCGCAAGAACATACTGATTCTGGGGTGGATAACGGCACTGCCCATTCCGTTCATTTTTCTATACGCACCTAGTTGGAACTGGATTATCTTTAGCACTGTGTTATTGGGGCTTAACCAGGGCTTATGTTGGTCTATGGCGTTAAACAGTAAATTGGATCTGGCGAAGAGCAGCCAAAAAGGCCTGGTAAATGGTGTCAATGAGTTTGCCGGTTATGCGGCGGTCGGTATCGCCGGGTTAGTTACGGCATATATAGTGACTCAGTTTGCGGTAAGAGAGGGGCTGTTTTATTTCAGTTTAACTGTGATTTTATTGGGGTTGCTGTTGGCTAAGCTGAGCATAGTCGAAACATTGCCCTGGGCAAATTTGCATTACCAGCAGGCAAAAAATGCAGCTGCAGCTGCTCAAAGCAGTGACAAAAAGTCATTAGGGCAATTATTCAAGTTAGCTTCACTGCAAAGTAAACCCTTAATAGCGTTGAATCAGGCGGGGTTAGTGGAGAAATTTACCGATGCCATCGTTTGGATTTTTCTGCCCATATATTTTATTTCTCAGGGCATATCACTGCTTGAGTCCGGTGCAATTATCGCCATTTATGGTGTTGTATGGGGCGCCAGCCAATTGATCACTGGTCCCCTGTCAGACAAAATAGGTCGAAAATCCTTGATAGTCTGGGGTATGTGGCTGTGTGGTGCAGGTATTGTTGCCATTCCATTGACTCAATCCATTAGCATTTGGAGTCTGGAAGCGGCGCTGATAGGTGTCGGTATGGCGATGCTCTATCCGAACTTAGGTGCAGCCGTCGGTGATTTTTCACCCGCTAAGTATCGGGCCAGTTTAATTGGCGTGTATCGCTTTTGGCGAGATTCCGGTTATGCCATTGGTGCGCTGATAATGGGGCTGATGGCGCAATGGTCACAAGATTTATTAATGCCATTCTGGTTTGTTGGTATAGCGATGTTCATATCTGGGCTGGTAGTGCAGTTGTGCTTACCTGATAAAATTTGTGAATGAGCAAAGCTAATCAAAAAAGCAGCCAGGCGGCTGCTTTTGTTTTTCACTGATCATTAAGGCTGGAAGATCAACTTTTTCCCAGCCCGGTACTGTTTATTAAACGAAGATCGCCCCGGGGTTTTCCAGCAGTGATTTCAGAGCCTGGATCATTAGGGCGCCATCGTACCCATCAACTATCCGGTGATCAAAAGAAGACGACAGATTCATCATCTTGCGGATAACGATCTGGCCATCAATGACCACCGGGCGCTGCTGCATTTTGTTGATACCGACAATAGTGGTTTCCGGCGCATTGATAATTGGCGTCGTGGCAATACCGCCAATAGCACCTAAGCTGGTGATAGTGATAGTTGAGCCACTTAGTTGTGCACTGTTGGCTTTACCGGCGCGGGTCAGTTCAGTCACTTGTGCCATCTGGGCGGCAGTGCCCCAGATATCCAGTGCTTGAGTATCTTTGACTACCGGAACCATTAACCCTTGTTGCGTCATAGTGGCAATACCTACATGCACAGCACTGTGTTGAGTGAGTATTTCGGTTTCGGCATTGTAGTGCGCATTGCAATGCGGGAAATCAGCGACCACTTTGACCAGCGCCTGCATGATAAATGGTAACAGTGTCAATTTCTGCTGCTTGGGCTTGCGGTTGTCGTTGAGGTGTTTACGCAAGGTTTCAAGCGCGGTTAAATCGACTTCTTCAATATAGGCATAGTGGGGGATATTGTTAGTCGCCTGCAGCATCTTTTGCGCGATGATACGACGCAGGCCGCTGATTTTTACCTCGGTAGTGGTATTCGCAGCAGCAAGTTTAGTAATTGGAAGGCTGGCTTGGGCACCGCCTGCGGCGATAAAGGCCTCCAAGTCAGAATTGTTAATTCTACCTGATGCACCAGAACCTGCGACGATGCACAAGTCAATGTTTTCAGTACGAGCACGCTTGCGTACTGAAGGGGAGGTAAGTACCAGACGCTTTTGCACCGGCGTAGTCAAGACGTTGTCAGGAGATTGTGAGGCTGTGCGAATAGCAGCGACGCCCGCTGCTTGATTATCAACAGTTGTCGGTTTAACAATGGCGGGCGTTTGTTCAACAACAGCAAGAGTATCGGAACTATCATTAGCAGCGATGGCTGGTGCTGCGGTGGCAAACAAGATCAGCTCACTGCCCACTGGGATCTCAATGCCGGCGTCACAGGCCAGGCTCTCTACGGTGCCAGAAACCGGAGAGGTCACTTCAACCACGGCTTTGTCGGTCATGACATCACAAATGTGTTGATCTTCATCGACCTGATCGCCAACCGCCACATGCCATTCGACGATTTCAGAGACCACAATACCTTCACCTAAGTCCGGCAATTTAAAACTGTAATGGCTCATTAGTTACTCTCCAAGGTGCGTAACATCGCCTGGGTGATACGTTTCTGGCTGGGGAAATATTCCCATTCAAAAGCGTGCGGGTAGGGGGTGTCCCAGCCGGTAACTCGTTCAATCGGTGCCTTTAAATGCCAGAAGCACTCCTCTTGAACTTGCGATAAAATCTCGGCGCCAAAACCACTGGTTAAGGTCGCCTCGTGCACTACTACACAGCGGCCAGTCTTTTGCACTGACGCTTTGATGGTGTCTATATCTAAGGGAATTAAAGTGCGCAGATCAATAAGTTCAGCGTCGATGCCACTGTTCTTGATCGCAGCCTGGGCGACATGCACCATGTTGCCATAAGTGATCACAGTCACTTGCGATCCAGGTTCCAATACTTTGGCTTTGCCGATTTCAATTTTGTAATGCTCTTCAGGCACCTCACCCAGAGGGTGAGTGTTCCAGGGGGAGGCGGCTTTATCGTGATCGCCATCAAAAGGACCGTTGTAGATGCGCTTGGGCTCAAAAAATATCACCGGGTCGTCGTCTTCAATGGCGGCGATCAGTAAGCCTTTGGCCTCGTAAGGATTAGAGGGCATCACCGTTTTCAAACCACAGGCGTGAGTGAAGATGCCCTCGGGACTCTGCGAGTGGGTTTGTCCGCCACGGATACCGCCACCGCAGGGAGCGCGAATAACCACTGGGGCAAAGTATTCACCACCACTGCGATGCCGCAAGCGCGCTAATTCTGACACTATTTGATCGATTGCCGGGTAGATGTAATCGGAGAACTGTATCTCCACTATCGGCCGCAGGCCGTTGACACCCATGCCGATAGCGACTCCCATAATGCCGCCCTCGGCGATCGGCATATCCAGCGCCCGATGTGGGCCGTATTTTTTATACAATCCATCGGTGCAGCGAAACACGCCGCCAAAATAGCCGACGTCCTCACCCATCACCAATACATTAGGATCGCGGTCCATGCAAATATCCATAGCGGAGTTAAGTGCCTGAATCATATTCATTTTAGCCATGTCTTAAGCTCCTATCTGCTTGCTTTGTTTCACTAAGTGCGGCGGCATTTCTTTGAACACATCTTCAAACATGCTAGTGACCGGCCAGTGTGGGCCATTGTCGAGTGAGCCGTGCGCCAGAGCTTCTTTCCAATCTTTGGTGATGTCATCAGTCAACTCACTTTGCAGCGCTTGATGTTGCTCTTCACTCCACTGGCCAATAGCGATTAAGTGTTGCTTCAGGCGATCGATAGGGTCGCCTAAAGGCCAGAAATTGGCTTCGTTTTTACCCCGATAAGCATCTGGATTATCGCTGGTGGAATGGCCTTCGGTACGGTAGGTATAAAGCTCGATAAAGGTCGGGCCGCCACCTTTGCGGGCACGCTCTGCAGCCCATTGGGTAACTGCGTAAATGGCCAGGAAGTCATTGCCATCGACTCTGATACCGGGGATGCTAAGACCTATGCTGCGCGCTGCAAAAGTACTGCCGGTGCTGGCGAAAGACTGCGGCGTAGAGATCGCCCACTGGTTGTTAACCACATTGAGAATAACCGGCGCTTTGTAGGTGGAGCCAAATACCAGTGCGTGATAGACATCGGCAGCGGCGGTAGTGCCGTCGCCAACCCAGGAAACCGCGACCTGGTCTTCGCCTTTATAGGCAGAGGCCATGCCCCAGCCGACAGCTTGTGAGTATTGGGTGGCTAAATTGCCGGACAATGAAAAGAAATTATGTTTTTTTGAACTGTAAAAAATCGGCATCTGCCGACCTTTGATGTTGTCTTTTGCATTGGACAGACACTGGCACATCATGTCGACGATGGAGTGTTCGCGGACAAACAACAGCCCCTGTTGGCGGTAGCTGGGAAACAACATGTCGGAAGATTTTAAAGCCATACCCTGAGCGACAGCGACGGCTTCTTCGCCGGTGCACTTCATATAAAAGGACAGTTTTCCCTGACGCTGCATTTTAAACATACGATTATCGAATGCACGTACGTGCATCATGTGTCTGAGACCTAGCAGCAACTTATCCGCTGATAAATCGGGTGCCCAGGGCCCTGCCACTAAGTGGTCATCGCCGAGCACCCGCACCAGCCCATAGGCCAAATCTTGTATATCTACAGCTTCGCTCAATACATCCGGACGCTGGCTGGCAATAGGGCTGGGGATTTCGATATGAGAAAAATCCGGGGTGGTTTCAGGTCGGGAAGACGCCTGGGGAACAAAAAGTTTCGATTGATACTGGATCGCAGTGTCAACGGTTTGTTTGTCGGTCATTAAATTTTCCTCTCTTTCGCCCACTTGGGATCACCGAGTGTTTGAATGATCAGTTGTTTTTTATTGTTACTCTCAATAGTGGCAGGCCACTATTGGGAGACTAAGTACTGCTAGTTGCTAAAATTTTACTTAAAACGCTCTTCGGCCATGCGATTAGCGACCACTTCAGTCGGCAGTTGTTCTGCTTCAGCGCGAGTGAAGATGCTGCCTAATGTAGTGGCGATAGATTCGATATGGGCTTTAAGGGCAGCGGGGCTTTCACCACTGCGCTGGTAGGCAATATCGATGATACCGCCCGCGTTGATGACATAATCTGGTGCGTACAAAATGCCTTTGCTTTCCAGTTGTGCAGAAATTTCTGGCCGCGACAGTTGATTGTTGGCGGCCCCGGCGATTACTTTTGCCTGTAGCACTTCCAAGGTGTCAGAGTTGATAATGCCACCCATTGCACAGGGGGCGAATATATCGGCCTGTACTGCGTAAATTTGCACAGGTTCAACCGCCGTAGCGCCTAGCTGATCCACCGCTCGCTGCACATTGGCGGTAAAAACATCGGCGACAATTAGCTTGGCTCCGGCTTCTTTTAAGTATTTACACAAGTGGAAACCGACGTTGCCAACGCCTTGCACTGCGACGGTCAGGCCAGTTAAATCCTGGCGCTGTAGTTTGTGGGCGACGGCGGCCTTAAGGCCAACAAAAACACCATAAGCGGTCGAGGGTGAGGGATCACCTCCGTGTTCGCCGCTATCCAAAACCCCCGCTACAAATTCCGTGGTAGTGCCAATTACTTTCATATCGGCAACGCTAGTACCTGAATCTTCAGCGGTAATGTAGGCACCTGATAACCCTTGTAGGTACTTACCCAGGGCTTTAAGTAACGCTTCGCTCTTGTCTTTGCGGTGATCGCCAATAATCACACACTTGCCACCCCCTAAGGGTAAACCGGAAATCGCTGATTTATAAGTCATGCCCCGAGACAAGCGTAATACATCGGTGAGTGCTTCTGCATCACTGGCATATGGCCACATTCTGCAACCGCCGAGGGAGGGACCAAGTTTGGTATTGTGAATGGCAACAATCGCTTTTAAGCCACTTTGCTCATCGGTGAAGTAGACGACTTGTTCGTGATTATCAAACTCGATATGTGAAAAGACTGACATGATTTACCCTTAATGCCCAAGGCATAGATTCTTGTTTGCGGTTGAGGTTTTTTATTAACTAAAAATATACCTGTTTTAGCCGGTAGAATTTATTTAAGTTTTTTGCTGTAATAGTGAATATCGATATAAAAAATACCCATAACTAGATATTTGGGTATAAATTTAACTTCTGTGGCTGGAAGATATGCCCAGAGCTGTTTTAAGAATAGTAAAGCTTTGTCTGGATGTGAGTAAAAACAATGAAATTAGACAAGATAGATCAGCAGATTTTGCAGTTATTACAAATGGATTCGAGCATCTCTGTCTCTGAGATTGCCGAGCGGGTTAATCTGTCGCAGCCACCCTGCTGGCGGAGGATAAAGCGACTGGAAGATGAGGGTTATATTTTACAGCGCACGGCTATTTTAAACCCGGCTAAATTGGGCCTGAATTTAGTCATTTATGCCGAAGTGAAATTAATCGCCAATGGCGAGCTGGCGAACTTTGAGCGGGAAGTTAAAAAAATCAGTGAGATCACTGAGTGTTATGTGATGCTCGGAAATGTCGATTTCCTATTGCGCATAGTCACTACAGATATAGCCGGCTATGAGCGATTGTATCGAGAACAACTGTCGAAACTTCCGGGGGTGCAGGCATTTAATACCAGTGTGGCGATGAGTGAGGTGAAGCGCAGTACCCAATTACCGGTAAATATTCAGGGGTGAACATTGCACAGTGTAGCTGATCTATGATTCTAAACTTTAAACATCTACAGCTTAAATGCGTGTTGCGCTCTGGGGGCAGGGCTTTAACTAGAGTGTAACTATCTGCCAAATATTAGTACGCTTAGCTATTCAATCCAAACCACAATAGCTCTTAGGTCAAGCATTGGGACCATCTATTTGAGGGAGTGACAGGCTGTGCTCGCTTTAATGCCAGCAAGACTGATGATGGCTGCTCTTAATTGGCCAGGGTTTTGCTCGGAGGTTTAAAATATCGGGTTGCTATTACCGAAATTGCATCCCCTGCAGGTTTTATACTGCAGGGGATGGGGCTTATTTAGTCTTGTCGCGCTCGCGCATCAAGTATTGTGCAGTCATCAATAATATAAGCGATCCGACCAGTACCATAGTGCCAATGGCATTCACTTCCGGGGTGATACCTCGGCGTATCGAAGAAAATATATATATGGGCAAGGTTGTGTTCGGCCCGGCCACAAAAAATGAAATAATGAAGTCATCAAAACTGAAAGTGAAACTCAGCAGAAAGCCTGCCAGGATTGCCGGGTAGATTTGTGGCAACGTGACTTGGTAAAAAGTGCGCCAGGGCGTCGCATACAAATCCATTGAGGCTTCTATTAATGCCCGGTCCATACCGGCAATGCGAGCGCGGACCATAATGATCACCAGCGACATTGTGAACAATGTATGTGCGGCAATCACTGAGGCGTAGCCCATATGCAGTTTGGGTGCTTGCGAGCCCTCCGGCCAGATAGAGGCTAATATTGGATTGAGGAAGTCAAACACTGTCACCAGCGCCACTAAGGTGGCAATGCCAATGACTATGCCAGGGATCATCACCGAGACAAAAATCAGACCGTCAAACAAGACCCGCATTCTTCCCTTTAATCGCTGCAGTGCCAGGGCGGCAGCAGTACCCATTAAACTGGACAATACAGCAACCGTTAACGCAATCACCAGACTGGTAATAAACGCGTCCCCGACAAAAGGGTTGGAAAGGGCTTTTCCATACCACTGCACAGATAATCCCCTGAGCTCACTGGCGTGATTCCCGGCATTAAAACTGAACAGCACAATTATTCCTATGGGTACATAAAGGAACAGATAGACGGCAATGGCGTAAATTCGCATATTTATTTTTCTCTTCTACATCAAAGATTCATCAACACCAGTTTTACTATTTCGCATGGTCATGCGCATATATAAACTGACAGTTATTAACATTATTACCACTAAGGTTATGGATATAGCGGAACCAAATGGCCAATTGCGCGATTGCAAGAATAAATCCACCAACGCATTACCAATAAAGAATACTTTGCCGCCACCGAGAAACGCAGGAATTAAAAACTCACCCATCAACAAGATAAAGACCAACATACATCCCGTTGCTACACCGGGCATTGAAAGCGGTAAGGTCACTTGCATAAAGGTTTTATAGGGGCTGGCTCCAAGATCACTGGAAGCTTCCAGATACGATTTGTTAAGCTTTTCCAGAGAGACATAAATTGGAAATACCATCAACGGCAGATAGCCATAGACAATTCCCATCAGTACTGCACCTGGGGTATTGATCAGTCGCACTCCCTCAAAGCCGATCCAATCCAGTATGCTGGGAAGACCCTTGCCACCGAGGATATAAATCCAGGCGTAAGTGCGAATCAAAAGACTGGTCCAAAAAGGCACTATCACCAGCACCAGCAGAATAAGTTTGTAGCGTCGATTAACTTTTATGGCCAGGTAATATGCCAGTGGATAGGCCACCAGCAGGCTCAACAAAGTACCTACGGGTGCGTAAGTTAAAGTGTTTGTGAAAGCCTTTAGCCGCGCGCCAAGATTAGCATAGTGCTCAAGGGTAAACCCTCCTGCATATCCGCCAACCGGAGCGCGCTCGCCAAAACTGAAAACCAGAATGACAATAAGGGGCAAAACTAACATAAAAGCGAACCATAGGCCTGTGGGCGTGAGTAACACGGCGGTCAGCCAGCGATTCGATTTACTCTGCTCTTTCATTATCATTCCTCAGTATTTCAGTTAAATTTCTACGCTGACTTGAAGCTCGCCATCACTTCGGCACGAATAGGATCGGTCAAAGTTTGTGCGGCACCAAATTCAAGACCGCTCATCAATTCAGCGGCTGGGTGCAGAATGGGATCAGTGGAAAGCGACTTAGGCTGTAGGGCAAGTGCTCGAGCATCCGTTGGCGCATAGCCATGAACTTGTGCATCACTTACCTGTACCGCTGGATCTTGGAAATTATTGATAAACGCATAGGCCGCTTCCAAGTGCGGAGCTCCTTTGGGAATACAGTAAAAATCTGTCCAGATCTCACCGCCATCAGTGGCAACTACATACTCCATTTCCGGTATGTCTCTCTTAAGTTGAGTGGCATCACCATTCCAGCAGATTGACATCCAGCCGTCTCCGCTGCGCATACCCGGCTGATAATCAGAGGTAATAGCGAACAGATGTGGCTTGGACTCAATCAATAAGGCCTCGGCTGCAGCAAGCTCTTTCGCATCAATTGAATTGAAAGAATGACCAAGTGCACACAGAGCGGCGCCAATTGTGGTCAACTGATAGTCATGCAAGATAGTATGTCCGGACCCTGCATTCATTGTGACGTCAAAAAAATCTTTCCAGGATTTTGGTCCACTGGTGATTTTTTTGGAGTTGACAATAAAGCCTGTAGTGCCCCAGTTTTTAGGTACGGCATAGACTTTGCCATTGACTGTGGCTGGTCCGGCAAATTTAGGATCATTAGAGCCAGCATCATAATTTGGCAATTTGGATAAATCTAATTCCTGAATCAGATCAAGTTTGACGTATTCTTCGATGGTGTAGTTAGTCGGCACAAAAACATCCCAACCTGTTCCACCCGCTTGCAGTTTTGCCAGCATTTCTTCGTTTGAACCAAAGGCATTTATATGCACATTAACGCCGGTAGCTTTGGTAAACTGATCAACGTTGGCTTGATCGTGGTAATTGGGCCAAGTGGAGAATACCAGACGATCACCCAGCTCACCTGCAAAGGCAGTTCGCGGCAGCAGTGCAGGCATAGCAGTAGCCATGACCGCCATCGCCGTTCCCAGACCAGTCACTCCCAGAAATTGTCGACGACTGATGGATCCTTTTTGATAGCGGTGAAACTCTTTCATGAATTTCGTCGCTGTTATTGGCTTATCATTGTTATTATTACTCATATTCACATCCTCACTTTAGTCAATCCGTTTTCAAATTTTCTAAGACTATCACTGCATAATTCACAGCCTGGCCCTAGCTCTCTGTAAAGGTATTAGGTATCAGCAAGCACAAGAGCAGATTCTGGCTGCCAGCTTATTGAGACCTGATCACCTGGTACAAAACTTTGAGTACTGCCGGTAATATTTTTTGGAGACAAGACTAAAACCTCGCCATGTCCCTGTGTTTCAATAAGATATTCTGAGCGCTCGCCCAAAAATATTCTATTGATGACTTTACCTGGCAGGCTAACACCAGCATTAGAATTTACCTGGTCAGCTGCAGCTATCGTGATCATTTCAGGGCGAACCGCAATGCTCGCTTTACTGCCATTAATTAATTGCGGAACATTTTTGGGTGCCGCACCTAGCAAACTTAATCCAGAGTCCAGTTGCACAGTCACGCCCGCACCATTTATGTCACAGACCTGACCATCAAAGAAATTTGTCTTACCGACAAAGTCAGCCACATAGCGGTTTTTCGGATCGTCATACAGATCACGCGGGCTTCCTAACTGTACTATTTGTCCCTCGCGCATGATGCAGATACGATCGCTCATTGATAGGGCTTCTTCCTGGTCATGGGTCACCAGAATAAAAGTGATACCGACATCTCGCTGCAGTGTTTGTAACTCCATCTGCATTTCGCTGCGCAGTTTACGATCCAATGCCGCCAGTGGTTCGTCAAGTAACAGGCAAGTCGGGCGATTAATAAGCGCCCGCGCCAGGGCTACTCGCTGCTGTTGGCCACCCGAAAGTTCCCAAACTCTGCGATTGCCATAACCACTTAGGCGCACCATCTCCAATGTTTCATCAACACGCTTAAGAATTTCTTGTTTACTGGGTCTGGGGCTTCTCTGGCGCAAGCCATAGGCAATGTTGTCGCAGACGTTCATATGTGGAAACAGTGCGTATTGCTGGAAGACCATATTCACTGGTCTTTTATGAGAGGGGGTGCCCACCACAGATTGACCTGCAATGTACACATCACCTTCGGTGGGTTGATCAAAACCGGCAATTAATCGTAGCGAGGATGTTTTTCCGCAACCAGAGGGGCCCAAAAAACTAAAGAAAGAGCCGCGTTCTACACTCAGCGATACATTATCTACTGCTAATACATCACCAAAACGCTTAGTGACACCCTTAAATTCAATATCGTATGTTTTTGTTATTTTAGACTGTGCGGTCAAGTTCTTCTCCTGATACGGTATATACCTTAAAACAACTAAATTCTTGAATAATAGTTATACATGGCATATTATGCGATTACAAGTTATCAGTTGATTTTTTATTTGTAATGCATATATAGTTACAGACCATAGCAGCAGCAAAATATACAAATGTACTTAGTAATGTTGGAGTAGACTCAGTGAGCAATACAGCTAAAAGGACAATAGAATCTAAAATGGAAAACCCTAGTTGGGAGGATTTGCTCGGGCAATGTATTGATTTTATTGGTGATGATCAATTTCACAGTAAGCTGGTTGAGGTCCTCCAATCTCTTGCTAATTTCGATGACTCGGTGGTTTTTGCCTATAATAATAGAGAAAAGCCTACCTGCTTAGGGGACACTTTTTCGACAAAAAATCGAGCTATGTTTGTCGATGAATACCTAAAAGGGCCCTATCTTCTCGATCCATTTTATAAAGCCTGCAGTCGTCAAATAAAAAGCGGACTGTATCGATTAGCAGATATTGCCCCGGATCGTTTTCTACAAAGTGAGTACTATCGCTCTTATTATGTGCAAACAGATATGGCGGAAGAGCTTTGTTATATCTTTTATTTGCCAGCAGGCACCGCGGTTGTCATTTCACTGATGCGTTCAGAGCTAAGTTCGCGTTTTTCTGCCCGGGAATTCCGGCTACTGGCCAAAGTCACACCTATTATCACCAGCATGGCGCAGCTCCACTGGCGATCAATCGGAGAAAATACCAGCAGCGAATCTATTAACCTGCAAAAAAATGAAGATCATTCGCTGATTGAAGAAGCGGTCAGCGATCATTTTGGCAAGCGCATCACCCCCCGTGAAATTCAAGTTGTGGCCCAGGTGCTTGAGGGGTACTCATCTGAGGCTATTGCAACCAGCCTGGGTATATCCTCCGGCACTGTTCGTATTCATCGACGCAATATTTATGCAAAACTGCAAGTTTCTTCCCAGGAAGAGCTGTTTTCGAATTTTTTCAAGAAAATGGGCAAGGTACACGACTAAATTTCAGAGCATAAAATAAATTTCACAGGCACCTTCTACTCGCTGCAGAAAAATAAATAGTTCCAGGCAACAGTGCTATTCATTTATTTGCATACTCCCAAGTTTGGGACAACCTATTTATTAGAGAAACATATGGCTAACAACAGTATTCAAAGTAGCAACGAGATCAGCAGTATTGGCCGCTTGGCCGGAAAGACTGCAGTCATTACCGGTGGCGCGGCAGGTATGGGGCGTGCTGCCTCTCTGGCATTTTGCAAAGAAGGTGCCACGATTGTCATTTTAGATATACAGAAAAAAGCCGGAGAAGCGCTGGTAGAAGAGTTAAGAGCAAAAGGTAGCGAAGCACATTTTATTGAAACCGATGTTTCTGATGAAGGCCAGGTAGAAGCTGCATTTGACCAAGTTGCCAAACTGGTAGGTTCTTACAATGTACTTTTTAACCACGCTGGCACCATCATTGTTAAACCGTTACACGAAACCAGTGTAGAAGATTATGATCGGCTGATGGCCATCAATGTGCGATCAGCTTTCCTGGTCTGTCGACGTGCTGTTAAAGAAATGAGCGACAATGGCGGCGGCTCGATTGTTATCACAGGATCAATAGCATCGGAGCTAGGATATCCGCTGGAGTCTGTTTACTGCATGACTAAAGGCGCGGTGTTACAGCTGGCGCGCAGTATTTCAGCCGAATACCGAGATCAGGGCATTCGCTGTAACGCAGTATGTCCGGGTTTTGTAAAAACAGATCATGGTCTGCGGGAAATCAGCGAATTGGATTCCGCCGGACAGGAGTGGGAAGAGGGTGCTCTAGACCAGGCGCAAGGTCGTATATGTAATCCTGAAGAAGTCGCTGCTGCAGTGGTTTTTCTGGCGTCGGATGAATCCAGTTTCATTAGCGGCAACGCCTTGTATGTAGATAACGGCTGGTATGCTAAGGGCTAAATTATTAGTCTTGTAAATAGACTAAGAAAAAAATCCAGGGGTACTGGTCAAATAAAAGAGTACAGATGAATGAACTCATTATATGCCTTTGTTTCTTTTATTTGATGGCTGACACTTCAAACAGATTCGCAGCTAAAGATATCGTTCCTGTAGCAGTGGACCAGAACCCACCATGCTCCTGCTAATACCCTCAGCACTGCGGCAACAAGCGCTTCTGATGGCGCTGAGCTAATCGGCGTTTGTAAAACAATTCAAGTCAGTCCCCTAGAGATGGCTCAGTAAAAATTACTTGTAGTTAAATCACAGAGATTAAAAGTATGCAATCAACAGCAAAAGTAGTGATTATCGGTGGCGGCTCACTCGGTGTTAATTTAATGTATCACCTCACTAAAGAGGGCTGGAATGACGTTTTATTAATAGAAAAAGGGGAGCTGACATCCGGTTCAACTTGGCATGCAGCGGGCTTGTGTCCCAACTTTAATGGCAATCATAGTTTATCTAAAATTCACCAGTACACCATAAAACTATACGATGAGATTATTCCCCGCGAGACAGGCTTGGCATCAACGTTTCATCGCACTGGTAGCTTAAGGGTTGGCTATACTGAGCTGGAAGAACAGTGGTTTCGTAACGTAATCAGCCGATCACGCAATGTAGGTTGTGAAATGCGTTTTATCAGTCGTGATGAGGCCAGAGAGATAAACCCGCTGATGAATTTTGATCGGGCGAGGTGCATATTATACACCCCTAATGACGGCCATATTGATCCCAGTTCTATTGTCATGCCACTGGGCCAATTAGCCCGCGAAAATGGGGCAAAAGTATCACGCTTTAATCGCGTTATTGATATCAATTTACTGCCCAGTGGTGAATATCAAGTCATTACTGAAAAAGGCCCAGTGCTTGCAGAGCACGTGGTCAATGCCGCAGGTTGCTTTGCACCAGAAGTCGGCAAAATGTTAGGTATCCATATACCCATCGTTAATTTGGAACATCAGTATCTGGTGACTGAAGATCACCCGGAAATTGCTAAACTGGCAAGAGAACTTCCGGTGACCAGGGACTCCTGGGCATCCAGCTACATTCGTCAGGAGGGCAATGGTTTTTTGATTGGCCCCTATGAAACCTTTGGTGCAAAACCTTGGGCGCTCTCTGGCATGGACTGGGATTTTGATCGTGGACTATTTGCTGGAGACCTGGTGCGCATCATGCCATTTTTAGAGCGCTGTATGGAGCTGGTACCCGGATTTAGTGAAGTAGGGGTGAAAACCATCATCAATGGAGCAATCACCCACACCCCCGACGATAATTTCTTAGTGGGTCCGGCGAAAGGCTTGCGTAATTTTTGGAACTTATGTGGTGCATCCATAGGCATTGCTCAAGGTGGTATAGGCAAGTACCTGGCGCAGTGGATAGTGCATGGTCAATGTGAAATAAACATGGGCTCGCTAGATTCTCGTCGTTTTGATAGCTGGGCCAATAAACATTACTGCACCGTAAAAGCGATTGAATCTTACGAACACATGTACGCTTGTAGCGCCCCCAACGACAACCGTCCTCACGCCAGGCCTTCAAGAGTGACCCCTTTATACTCGACCTTGCAGCAACAGGGAGCTGTTCACAATGTAGTAGCAGGTTTTGAAAAACCGGCATGGTTCAGCGATAGCAAGCTGCGGGTAGAAACCCCCAGCTGGACCCATTCGGATGCCCATCTCAGTGTCGCCAATGAGTGTGCTGCAGTGCAAAATCATTGCGGTATTATGGACTTATCTGCAGTGGCTAAATTTGTTATCAAAGGTCCGGATGCCGCTGAATTTTTAAACTTACTATCGGCAAATAAATTACCTGGCGCCAATGGCCGTATTGGTTTGAGTTTATTTCACGCCGAGAACGGCGGTATCATGGCCGAGCAAACGATCAGCCGCATAGATGAAAATCATTTTATCCTCATGGGAGCGATAGGTTCTCAAGTAAAAGATTACCAGTGGTTAGAGTGGCACAGTGGTAATTTCGCTGTGGAAATTGAAGATATATCAGAGCAGTGGGGCGGTTTATTGTTAACCGGGCCAAAAGCGCGTGAGATTCTACAACAGCACTGCCCGGATGAAGATCTAAGCAACTCCAGCTTCCCCTGGCTGAGCTGTAAGAACATACAACTGGATTCTGCGGAAGTGTTTGCGATGCGTGTGTCCTACGTTGGTGAGCTGGGCTGGGAGCTACATATGCCGGCATGGCAAGTACTGTCTATATATGAGTCGCTGTGTAAAACGGGTATGCCGCTAGGGTTGAAAAATTTCGGTGCCTATGCGATGAACAGTATGCGTCTGGAGAAGAAGTACCCCGCATACGGCAGTGAATTTACTGAAGAAATATCTGCAATAGAAGCTTCAATGCAGCGTTTCGTCGATACCAGCCGGGACTTTATCGGCGCACAAAATATTCGATCCCGGCAGCAAAACCCGCTGGCGAGTGTCCTGGCTTACTTAGTGTTTGACGATGATATAAAAGCGGAGTGTTTTGGTAACGAGGCAGTATGGGTGGGTGATGAGCTCATAGGGCTGATCACCAGTGGTGGTTTTGGCCATCGTATAGCAAAAAGTTTAGCCTTTGCTTACATCAATCCTCAACATCATAATAGCGGTCAGCAAGTAGTAATTGAGACTTCAGTGGGCAACCGACATGCGCATATTGAAATGAGCGCTGCTTACGATGCCAAAAATATACAGCTGCGATCGTAAAACAACTGAGAGTGATTAAAATTAATGTTTAATCACTCTCAGCATTTAAACTAGTATCAGCAAACTGTTATGAGGCTGAAAGCTCCCTGGATCGCTGAATAGGTAATATCATTGATTGATTTCTAACAACCGCCAAGATAGAAGTCAGTAAGGCCCCGAGGGCTAAAATTATCCTGTGCCAATGAAAATCTAACCATGTCGCTAATTCAGCACTCACTTCACTAATGGCAATTGTTTGCTCTGCAAATGAGGCATTAGCAGGTAAGAAATAGATCGGAAAATAACCAACATTTGCCACTAAGAATACAATGGTTAGTCCCCATAAGATTTTGTTTTCCCTCTCCATAAAAAATACCAGGATGGCCAAAACTAAAACACCTGGACCCAGTGGTATCATCATTTTTGCAATGTTCGGGCTGTAAGCTGAAAACCAATCTAAGAAAGCCTGTGTTTCACCAGCTTGCCAAAAAGGTACAATCACTAATGCAATCAGAACCATAGCCCCAATGAATGCACTATTTAAAGCAATGATTAATATTTGCAGGGTTGTTTTAATGTGTTGCATATTTTCTCCTCAAGTGTTTCTGATTTATTTAATTACTGAGCGGATGTACAGAGAGTCGCTATATACAAAGCGGATAGGATAAAGGTAATAATTGAGATTATTTGCTTCATCGACTCAGCTTGGTTATTATATTTGACAGCATGCTGTCACAATAGCTATGTGACAATGTGTTGTCAAATATTTAAGGACATCCTATGAAACTCACGCGCCAAGGCCATGCATTCACTGAAATCGTTTTAGAAGCTTTTAAATTTAGTGGTTTACTAACCACTGAAGGGGACAGAATTACCGAATTATACGGGCTTAGCAGTGCTAGATGGAAAATTATTGGGGCGCTTGAGAGGTCAGATACTCCACTAACAGTCCCGCAAATCGCTCGTGTTATGGGACAAACCCGTCAAGCAGTACAGAGATTGGTGGATATAATGCACAGGGATGGGCTGCTCGATTTCATCACCAACCCTAAGCATAAACGAGCGAAACTAGTCACTTTAACCAGCGCCGGTAAAGGTGTTTATAAACAATTGGAACAGCAGCAGGTTCCATGGGCTAACCAACATTCAAGCCAGATAGATGAAAAGGACTTAGAAATCACCCTGGCGACACTGAAGAAAATTTCAGAGAAATTTGAGACATAACACAGCCTGAGGCGATGAACTGAGTTGCAATGTTTGGACTGCATCTCGTGGATTCAGCTCTTTATGCGGTTGGGTTTTATAACTTTAATATACATCTTCGGCGGCTAAACTAGATGTGCATATTGAAGTGACTGCTTTTTTGGTTGCAAAATATCCAGTGACTATCATAAAATAACTGAGGGTAATTAAGGTTGATTTTAATTACCCTCTTTTTTTAATTATTTCATTTCATGTTCTTGAGGCATTAACAGATTTAAGACAATTGCTATTACTGCTGCGGGTAATAAACCTGTAGACATCAATGCCTTAGCTGTGCCAGGTAAATGTTGCAGTGCCAACGGCTCTAACATTAAACCTAGTCCTATCGAAATAGAGATTGCAAAAATCACCATGTTGCGGCTGTTCCAATCTACTTCAGAAAGCATTTTGACCCCTGCGGATGCCACCATGCCAAACATGATGATCACACCACCACCGAGCACTTCGATAGGCACTGTTGAAATAATAGCCCCGACTTTGGGGATAAAGCCGCAGACTACCAGAAACAGCGCACCTATAGTCGCAACGTGGCGACTCATTACACCTGTCATAGCGATCAGACCAACATTTTGTGAGAAGGAGGTATTAGGCAGGGCACCAAACAAGCTGGAAAACGCCGAGCCCAGCCCGTCTGCATAAGTCGCGCCTTTAATCTCGGTATCTGTCGCCTCACGATTGGCACCGCCTTTGGTTATTCCCGAAACATCACCCACCGTTTCTATCGCCGAGATAAAGGACATCAAGGTAATACCTAAGATAGCGGCGACACTGAATTCAATGCCAAAGGGAAAGATTTTAGGCAGCGCAAAAGGTGCCGCCTTGGCAATATTACCGAAGTGCACCATGCCCAGCATGTAAGCCACTATATAACCGGCAATCAAGCCGATCAACACCGCTGAGACGCTGAGCATGCCGCGGGCATAGAACTTAAAACCAAGAGTGACCACTACGACCACTGAGGCAACCCCCCAGTTTTGCAGCGAGCCAAATTCAGCAGTGCCGATAGCAGGCACCCCGCCAGCAGCATATTGTATGCCTATTTTGAGTAGCGACAGACCTATCATCGTCACGATCAACCCAGTGACTAGCGGGGGTAGTGCAAAGCGCAATCTGCCGATAAAAGGTCCCAGGCAAGCTTGCAGCAGACCTCCTACGAGTATGCCACCTGTCACTGCAGCCATAGCGTCAACCCCCTTGCCGGCGACGAGTGGCACTATGATAGGAATGAAGGCAAAGCTGGTCCCCTGCACTATCGGCAGGCGCGCGCCAATAGCCCCAAAACCTATAGTTTGTAGTAAAGTTGTTACCCCAGCGAGCAGCATGCACATCTGCATCATATAGATCATCGACGGAAAATCCGCGGAATTGGAGCCAAAACCGAAGCCGGCCGCTCCGGCGATAATAATCGCGGGAGTCACGTTAGACACAAACATTGCCATTACGTGTTGGATTCCCAGCGGAATTGAAACATTTAAGGGTGGAAAATAGTTCGGGTCCCTGAGCTGCTCAGCACTGCCTATTTCATTAGCAGTGTCGCTCGGGATGTTGATAGCTTGTTCTGATACAGACATTATCAATCTCCAATAAAACAATTTATTATTTTTAGTTGTTTTTTCCAGCTGCCAATCAATTATGACTGGCTGGTGTATAAAAAATACTCAGAATAGGAAGGATTGTCCACAATTTAGATTAATATTGTGTACTAATTATTAAATTTTCAATAGCAACCACCTGGAAGGGCATTTCATTAAGTCCTGTGCCCCTGCAACGAACTTAAAATTGCAGGCAAGAGCAACCAATTACACGGCTTAATTTTCACAAGTTTAGTGACATGCTCGAGTTGTTGTTAATTCAGTGATCCTTAAGTGGCTGCGAAGCAGGATTTTACATGAGCTTTAAACGCCAGCTGCTTTTGTGTTTGCCACTGGCTTTTTTTCTGCAGCAAATACAGATGTTTACGGGGAAGGTTTCGCTCTGACAAGACAGTGATCAGTGTGCCATTTTCAATCTCTTGTTGGACTGAAATATCTAGTAACATGCCTATACCTAAGCCTGCTCGTACAGACTGATATACCCCTTCGATATCATCACTTCTATGCGCCGATATATGTTCGGGATGAATCTTTTCCTTTAGAAAGAAAGTTCTCAACGCCTCTGAGCTATTCAGCGGTGACATTAAAATAAGTTTGCCACTAGCCAAATTCGTGAACGACTTTGGGGTGCCATGCTGTTCAAGGTACCTGGGTGTGGCGCAGGCCAACAATTGTGTCTGGATAAGTGGAATTGCCACCATATGGCTGTGATCCGCTAACTTGCCTAAACGAAACGCGAAATCTAAGTTTTCATCATGCAAATCTTTCCGTTGATCGCTAAAGCGAATATCAAACTGCACTTGTGGGTACTTAACAGTAAACGAAGCTAACAAGTCAAAAATTATTGAACGGCATAAAGCTTTGGATAGCGTTATGGCTATCGTTCCACAAACTGCATCATGCTCTGCAAGCAGTGCATCTTCGGCCTGCGAAATTGATAAGAGTATGTTCTTACACTTGGGGTAGAAGCGCTTGCCAGCTTCGGTAATATCTAATTTTTTATGAGAGCGGTGGAACAGCTGAACTTGCAAGCTCTGCTCGAGCTTGCTTAATTGCTTACTCACAGCGGGAGCCGAGTAGTTTAGCTTTAATGCTGCTTGAGCGATGCTACCCGATTCGACAACAGTGACAAAGATCTGATACTGGTTGAGTTTAGACATTATCAATGTTTCCAGGTTAAATAATGGTCATTATAGATGAATCATGCGTAACTTTTTGTTATGCATAGGTTAGCTAAGCATCACTTTAAGTTGTTTTTATGGCGCATTATAGTCTGTTCTGAGTGTTTTAAAAGATAACTACATTAGATAATCAGGAATAGATATGATCGAACTTGCCACAACATCCGTTGCCATTGCGGCACCTATTGGAAAAGTATTTAACTATGTATCAAATATGGAAAATTACATCGATTGGTTTCCCGGTGTACTCGAGATAAAGTCAGCTAATAACTTAGCCCACGGTGACGTGGGCAAACAATACTTGGAAATGTTATCACTGGGGGACGCAAATGCGCAGATGCTGATTGAAGTTCACCGTAGTGAAGTTAACAAGCTGTTTTTAATGAAAGGAGATTTAACCGGGCTGTTAACCCAGATGACGGTTAGGTTTGCCGTTGATGAGGAAAACCACTGTATTGTAAATTTGCAATACCATAGCCGCAATCCCGAATTAACCTGTGCCAGTGAGATTGTGATAGCACTAAGAGAAGATTTAGCTGCTCGCGCAGAACTAGGCGCAGCGAAGCTGAAAAAGGTTTTAGAGCAAATGTAATATTGGTTTAACGCTAATTTTTTCTCATGCTAAAAGGGAAATACGCAGCTTTGTATACTCGTTTGGGGATAGTGAGAGTGCCCGGCACTTGCGACCCCAGCTGTACAATTTCCTCTCACCCTTGGTTAACGGTTAACGGTTAACGGTTAACCGGGGGGGTATTTAAGCGTCCGTAGTTTTTTTGTCAGACCCAGTCGTATAGGGCTTAGTTTTAAAAACTTTGAATATGATCATCTGCTGCAAAGGCGTCGTGCTTCCACATAGATGCATGAAATGCGACGACTCTACAGCCTGCACTTTGAGCGCCATTACTTGAGTTCTCAGACATCACCACTACAGAGAGTGGCTCTGCAGTGATGCCTAATATTTTCTCCTCATGTACAATATTAAACAGCAGTGTGTTGCATTCAGCTGCCTGTTTTTCGCCCTATAGCTTCAGGACTCTGCGGAGCCGTCGCTAGCCAGTGCTGGGATTGACGCATGCGCTCAAAATACTCGTTCAGATGAGGGTATGGTGTCCAGTCGAAGGGGATTGCCTCTTTGAAAAACTCCACATGAATCATTGAATAGTCAGCCAGGGTAATATTATCTCCCACTACATAATTGCGTCCTTGCATATGATTGTTCAGTACGCTGGCAAATCTATTTAATTGCCCTTTGGCCCAGTCAATGACAGCTGCGTCGCCCTGGATGTCCATAAAAGATGGTTTGGCGACGGCCTCTAGGGCAAGGGTGCCAAAGGCCTGATTAAAATGTGCCAGCTCCCAGGATTGCCAGCGAACTATGTCGGCTCTGTGTGCCAAATCTTGCGGGAATAGTGTTTGATCCGCTGATTTATCGGCCAAATATTGATTGATGGCGTTTGACTCCCACAACTTTAAATCCCCATCGATGAGTGTAGGAACCATAGCATTGGGGTTTAATGCCGTATAAGCCGGTTGGCGAGCGTCTCCGGCAAAAAGATCGAGATACTCAATGTCTAATTCAGTGCCAAGATGATTTACTACCGCTAATACTTTGCGCGAATTTGGAGAACCTACAATTGCGTATAGTTTCATTGTCCTGCTCCTTTTCCTAAGGTTATCTATGCGATTCTTTGGTCGCTATGGATTTAAATATAGGGGGAATACCTTAATTTTCTATTTCACTTGTTATTTGCAAGTAAACCATAGTTATTTAACTTCTAATTTGCAAGTGTTTTTTAAGTGCGCTAAAATTACTCTCATGGTTGATAAAAATACAAAAGTTTGGGGCGGCTGCCCGGTGCGTTTCGGCATGAGTCAGTTCGGGGATAAATGGAGCTTTCTGATTATTCGTGACTTGATGTTTAAAGGGCGCAAGTACTACCACGAATTTATCTCGGCGGGTGAGGGCATATCCACGAACATACTGGCTACCCGGCTGGCTGATTTAGAAAGTAATGGTATTGTTAGTAAATCAAAAGACCCAATCAAAGGTTCAAGATTTATCTATAAGCTAACGCAGAAAGGTATTGAACTAATGCCAATGATGCTGGCGATGATAGATTGGGCGGAAAAATATGATAGCGAGACTGAAGTGCCAAAAGACTTCATAAATAATCTTCGTAACGACCCTGACAAATTACAACAAGACTTGCTAAAAAATCTACCGAATTGATTGTTAATTCACTCTTTGGCTCAATGGCCGTAAGGATCAATGTTGGTTTTTTTGACTGGCTATGGAGGCCATGTAGCTGCAGATTTTGCTGTATTGAACGGCTCTGTTGTCAATGAATTTTGAGTGTAAAGGTCAGAGATTAATAATGCATATGCGCTTAGATGTCAGCGGCTTTACTGATCATACTATAAAAATATTGGTCCTCAGAGCTAATTGTAAACCCTAGCATTTTGTATAAACTGAATGCCGGCTGATTGTTTTTAAAGCAGCTGAGGGTCAAAGGCAGTCCCTGTTGGTGGGCGCTTGACTGCAGTTGTCTGGAAATCTGTCGGCCAAACCCTTGCCTCTGCATTTCATCAAAGACAATTAACAAATGTATATGCACACTTTCACTGGTGGTTTTGTAACAGACTAAACCAACAAGTGTCTGTTTTGCATAGACCCAATAAAACCAACAAGTCTTTAACCTGTCTTTAAAACCATTCTCTTGATAACTATCATCCCAGCCAAAGGCCTCTTCAATTACCGGTTTCATATGCTGTTTGAATAGATCAAAAGTTAAAGCCATTTCGGCTTCAGTAATTTGTTTAAAGTGTAAGTCCATTTAATAGCCTAGTGCAGTGTCCAGTTGTGTATTTTGACTTGGATATAGGTAGCACAGCTGTGTTTAAATTGTAAAAAACGCCTAGTTTGGCCGAGACTCTGTGCCATCTTTGTGACACAAATACTGCAATAAATTGTTACAGCAGAAATTCAAGTAGAGCTCAATCCAGGTCTTTTATTACTGAATTAAATAAATGGGCAGGATTGAGCAATAGATTGATTTTAGTTTATTTTTTCCACTTGGCCCAAGGGTCTACGTCATTATCAGCAGAGCTATTTGATCCGTGGGGCGAATGCTGATCTTCATCTGCATCCCTGGAATAGCCGCCCTTTTTTGTTGCAAATCGCTTGCCAGGTCCTTTACGGAAGCCTGCCCCATGGGTGCGCTCAGCAGCTTTTTTAGCGCGTTTTTCACGTAGTCGTTCGGCGTCTTCTAGTGACAAAGTAGCTGGTTCACCCGCCACTTGGTTATCTGGCACTATGCGATCTCTGGGTGGCAATTGGAATTGTTCAGATGAGGCCCTGGGGTAATTTTTGAATTCATACATATAGAAAACTTCTACTTTTTCACGGGCCCATTCCGTTTTTTTAAGAAATTTTATGCTGGAATCAACGCTCGGATTAGTCTTGAAACAATTGATATTTAAATAGGCAAAGAGAATTTCAAAACCGTAGTGATCTACCAGCTCATTGATTAATTTTTTTAAACTAACCCCGTTTAAAGGGTTGTTTTTGTATTTGATTTCATCGGTCATATAACAGTCCAGGGAGGAAAAAATTTTGCTTATTATACCTGTCGCAGTGCAGTGCAGATAGATAAAAGCACTGGATTCGTTAAAGGCTGGGAGCAAACATAGGATTTATTAGGATGTACCTTAGCTTCTGACGTTCTTTGCAGGGTCTCTGTTAAAGTAGGGCGACACTATCATGATCGGTAATGAGGCCCCTGGATAAGTCCTATCTACTGCGTGTAACAGACTTTTTGCACGTTCCTGGATGTATTCCTGGTAATCTAAGGCGATCTTAATGGTATAGCATTCAAGTATCTATTCTGTGATTTTTAGCTGGTTTTTTTTACAGTGGTTATTGCCGCTATATCGATCTTTTTAGTTGTTCCTCCAAGCTATGTCCGATCAAACGATCGTTTTATCGACTGAAGAATACCCTCGATACACCTCAAAGAGTTTAAAAAGTTATGCAATAGCCATAATGTTAGCGCAGCTATGGCTTTGCAGGGAATGAAGGTTGAGTTTAAATTTTACCCTTCCAGGCGAGCATATTTAATGGCAGATCGAGGGGCTGTCGATGGATCAACTGTTTGGGTTTGGCGCAACGTGAGTGAACAAGGTTTTTATTACGCTGAGCCGATCATGCATCGGGGAAAGACGGGTTTTTCCATCTTAGTGAATTGAGTATTAGCAGAAGTGCTGCTAATCTCGATTATTCTGCTGTGATAGGTGAAAAATATTTGCAATCATGACTTTAACTAAGATGCGTTATTCGTGCAGGCAGAAAATATAAGGTTTTAAAGGTGATCGGTGTCGCGAAACTTGAACAGGCATTTTGCATGTTACTTGCCGGTAGAGTTGAGCTGTTAATGCCTCAAGATGAACCGGGATATCACGGCTTGAATCTGCTTTTTTCGGATAAAGACCGTAAGTCACTTATCCATAAAGAAGAGTAATAATCCAAAATTTGATGAAGATTAAAACTGAATTGTCTCTAAGAATACCAACAGGGCAAAATCTATGCCGGCAGCAATGAACCTGGGACTTAAGAAGCTCAAACAAAGTGGCTGGCATGTACAATTGCTGGCAGCTTTCAAAAGGGGGAGAGTATATCCTTGATTAAATGCCAGTGAGGGCCAGTAGACAAGTCACAAATTAATGGCTTGAGTAGCAATTAGCTGCCAGACAATCCTATTAACAACTTCTCAAAATCAGCAGCTGCCAGTGGTTTTGAAAATAAGTAGCCCTGTCCAAAATCGCAACCTGCTTTATATAAAAGATCTTTATGCTCTTGGGTCTCAATACCTTCAGCAATGACTTTGATATCTAGCTTATGCGCCATGGCGATGATGGCCTCGCACAAAGCTATATCTTTTGAATCACTTTTCATATTACGTACAAAAGATTGATCTATCTTGAGGTAGTCAATTTCAAATTTCCTTAAGTAAGAAAGGGATGAATAACCGGTACCGAAGTCATCCAGCGATACCTGAATGTTATCTGCACGAAAGGCCCGCAGCTTATCGACAATCTCACCATGGGTATCCATGAGTACACCTTCAGTGATTTCAGCAACAATTGCATTTCCGGGTAACTCAAGGGATTTCAGGTAATCTAACCAAAGGTTCAACTTGCTATCTTTGTTGTGGTATTGGACCGGAGAAGTGTTAACACTGATCTGAAAATCTGGACTGAATAATGCCCGCCATTGCTTTGCCTGTTGTGCCGCCTGTTGGAATATCCATTCGCCGATGTCGATAATCAGGCCCGTTTCTTCGGCGATGCTAATAAAATCGACCGGACTTATTAAACCACGAGTGGGGTGATGCCAGCGGATTAGTGCCTCCGCCTTGTGAATGCTGCCGTTACTAAGCTCGACAATAGGTTGATAGACGACCTGGAATTCATTGTTGGCTAATGCTTCACGTAAATTGTTAATAATGATCCTGCGGGCCAGAGCCGCGTCTTGCATTGAGGTCGTATAATATTGGAAGCGATTACGCCCTTGGTCTTTGGCAACGTACATTGCCTGATCGGCATTCTTAAGCAGTGCATCTATCTCGGTGGCGTTGTCTGGGTATAATGTGATACCGATGCTCGCTGACATGTAGGCAACTTCAGTGCCGATTTGAAAGGGCTCCGATAGCTTCTTTAAAATGTCGTTGACGATCCGTTGCACAGGACAGTAGTCAACTAAATCATCGATGATGATAGTGAATTCATCGCCACCCAAACGGGCCAAAGTATCAGAGTCCCGTATGCAGCCATTCAGACGTTGCGCCGCATCTTTGATCACTGTGTCACCCCAGTCATGCCCGTAAGTGTCATTAATTTCCTTGAAATGGTCCAGGTCAATAAATAACAGAGCAACTTTAGAATGAGAGCGACGAGCTGCTTTGATCTTCTTTTCCAGGCAATAGCGAAACATTCTACGATTTGGCAGCTCGGTGAGAAAATCGAAGTTACTTTTTTGCCAGATCTCCAGCTCCGCTTTCTTTTTATCGCTAATATCCTGGAAAGCACCAATAACTTTGATTGCCTGCTCTTGAGAAAATATCACCGTGCCATAGACATGCACCCAAATTCTACGCCCTTTAGCGGTGATCAACTCAAGTTCAAGATCAAAGCCAGTGCCTTTCTCGATAGCGGTGTTTAGCGCATGCCTGATGGTCGGGATCCACTCCGGGGCATAAAAGTTTATGGCGCTAGCGACAGTGGGGCTATATAGCTCAGGAGTTGTATCGTGTAACAGGTAAGTTTCTTCGGTCCAGAAAAGACTGTCTTTTATCAGGTCAACTTCCCAGCCACCGATCTTAGCCATATGCTGAACGGCCTGAAATAGGTACTTGGACCGCTGTGTGTCGAGATCTCGTTTAGAATTATGCAAAATATACCTTTGCTGCACGTTGTAGTGTTATTTTTGTCATTGAACCAATTTGCTATTCAAGTACAAAGGAGCATGCAAACGAGTCCGACAAGACTCTGTATGCCCCGACGACGGACTATATTGAGGTTCTCTGCTTTGTCTGCGCTGCAGTAAGTAAGGACCGTTAGCGAGATCTGGCAGTCTCATTTGTCATGCAAGGGATATCAAAGACTTTGCACTGCTTTAACTGCCGCACATCTGATCGCTTTAGAGCCAGCGCAGAAGATAGTGTACATCTCCTCACTCCTAAGCACTGCTCGATACAATAAGTATTAACCATAGTTGTTAAATATCAACTTTAAATGCAGTAGCAACACTATGTTGCAGATAATTATTCATAAACCATTGTCTATTGGCAATGCTAAAAGGTACTAAATTGCTCCGATCTGTAAAGATACAAGTGTATAAGTTTTGTGCATGATCATTTAAAGAGTTGTGCACAAATAAGCCAAGGGGCTATGTATACCTGAATTAGCCCGAGGTCCTGCATAACTATTTGGCGTTTATATAATCAGGCTCGTTTGGGACTTTATTAATACTAAGCCCTAAAAGCTGTCAGCATAAAGTAGACCGTTTTTAGGGCTTAGTTGCTTGTGCTATGCCACAGCGAGCTCGAGTATTTCTCGGCTTCTCTCAAGGTTGATGGTTTGGTTTTCACCCAGGGCCAATCTGCCATGCGTTTCAAGTTGATCGAGAATAGTTTGAATAACTTGTTTTTTCTCTCCCTGATACTCAGTCAGCGTAGTTGCAACGTTCAAACTGCAGTAGAAGTGTTCGATCTTGATTATAGTTTTCTCGGCAAGATCGGCACTGTTTCCCAAGCCAAATACGTTTCTGCCCATCTGCTCGAGTTTCGATCTTTTAACCTCTAACTGATTTCGCAGTAGAGCAGGTTGAATGATGGCCAGCGAGCGCCCGTGATCTACCCCGTGTAATGCGGTCAGTTCATGGCCTATCATATGGGTTGCCCAGTCCTGTGGAACTCCCAGGCCAATTAACCCGTTTAAGGCCTGGTTAGCTGTCCACATCAAGTTGGCACGCCAGGAATCATTGTCTCGATCATTATATTGATTGGCTATGGTGATTAAACTTTTCAGTAAAGTTTCAGCATAGCCATCCTGTACTAATGCTTCAGTGGGTCGGGTGATATATTGCTCACAGACATGCACCCAGGCATCGACAATGCCGTTTATTAACTGCTGCTCAGGCAAGCTCTTCATAACATCGGGATCCATCACCGCGAATTTTGGTTGCACTAATACAGAGGAGAAGGAGAGTTTTTGCTTAGTGGCCGCTTTAGTGATGACTGAACCGGCGTTAGATTCTGAGCCCGTTGCCGGAAGCGTTAACACAGCACCTAGCGGTAATGCCTCTGATACTGTGTGAGTTCCCAATAATATATCCCAACCCTCACCGCTATACATGGCTGCTGCTGCAACGTATTTGGAGCCATCGATGACTGAGCCGCCGCCGACAGCTAGAATAAACTGGATATTTTGCGCTTTAACGATTGCCACGGCTTTATCTAAGGTTTCAACTGTCGGATTGGCTTCCACACCCGAGAACTCTACCCAAGTATGCTCAGTCAGAGCTGCTCTGACTTGCTGATAGACGCCATTTTTTTTAATTGAGCCGCCGCCGTAAATAACCAGTACCTTTTGCTCCCTGGGGATGTCTTGAGTAATGCTGCCAATCTGGTTTTTGCCAAAGTGTATTTGTGTAGAGTTTAAGTATGAAAATTCCATTGGGTAAAGCCTCGCTAAAAGTAATTATTTGCACTGAGCTGAACGGGTGATTGTTAAATTAAGAATTGCATAATAGTGCTTGTAGATTGGTAAAAATAGCTGCAAATATGTATATAACTTGCCTAAAGCTGTCTTATGTTATATTTTGAGTTTTTTGGTATAGCTTTTTATGAGCGGTAATCATTATGCTGGCAGAGTTAATGCAATCTTATGTTGATTTGAAATCACTGAATGAATTAGAAGGTACCATTGATACGCTTATTCCCGGGGTTAGGTTTTATCGGGCCTGCCAAGGGAGTCCCCGTCAATCCTTTATTTACCGACCTGGGATCGTGGTGATGGGGCAAGGCTACAAAGAAATCCATTTGGGAAGCGAGACTGTTCGCTACGGGGCTGGTAATTATTTAGTGTTAGGGGTGCCACTGCCACTGGAATGTGAAGCCTTCGCTGAAAACGGCCTGCCTATCCTGAGTCTATTTATAGATGTTGATAGTAAATTGCTGCATAAATTGGTCAGCCGCCTGGCAGAACAGAATTTCCAGCGAGACGGCTTTGGCAAACACCCTTCAGTTTGTGGCAGGGGGATTAATGCAGAGCATATAAATGACAAGTTTAACGAGAGTATCCAGCGTTTACTCCTGGCTCTGCACGATGATACAGAAGCTGCAATATTGGGGCCGAGTTTCCTTGAAGAGATTGTTTATAGAGTTCTGACCGGAGAAAATAGCCATATTCTTTTTGATCTGGCCCGACATGAAGGCCACTATGCCCGCATAGCAAAAGTGTTAAGTTTGATGCATCTTAATTATGCAGAGCCTGTAACAGTGGAAAATTTGGCTGAACAGGCGAATATGAGTTTATCAGGGTTCCATCGGGCCTTCAGACAAGTGACTACTGAAACACCGCTACAATATTTAAAGAAACTGCGTTTAAGTAAAGCTAAAGAGCTGATTATATCCCAGGGATTAAGGGCCAACGATGCGGCCATGCGAGTTGGCTATCTCAGTCCATCGCAATTTAGTCGGGAATTTAAGAGACATTTTAATGCCACTCCCAGGTCTATGCTTAGCTAGTTGTCATTTTTCCTGACAAGTAGGTCGCAAAATTATACTAATTACATGGGTTAACTTAGGTATTGCTGCGTTAGCAAGAGCCTGATAGGAGGGCGGCAAAGTCGTTGGTAATTAGTCGCCACAATCCTATTTATACTGCGCCTGTGAAATGTCCGCAATCTGGCCAGGCTGTGTGTAAACCCCTTGCTTTATATGATGAATGCACAGCTCTTGATCAATTTCTCTACGATTTTTTGCTATTATTTCAGAATTTATATGTGCAATTTCTACTCTGATAATTTGAATATTTATGATGACCTTCTATTATCTAAACTGAATAAAACATAATTGGATAGAGGTAACCAGCGGATGAGCGATGATTACAGACCAGGAAGACAAATAGATCTAACAGGATCTATTTATGCTCAATATGTATATTTTGATTATTTGGTTTCAAGTGTTATTTGGCATCTCCTAAACATTGATAAAGAGTTAGGAATTATGGTTACTGGCAATCTGGAAATTCATCCAAAAATTGAAATGGCAAGAGAGATTGCTATCTACAAAAACGAGTTAACCGATATACAGAAGCTATTAACATCATTTAAGAATTCAGAAGTCGATTCCGAGGCCATATTTTCCAAACGTAATCTAATAGTATTAGATGTATTTTCCAGTTCCATTGAAAAGGCTGAGGTTTCCAGCAATAATTTGTCAACAAACCGCGCAGAGCTATCCCTGGAATATTATGACAAGGTTCATGATGAAATATGTGCAATCAACAATGACATGGTAGTGTTAATGAAAGTTTGTAATATCAGTGTGCACTAATCAATGAGTCGGATGGGCTACAGATCTAAAGCCCTCAGGCCCATAAACTCTACCCTGTGGCTGACAATCAGTTTGTGTTTGGCAATGGCGCTACCTTGACTCATTCGCTAGGGTGTAACTGTAACTGTGATTGACGATAGATGGTAGTGGGCCAAAAGCAAAGAATGTTGGTGTTGAAAAATTTTATTATGTTTGAGTTTTTTGGGGCACTCATCCAAACTGGGCCATTGATAATTGTTCTTTTAGATATTTTACGAAGACCTGGGTTTTGTACGGGGTTCTCTTTTTACGGGGGTAAATTGCGCAAACATAATTGGTTTTGATATCCAGTTGTTTAGGGAATAGCTCTACCAGTCTCCCCTCTTGAATGTCGGGGCCGATAATAAAATCTGAAAGCTGGCATATCCCCCAGCCAGACAGTGCCGCCTGGCGGATGAAATCTGCATTATTCGATGCTAAATTTCCTGAAAGCTGAATTTTTTCGGTTTGTCTATCGCGATTGAGCTCCCAGGGGTTGAATCGGGATTTGGTACTAAATCCAATACAATTATGATCTGCCAGACTGGCTAATGACTCGGGGTTGCCATGGGTTAGCAGATATTCTGGCGACGCACAAATCAGCCGGCGACTGGATGCTAATTTCACGCACTCCAGGCTCTTTAATGAAATCTCCCCTATGCGCAATGACACATCCATCTCTTTGTAAACTATTTCCTTTCCAAACTCTACCTGATTCAGGTCTATTTGGATGCTAGGGTAACGGCTCATGAAGCCGGAGATCAAAGGGAGAATTATGTCGGGTGCACAAGCATTCAGACCGACAATACGCAGCCGTCCCCGAGGTTCTCTATGGCGTGCCGTTGCCGCTTCCTCTGCTTCGTCAATGTCAGTGAGAATGGCTTTACAATGTGCAAAGAAGTCTGAGCCTACATCGGTTAACATTATATTTCGGGTCGTTCGTGTCAGCAAACGTACCCCTAATCTATCTTCAAGTGCACTGATGATTTTGCTCACCGACGATGGATTTCGACGTAATCTCCTGGCCGCACCTGCCAGGCTGCCTGCACCGACAACCTGAACAAATATCTCCATTTCAATCAGCTTGTTCATATTTATTATCCATAATGTAACTTAGTAGACGTGCTATTTTTCAAGGACAAATATTTGAAAGGCCATGTCCATGACAAAGCTGAGTTGGTTTTTTCAGAATCACAAAACTAACTGTATTTAAAATTCCGTTTTTAATTACTGAAAATTTACCGTTTGGTAAAACCTTTATACCTCTTTTCAATGGGTAAAATAATAGATTCACTAGGCATTCCAGTCGTTCCAAATTGTAAAGTATTGGAATTTGAATGTGAGAGTCCAAGTATGGACGATCTTCACTATTCCTCCACTATTCCTTTAGTCTTATTTTATTTATCCAATGGGAGATTCAGTGTTTCTCCAAACCACACCGGCCTCGCATTAACAGCGCTCACCTCGGCAGTGCAATTGACTGCAAAGTTTGCGTGATTCAGACCTCCTTTGAAAATTTATATGTATCAGCCTGGAATGATTACAATTCCTATTATGTCTATTTTTTTGTGGGGCTGATAAGAGGTATAAAAGATCTTCAGGAAAATAAAATAATTCAGATGAAAGTTAAGAACTTACATGGATGTTAACGCAAAAAACAGAACTGCCCTGATTACCGGGGCATCAAAGGAAATAGCTAAGAGTGTCGCCATGTCGATGGCGGCAGAAGGCTATAATCTGCATTTGGTTTCACACACTCGTATGGATCTTGAGTCAACTGCAATAGAAATCACAGACAGATACCCCGTGGAAGTTCATCTGCATGACACAGACCTAAGTGATAGCCATAGCATCAGCGTATTGCTTGAGACAGCGGGTGTTCCAGATATTCTGATTAATAACGCTGACGCAATTCCGGTCGGCACGCTTGAGAATATCGGAGGGCCTGGTTGGCTAGAAACCTGGGAGCTGAGAGTTATAGAATATATCAATATGTGTCGCACCTTTTATGCCGCGATGAAGGGATGTGGGTATGGGGTAATCATCAATATAACGGGACTAGCAGTGCAAAGCTCTGTCGCCGACTATATCACTGGCACCGCGGGTAATGCCGGACTCAACACCTTCACCAAGAAGTGGGGTAGCCACAGTCTGAATGATGGTATTCGCGTCTTATCCGTTAGTCCCGGTGTCGTAAATACAGAACGGTTGGTCACCTTAATGCACACCCGGACAGAGGCTAAATTTGAAAATGCTGCTCAATGGCAGAGCTTTCTATCAAAATTTCCTTTAGGCCGGACTGCGTCGGTAAAGGAATGCTCGGAAGTGGTGACTTTGATTGTATCTGACCAGGCCACTTGCATGAGTGGAACGGTGGTCACGGCGCCAATAATGGCAGCTATATTTAACCGATGTAAAAAGCCAGAATAAAGACAGAAAGTAGTATTGAAAACTGGAGTTTCGAGAACATAAAAACTGTCTAGTGAACGGGGGACTTACCTATCCCCGTCTTCTAATTCTGTCCACTTACATGAATTGTTCTGGTTTTGGTTTCCTTCTAAGCCATGGGCAATAAGGTTTACGACACGGTCATCACTGTCATAAGCAACATGAGCTGTTAAGGGATTAGCAAATCCACCGAAGCCAAAAATGTCATTTACATGAGCAATATTAATAAACACGTTTGTAACGGAAGGACAAATTCTAGAATCTAAATAACGGTCAGCGAAGTTCTGCGCAATGGCATAACTTAGAATGTCATTGGGGTCACTAAAGGCCACGATAGATGTTTCCCTGAACATTCTGGCATCTGACTTAGCTGCATCTTTACTGCAATACGATGCTATTTCGCCAAACACACTTGGGTCCTCTCTGCCAAGTTGCAACATTGGTAACTGGTTAGAGAGCATAAACATTTTGATTTCTTTATCTTTTAAAATTTTATGTAATGCTAGAATTCTTTCACTGTCACCTTCCTTTACGCCCTTTTCAAATAAGCTGACAATATGCTGTAGGCCGTCAATTGATATGCGACTGCCCAGGCTGTGTGAAACAAATACGTATTCGTCATTCTTTAAATTTATAAATGAGTCCGCATTTTTTGTAACACAATGGTGTGTGCCCTTTGTTGGAATATTGGACCAATTACTGATACCCATCCAGCAAAACGACTGCACAAAAGAGGTTAAAATTGTGTCACGGCTTTTACCTAAATAGATTAATGGGTCTGGTCCTGTGTCGTTAGTGAATTTCTTTAACAGATTATTGAAACCGGCACGCCGAAATGCATGCTCACCCGAATTATCATATGCAAGAAGTGCTTTTTCATCTCTAGTGATTTCGGACCATGTTAATTCATAAAATAACAAGGTTCTGTTGACGTCTTCGCGGTTCATCAGTTTATGAATGCGCAATGTACCAAGAGGTGTTTTGTTCTTATCTCGTGCAACTAGAGATATTTCTTTGTAGAGGGATTCTCTTTTATTTAGGTTTAATTCAGCGGATAGTTTTTCCATAAATTCAGTTGAATAACCAGGGTCGTGTTCACCAACGCCATGAACGTATAAAAGTTTTGTTACACCTTTGGCCTTGTCTATAATTTGATTGACGCCATCAAATGACTTGCCATAAATATCACATTTTCTTTTATCTTCTTTTTCACTTTCGAGAAAGGCATCGACCATACCTCGTCCAATGCCGCTACAACCAGATAATGCTAAGCTTAAAACGATAATAATAAATAGGCGGCTTCGACTATTCATGAAAAATATCCTTTGCTGCGGTTATCCAAGTTGATGAACTAGCGTTGAAGCAGTGACTAGTATTCGAGGGTAACGACCATGAGCAGATATAGGGGAGGTTCCTAAGCACCGCCGTCCAAATTTTTTATAGTTTCTACATTGGCCTTTTCAGAAAATTCTTTAAGCTCGCGCAGAAGATGACTAAAAAACAATTTTCCCTCATCATTTGTTCTTATTTCATCTTCGACAGTCCACTTTCTGAATCGATTCTCTAATTCCAGTGCACTTTGTCGGGCGAGTATTTCAATTGCATGATTGCGAACATCAGACATACGCCGGATCCTCCAAGTTAATTTCAGTACGGTGCGTTGAGTATAGGTCATCGAACCAATATTCGTCTTTAGGATTATTTCTTCGATTACGCAGTACAGCTAATATCCCATTGTGCCAGATCACTTCCAACTTCCAACTTCCAACTTCCAACTTCCAACTTCCAACTTCCAACTTCCAACTTCCAACTTCCAACTTCCCACTTTCCACTTTCCACTTCCGACTTCCAACTTATACCTGTCCTTGTCCTAAAACGTCCTATATTTGTCTTTTCAGATGCTTTAAAATAATCTATCAATCATTAAAATAACCTTATCTCTAACAAGCAGGCATAAACATAGTAGTTCAGCTGCGGTTTTCAGTAAGCAGAACTGTTCTTAGTGTTGAATAATTTTGGCTGAAATCGTCTTGCTATGATGTCTGAAATGAAATAGGTAACAAATGAATATCATCAGAAGTCGGAAATTTACTGCTCAGCGCGCCTGGGGGGCTAAGACCATTGCCAATATGAACGGCATTAGCACTAAGTTGCACTGGACCGATAGAGCCTATGAATGGCATACCAATGACGGTCAGGAGGTTTTTGTGGTGTTAGATGGCCGTGTGCAAATGCACTATATAGACAATGGCAGTGAAAAATCTGTGCTCTTGGAAGTAGGTGATATCTTTTATGCCAGCGAAGGCACTGAGCATGTGGCGAAGCCGATAGGTGAGGCGAGGGTATTAGTGGTTGAAACAGCGGGTAGTCTATAATTTGTAAATGCTTAAAGGGATGGGGATAGGCGGGTCAATGAGTACAGAGCGGACTATCAATTGTTATTTTTTAATCTTACCTGGCTTTCTTCCATTGGACTTAGCCGGCCCGTTACAAGTGTTGTTAACGGCTAATAATAAGCGTCAGCTGTATAACATCCGCTATTTGGGGGTGGAATCGGCCCCGGCGATGAAAGGCGGCCTGTTGCTACAAAATTTGCAGAGCTTGCCTGAACTATTGCCTGCGAACAGCCGACTTATTATTCCTGGGCTCAGTGGTACTGATGCATTCATGCAATCAGCACTGGGCAGAAAAACCACTCAATGGCTACGGCAACAGCGACAAGTTGCTGCACTTGAAGTGGCTACTGTGTGTTCCGGGGCATTATTGGCGGCCAGTGCCGGATGGCTGAATAACCGCCATTGCACTACCCACCATGATTTATTGTCACGATTGCAATTGCTTGAGCCCAGCGCTGATATTGCCATTGACCGCCTCTATGTTCAGGACAGAACACTGTGGACTAGTGCTGGCATAAGCTCGGGTATAGATATGTTTCTGGCGATGTTACAGCAAGACTCTGACCCTGCCTACGCGGCGCAAGTCGCCCGTGAGATGGTGATTTACCTGCGCCGCAGTGGCGATGATCCGCAACTGAGCCCTTGGCTGTGTGGTCGTAATCACTTGCAGCAACGCATTCATAAGGTTCAGGACAGTATTTCACACAATCCGCAGAATAATCTCTCGATCAATGAGTTAGCTATGCAAGTAAACATGAGTCCAAGAAATTTAACCCGCGCTTTTCGCCAGGCCAGCGGGCAAAGTATTCAGCAGTATCGGGAAAAGATAAAAGTCGCTCAAGCGCAAAAACTGTTAAAAGAGACTGGTACATCAGTTGAGTTGGTGGCACAGGCCTGTGGTTTCCAATCATCACGCAGTTTTCGCCGAGCCTGGAGCCGCTATCACTCAATATCACCCGTCAGTTACCGACAGGGGAGAAGTGATCAGCAGAGATTAGAATAACCCTTAATATTTCACAGCCAAAGCGCAGAGGATAGTAATGTACCAATTGTTTTATTACCCGGGTAACGCCAGTATGGCACCGCATTTCTTGTTAGAAGAGTTAGGGGTCGAATATCAGCTAATGTTGGTAGATCGCAAAACCCAGGCACAGAAATCAGCAGAATATTTAAAGCTAAACCCCACCGGACGCATCCCCACTTTAGTGGATACACAGGGGGGCAGTGATCTGGTGGTGTTTGAGAGCAGTGCTATCTGTCTGCATTTATTAGACAAACACCCAGATTCACAGTTAATCCCCGACTTAGAGGATCCCTTGCGCAGCAAGTTCTACCAGTGGTTGATGTACTTAAACAACACTGTGCAAGCAGAGCTGATGATCTACTTTTATCCCGACAAACATACCTTAGATGCCAGTGGCGCACAGGCCATCGCCAGTCGACAAGAGCAGCGGCTAACAGAAATGTTTGTATTGCTCGACTCTGAGTTGGCGAATAAAAAGTATCTGTTGGGTGATCAATTTACTGTCTGTGATTTGTTTTTGTTTATGTTAGCAGACTGGGCAGATGGTTTTAGTCGGGCGCCTATGTCAATGAAAAATCTCAGTCGCACTTTAAAGCTGGTGGCCCAGAGACCCTCAATTGTGCAGGCTTACAAAAACGAGGGACGCAGTCTGAAGTTGTATCAATAATCCGGCAGTTGGCTGCGCTGATTATCTACAATTGGCGTAGCAAAAATTGATCAAACTTAATAATGCTTGTTAAGTCAGGGTATTTTGAATATTGACAGTTAAACTCCATTGAGTGAAACTAGCCTCAAATTAATTAAAGGGAGACAAATAATGAATGTAATCAACTTAAAGCCGGCGACTGCGGTCATAGCTTAGAGCAACAAAGTTTTACCTCTATTTTACTGAATAAAGTATCAGTATTTTATTCACACCCCTCTTGGTTATCGATCTCAGTGACATAGATTATCGCCTGTATTTTGGTGCTAATTTACAGTCCCCCGTCCGGCTAGGTAATTTCTTTATTATTACTGTCGGAGCAAAAAATTGAATTATTCATTACTACAGTCTTTGGGCTGGTCAAACTTATATTTACAACAATTATCACTCACAGAACTTGAATCGTTAGATGAATCTAGCGGCTTGTTTCGCATCACTGCTATTCACCGCAATCGCATTTTAGCCATAGGTGAGTGCGGCGAAGTCAGTTTAATCTGTACTGAGCAATTTCAGCCTGTCAGCGCTTTTTTGGCGATAGGCGATTGGGTGTTGGCGGATGCCGCTAACGAGTATTATCGGATAGTAAAAATACTAGAGCCTAAAAACCGACTTCAGCGAAGGGTGGCTGGCAAAGCTAAGGTAATCGCGGCCAACCTGGATTATTTGTGGATAGTCACTTCAGCCAATGAAGATTTTAATCGCAATAGGTTACAGCGTTTTCTGGCGTTAGCTCACGAGTTTTCTATCGAGCCTGTGATCATCTTAAGTAAGATGGATTTAGCCGCAGAGTTAGAGGGTTATTTACAGCAGTTGCAAGGGCTTAATGTGGCCGGGGTGCACGCTATCAGCTTGCATGATGCCACTAGCCTTATCCAGCTGCAAAGCTATGATCTAGCGGGGAATAGTATTGCCTTAGTCGGCTCTTCTGGAGTCGGAAAGTCTAGCTTAATCAATCACCTGTTGGGAGTTGGTCAAGCGGTAGCTGAAATTCGTGCGGATGATGGAAAAGGCAAACATACGACGACCCACAGAGAGATGTTTTTCTCCAAAAATGGCCTGGCGATTATTGATACCCCCGGTATTAGGGAACTGCAATTAGTAGATTCGCAACAGGGGATTGAGCAGACATTCTCTCTAATCCTCAGTTTGAGTGAAAAGTGTAAGTTCAGCAATTGCCAGCATCAGCAAGATTTAGGCTGCGCCGTGATTGCAGCTTTGCAAAGCGGAGAGCTACAGCAAAGTGAACTGACAAATTATCAAAAATTAATCCGTGAAGATGCATTTCAACAGCGGCAATTGTTGGGAGCACATGCCCAGCGTGAGCATGACCGAAAGTTTGTCAAGATGATAGAAAACCATCAAAAGGAGAAATGGTAATGAGCCAAGCAACAGCAGGGGGAGACAACAACACTTTTTAGAAGTGCTGTTGTTGCAAGCTTAATGGCTACACAGCGGTGAGAGTTTATCGATCGTTTGACAAATCCATCGCTGTCCGGCGTTGGCTGAATTGAGTTTGTGCCAATAGATATTGAGTTGATAACCCTGAATCGCCAGGGGAGTCTCAAATATCTGAATATCAATCTGTTGCGCGCAGTACTCGGCCACAACTCTAGGTATTGTCACTAGCAAGTCAGTATTGATAATACTGCAAGGGGCTACTAAAACACTGGGCATTTGCAGTGCAATTTTCCGCTTTAGGCCCATCTTGGCAAGATGCAAATCGACAATGCCGCTCTTCTCACCCCAGGGAGCGATTAATACATGGGACAGTTGCATAAATGTTTCAAAACTTAATCCCTGCTGTAGCGCCGGATGGTTGCTTCTGGCGACAGTACAGTAATCACCGCTGTCCCAGGTTTGCCGGGCAATCGTTTTAGATTGTTGCAGTTCATGACTAAAGCCTAATACAAAGTCAATTTTCGCATTTTCTAATTGGTTGGCGGGAGAGGGATTAGATGCCGGTAAAATAGTAAGTTTGATGCCCGGTGCTTGCTCTGCCACAGCGGCCATTAACGTTGGCAACAGACTAAACTGAGTGAAATCCGTCGCGGTAAATTTAAACTCCAGTTCGCTGGTGGCTGGGTCAAACTCGATAGTTTCGTTTAGCGCCTGCTGCATTAAAGGCAGAGCTCTGCTAAGTTTCTCAGCAATCAGTTCAGCCTTAAGCGTAGGTTGCATGACATTGTTGCTGCGAATAAATAACTCGTCGTCGAGCCTGGCGCGCAACCTGGATAATGCATGGCTGAAAGCTGACTGGCTCAGACTGATTTCATCAGCGGCGCCAGACACTGAGCGGTGCCGGTACAGAGCGTCGAATAATAGTAATAGGTTAAGATCTATTTGATGTAATTTCATCTGAATATTGTACATTTAGTTATGAAAAATATGCACTGTTAACATATGAAAGTAACAGGTAAGCTGGCATTTCTATTTAGGAGAATGAAAATGACACAACTGAGTATTCGCCAGGCGAGCAAAGATGACGCCGCCACTATATTATTTTTTATTAACGAGCTGGCGATTTATGAGAAAGCCGAGCATGAAGTGCTGGCAACGAAACAAAGTATTGAGCAGACCTTGTTTGCAGAAAATGGCCAAGTGCATGCACTCATTTGTGAACTGGCAGGGGAGCCTATCGGAATCGCCATCTATTTTTACAACTACTCAACCTGGTTGGCTAAATCTGGGTTGTATCTGGAAGACCTGTATGTTTCTGAAGCGCATCGAGGCGTCGGTGCGGGCAAGAAACTGTTACAACGTTTGGCTCAGGTTGCAGTGGATCAAGATTGTGGCCGCTTCGAGTGGAGTTGTCTGGATTGGAACAAACCCTCACGCGATTTTTATGAATCCATTGGCGCTGTGGCGCAAACGCAGTGGATTGGTTATCGGATGAGTGGCGATACCTTAAAAAACTTTGCCGCAAAAAGTTAATTCTGCATCAGTAATGAAAAATAGTAAGCCGGGAGCTTCCCGGTAAGCCCAGTCAATATTGCACAGCGATGGGTAAGCTAAACAATCTGAGCTACAGAGCATTCTCAGATACATACCTAGTATCCACTGCGGCCTCTGCAGTGGCCCGCTGCTCTATCTCCAGCTAAGTAGCTAAACGCGCTAGATCAACCCGCTAGAGCGTCATTCTTACTATTGCTGCCTGGCGTCTATTGGGCAGCGAAATACCTCAGCTAATTTCTTTATAAATACATTATAAATCACTACTATATTAAGGAATCTACGAACTTTTTCACATGCTCCGTATATTCTGCTCACGACTCACGACTCACGACTCACGACTCACGACTCAACACTACATAGGCCTGCTATGAATTCAGATCAAATTGCTACGGACTACTCTTCTCTCACTGATCAATATCTCAATTTACTTAAATTAGACAGTAACAGCTGTGTGGCCCTAGGCGTGAATGAAAAACTGGCCGAGTTGCCGGCGATTGGCAGTGCGGCTGCCGATCGGCAACGCCAGCAGATTGAACAGTTTTTGCTGCAATTAGGGAGTTTTGTCGAACAGATAAAGGATTCAGACCTGGATTTGCAGCAAAATTTTGATCAAAGTATTGACCTAAAACTAATGCAGCTTGGTGCCGGGCAATTATTGAGGCAGTTGACTTTGCAAGTTAGCGGAAAATTTCACTGGCAGCAATGCCCCAGGGCGGGAGATCAGATCAGCGGCGGGATATTTTTGCTGGTGACAAACGATCCGGGTCCTGCAGCGACCCGACTGGATAATATCTTGGGGCGGCTAAAGCAGGTGCCGGCATTTTTAGCGCTGGCTTTAACCCAGATGGATATGCCAATTAAGCGCTGGGTAGCGATTGATATCGACACTATTTCCGGCCTGCCGGACTTTTTTTCCTCACTCTTAGATTGGGCTAAAACTGTGGAGTATCAACACTGTGCTGAACTAGCAGAAGTCATACAGCAGGCCAATTGTGCGATGCAGGATTACAGCGCAAAGTTGGCGGCGTTACAGACCAGTGAACATTTTGCTATTGGTGAACAAGCTTGCAGCGCATTAATTAAAGGTAACGGCATCGAGCTTAGCATGCAGCAAATTCACCGTATTACATGCGATTTTGTGACTAAAACCCGAGCGCAAATAAGTACTTTGCAGCAGTTACTGATTAAAAAGTACCAACTCAATAGCAATACTAGTGTCGAGCAGCTACAACAGTGGTTGGCTGAGAAATTTGCGGTGCAAGTTGTCGATGGTGATTTGGCCAGTGTTATCAAACGCTATAGCGATGAGGCAAAGAAGATAGAAGCATTTATCGCCAGGCGACAGCTGTTTCCCATACCCGAGCAACAGCAGATGCAGATCATGCAAACACCCGGTTTTATGGCACCCATGATACCGGCGGGAGCGATGATGCAACCGGCAGCACTGCGAGAGGGCATGAAGACCAGTTTAGTGTACTTAACTTTATCTCAAGAGTTGTTAGCTGAGCACACTGAGTTAGGTATTCCGGTGATGATGGTGCACGAGGGAATCCCCGGTCATCACCTACAGTTGGCCACGGCGAGTATGCACAGTTCGGTACTGCGTAAAACTTTTTCGGCGATGGAGCACGCCGAGGGGTGGACCACTATGTTAGAAGACTACATGTTAGATCAGGGCTATATGGGAGAGCTGACTGATGAAGCGAGGTTTATCGCCAAGTTAGATATCTCACGCATCAGTGCCAGGGTGGCAATTGACTTGTATTTTATGAGCGGCGATAAAAAATATTTAGACATCGGTTATCCGCTGGAATTTGCTGCAAATGATGTGTTTGTGAATGCCGGTAAACTGCTTAAAGCGGTTACAGGGTTTACCGATGGCAGAGTTACCGCCGAATTGAATTGGTACTCCCAAGAGCGTGGGTACCCGCTGTGTTACTTAGTAGGCAATCATTTAGTCTGGCAATTAAAGCAGGAATTGATAAAGGCGCAAGCTGATAAATTAACTGAATTAGAGATAGATCAACTGTTTCACCAGGTCTATTTGCGTTCGGGTAACATGCCGGTGGCGATGCTGCGTGAGGTTTTTGTGCAAAAGGGATTAATTTAAATGATGCATTAGCAGGAGCAATCAATAGCTGGCTAATTCGCATATTTTTGCTGGAAAATGAGAGGGATGTATAAGTTACATCAGCTTTAATTGATTGTTTTCGAAAATAACAAACCTAATAAAGACGCTTAAATTTGGATAAGTATCAGGTCAGTGACCAAGCAAAGTTACAATATCAATGTGAAGGTGTGACTGTGTTGAGAAATGTGATCTCTCAACCTTGGTTGGATCGCCTGGCAGCGGCGATAGAGAGAGATATTGCTGCACCGGGTCCTTTTTATCACGGTTACCAGGCCCAAGATGGCAAAGGCAAGTTTCACGGTAATTTGCGCATCTGGGAAAACGATGCTGATTTTTCTGCTTATTGTCAGCACTCAGTACTGCCTGGCATTGCCCAACAACTGTTTGCCAGCGACAGTGTTAATTTGCTTTACGACCAGCTCTTTGTGAAAGAGCCGGGCACATTAAACCCGACTCGCTGGCACAGTGATCAGCCTTACTGGCCGATAAAGGGCCAGCAGATATTGTCCTTTTGGCTCAGTTTGGATCCGGTTGATAAAGAAAATGGGGCGTTGGAATTTATCCGCGGCTCTCATCGCTGGAATCGCTGGTTCCAACCAGAGGCATTTGGTGAGGGCAGCGGTGCAGAATATGAAAGAAACCACGATTTCGAGCATATGCCCGATATCGAAGGGCACAGAGATGATTATGACATTGTCAGCTGGGATCTACAGCCGGGAGACTTATACGTATTTCACGGCATGACTGTGCATGGCGCCAGCGGTAATAGATCTAACCACAGACGTCGTCGTGGTTACACGGTACGTTATATAGGTGATGATATCCGCTACGATCAGCGTAAAGGTTTGTCCTTACCTATCTGCAATGAGAAAATGAAGCAGGGGCAAAAACTTCAGGGTGCTCAATATCCGCAAGTGCTGGCAAAAGTCTAAAGCCACTTGATGTGCCTTCATGGGTGTTATTGGTTTGGTTTTTGCGGGTGAATGAACAAGGTAATTATGCTTAATACAGCTCTCCCCGTTAAAAAATCATGACGAAATTTCGATGCTGGAGATATAGAATATTGCAGCTGTTCAGCGAATAAACCCCAGCCGATACATGAGTGAGTCTATAGGATCAAAAAATCAAAAACTATCGTTAAGACAATCAACTACGGGATTTTATAAGCGGCCAGATCGGTTTCTTTAGCCGGTAAATAATGTTTGACTTTGAACCGTCAGTCCTATAAATTTCATCCTAGCTATAAAGTAAGTCTAAATATTTACATGCTCCAATGCGCAGATATACCCGTATTTCCACGTCCTGTAGTTTTTAAGTGTCAGTTTATTTTTACGCTACAAAGGCCTCTTGCAGGCACTTATGATTTTTGATTACAGGATATAATTATGTCTAATACAGTTACTGGTACCGTTAAGTGGTTCAACGAAGCTAAAGGTTTTGGTTTCATCGAGCAAGAGTCTGGTCCAGACGTTTTTGCACACTTTTCTGCAATTGCTAGCGAAGGCTTCAAAACTTTAGCTGAAGGCCAGCGCGTTGAGTTCACCGTAACTCAAGGCCAGAAAGGTCCACAAGCTGAGAACATCGTTGCTGTATAATCAGCACTGATATCTCACACTTACAGATAGGATGTCGTCAGTCCTAGATTAAAGTGAAAATTAAGGGTGAATCATTCAGGTTCGCCCTTTTTTTTGTGAAAAAATCAAATCTTTGTAATCCTCTGACGCCCTTTACCTGGCACGCGGTAAACGAAAGGCATAAGTCTAGATATTACTCTGTTATTATTATGTTTTATTTAAGTTCAGTGCTGGTGAGGGAATAGTGAACAGAGAATCTTTAACCAACATCAGTCGGGGGCTGTCACTACTGGTTTTTTGCCTCGCGGTTATTTCAACCACAGCGATCATCAGCGGAGATCAATACGGACGAGTCAATTTACTCTACTTGCTGTTGTTGTTTGTTGTCTGGCCCATGGCGTCACTGTCACTAACATTTTTGTTATCAATAACACAAAGCAGCGCTAATTTTGTCAGCAGCTTATTGGCACTGCCAATTTGGCCAAGGGCGTGGGTAGACGTGCTCAGCCAGTTAAAGCGCGATGATTTACAGCGGCCTTGGCTGTTCTGCCAAGGCCAAAAAATGGCCTTAGTTTTCAGTATCGGCTGTATCTTAGCGTTTATGTTTATGCTGTTATTTAATGATGTGACTTTTATCTGGCGAAGCACAATATTAACAGCGGAGCATATTTTTCCCGTTTTACAGTTAATTGCTGCTCCCTGGTTGATGCTGGAAAGTGCCCAGCCGCTATTGGGTTTAGTTGAAGCTTCCAGAGATTCACGGTTGCAGTTAAATGAGCAACTTTCTAGTGCCAGTAGCTGGTGGCGTTATCTATTCATGGCTCAACTTGTTTACGCGCTGTTACCGCGACTGTTGCTGTATGTCTGGGGAGTAAAAAAGCTTGGTGTAGCGGCTTCGATGGTCGTCGCTAAAGAAGCCGAAAGTGAACGGGAATTACAACAATTACACGACTTGCAACAGCAGCAACAATCCACCACACAATTTTCTCAGCCGCAGTTTGCCCGCACTTTAGCAGATTCCTTTGTCATATTGAGCTGGACCCGTTTGCCAGAGCCGCTGCTGGATAAACTAACGCAAGTATTGGGCATCCCCGAGCACATCTATCAACTAGCAGGAAGCTGTGATTTGCAAATGGAATTATTAGCACAGCGCGATACGCGGGCTAAAGTAATAATTGTCGCCGCCTGGGAGCCGCCGATGGGGGAACTGCAAGATTTTATGTCCCAATGTCAGGGGGTATTGTTGCCACTGGATTGGAACAGTAAACATTTTGTTGTATTAAACGAGTTACATTTGGATGAGTGGCAACGTTTTTGCCAATCACAACAAAATTGGCAGCTGCAACAGCTACAGGAGCAAATATGAAACCCGCATTTGCCGTTGTTGGCCATCCCAATAAAGGAAAATCATCAGTTGTCTCGACCTTGGCAAGGGATGATCGAGTAGCGGTGTCTATGCGCAGTGGCACTACGACACAAGCACATAGCTACCCTATAGAAATGGAAGGTCAGGGCTATCAGTTAATAGATACCCCGGGTTTTCAAAGGCCGCGTAAAGTGCTGGCCTGGCTGCAACAGCAGCCATTGACTGCAGATAAGCGCGCTGAGCGGATTCGACAATTTCTAGCCGATAGACAATGCCAACAGCAGTTTCCGGATGAGATAGAATTGCTGCAACCAATAATGAACGGGGCGGCTATTTTGTATGTCGTCGATGGATCCAGGCCTTACAGTGCCGAGTACGAAGCGGAGATGGAAATATTGCGCTGGAGCGGCCAGCCGAGTATGGCATTGATCAACCCTATCAGCAGTTCTGAGCATGTGGCTGGTTGGCAGCAGGCGCTGCAGCAATATTTTCGTTTGGTTAGAGTGTTTGATGCGGTTAAGGCTGACTTACAACAACATATTGATTTACTCGAAGCTTTTACCCAGTTGCATTTACCCTGGGCTGAATCTCTGCAGGGGTTAATTAAAGCTTTTCAAGATCAAGTCTATAAACAGCGGGCGCAGAGCTGTGCCTTAGCTGCAAAGTTACTTGAAGATCTTAGCAGCTACCAGTTGCAGCAAAAAGCGCTGGGTGAGCAGGGCGCCAAAAAGCTACAGCTGGTGTTAGAGCAGCGCTATTATCAATGGATGCGCCGCTGTGAAACTCAGGCCCATGATCAGTTGCAACTCTTGTACCGACACCATCAGTTAAAGCGCGATGAGACAGAATTAAGCCTGCCTGCCGACTTGTTTGATACAGACCAGTGGTATGCCTGGGGACTGGATAAAAAGCAGCTGACTAAAGTTGCCGCCATTGCCGGAGCCACTGCCGGAACCGTGTTGGATTTGGCGGTTGCCGGGCATTCCTTTATGTTAGGGGCGATTGGCGGCGGGATTATTGGCTCAACAGCGGCCTGGTTCGGCGCTGGCAAACTGGCCGATATCAAAGTCAAAGGATTACCTTTAGGGGGTTACGAGGCCAGACAGGGACCGATTAAAAGCAAAAATTTCCCCTATGTGGTATTGGCCAGATTTTTATATGTATACCGAGTGTTACAAGCAAGAAATCATGCACTTCGTGAAGAGTTAGTAGTGACAGAACTGCAGGTAGGACAAGTATTAGAGCAATTGCAAAAGCAGCAGCGCAAAGAAATCTATACCGCTCTTGATCGACTCAGTCGACAAAAAAGCGTCACTGACTTGGCAGCGGTGTTAGCACCATTATTTGAGATTGAATAACTGTTGAACAGTGAGTTACTCAGGAATTTCATAGGGAAGTACAGAGGTATTGTTGGTGTTGCAGGGAATTAACCATATAACTATCGCAGTCAGTGACTTAGATCGTTCAGTACAGTTTTATCAGAAAAAATTAGGCATGCAGCTAAAGGTCACTTGGGCAGCGGGAGCCTACTTGAGCGTGGCTGACCAGTGGATCTGTCTGAGTATTGATGCCGTGCATCCAAGTCGTGATTACAGCCACATAGCTTTTGATATCAACGAACAGCAGTTCGAACCATTTTGCCAAACTCTGATGGATGCTGATGTAGAGGTTTGGAAACAAAATAGATCTGAAGGTAGCTCACTTTACTTTTTAGACCCGGATGGTCACAAGCTGGAAATCCACGTAGGCAGATTGGCTTCCAGGATGCAAAAGATGCGCGAAAATGCAACTCAAGACATGGTTTTCTATGATGATTAAGTAATATACCAATGGCGACTATCGGCCAAAAGCGGTCATTTAAAGTTTCAAAAATTTTGCAATCAGCGTGATTTTAATACTGCTAAAACTGAAGCTAACGACCTTGTAACGTGCTTTGTTAGGAGCAAAGCACGTTGGCAATTTCTTTTCCCTTTACTAGAATTAATATAACCTGCTATATCATTCTATTAACTACCTTATTCTATGGACAGTTCATGGTAAATTTTTTTAAAAAATCTACAAAGTATATTTTCTGTTTTCTTCTAATTCTCGCTTCTCATTTACATGCTGCTAATGAGATTGTCTTTACCGGCGGGGCTTCTTTAAAGTCGTACCAGCCAAGCATTATAGTTCCGATATTAACAGAGGCTTTTAAGCGAAACGGAATCAAATTTCGCGCTCTCCACCATCCTAGTCTTCGCTCATTGATGCTAGCAAATTCGGGTAAACTTGATGGTGAGTTACATAGAGTCTATGACTTTCATAAGGTCAGCATGGGTAAGTACCCAAATTTAGTCAGGATAGAGTCGAAGCTGCTCTCTGTCTGGTTGTCTGTATTTTCCGCAAACGGTATTGTCATTACCGGATGGGGCAATCTTAAAGGATTTAGAGTGGCGTACTACCGGGGCAGGAAGGATGTCGAAACCATTCTGAATAAAGTACTAGCGCCGGAATTAATCATTAGAGTTAATACAGACGAACAGGCTTTTTCCATGTTAGCCGCTGGCCGGGTTGACTTAGTTATTTCGGAAAGTATTCAAGGAAAAATGTTGGTAGAGAGTCACCAGAAATTCAGGAAGATAATGGAAGTGGCTAAAATTGACGAATCGAAAATCTATGCGTATATGCATTTCAAGCATAAAAAGTTAGTCGGTGAAATTGCAGAGATCTTAAATGGAATGAAGGAAGACGGCAGTTTTTTGAAAATTGTCGATAAAGTAAATCTAAGGTTTAGAATGAATATTAAAAGACAATGAGTAGTAAACCCCAGTCTCTCGACACCCTTGCAACAGGGCCTACGATATGCCTGCAATGTGTCAGGTTTTTTTCGTTACCCAGACTGACTTGCTTGCGGTGAATTTTCGGGTAGCGATGACGACTGTCGGCCAATAGCAGCCATTAAGCACAAACTATTGTCGTTGGTTCCTATTAGTATAAAGTGTGATATCTCACCATTAAACTGTAAACAGCACGGAGTCAGAGTGTGAGCCTAAAGAAAGAAATTGAACGATATTCAAATTTAAATGGGTATCCGACAACAAGCTATGAAGAGCTTAATTGTGACTGCGGTAGTAAAGAGTTTCGCCTCTACTCAGATGATGATGAAGGTGGCGCTTTTGGAATTTGTGTAACGTGTAACTCGGAATACGATATTGAGAATAGCAGAGAGTACATTGAAGAGGCTCTGAACAATGTTTGTAACTGTGACAGTGAACTCCTCAGTTTAGCTGTTGGCAAGGCTTTCTACCCTGAGTCAAATGAGTCAAGGTGGGTTTATGTAGGCGCTCATTGTGGCAAATGCGGCCTTGATGGTGTATACGTAGATTGGAAGCAAAGTGCCTAATAAATTAATGACGCCCCAGCGGAGTTGAATCTCCAAAGGGAGGAGTCGGCGCTACAATCCTGGTTGATTAGTTAGCATAGATACCCGACTGGCAAGCGACGGTATCGGCCAACAGCGGACATTTTGTAAGCGAAGTTTACATTTGGCCTGTCACGCTCTCTTGCCAATCATCATTCAATAATGTTAAATAACTCCTTGAAATTACTGCTGTTCTCCAAAAAAGTGTCCCGGTGACTGAATAAACATATTTATAAGGAAGATATTTGATATGTTCAAGATGATTATGGTTGGATTAATTCTTTGTATTAACATATCTGCTGCACATGCAGATGGAAATAAATTGAAATTAGTGAGTGAATATTTAGAACTGTCTAAAGTAAAGGAATCATTTGAGGCTTCTATAGAAGCATCTGTAGAGGAGATTGCAAAACAAGAGCCGAATAGTAACAAAGAGGAAATAAGGGCATTTTTCAATGCTGGAATGGGGTGGCATGTACTCGAAGCACCAGTAATAAATATTGTTGATTCTTTATTTACTATTCAAGAATTAAAAGATATTAATACTTTTTACAGGTCCGAAAGTGGAATGGCTTTCGCCACTAAATCCGCAGTCATGTCAGCAGAAATAATTAGAATCACTGCTGAGAATTTAAGTAAGCAAATGGGGACTCAGGACCCTCAATAATCCGAACTACAATACTCTTAGCATCTGGTAGTAGGTTTGATTCGTACTTCGATATTTTGAAATTTGATATTGTGTCGATCTTCCGCCACATTAGAACAAATTTGCTAGCGATGGCATTCTGCAAACAATAGGCGCTATCGGCCAAAAGCGGAAGTTGTTTATTTCATATTCGTGCGCATTTACGCATATGATTTTGGTTTCTACGCGTGTTTATACTGGCAATGAAACAGAAACTGATACATTATCAATGCTTTAAAGATGAACAATATAAATAACAGGCCTGTTATTTATGCAAATGCGCATGCTCGTATTTCCAGAGGTATTGTTTTGAAAAGAGTGCTTTTGATATTAGAAACATATAGATATAAGTGCTTTTTAGGAAAGGCTTCTTTGTGTAAACGCGAATGCACACGATTATAATATTATGACTATATTGGTTGGGTAGTATGAAAAGAATATACGTGGTGATTTTACTGTTGATGTTAACCGGTTGTGCTACTCAAGAACGGATACAATATAGCTGGGATATGGCATATCAGGAAAGACATATATCGACTATGGTGAAGAACGCGGCTGATCTTACAGTTCATAAAGGCTATATGAATTTCATCATCTATCAAGATGAGTCAGTTACTCGGAACTTCACTATAATTGTTCATATGTTTAATAATGAATCCGAGTTGCCAGAAAATCTAAGAGGGCTTGAGAGGTTTAACGCCAAAGAGTACAGCGAAAAAGAGTACGTGCCCCTTGGTTTGGAAGGTAATGTATCGTAATCATAACCAGTGCCTATGGTCAACGAATAGCTAGGCCCGTCACTTCACGCTTAGCTGTCCGGTGATTATTGCGTTAAAAGTCTACTTTGTATCAGGTACTGCGATTTTCCTGCACTTAACCAGTGATTGGCGATAGTCGGTATCGGCCAATTGCAGACATTTATCTAAGCAGTCTTACAATCTGGTGTGATTATCAGCCTGACTACTTCAATTTTGAATTCATAGGAACGTTGTCCGCGCATATAACATCCCTTGTTAGGTGGCTAAATTAACGTTACCGTACAGGGCCCCTAAGAAAGTTTAAGACTAAAATACTGCCTAAAACAGCACTTTACCCTGTATCCACGCGGCTTTATACGTTTTAAACGTAACACTTGTCCAAAACACCGTATAAGCCTTCTGCCTCCTTTGATGGCCTGCTAAATCACTCACTTACTCCCTATCGTATCTACGAATTAGGCTTTTCGAGGTTATCCGCTTCTTTTTTAGCTTCAAGCAGTGCATCTCTCTCGGCAGTTAACCTAGCCTCCAAGTCTCTTTCTTCTTCATTTGTTCCATACTCAAAACTTGGCTCATTACCGCCATTCTTGTAATTGTGCGTATTTGTTTTAAGGCTTTTTTTATCTACAGACTGATGTGCGCAACCACTCAAAAACAATACCGATACCAAGGTAATACCAAACAAAGAACTAGCTTTCATTATTTCCTCTCACTGATAGCAATAATTTTTATTGAAATTAAGCAGAGTAGAATATATTAGTTCACGCTGAAAATGCATTATTTAAATCTATATTATTGTCCACAGTGCTATCTGGGTTAGGAACTGGCGTTTTAACTCCATTTTTTGTTCTCAAAGGTCTCCCATTAGGAACTTTGAATTGTCTGCAATGTTTCAGATCCTGTGGTTAGACAGCGATTGGCGACATTCGGTATTGGCCAAAAGCGGCAATTTAGTTATTCCTACTTTTCGCTTGTAATCCATTGTTGCTATTCATCAATCATTAATGTTTAATAACTCTTTGACCTGTAAGAAGTTATAGGGTCCTACCACAAATGATAAGGCTTGAAATGCTCTCTAATAATTCTTTACTTTCTGTCAGTATGTTATGCGCTGTTGTTTTACTATCTGCTTGCTCTAATCAGCACAGATCAGCTGCATGTGAAAAAAGGGTAGGTGATGCCCATAAAAACCAAAATATAAGCATCAATCAACTAGGAACGCGCTCTGCTGATGGCTGCCTTCATGGTGGCAATTAATATAAGACAATGATTTAAACTGCTTCCATTTGTATAACTCATTACTTTAAGTCTGCTGGTAATTGACGGTATCAGCAAAATAGGATTCTCAGTGACAAATTGGTTTCTTAATGTGTTTTTCAATCTGACGTCTATATTCTTGACTGTCATTTGTTGCATCGCCATTATTTTTGGTTCGGATTTGGGTATAGATAATTTCGAATTATTTTTACCTTCAATACTTTTAATAATTACGGTTTACTTTATCGGATATGATTTTAACTATAGGACACTTAATAATGTAAAAGTTTTTACATATGCTACTTATTGCCTGTATTTATTGTTGTTACAGTCCTATCCGTCAGGTTTTTTGAGATTGATATTGGTTTCAGAGTCGAGCTAGTTAAAAGTAATATTTAGCACAACGTAGAATTTCTGATATTGGTTGGTTAGGAGTACAAACAGTGCATCTATCACTTAGTGAGCACGGGTTTAAAATTGTTGAAGGATACAAATTCAAAATACCTGAGTGTATTTGCCTGTTAAAAAAACAGACATTTAATATGAATCGTGCGGTTTGCGTTGTGCAATTGGACTGTGCGCCGAAAGATATTAAAGCTTATGTAAAACATTTAAGAAACAGGGTAGCTTTGCAAGTGAAGTTCATCCCTTTTTTTTGGGGAGTAGGCCAACAAATAATAATAATTTGTCCTTACATCACGAATGGTGATTTCCCAATAATGGAATGCGTAGCAAGGATTGATAACCAATGGGCTATTGTACAGAGTATATTTTTCGTGGACCCAAATAAGAAAGAATTTATTGCATGTAGAACCTGGGGGCAGTACTTAACTGGCAAGTACCAAGACGCCATTGGTGTGGAGTTGGAAGGCAAGTATGAAAACGTCACTCCCGATGTGTAATAGTAAACCCTAGTATTCTAGGCACACATTTTGCTCTCAAAGCGCCTATTATCAGGCCCGCTAAAATGGTAACTATGTGTCAGGTCTTGGAGGAAGCAGATTGGAATTGATAGCTTAGAAGATGCAACAGGTGACAGCAGGTTTCGGCCAAAAGCAGTCATTTGGTTATGCTTGCTTCAGGTATCATTATTTTACTTTGCCTTTTAGCTACCGAGTATACTGCGAGGCCAACCCTGCTATGAAAACGGAATATTGAGAAATAATGGAAAAGCTAGTTGAACTACAAAAACTAATCGCTGAAATCAATATTAAGTATTGGGATGATCCAAATGTTAGTCGTCTTTTATTTTCCGAGGTTGCTGGACTTTACCATATAGAATTTTATGGTAATGGATATGATGACAACCCAAACACAGCTCTAAGTGAGGTGGATGAAGAGGATAATTATACTTTTATAGCTGTACTTGAAGCTATAAAAGAAATGTCAGAATCAATATCACATCTTAGCTTTAGTGGGCCAGATGAAGGTGCTAATGGCTTTAGAAGCTGGGATTTTTCTCGGCTAATTAATATTGGTTACACATTTAAAAACCTAGTTTCGCTCAAAGTAGAACTAACTGATCCAGGGTTTCATAACCTTAGTTGTATTACCCCTGTTATAAATGATTATGAAGAGGGAGGCATGGTTTCACGTTTATTAAAAAGCATGCCAAAAATTAGAGAGCTAATCATACCTAGTGCGCCTAATTCTGATTTCTTTGACCTGACTATGAGCGATTTGCAATATCTACGTATAGAAGCTGGCTACTCCTCTCAAGACTTTATCAATAATTTTGGTACTAGTGATGGGTTTACAAACCTTTCGGTACTTGATTATTCTGACGTGTTTTTCTTTGCTGACGCAGAAGATAGGAAGAAAACGGCGACTAATTTTTCAGAGTTCAAACGACTTTTTGAATCTAAAGCATTTACAAGTGTAAAGCATTTTACTTTGCGGAATTCGAACCTTGATGTAACTGAACTGATTCAGTTGCAGGAACTAAGGCCAGATCTTCAATTCTTAGTTATTTCATCATTGAGCGGCCAATATGTAAGTCACTTGGCAAAGTAAGATAGCTGGTCAGCCAATGGACTCTATCCCACTGCCTGGGTGTGGAGCTATGGTAAATCTCACTGCGTCATGATTCGCGGTATCAATCCCAAATTAGGGTGGGTTGTAAGTGTAGTAAGCAATAGACGCTATCGGCCAATTGCGGACATTGTATTCAACATTTCAGCAACAATTCTTTGCCCATTATTAGGGCTTTATACGTTCAGTAGAGGTCAAGTGGGATATTTAGTTCTTACAATAGTTTTAGTAATACATTTTTTAATTTCGTACTGCGCATGTCGATTCTTTAGCAGAGGGTACGACTCTAACGTACCCAATATCTCAACGATCTTGATTACGCTGCTGTCTGGGCCAATTACGCTTGCTTTAACCTTGGTTGTAATTCTTGTTACACCATTAAAGCATACGGACGCAGGCTTGATGGATGGAGGGGGAACATTATTGGTTGTCCTTTCTTTGCTTATCTTTCCATTCGTCAGCATGTTATTGGTTAGGTTGGCTTTTAAAATTAATAGTAAGCGGTGGGTTAAAAACGTATAACTACCCCTTCAAACTGATTAGCTGGAACTGAGCTGTGAAAGCAATTCTTAGTATCGGCTAAAAGCGGTCACCCTTGTGCGTAAACAAATTCTTTGACAACCTATTGCCATTCACCTTGTATTAAGATCTAATAACCCTTTGAACTGCCTACATTTGTAGGATCTTACCATAACGAGAAACTCGTTATTTCTGAAAACGCGCATGCGCAGTATCAAGTTATTAAGGATAAAATGAAGAAAATACTCATATCAATATTGGTCTTAAATTCCATATTTATTTCTGGACTCTCAGCAAGTGAATTGACACCTGCTCAGCAGATGATAGATGTAATGGGGATAGAACAATTGTTATTACAGGATAAAAAGGCACAGGCTATAGCTACTGAAGAACGGCTTAAGGTTGTTATGATTCAATTGCAAAAACTATTATCTAGAATGCCTAAAGAAACGAGCGAAGAAGTTGATAGTTTAATCAGAGATATGACTAACAAGATGCAGTATTCTTGGACAGTAGAAGATGCTTTAAAAGTATTTACTGAAGCTTGGAGTAATAACTATTCAGATGAGAAAATTTTGGAAGTAGTTAAAAAGTTTTCAGACCCTGAAAGAAGGAATGAATTGAATATGATTTTTTCTGTTTCAACACAACTTCGTAACTATATTAATACAAGTTATACGAAATCATTAGAAAGGGAGTTTTCAGAATTTGTTCCAAAACTCCAAGAAATCATGAAAAGAGGGCAATAAATCGTCTCTAACAATACTAGCCTAGAAACAGTGAGTGACAATTGACGGTACCGGCCATTTGCAGACATTTTTGGGTAAGAAAAATAGAGCAATATAGCTGAGTACAGTAAGGAGTATTGGTGTCCCGAGTCATTTGTTTAAACCTGTCGCTCCTATTAGCGTTGATCAATTCTGCGATATTATTGTTGCAAACAAAACATATCGCTTTCTTAGTAAATTATAGTTTTAGCCCTTTAAATGGCTTAGTTTTAATTATTGGATTACTTGGAGTACTCCTTTGGTACTTTTCAAGAAGAAAGGCACATAACGCACAAATTAGTACCTTGGCAATTTATTTTAATGTTGCTGCCCTGGGATTTTTTTTAATCGGTGGCTGGTTTTTTATAATGCTATTGGTATTCTTATTTGGCTCGAAATCTGGGTATGTAAAATAGAGTCTATTCAGATAAAAAGAAGTGAGGTCTAGAGTCTTGCACGATGTGCATGCGATGCCTTTGGATGTAGCCTCTGTTGCAGGTAATCGTCGGTATCGGCCCAGACTGTGTGAAAACGTCTTATAAGATATACTCCAACAGATAGTTCTCTGGGGAGTTGATATGAAACGCT